>WRAY01000045.1 GCA_009779975.1 Bacillota bacterium | reverse complement strand
ATGATTGTTGCGTTTATGACTATTTTCAATATTGAGATAGGTCAAACATTTATTGCCGCTATTATCACAATATTAGCGTATACTATAAACAATAATATTGTTATATTCGACAGAATTCGTGAAAGCATCAAGTCAAAACGTTATGAAGGAAAGTCAAATACATTCCTTGCAAACACTGCAATTCGTGAAACAATTTTGAGAACCATTAATACGACTTTCACAACAGCCCTTGTTCTTGCAACACTTGCGATTTTGGGAGTTCCTGCAATTCAAGTGTTTACTTTACCGCTTCTCTTTGGAATCCTCGTCGGTGCATATTCAACAGTATTTATTTCACCGACAGCTTGGGTGCTGTTAAAAGACTTCGCAGCAAAAAGAATGTTAAGAAAAGCGGAATCTCCAGCATCTTCAAAGGCAAAAGCAAAACAAATCTAATTAAATAAAAAACATTTACGACTTTAATAAGCGGAGGCGGAGGAATTCTGTCTCCGCTTGCCAAATAGAATCTAGATTTAAGTCCTTAAGCTAAACTAACAAAATCTTTTTGCTAAAATCATTTTTTTGTCTTGTTAATGTAAATAGAATTAACGGCGACAATAAATAGATTTTCGCTTAAAATGCTGCTTGTTAATTTCAGCGACGCTAAATCTAGGTTTTGCTTACTTCTCAAACTGTATGCATATTAATTTTAAACAAAAGAACTCCATAACTCTTAGTGAAGAAAAGATAAGAGAGATGTCTATAAAGACCCATTTGAGTGAGAAGATGGTGGAGTTATTGTTTTTGCGCGGAATAGAGACAATTGACGAAATCAGGAATTTTTTATTTCCTCAAGAAAATAATTTATTTGATGCGAATTTGATGGAGGGAATGAGTGAATTAAAAGAAAGAGTGGATACTGCTATTAAGAACGGAGAAAAAGTTTTAATCTACGGAGACTATGATGTCGACGGAATTTGTTCAGCAAGCATATTATCTCAGTACTTAATTTCCTGCGGCGTTGAAGTTTTTGTTCACATTCCGTCACGAATGGCAGATGGCTACGGATTAAACATTGAAACATTGGAAAGGCTTTTAGATGAATATACCCCTGACCTTATTATTACATGTGATTGCGGAATATCAAATAAAGAAGAGATTGAATTTTGTAATTTTGTTGCAGGTGTTGACATTATTATAACAGATCATCACGAACCGCCGCCTATATTGCCAGATTGTGTTATAGTGAATCCAAAACGGGCGACATGTCCCTATCCGTTCAAAGATTTGTGCGGTGCGGGCGTAGCTTTAAAAGTTGTTGAAGCACTTGGAGGAAGAGAAGAGGCTCTAAAATATCTTGATCTTGCAGCAATAGCAACAATAGCAGACTTAATGCCTATGACAAGCGAAAACCGTCTCATAGTCCAACTTGGCTTAAAAAGAGTAAAAAACCTTGGTCTGGAGAAAATGCTTATCAAGTATGACCTTAATCCACAAAATCTTATCTCATCTGAAGTAGCCTATAAAATAGCCCCAAGAATAAATGCGGCTGGCAGAATGGGATGTGCCCAAAGAGCATTTGAACTTCTTAACACTTCAGATGAGAAAAGGATAGCAGCACTCATTGGAGAAATAAATACTGACAACGAAAAACGACGAGAACTATGCGAGACAACATATGTTGAAGCAATAGAGATATTAAAAAAAGAAGGTGTCGGACTTAGCAAAAAATCAGTTGTTCTTGCTCATGACAAATGGGAAAAAGGCATAACAGGCATTTTAGCAGCACGTCTTTGCGGAGAATTTCGCCGTCCTACATTTGTTCTTGTCGGGGCAGGCGATGTCTATAAAGGGACTGCAAGAAGTGTCAGCGGAATTAATATCCATGATATTTTAATAAAATGCAGTGACATTTTAGTTGAGTTTGGCGGACATGCGGGAGCGGCAGGATTCTCTCTGGAGAAAAAAAATCTCAACCTTTTCAAAGCAAGACTTGATGAAGTTTTATCTGTTTTCGGCGATGAGTTTTTTGAACCGCAACACGAATACGACACTATTTTAGATTTTGATGAATTAACTCTTGAATTTGCAAAAGAATTAGACAGGCTTGAACCGTTTGGAAGTGCAAACAACCGTCCGATTTTCGCTCTCACCGCATATAAGCTTGACAGTATCTTGCCGACAAAACAAAACCCATATCACACTAATATTACGCACAAAGGAAAAAGTATTCTAGCGTTTAACTTCTATAACGAAAATCAATTTTTACTTGGAGACAGCAAAAAAAAACTGCTTGTTGAAACAAGCGTAAATCTCTATAATAATAACGAATATGTCAAGACAGTCTTGAAAGCAGCGAGATGCGAGGAGCTGTTTTTTAGCGAAAAAGTGGCATACAGCTGTTTTTTGAAAAACATAGAGTATATTTCTTTTTCCAAAAAATTACCTCAAAATAAGACTTATCAAGAGAAAGATTTAAAAGACTTAATAGACGAAAAATATTCAATATTAATTGTCGCAGGATGCAAGAAAAAATTTGAAGAGGCAAAAAGAATACTACACAAAAAAGTGCAAGTTAATGAGTTTATGTTGACAAGTTCAATAAACAATCACACCCGCCTTGTTTGCTCGCCTCTCTTTGATGACGAAAATTTAATTTTACCGTTCTACAAAAAAATAATATTCCTTGATACTCCGCCGGACGGAACAGTTCAGTTTTTAAATTTTCAAACTTCTGCAGAAATATATTTGCCAGAACAAAACACGAAAACAATCTGTTTCAAACATATAAGCCTTGAGAGAGAGGTTTTTT
>WRAY01000044.1 GCA_009779975.1 Bacillota bacterium | reverse complement strand
TATGATTAGTATTAAAAGTTTGAACGGGAATACTATAACAAACACTAGTGCTTCAATGAATATGTTGCCAAAGAAGATTATTGCATTTATCAACTTCCCTATCAGCCAAATAAATATCATTTGTCTATCCCCCTTGCTTTTTCTTTTTGAATGCAACTACTACCTTGTAAATAAAATAAAAAACAAGTGCAACGGCGAGGGCAAAACCGATTATAATCACCACCCTTAAAGCACCGTCCAAAAATCCGAAAAATCCGCCGAGACCGCCGAAGTCAAACAGGTCTTGAAAAAAGTATCTAAGGGAGTTCCCCGAGTTCCGTCCCCAACCTTCTGATATATGCATTGGTAGGAGCATGTCAGTTATATCGTTACCTAATGCACATGTCCATCTAGGGTCTTCTTCTGTTCCTGTGTTGATGACTAAAATATTTAATCGTCCGACAGGACTTTCAAGAATGCCGATATATACCTCACCGAAGTGTTCAAAGAAAAATTCTTCCGTTGCACTGAATAACAAAATATTATCCACTAAAGGCTGTTCAACAAGATATATTTCACTCCCTCGACCTCTTGCAAAGGTCACTATTTCGCCGTCATAAATAAAGACAGGAAAACCGCTTCTGCTATCGAATATCGGAAAACCCCAAAAATTTGTTAACTGATTGGTGTAGGGGTGAATAAAAAGGTAATCGCCGTCAAATGTTGTGATGTGTTGCCTTGTGTCGTAGGTGACAAGTCTTGACCAAAAATGCTGATGTTCGCTTCGCAAATATACTCGCAAGTCTGATAATACCCATTGTTCAGCGATAAAAGCACTGCCGACATCAAGGTGATTTTCAAGGACAATTTCGGACAGTCCTTTAGTAATGAAGTTCAAGGCGATTTGAACACCACGATTTAAGCCCATTTGCTCCGCTCTTGTAACGACCCACTCCACAGGAATTTCGCGGTTCATCATGTCAAAGTATTTGTATCTGTATCTTCTTTCACGATTAAAGATTGTTGAGACATTCCAAAAGTTTATGCCGTAATAAAAACTCTCCCTAAAAGCATAAATAGGGCGAATATCGTTAGCGTTGTTGTTCCATCTGATGTTAATCAAAAACACCTCGCATGTTGGAGTTATGCCCCTGCTTCTCACTGGACGGTTGCCCAGTTTTAGAGTGTGTTGCATGTTCAAACTGTCAAAATAGAACTGGAGTGATGAGCCTGCACCGTCAATTACTTCGTTTGTTTCTTCAATGAAGAACAGCGGTGTTGTGTCTCTTTCGACTGCAACAATGCCGACACTCTCGTTTCCCTCGCCCTCTGTCAGAACAAGCGAAAAGCCGTTATGAAAAACTCCGACAATCCGTCTATTACAATCCGTGTAGACATCACCCTCATAGCGAGTGTATGGTCCTTGTTCGCCTACAGCGTGTTCACGATTTGAAAGTGCTTCAATGTCTGTTTTTCTGATAAACGAAGAAACATTCATGCCGTAGTTTTCAATGTTAAATATTTCCGCAGTTGCGTTGATTGTCCGTAATTGTGGCATTACATTACTTGCGATACTACTGAACTTTAGGATAGGCATCAATTGCCTTAAGCAAAATGCGTTTATATAAAACGAACAATTCCTCAATCCGACTATATTCAATGGAAGTCGGATAGTTTTTGTTTAGTGCCGACAAAAGTTCTTTGCGAACTGCTTGATAAAGTTCGTCCCCTACTAATGCAGGTTCAATCTCTTTCATCATCTCATCGTATTTATACAGTCTCATATTTTAAATTCTCCTTTTTTAAATTTGTTTTTTTTGTTTGATTTTTATTTTTTATTGTGTTATACTAAATTAATTATTTTTAACTTATGGAGTTTTTTATGACTAAATATATCCAACACAAAGAAATAATAATCACTGCCCATTCCGACACACACCACATCTCATTTGTCCACTAGCAAATAATTTGTTTTCAACTGCCAAATTAAATTGCATAAAAAGTTCGTCACTCTCAAGAACTTCTCTAACCTTTTCACGCAATATATCACGAGAAATAATTCTTTTGTCAATATCTAACAAATCAACTATCCACCCGATAACATCGTCTTCCCTAAATTCATTCATCAAATTTAGTTTTTGACAATACCTCATTGGATGTCCTTTTTCGTTTTCCTTGTCTCTATCACATTTTTTTTTACATTTATAGCAATTAAACATTTCTTCCCTTTCTCTCCTTTTTTAAATTTCGTTTTTAAGTTTGCAAGACCAATTTAGTCTTGATACTAAAAACTATATCATGATTAAAAATATAAGTCAAGCGTTTTGACTTAACTTTTTACTATTTTTTTTATTTTTTTTTTAGTATGATATAATTTATTTATGACAACAGGACAGACTATTGCAGAATTAAGAAGAGAGAAGGGACTAACGCAAAGACAATTAGCCCATGCCATTAATGTTACACAATCAATAATAGCACAATGGGAAAAAAACAAGATAGAACCGAATTCAACTTCATTAAGACTTCTGGCAAGCGTGTTTGATGTGACAACCGATTACATATTAGGCATTACAAACGACTATGCTCCTGCCCGACAATCAATAATAACAAACAATAGCAATGGGGTTATCATTGGCGGAAATATGGGCAACATTAAAGGCAACATCAACTACACCTACAACGGTTCTCCCCCATCAGAGCCCCAGCGAATAACAAAGTGTCCAGAATGTAAAGCACTAAAAAAGCAACTTGCAACAATCAAAAAAATAATCGAAAGTCCCAAACAAGAATAACGAAACATTCCGAATTAATTCCCCAAAACCTATTGACACTTTGACAATCTTATGTTAGAATTGAATATACTAATCACATGGAGGTGATAAAAATGGTAACAGTTAACGCAACACAAAACACAAATCTACTTGCTATTGTTGATGAAGTAGCATATACTAAAAAGCCTAGAACTGTCAAATCAAAACGAGGCTCGGTTGTCCTATTAACTAAAGAGGACTATGAAAATTTGATGGAAACAATTTACTTGAAATCTATCCCTGGAATGTGGGAAAGCATTCAAGAAGGTCTAAATACTCCAATAGAGGAGTGTGTTGAAATAGATGGTTTATAAAATTGTTTTTACTAAAGTTGCCGACAAGGAC
>WRAY01000043.1 GCA_009779975.1 Bacillota bacterium | reverse complement strand
CTAAACAAAAATATTTACTAAGGTAGGGCTCGCAAAGACGAGAAACGAGCGGTTTTCGTCTTTGCGAGCCGTAAGACAAGCAATTATTAAGTGCTTGATTTACGGCGAAGCAATCCAGTGAGAACCACGATTTGCAACTGACACACAGTTTGAACAATGTATAGTAGTGTAGGGGTGAGCAGCGCGAGCCCGATTTGATAATGGACGGTTGCTCTATGATAGATAAATGATATTTTGATTTGAACTGCCTCTGAAAGATATGGTTTCGTCTTTTAATTCTTCAATATATTTTCCATCGACTAGCACATTAATATGAGAAAGCAAAGCAGTGATATCGGGATTTGTTTTTTCTAGTTCTTTTAATTCGTTGTGAGTGTAACCAGTGTAGCACCAAACGGATTTGCCTAAGGATTGAACTTCTTTGGCCAGAATTGATAGTTCTTTTGAATAAAGAAAAGGCTCACCTCCGCTAAATGTAATACCATGTAAGAGTGGATTGCTTTTCACCTCGTTCAAAATAGAGGCGAGCGTTGCTTTATCACCTCCTTTCATTTCCCACATCTGCGGATTATGACACCCCCTGCACGCATGATGACAGCCTTGAACAAAGATGACATATCTTATGCCCTCTCCGTCAACAACACTCTCATCAACTGTTCCTGCTAGGGGAATGGTTTTTTCTAAATCGTTTTTCATATTTGCAACTTATCATCATCTTATTAGTTCACAAAAATGATTTACCATACAAAGATAAATTTATTCGGGTTCGCAATGCTCACCCCTACAATCTACCCCACTCTATTCAAAAAAATAAACCTGACAAGGGTCTTCGACCCTCTTGACGGAAAACTGCTACTACATGATATTCTCCGACAAAGGCATCAAAGATGCTTGACAACAGTCTTCGACTGTAGTATTGAACCTCTGAATAAGTTCGCCGCAGAAAATGATTAGCAGATTTTTAGGCTAAAATTCGTTTTTTTACTGCCGTCTATACTAACCGTATTGACAAGACAAAAAGACGATTTTTCGCTCAAAAAGATGCCGTAAGTTTTTGCGTAAGGACTTAGGAAGAGTTTCTACATATGTTTAACCCTATCCTTCTCTTCAGCACTCTTTCCGTTGTTAAACCTATCCAAAGTTCCGACCAAATAGCCTGTTATTCTTCTTATTCTTTCAAAGTTACCTTTTCCGTCGGTTTCTTCTCGTTTGCAATTTGGACATGTGCCGTTGATTACGCCTGTGTAGCCGCATTCTGGGTCACGGTCAACCGGGTGGTTAATTGAACCATAGCCTATGTTTTGTTCTCTCATGCATTTGATTAAACTCTTAAATGCGGTCAAGTTGTTTGCAGCCTCTCCGTCAATCTCAACATAGGATATGTGTCCGCCATTTGTTAAGGCATGATAAGGCGCTTCTAAACTAATTTTGTCGAATGATTTTATTTTGTGATAAACCGGAATATGGAATGAGTTAGTGTAGTAATCTCTGTCGGTAACGCCTTCGATTTTACCATATTTTTTTCTATCTAACCCAACAAATCTTCCGCTTAATCCTTCGGCAGGCGTTGCAATTAAAGAGAAATTCATTTTATGTTTTTGGCAAGCAGCGTCGCAAAGGTTTCTCATATGTCCGACTATTTCAAGCCCTAAGTTTTGCGCTTCAATACTCTCGCCGTGGTGGAAACCTGTTAGCGATTTTAAAGTTTCGGCTAAGCCGATAAAGCCGATAGTCAGAGTTCCTTGTTTTAAGACATCTCTTATTGTGTCGTCCGGTTTTAGATTTTCGCTTCCTTTCCAAATGCCCTGCCCCATCAAGAATGGATAATTTTTTGCTTTCTTTTGGGCTTGGGTTTCAAATCTTTCAAGTAGTTGCTCGATGACATTTGAACAGACATTATCGAGTAGTTCGAAAAATAATTCGATGTTGCCTTTTGCTTTTATTGCAAGCCGCGGCAAGTTTATACTGGTGAAAGAGAGATTGCCCCGACCTGTGACTACTTCACTGTTTGGGTCATGGGCATTTCCGATAACCCTTGTTCTGCAACCCATATAAGCGGCTTCTGAATGCTTGTCTCCTTCTTTGTAATACTGCAAGTTAAAAGGAGCGTCCAAGAACGCAAAATTAGGGAATAGTCTTTTTGCACTCACCTTACACGCCAGTTCAAACAAATCATAGTTTGGGTCGCCTTCATTAAAATTCACTCCCTCTTTGACTTTGAAAATTTGAATCGGGAATATCGGAGTTTCTCCGTTGCCCAGACCTTTTTCAGTTGCAAGGAGTAGATTTTTAATCAGCATTCTTGCCTCGGGCGAGGTGTCAGTGCCATAGTTGATTGATGAAAAAGGAATTTGAGCGCCTGCTCTTGAATGCATGGTGTTAAGGTTGTGAATAAGTGCTTCCATTGCTTGAAAACATGCCCTGTCACACTCATTAAATGCAGTAACTTTTGCGAATTTTTGAATTTGTTTCAGTTCATCTTGTTTGATGTCATATTTTCCGAAAAATTCTGTTTCATGCTCAACTGATTCATGAGTTTCTTTTATGCCGTGAAGAATCGGAGTTTTGTCAGCATAACACTCGTCAACCAGTTCTTTGGCTCTTGTTGTGTCCATTCCAACAATCAGCGTTAAGGCTTTTGTGAAATTGTCACGATAGAGTTTGGCATAGGTTTTTGCAACGCCTCTTTTTAAATCATAGTCAAAAGTCGGACAACTTTGTCCGCCGTGCTGGTCGTTTTGGTTTGATTGGATTGCAATACAAGCAAGAGACGAATATGACTGAATGTGGTTAGGCTCACGCAAAAAGCCATGCCCTGTTGAAAATCCGCCGGTGAACAATTTGTCTAAATCAATTTGACAACAAGTTGTGGTGAGCGTCAAAAAATCAAGATCGTGAATATGAATGTCCCCTCTTTTGTGAAGGTCACTGTGTTTTGGATTGAGAACACACATTTCATAGAACTGCTTGGCGCTCTCACTTCCATACTTCAGCATAGTCCCCATTGCTGTGTTGCCGTCAATGTTTGCGTTTTCCCGCTTGGCATCGACATCTTTTGCATCCTTGAAAGTTAAGTCCTCAAGCGTTTTCATAAGTCGGGTGTTGCTTTCTCTTATGCGAGTTCGCTCCGCACGATAAAGAATAAACTCTTTTGCAGTTTTGACAAGATTATTTTCAATAAGAACCGTCTCCACCCTGTCTTGAATAATCTCAACAGTCGGAGTGTCGGATTCACTAAAAGTTGCAATGACTTTGTCGGTCAACTCTTTTGCGAGTTTTTTTGCGTTCAGTTTGATGTTTGCCGCAAGCAAAGATTTTTCGATTGCCGTCGTTATTTTCGACGCATCAAATTTCACTTTTCGCCCGTCTCTTTTAATAATCTTGTCCATAATTTTTGTATGTAAAAAGTGAAAGGTGAAAGTGAAAAGTATTGAAGAATTTTTTAATATAATTCGACCTTACTTATCACTTTCCACTTTTCAATTTTCACTTCTCCTCACTATATATAGTATACTAAATCCGCAGACCACACTATATATAGTATGGTTTTCTTAATTTTGCTTTTCTAGTCTATACCAAAAAACGCCCCGTGTCAAGGCGTTTTGATGTCTTTTTCAACAATTTTTACTTGAAATTTTTGGCAACTTCACCGCTTTTGTCAAGTGTCTAATTAAAAGGTATTTTTTATTTCTAGCAGCGATTTTTTGCATTTTGCTTATCTAATAAAAGTCTTGAAATTAGAGTCTATTCATCCAACAAATTCAGAGGGCTATAAATCTTTTCAAGTTACTTTAAATTATTCAATTCCTTTCTTAAGGTCGCTCAACTTCACTTTATTTGTTAGAATACTCACGCCTCTTTCTGAAGAAAATTAATGATATGCTAAAGCGGTCTTAATCTGGGTTTGTTTTGTCCTCGGGGATATTTTTCAGGAGTTTGTAAATCTTTTTTTATGATGAGGAGTTTAAATTCAATGTCGCCAAGAGTATATGGGATTGACTGAATGAATTTTCCGCCAAGTTCACTTAAAGCGTTTTTTGAGACAGTTAATTCTTCTTCAGCGTTTTTGCCTTTGTGGGCAATAAGGTGTCCGCCGAGTTTTAGAAATGGCAAAGAGTATTCCAAAAGTGTTGGGAGCGAAGCAACCGCACGATTTAACACAATGTCAAATGAGTTTTTTAGATAAGACAAGTCCTCAACTCGGGAATGTATTATTGTTATGTTTCCTAAAGACAATTTTTCAATCAATTTTTCCAAAAAATCAGTCTTTTTTTTGACGCTGTCAACAAGAGTGAGAGAGTATGAAATATTGAGTGCATCCAAAATAATAGCAATTGGAATTGAGGGGAAACCAGCACCGCAGCCGACATCTAACAACGAACAGTTTTGAATGAAAAATTCACAATTATTGTTGTCTTTAATTGTGCATTGCGAATTATTTGCGCACTCCAAAACAGCAAGACTATCAATAAAATGTCTCGTTTCAATTTCTTCCAAATCTTTAATGCTTGTTAAATTCGTGTGAGAATTATATTCATGCAAAAATTCTTGATAAATTTTAAATCTATCAATTGTTTTTCCAAAGTCAACTATTCCCAGTTTTTCCAAATGTGATTTTAATCTCTGCATACTCCTAACCCAAAACTATTCTACCACATTTTTTTCCTTTTGACTATTGTTTGAAGTCATCTTCTGAACCATTCTAAAATTATTGAACGATAACGAAAAGAACCGACACTCTCTATGGGTGATAAATAACATAACGGGGGATAGATGACACACCACCAGTTGTTGCCAAGCCCATTTCCTAGGGTTATTGTTAATGCATAGAAATAACCGCTTTCGACTACAAGGTTTGAGTAGGCTCGGGTTGGGAAAAATTCACGAGAAAAACGAACTGTTGCTTGGAGATTGTGAGTTGACGATGTTGAATGAATAATGGTCGCAGAATTATTTTGATTTAGGGCTTGAGTTGCAATTTGTTGAATGGAATTTAATTCGCTGCGAATAAATGAACGAGCATCTTGTATGCTGGTTTTTTGATGAAGCGACTCTTCTAGATGAATTTTGACTGCATCTCGAACTATATATTTTTTTTCTTGGTCATGTTCACTGTTTGAGTTTGCAACAATATGTATGCGAATCATGTCACACTCTTGTGTGAATGTTAAAGGCGCACAAGAAGTGAGAATGATAATAGGCACAAAAAAAACAATAAAAAAAACTGTCAGTAATCTTTTCATGAATTAGATTATTGACAGTTTTCTAGGTTCTAAACATATATTTTTCTAATGATTAAGGAATCGCTGCCCCATTTGTTTCAGTCGTCCGAAAATAATCAACAACAATATCATGTAAGGGGCTTATTAATATTCGCACAATGTTAAACGACAGCCACGAACCCCGTAACGAACAACGAACCAAACAAAACTGTAGGGGTGAGCAATGCGAACCCTAATACTGGGCTGCATAATATTGATAATTGAATATAATGATAATTTAAGCGGGCTCGCGTTGCTCGCCCCTACAATTTAATTCTCCCGAATATATTACAACAAAATAAACTGTAGGGGGGGCAATGTCCAAGAGGCAACCGAAACGAAGTGTCTCGGGGACTGTCCAAACGACACGAAGTGCCCGAAGGGTTGCCCCCACAGGGCAATCGGAGGGACTGTCCCCATGACACGAAGTGAGTATTTGAGTGTCGATCGGATACTGCGGGGGCGGGCAATGCCCGCCCCTACAATTTTAAATTAATACTTAGTTAAAATAAGTTCATCTAATGAAATATCAAAACATTTTGCAATCTCAACAAGTGCATTGATATCAGGAACAATTGTTCCGTTTTCTAAATGTGAAATTCTTCTTTGCGAACAGTTAAGCGTCTTTGCCAATTCTGCTTGACTTTTTCCTGCTTCAATACGCAATTTTTTTAGATTTTCAGCAAAATAAATCATATTATACATAATAGCCTAAATACGGCTAAAATACTTGACTTAGACATATGGCGTCTAGTATAATATAATTATGAACTTTGATTTTAACATAGGGAACACAAAAAGACCATCTGTGAGAATAAAGCAAAGATGCTTTTCATTTAACAAAAGTGCGATTGAGTTGTTGGGATATCCAAAATTTATTGCTATTGGACTTGACAAAGAAAACAAAAAAATAGCGTTTAAACCGCTTGCGGAAAAAACGCTGTTTGAACCTTGTTATCCGTTTGCACACAACAATATAACATCTTTCGTTTCTGTTTCGGCAAGCACTATCAGAAAACTGGCAATTGAATTAATGCACGAAAAACCT
>WRAY01000042.1 GCA_009779975.1 Bacillota bacterium | reverse complement strand
TTGCTCCGCTCTTGTAACGACCCACTCCACAGGAATTTCGCGGTTCATCATGTCAAAGTATTTGTATCTGTATCTTCTTTCACGGTTGAAGATTGTTGAGACATTCCAAAAGTTTATGCCGTAATAAAAACTCTCTCGAAAAGCATAAACAGGGCGAATATCGTTAGCGTTATTGTTCCATCTGATATTTATCAAAAACACTTCGCATGTTGGGGTTATGCCCCTGCTTCTCACTGGACGGTTGCCTAGTCTTAAAGTGTGCTGCATGTTTAGACTGTCAAAATAGAACTGGAGTGATGAGCCTGCACCGTCAATTACCTCGTTAGTTTCTTCAATGAAGAATAGCGGTGTTGTGTCTCTTTCGACTGCAACAATGCCGACACTCTCGTTTCCCTCGCCCTCTGTCAGCACAAGTGAAAAGCCGTTGTGAAACACTCCGACAATCCGCCTGTTGCAATCGGTGTAGACATCACCCTCGTATCTAGTGTATGGTCCTTGTTCGCCAATTCCTGTTCCTGATGAGAATGTTTCAAGGTTGGTGTTTCTAACAAATGAGGAAACATTCATGCCGTAGTTTTCAATGTTGAATGTTTCGGCAGTTGCATTGATTGTTCTTAATTGTGGCATTAGGAATTGCAGAAAGATGAATGCTAATAGAAGCACTGGTGCAATTATCATCAGTAACACTTTTTTTGTTGATAAGGGGTTATTTGATTTTGACTTAAAAAAATTCATAATTGCACCTCACTAATTTGTTGCTCTACTTGCTCAATTTCAGCGTTTAACACCGTCAATTCAGCATAGTATGCGTGATAGAGTATTGACAATTCGTTTCTTTCGGCACTTAAAGCCATTAATCGTTGCAAGTTCGCTAAAGTTATTTGTGCATTCCCTCTCAATGCGTCATATTCAGCATTTATAGCGTCCAACTGGCTTGTATGCGTTGATAATTGAGCAGTGATAATTGAGTGTCTAGCCGTCAATAAATCAAGTCTAGCAGTGTAATATTCGAGCCTTAGTGCTTGTGTCTCCTCATCAAGTTCGTTTAGTTCTCTTTCAAGGTTGTCGACCTCTTTGGTGCAAGGTTCAGTTTGATTTTCCGCTTCTCTTTTGAGTTCATCAATGATGTTTTGATAATACTCCTCTTGCCTGTCGCTTTTCTCTCGTCCGTCCTGCTCACCCTCTGCTTTTCCTTGTTCATGGATTAGTTCAAGGTAATATGGGGGAAACAGTTCATGCCCTCGAACTCGAGCATACATGTAGTTGAAGTTGGTGACAATAAAGAATGTTAAAAAGCCTATCACAATACCTGCAACCACTAAACTAAATGCTATTATTTGTCCTTTCTTCATAAGCCACCCCCTTTGTTTTCAATGCGTTCTCTGACATCATTAAGCCTTGTTTCAAAGTCAGCACGAGCAGTTATTTGTCCATCAAGAAGATGCTCAGCGATTGCTCGTTGATTGTTGTAATGAATAAGTCGTATTAATGCGTTATCATAATTATATTGAGTCTGTGGCAACAATTCATCACGATATCTATCTCTATTAATCTCATGCAAGCCTATTGTCAAACGAATACCTGCACGGGTCATCACCCAAATAGGACTATCACCATATGTTAAATTACCCCTGTCAATCTCTCTTAAATAATTAGCAATAAGTTGATTTAATCTTGCAATTTCCGAAACAATATTGTCTCGTTCTAATCGTGTTTGATTGACCTCTAATTGAGCGTTATCGATGTTATATACAATTGGGAAAACCTCATCAAGCCACCATTCCAAATATGTAATATCACTCTCAATCTGACCCAAAATCATAACATAGATTTGTTCTAAACTTTGCAAGAAATCAAGGCTGTCGGGCATGACTAAGTCTCCCAAACCATACTCCACAAGTTGTAAAATCACATTATGCAAAACATCAACATGCGACATTTGAGAGAGAATTTGTTCGTTCAAATCCCGAATAATTCCCTCTAAATATTCACGCATTGAATAGTATCGGTCTTGCCAATATTCAACCTCGTTTTCCAGTTCCTCAATGCGGTCACGGAATGTTTGCAACTCCCTTGTTCCTAGTTGAAAACCTTGATTAAATCCTTGCTGTCTTGCGTTTTCTAAATCCTGTCTTGTCACCACTTCGTCATAGTCATTAAGATTAAGAACATCAGTAGTTAATCCAACAACAAAAAGTAAAATGCTTCCAAAGAAGATGACAACAAGGATAAAAATACCTAGTTTTTTCATAGTTTAATCCACCTTTTTTTTCACCATTACAATAATAACAATAATAGTTACTATTGCAAAAAGTCCTAATCCTGCAATAACCCAAAAAAACCATAATCGATACCATGATGTAGGACTGTATTCGTGCGGCACAATCGGCTCAAACCTTGCGAATAACTCAATGTTGACAGTAAGACGGTCAGTCATTCTAACTTGGTCAGTCAGTTCCTCATCAAAATACCATGCGACAAATTCATAACCGAACATTTGAGGGGCGAACAAGTTATTCAGCCTTTCATTATGCGGAAGCCAGTGTGTAGTTTGTTGTCCTCTCACATTAAAAGTGATTGAGTTCATGAGGTTAAAACTAGTAGGAGCAAACAGTTCCATATCATCAAAAATAGCGTTGCCGAGGTGAAACGAAGTCAGCATTGCAGGCTCTAAAAATACTTCGACAAGTGACCCTGTTGCAACATCAAGCAGTGATGCTTGCCCAAGCACTGTCCCCCAGTCGACAATTATTTCCTGCCAAACTTCCCCACTAACTATAAATGTCACTGTGAACCTTTGAATAGTCCACCTTGCATACAATCTGATGTTGCCAAAACTTCCTTGTCTAACCTGTGTCACTGGAAATTCCATCAAACCACCCGAATACGGACTTTCAAACCAACCTTGGAAGTCATGCCCTGCTCTTATCGGAGTCGGAAGCGTAAATGTTGCTGTTTCAATAGTAAATGTCGAAACAGGCGAAGTCTGAAAAAAACCACCGTTGAGTATGTATGTAATGTTGTATGTAATAACCGTCCACCTTGCATGAAAAACTATGTCACCCATTGAACCACTAGGAATATCTATTATTGAAATACCTGCAAGAGTTTCATGTCCAAACCAACCGTCAAATGTGAAGCCGTCACGAACTGGTGTCGGGAGTATGATTATCGGACTTTCGATTGTAAAGGTTGAGGGTGCTATTGCAACGAATGAACCACCATTTAGATTGAATGTGATGTCGTAAACTATCGCTGTCCATCTTGCGTGAAATGTTTGATTAACATGCGTTCCTTGTGGAATTGCCGTCACTGCAAAGCCTAAAAATGTAGGGGTCGTGAACCAGCCGTCAAATTCAAATCCATGTCTTGTAGGGACTGGAAGCGTTATTGCGTTGCTTTCAATATTGAATGTTGCAGGATAGTTTGTCATTGAACCACCGTTCAGGTGATAAGTGATTGTATAGGTTATCGGTGCAAATCTTGCGTGCAGCGTTACATTACCTTGAACTGGAAACAGATAAAACGGCATTGTGAATGCTTCATCTAAATACCAGCCCATGAACTTGAACCCTGTCGGAGCGTTCGGGATTGGCATATATACATCAGTATGAATTACTAGTGTTGAAGTTCCCACCAACTCGCCTTGGTAGTAATAAAATACTCCAATTGTCCATTCTCCGAATAATGGGAAATATCCCAACAAATCAACACTAAAACCATTGCCCCACAAACCAACATTCCGTTCATCTAAAATAACATATCCGATATCCTGTTTTTCTTGCCACAATGTTGAATAATGAGTGTGAATTCCTCTTACTGCTATCAAACTGGAGACCAAAATACTATCGCTATTAACTCCGAACCATGCACGATAATGTGAACCATCTGCCCAGTATGCAATTTGTCCATATTCATCATAAAAGTCAAATGCTCCGCTCGTTGAGGTCAAAACCCCTACACTTGTCCAACCACCTTGAAGAATGATTATTTGTCCATGCACATTGTCTTGTGCCCCTACTCTTGTTGTTTGTCGTGGACTTATAACAAGCCCTAGCATTAATGCACTAAACAGCAGTGCAAACAACGATGCTACCGCTAACATTATTCTTATTTCTTTTCTTATTATTATTTTTTTCATAATTATTCCTTTACGCTCTTTTTAATCTTTTTTTATCTTAAATTTTTCAAAATTTTTTCTTTCTCAATCTCATAATCCAAAAATTCTTTTGGACTTAATTTAACAGTGTGAACACCTGCTGATTTGCCCTTAAATGGAGCAAACGGAGTTATATCACCCCATATCACATTATCGTCAATTTCACCATGACCACCATCATGCAAGTCATAAAAGCCTATATCTTGCAAAACTGCTTAATGTTCTTTCATCATTGCATAATGTGGGTCACTGATAAAATCCTGTTTGGACGGAGCAGTTAGTTTTTTTTTGCTTTTTTCTCCTTGCGATACTCAACGACCTTTTGAGCAGTAACTCCATTTTTAAACTCAACATTTCTTCGTGCCATGTCATGAAGTTTACGGTCTTTTGCTTCCTCTGCTTCAATAATTGCACCTAATGCAACTAGTTGTTGTTCTCTCTTAGTTAATGAACGAAGTTTTTCGCCCTCTTTCCCTTTCAATTTCAAGCCTTTCACAATAGCATACTTATCACTAAGTATGCCGTCAGTATACTGTCCATCAATAAACTTACCTTTTTGGTTTCTGCCTTTTTGGTTTTTTTTTGCCATGTGAGATATTAGTCCCATAGTTTTATACTTCCTATTTTATTCGCTCTTTTTCGACAGTGGGGGGAGATGCACCTAGTTATATAAATATAACCCCCTGCTAACATACTCGTCCTGTCATGTGCCGTAATAAAAACAAATGCATACTACGGCAAAAATTAACTAGTCTCTTTTCTTTCTTTCCTGCTCTTGCTGTTCAAGCGTGACAACATTAAGTTTTTCGCGAGCATAATCCAAAAGAACTCCCTTGACTTTTTCCTCAACTACTGTAACTATATATGTTTTTTCCTCTCCATCTTCAAACGGACTATCAATTATTATTGATAAAAAAGAACTCATATCACGCTTGTAATTCTCTTTAAATTCAAGCAATCTAACTTTTGCAGTCAAAGGAATTTCAGCAAGTTTTTTAGTCTCTATTTCCCTTCTTGCTTTCAATTCAAAACGCCCCTCATTCCTAGCAAGTTTTTTAGGAAATTTAACTTCCACATTTGGAAAAGACCTTTCAAATGGGTGCTTTATTTCAATAACCACTTTTTGAACTTCTAAACCTCTCTTCCTTTTAACAGGGTCAATGGCACGATAATCAATATCAGTTATTGTATAAATTCTGCCTTGCACTGCAATTTCATCAATTTTTTTTACTTCTTTTTCTTTGTTTTTTGTTTCGTTTTTGTTTTCCATTTTTGTTTGTTTCCTTTTTTTTATTTTTTGGCTTCATATTTTATGCCGTCAGCCTAGCGACACCCGATTGCAGTCGGAAGCATGAATTCATTAGTTGTCTGCAAATAACCTTTAAATACATACTTTGTTGGGACGGAAGCAGGAGCGAACCCACCTAAAAATGCAGTAGAGCGTTAACTGCTTTTCTAATGTCTCTCTTTAGACATTCCGCCATGTGTTATAAAATGTTGAAATATTGATTGTGGCATGTCAATGCCGTTCACTATCAAACAATTTGCTAAATCTATAAATATATCTTTTAAGTTATCTCCCAATTGACGAATAGTAACTTCGCCTATTTCAAGTTTTGCATAATAACGATTATCTAAAAATTTAATATGTAACATAGTGTCGCTCCTTTTTCTTAATTAATAAATGATAATTGTTCATCAGATGTAAAGTGGGTTTCATCTAAATTTGCAAATATTTTTCCTTGACCATAGGCAATAAGTGCGTTTTTCAGTCCTTTTGTCTTATGTTCTCTTTGGACTATCCTCATTGCATTTGTTGTGCTTGGACTGGTTTTACAGTCCTTAAAATCGTTTTTATAGGTTAGTAAGATTGTTAGTTTCATTTATGCTCCTCTTTAACTTTAAATCCGCAGTTTTGACAATAATTTAAAATTCTGCAAGTGTTGCAATATTCGTTATCTTCTATTACAAAACTGCAATTTGAACAAGTGAATTTAGTGTGTATGTAATATCTAAAATCGTCACAGTCATCACTATATTTTTTCTCTTGACTTTCTATAAACTCACATTCTTTTGTGCAATCACGACCCAAAAGATAGTCTTGAGTTATTTTATTCGCTTTCCTTAATTCTTTTAATCTTCTTAAAATCATTTTTTTACGCTCCTTTTATATTTTTTTAGTCACATAGTTTTGTTGCTATCTCATCAAATGTGTTTTTGAGCAGGTATTTGCATAGTTTTTTCTTTTCCGCAAATCTTCTAACAAGTGAGACCTTGCCGTCAACTGTTGCAATACTGACTATGTCATTCACATTAAGAATTATCCTTTCGGTTTCTTGGCTTTCCTCAAAACCTACTTTGAATTCAATAAATTGTTTCATTTGTTGTTTCTCCTTTTTTTTATTTTTTTTGGTTTGGTTTTGCAGTTGCTCCCCGTTTGGCTTTTTGCACAAAAGCAAAAGCGGAGTGTGTGAAATTATGAGAATGTGTGCGAAGGGTGTGATTGTTGTGTAAAACAACTCCCCACGCTCACAGTCTCTTGGTTCATGGGCGAAAAAAACCGCTTTTTCGCTCTCGTTTTCTTTCTTCTTTTTGTTGCCTAAATTCTTCCCTTTTGGTTTTGTCTCTTGCTTCATTTCGTTGCTGTATTTCATCACGGCGATTGTCTTCGAGTTCTTCGGCACACTGCAAGCCGTTGAGGACTGCTCGTCTAAGTGGGTCTGTATCATTTTTTAAAATGTTTTGTAGTGCCAAACATTCGTCATGGTCTTTTGTTCTAAAATCAATTATCATATCTTTGATATTTTCTTCATGATATCTTTCATTTAAAATGTCCTTTTTTCGAGAAGCAGAACGAGTGAAAACAAGTGAGTATTCTCTTTGCTTTTCACTTGCGTTTTTATCATTTTGCCGTAGAAAATGATAGTTTTGTCGTTCTCTTGCTGTGTATTGCTTTTTTTTCATGATAGAGTGATTTTATAACTTTATTTCCTCAGATTAAAATTATTTCAAAATTTTCATAAGTTCTTATCATTCCCCCCAAACTGACTCTCTTCCGTCTTCATAGACACATACACTTACACCG
>WRAY01000041.1 GCA_009779975.1 Bacillota bacterium | reverse complement strand
TTAACCGCCGCCATAATTCCACAAACAACTACTACGATATTCCTATCAAATTCTTTAACTTTTTTTGCTAATTCATTTATGCTGACCACTGCCGTAACATGACCTGTGAACGCAACTAAATCGTATTTTTTACTCTCTAAAAGTTTAACAATATCTTGTCGTTTGTCTACCAACATATCAATAACATCAGAATCAACACCTTCCGCCTTGGCATACGCCGCTAAATACCCTAAATCTAGCGGCTCCGCAAAAGAAAATCCCGAAAAATCCGCAATGTCAATATGAACATTCGGCCTAACGAGTAAAACTCTTTTATTATTTAGTTCAACATTATGTAAAAGCATAAAAATATTTTACCCAAAAATCAGCATTTAATCAAGAAAAAAACAGCAGTATATCCACCTGAACTTTACTTAATTCTCTACTGAACATTTACGGATTACTTCAACTAGTTGTTTTCGTGCTATTTTTAGGATTGTGACGGCAACTCCTCCGATAGTTACTGCGCTTATTAGGAGAATTTGATGAAAATCAAAAATAATCAAAATGTAAGTTTTAGCAACTTCCTCTAGATTTGAAAGAAAAAGCAGATTAAGAAAAAATAACCGAGAAAACATTAAATACTTGTCCAATTTGCTCTTTTGTTGCTTGTTGTTGCCCAATTTTAATACCAGAGAGACATTCTGCTCTTATGTTTGAATTGCTTTAATTTTTGCGACAAGATGATATGTTTTTGGCACGATAATATATAAAAAACTACCAACATACTCCTTTATCACAATTCAACAGTGGTATTGTCACTGTTTTTTGGTCTAATCTTTCAGAATATTTTTTCTCCAATTTAGAGTTCTTAGAATTTTGGTTGTTTATTCGTTGATTATTTCTATTCTTGAATAAGATTTTTTGACGATAATCGTTAAGTTTTATTGTTTTTTCTTTTTTAGTTTTTTGTGGAGGGTTATTGTTAGGAGGATTAGAGCGGTTAGGATTAGGAGTGTGGAGAGTATTAGGGCGTGTTCTGTTATGGAAGTTGACTTGCAGCCAACTCTGTGTTGAAGCGGGACTGAAAGGGCGGATTCTAATATGTAGGCATCATCGCCCATTGCACGGACTTGAATGTTTCTTCCTCTTCCTAAATCAGCCTCTGAAAGATTGATAGACGAATTGTGAGTGAATGTTCTTCTTGTTCCGTCAACATAAATATAGTATCCGCTTGCACTTTGAACTTCTTCCCATGAAAGAATTCCTCCCACTATCCTCAAACCTATAGGAGACAATAGTGTTTGAAAAACTAAATAATTGCCAATTTCACTCAAATGAGAGTCCACAAAATACGCCTCAGAACTGATTGCTCTTACTTGAACAATATGAGTTCCGATGTTGAGCGAAAAGGTTCGCAAAGAAAAATCATTTGAAGTTATTACTTCGGTTGTTCTTCTCACTCCATTGACATAAATATGATAGCCTCCTGCATTCGGAACAGTTCCCCATGTTAGAACTCCGCTGTCATTATCAACAGTTATTGTTGGATTTGCAAGCATTGCTCTCGTGTCAGGAAGTCTAAAAATAATGTAGACAATCTTAGAAGATAAAATATAACCATCTTCAAAATTTTCTCGCAAAACCAAATTAAACCTCAAATAAACAAAACCATGTCTTTGTGTTCCATAAGGCACATATATCGTAAAATTTTCAAAAAAGTCTTTCTCAATATCAAGGTGTATTGCCCCCGCACCCGGCGGCACAAAAGCAAAAGCACCTTCTTCATATTCTTTAAAAGAAACAAAATCAATATCACTGTTTGCCGTCATAAATGACGAAGCATTTATAGTTTTTGTTGTTCCCGGAGTTATCTCATCTCTTAACCACATTGTAAGAGGTGTTATTTCCTCTTCAATATTAAAACGATTGAAATTAAAATCATCAAAGGACGAGGCAAAATCCGGCTCAACTGTCCGCATTGCTCTTCCAATTCTGTAGCCTTTTTCATAGTTATAGAAATGGTTTTCAATTTCATTTCCTTCAGTCCAGTTGTTATTTGACCACTCTCCCAATGCAGTTGAAATCATAAACCTTGCCCATGAATATTGTTGCAGATTATTTTCAACTCTTATCCAAAAAATTTGCTTATTAAGATATCTTATCGGAATTATCTCAACATCTCTCCAAGACCCTGTCCATGTTAAATATCTTGCGGCACTATAACTAGGGTCGTCAAATCCTCCGAAAGGAGCATATTCATCGCCGACATAAATTCCCTCATCATCATAAACACCTTTAAAAACCACATCTTGAATTCTATTCTCATTAAAAATTGGATTGATAATATTTAGGTTTGATATTTGCCTGTTCGGCATATCATTATACTCACTTCTATAAAACTCAATAGAATCATAATTTCTTGCCAGGTTTTCAAAATGCGGAACGCTCGTTTGCTCAGGCGGATATGTAATAAAGTCGTTCGTCATCAAAGTGACATCAAGAACATTTGCTATTTCGGTTGCTCTTACTGAAATAACATCTGTTGTTCCTCCGGCAAAATTCATTCCGATTAAATACCTATTTTCGCCGATATTTGCAAGCAGCGGTCCTCCGCTGTCTCCGGGTCTCACCGGAATACTGCTTCTTATGACATTGTCAAATCGCATTCCTGATGTGCCACCCTCAATACTCCCCATATTAACAAACGCAAATGTTGAAGACGCCATTATCGTTCCATGCAACACTCCTGTTGTTATTCCGACACTTGTGACAGATGTTCCCTCAATTATTTGCTCTTCTCCACCTGTCAGAACATCAGTGAACAAATAGTCTCTGCCTTGATTTGTTTGCCTTATGTGAGCAGTTGGAAGAAATACCCCTGCTTGATAATACGGAATAAACATTGCATCGATTCCTGCCAAATAACCTCTCTCACCCATTCCAAACCAATTAAGAGGCGTGCCTTGTCCCCAGTTTCCTGCCCAAGTGTTAAGAGAGCCTATGACATGATACGCCGTGACTAATCCATGCCTTCCGGTTAGGTTACAGGTTGCGTTGATTGTGATGCTTCCCATTCCTCCTGAAGTTCCGATTATTCTCTCACCGCCAAAAAAAGGTCCTCGTTGAGGAGTGAAATAAGCGTTATTGTCAATATTAAATATCAATGCTTCACTTGAATATAGCGATTTTTCTTCCAGTGCCTCTCGAACAAGTGTAGCATCAATTTCACTTCCTAAACTAATATGAACTGCATTGTATCTTGCTTTTATTGAAATTTCAAAAACATTAACCTCATGGTTTTCTGCATGTTTTTCAACAACAAAACAAACAACAGCATTTTTGATGTCCGTTAGATGATTGAATGAATATCTTTGAGGCGTGTATCTTACTGCCCCATTAAATGATGAAAAAACATTACGAGGAAGATTTTGAGTATCGTTTTGCACTAAAGCAATATTTAAAACACCTTCATCATCAATAAATTTTCCTGCGAAATTATCAGAGTACTCATGGATATGGATGCTGTCATTTTCATTTTGCAAAGTTCTAAAGGGCTGCATTGCATATTCTAAAACTGCAACTCCCCTTTCGGAGTTTCGCAAAAATTGTGCGCTCGGCATATTGTCTTGATGCTGAGTATAATTTCTGCCGCTAACAAATGCAACGGCAAAAACTGTGCTAAATGTTAGTGCAAAAAACAATAGCATCACAATCATTTTCTTTCTCTTAATTTTTAATGTGTTCATAAAGTCGCTCCAAACTCGTTAGTATAGTTTGCTATCTATATTGTGCGGGATCTTGACCTGTTCTTTGTTGCTGAGACTGAGGCGGAATGTGGTAAGCATTTTTTGGATGCAAATGTCCGTTTTGAGCAGTTAACGGTCTTTGAGAATACGGCATCTGACCATTGCCATTATTTATCGGCATATTGGCTTGTCTTTGACTATTAGGATGAAGTTGCTGCGTGTAAGGGGATTTTAAATTAGAATTATATTGTGTCATATGCCCCTTGTTTCCATCTCCTTGAGGAAGCGCCATATTTTTTTGATTTGCGTGAGTGCCTCTTTGGTGTGGATTATTGTTTTGATTTGATACTGTTCTATATGGTATTTGTTGCCGCGGAGACACATGCATGTAGCCGCCATTATGTGTTGCCGGAGAATTATAGTTGCCATTTTTTCCTCCGTTTACGCCAATATAACCGGAATGCCCGTTTTGAGCGATGCCCGCAGCATGATGAGTTGTGGTGCGAGTTGTTGCGGCATAACCTGAATGTCCGCCATTCATTCCATAAACATTTGTTTGAGGACGAGGAGCATACATTCCCATTTGGTCAAGTGTTTTGTTTGGTTTTTGTTGAACATTTTTTTCTTTCTTTTTTGAAGTGATAACAATCAAGATGATAGTTAGGACAATCAATCCAACAAGAAGAATCCCGCCCCCGAATGCAATAACAAGAATTATCCAAAGTGCCAGTCCCTCATCAACAGGAACAATTGGCGGCGGCGGTATTCTAATAATTTGAGATTGTGAAAGTTCAGAATCAAGCGATTGTCCGTTTGTGCCTAGTGCCCGAATGCTTATGCTATGCTGACCCTCTGACAACTCAAGTCTGGCAATACTTATCGACCTTGCTGATGAAGGCAGTATTTGCGCAACTTGACCATTGACATAAACAACAAAACCGCCTGCTCCTTCAACTGCATCCCAACTTATACTGCTTGCTCCATTTTCAAAATTGTGGACAGTAGGCGGAAGAAGAGGAACACTTGTCATTTTAACAAAAGGAAGAGACATCGCCGACGGCAAAAGGTCAACTCTTTCAGCAACGGCTCTAACAGTTATGATGTTTTCTCCTGCAATTAAACTTAAATCACTAATGCTGACAAAAAGTGCTGTTGTTTGTGCTTGCATATTGCCGTTAACAAATACTTGATACCTAGTTGCAAGCGGAACTACATTCCATGTTAGAGTAAAACTAACACTATTGAAAGAAAGATTAAAAGGAGTTCCCAAAATCGTTCCCAAAACAAACTGCTGCCCTGTGCTTAATATAGAATCCAAACGATATATTATTGAAGAAGTTGCACGAACTTGAATATTATAAATTCCATAATCCAACTCAATCCCACTAAGGTTAAATGAAAGAGTTGTTATTTTTTCATCAGTCTTTCTTTCTCCGTCGACATAGACAAAATAGCCCTCAGCATTAGGAACTGCATTCCAACTGACAATATTTCCATTAATCGCAATGGTTGGCGATAAAAGAGTTATTCCGACAATAAAATTGGTTACTTCACTAAGAGCAGAATTGTGGACATAAGACAAAGGACTCAGTGCACGCACTCGAACAAAATGCAAGCCATTTGACAAAGAGAGTTGCCCCATATTTATTTGAAGTAGTCTTGTCTCAATCAGAAAAGTATTGTTTATGTAAACTCTGTAAGTTTCGGCGCTATCAACTGCAGTCCATGAAATAATTCTGCTTTGTTCGTTGACTGTCACAACAGGCACATCTAAAGTAGTTGAAACAGTGAAATTAACAGCATCACTTAAACCGGAATCTGTCACATAAAATGCAGGATTAACCGCTCTTAGCCGAATGCTTTGATTTCCCAGCGGAAGCGGCAGTGAGTTTAAATCAACACTCAAAGAGGCTATTGCCGCAGTTGTTACTCTCTCCCAACTTGTGTTATTGAGTTTGTAGACATGATACCCGGCAGCATGCTGCACTGCACTCCATGACAAAATCCCGCTTCCTTGAATAATACTCAAAGAAGGCGTGTTTA
Organism: Bacillota bacterium; assembly: GCA_009779975.1. GTDB lineage: Bacteria > Bacillota > Clostridia > Christensenellales > Pumilibacteraceae > WRAY01. Next base: position 2,339 of record WRAY01000041.1, on the reverse strand, counting down.
GAATGACTGAATAAACGATGTTTGTTGTATCGCTCAGCGCACTCAAATGAGAATCAATAAAAAATTCAAGATTGCTGACTGCTCTGACTTGAACTTGATTGACTCCAATCGCAAGGCTCAATGTTGCCAAATTAAACGAGGTCTCAAGAACAGGAGTTGCCGTTCTTCTTATATTATTAACATAGATATGATATCCGGTCGAATAAGGAACAGCATTCCATGATACAACTGATGTTGTTTGATTAACTTCAACATTAACAGGAGCAGAAAGCGTTATATTGAGCGTGACACGAGACAAATCCGACAACTCACTGTCAAGCAAATAAACCGCTGAACTTACTGCCCTCACCTGAACATAAGATATTCCAACATCAAGATCAAGATTTGATATGTAAACACTCGTTAACAAAATAGGTGTTGTTGTTCTGCGAGTGTTTTCAACATAGACAAAATAACCTGTTGCACCTTCAACTGCAGTCCAACTCAAAATCTGGCTGTCTATGTCAAATGAAACTATTGGTGCATCAAGAGAATGCACTGACATAAATGAAATAGTTGAACTCAGGAATGACTCTCCGAGATTATTATCCATAGGCACAGTTCTTACGGCAATTCGATGAATCCCTGCGTGTAGCCCAAGCGTGTTGAGATTAACACTCGTTGCAACTACCCATGCCGTTGTTATTCTTTCGCCCTCAGAATATATATGATACCCCATTGCTCCTTCAACTGCATCCCAAGTCAAAATTCCACTCTCTTGATTGAATGACAAATTTTGAGGCGAGCCTATGGCAGTTAGTGCAATTAATGACGAATTTGTTTGTTCTGAATATGCAAAAACTTGTCTCTCATTTTGAAAAACAACAGCAAAAATCATGCCCATTGCAATGGCAGCAAGCAACAAAAAAGCGACGCTTATTTTCTTTGTGTGTTTAAAAACATTCATTAAGTAAATAGCATTATATCACACATTTTTACCCTTGTCAAGAGATTTTACAAAAGAAATAGAAAAAAATTTAAAAAATTATTAACAGTTTTTTCACAATTTTTTTGAATTTTGTCACAAACAGTTGATAAATATCTGCATGTTTTCACTTGACAATATTATATATATATGATATATTCATTTGGTGTTATAAAAGATTTGATTAGTTATTTGATAAGAAAGACTTGAAAATGTTCTTTTGCGCATTAGAAATACGCAAAATGGTTATTTTCACGGCTTTATGACTCAAGTCTGTCTTAATTTTAAAACTAATTGGATATACACACTTTAGGGAGAACTTTATAAATAATGTCACAACCAACATCTAATAACCCAGTTGAAAAAAAAGACCTCACCTCAAATAAACCTGTTGTTGACAAATATGCCAACACTACTGCTATCGGTATTTTCGCCTCGGCTTTCACAACAATGATGTTTAATGTTCGAAATATCGGTTGGACAGAAATGTCGCTTGCAATTGCGGCTGTTGCTTTTTGTGTCGGCGGAATTGTTCAACTGGTCGGAGGCATATTCGAGTTGAAGCGAGGCAACACTTTTTATGGAACCCGCTTTGTTGTAATGAGCGGATTTTGGATGAGTTTGGTATTTTTGTGGGGGCTGTTTCCGGGCATGGGCGGTATTTTCGGAGAAGGAAACATCAGTCCTGACCACTATCCGTATTCAACAATCAATGACGGAAGTGCAATGGGCGTCTATTTCCTTTTGTGGAGTCTCATCGTTGCTGTGTTCTTTGTCTGTTCTTTCAAATTCAGTGTCGTAACCCGTATTGCAATGGGCGCTATCGCCGTCTTGTTATTCTTGCTCTCAATACACTTTTTCACAGGAGTTCTCGGCGTCCGTATTGCCGCAGGCATCTTCGGAATAATAGGCGCAGGTGTAGGCTTCTATGCCGCCGCAGGAATACTAATCAACCACGAATTCAAACGAAACATACTCCCCCTCGGCTACAAACCAAAAAAATTAGATGATGAATAAAAATCACGAAAATTAAAAATAGTCTGCCACTTTAAACCCCTTCCCTCTCAAGTAAAGCAGATAAAAAAGAACTCCTATGTGGGATGTGGGAATATTGGACTAAACGGCGGAATTATGAATTTTCGGGACTTTTTTGATTGTTTTTGAATATTTAATCCACCGTGGGTATTCTTTTTTTCTGCAATAATAGCCCTTTTTGCAGAAGTTAAAAAATAAGTGCAAATAAGTTGCTCGGTCTTTTTGGGGGTTTTGGCTACCTCCTTAATCGTCTCTATTCCGCAGTGGTGCAGTTGGACGATAAGTAAAAATTTTGATTTTTCAGGCTCTTTTTGATTGTTTTTGATTTACTCGTCCTAGG
>WRAY01000040.1 GCA_009779975.1 Bacillota bacterium | reverse complement strand
TTTCAAAAGCAATGAACAAAAAGAAAAGATGAGAGAAAAAAGGCTTTTCTCTCATCTGGAACAATCCCTAATCTCTATTAATGCTATCTCTCATATTCTAAAAGAAAAAACAGATGAACAAAAAGAAAATGACGGCAATTAACTAATTGTTGAATCTTTCCGAATTTGCAAAATTAATTACTGTTTATAATCCTCACCGAATTTTCCTTTTTGGCGAGAGAAGTTTTTTTCGTTTTTTTCAAGGTAGAGTTTGTGTAACTCATCCCCTGTCATGCCGACATCAAGGCACATACTAACGAAGAAATGAAAAACATCGACCAATTCTTCTTTTACTTTTTGACAGTCAATATCTTTGTTATTTTTCCACCATTTGTAGTTAACTTCGTCCATGACTTCGCTCATTTCAACATTTAAAGCGATTGCCTTCCTTTGAAGCCATTCCGATAGCGGATAATCCAAATTGCGACCCTTTTTTATAAAGTCGTCCAACTCTTTTTGCATTTTAAAAATGTTTTCTAGTTTATCCATAATAAAAAAATTGCAAATTACAGTTTACAAATCACAAATATTGTGTTATTTTTTATTGAGCGTCTTAATGATTGAAATTAATAATTTATTTAATTCACTACAATCTTTATAAATACTCTCAAAATGTTCTTTTTCTATGTAATTTGTTTCAAACAATAACTCCAACCAATATTCAGTTTCACTCGCTTCCTTTAGTGCAATATTCATTTTCATTTTGAATTCAGCCTTACTCATTGAGTTATGTGCTTCTCTAACATTTGCTCCAACACTAGTTCCACTTTTTAGTAATTGTTTACTCAAAATAAATTCTTTTTTTTCATTTGTTAGGTATTGATAAAGTTTTACTGCTCTAATAGCAAATTTTTTACTTTTTTCGAGAATTATATTATCCATAAAATTTACCTTATTTGTAATTTGTCCACTGTAATTTGTAATTTAAGTTAAAATAGCGATTCTATTTTAACTTTTGGGTCTTTGCCGACATAAGCGGAACAAATTATGTTACTGTTGAAGATTTTTTCGATTACTTCGTCTATGTCTTTTTTCGTCACTTTATTTATTTCTTCTATTTTTTTGTTTATGTCATAGACTTCATTTGCGAGCATTAGCAGTTTTCCGTTGGTTGACATTATTGTTTGAACATTTTCTTGTCCGAAAATTAGGGCAGTTTTTAATCCGGTTTTTGCCCTTTCCAACTCATCCTTTTTAATCCCCTTTTCGCAAAGTTTTTTGATTTCACACATTGTCGCACTAACTGCTTTTTCTGTGTTTTGCGGAGAGATGTTAAGGACAATGTTAAATGTTCCGTTTTTTTGATAGGTTGAGGGTGCGCTGTAAACACTATAGGCTAATCCCATTTGTTCACGGATTTGTTGAAAAAGCCTAGATGACATTGAGCCGCCGAACACTGCCGAAAGGAGACCTGCAGAAACAGAATATTTTGAGTTAAATTCAAATGACGGAAATGAAAGGGCTATATTTGCTTGCTCAAAGTCCTTGTAGTGCTCTTTGTGGCATGATGTTATTTTATGGGCAGTCATTAGGGGTTGAGAGATGCCGCAATGCTGTGTCTTTGTCAATATATATTTTTTGACCAATTTGTCGGCATCAGCGAGCGTAATGTTGCCTGCAAATGAAATGACCATATTTTGCGGACAATAGAAATTTGAAATAAATTCTTTGACTTCTTTTTGGTCAAACCTTTTGACATTTTCTTTTGTTCCTAAGATTGTTTGCCCCAGAGCATGTTCGCCATAAACTGCATTCGCTAACAAATCATAACAAATATCTTCAGGCTCGTCTTGGGTCATGTTAATCTCTTCCAAGATGACATTTCTTTCTTTGTCAAGTTCAACATCTTGAAAAACCGAATCAAAAAAGATATGCGAAAGAAGCGAAAAACATTTCTCCGCATACTCATCTATTGACTTAAAGTAATAGCAAGTGCATTCTTTTGAAGTGAACGCATTAATCGCCGCCCCTGCTTTTTCAAAAGCATCTGCTATTTCAAAAGCACTTAGTTTGTCGGTGCCTTTAAACACCATGTGTTCAGTAAAATGAGAGAGCCCATTGGTTCTCTCATTTTCCTTAGCACTCCCCACCCCCGCCCAAATGCCGCAAGATAATGAGCGAAGAGAGGGTATATTTTCTACTATTAGTTTTAGACCGTTGCTGTAATGGATTACTTTCTCCATAAAATATCTCATAAAAATTACAAATTACAGTTTACAAATTACAAATGTTGATAAATTATTTTTTACTTTATTTGTAATTTGTAAACTGTAGTTTGTAATTTACTTCTTAACTTCCTTCAATCTCAAATCAACTCTTCCTTTGTCGTCGATTTTGATTACTTCAACAATTACTGTGTCGTCAAGGTTGATGACATCAGTTACTTTTTCAACTCTTTTTGAAGAAAGTTTAGAAATGTGAACCATGCCGTCTTTTCCGGGGGCAATGTTGACAAATGCACCCAGTTCTTTATTCGGGTCATCTTTTGACTTCAAGATACGAACAACTTTACCTTCATAGATTTTGCCAGGTTCCGGCTCTTCGACGATTGAAAGGACAATTGCTTTTGCTTTTTGAGCCATTTCAGGGTCATTGGTTGCGATAAATACTCTTCCGTCATCTTCAATATCAAGTTTAACGCCTGTTTCATCAATGATGCCGTTGATGACTTTTCCGCCTTTTCCGATAACATCGCCGATTTTGTCAGGGTCAATATTAAACATAATGATTTTTGGCGCCCATTTAGAAAGTTCCGCACGAGATTCAGGAAGCACTTTGAGCATTTCGCCCAAAATATGAAGTCTGCCTTCATGCGCTTGTTTGAGTGCTGTTGTTAGTATGTCCTTATCAATACCTTTTATTTTGATATCCATTTGAATAGCAGTTATACCATTTTTTGTTCCGGCAACTTTAAAGTCCATGTCGCCATAGAAATCTTCAAGCCCTTGAATGTCGCTCAGAACTATGACTTTTTTCGATTTTTCATCCTTGATAAGCCCCATTGCAATACCTGCAACAGGCGCTTTTAGAGGAACACCCGCATCCATAAGTGCCAAGGTTGAGCCGCAAACGCTTGCTTGGGAAGTTGAGCCATTCGATGAGATAACTTCCGAAACAGTTCTTATTGCATATGGGAAATCTTCTTCTGTCGGAATAACATGCTCAAGCGCTCTTTCTGCCAACGCTCCGTGACCAATCTCTCTTCTTCCGGGTCCGCGCATTCCCCTTGCTTCTCCAACGCTGTAAGGAGGAAAATTGTAGTGATGCATGTATCTTTTTGAGGTCTCATCATCAAGGTTGTCCAATTTTTGAATTTCGCTCATTGTGCCGAGAGTGCAAGTTGTCAAACTTTGAGTTTGACCTCTTGTGAACACTCCGCTGCCGTGGACTCTTGGAAGCAGTCCGACCTCACACCAAATATCACGAATTTGCGTTGTTTTTCTGCCGTCCGGTCTTTGACCTTTCATGATAAGGTCTCTGGTTCTGTTTTTGATATAGTCATAGACAAGAAGTCCGCCGTCTCTTTTTGCTTTTTCACCAAAAGTTTCAATGATGCTTGCTCCGATTAGTTTTTCAGCGGCATCTTGATTTGCTTGGCGTTCTGTCCTGTCAGTAGTTTTTAGTGATGCGTCAATTAGTTTGACAAACTCTTTATCCGATTCAATATGTTTTTGAATATTTGAAGTGTCAGGCAAGACTACTTCTTGTTTTTTGACACCTGCTTTTTTGACAATCTCTTCAATAAATTTAACTTGCTCTTTAATCGCCTCATGTCCGAACATGATAGCGCCAAGCATAACTTCCTCCGAAACTTCTTTAGAGTCAGCCTCAACCATCATGATAGCGTCTTTTGTTCCGGAAACTACTAAGTTGATAGTTGAAAGAGGTCGTTGTTCGTTGTCAGGGTTGATGACATATTTTCCGTCAACACAGCCAACAACAACAGAGCCTGTCGGTCCTGCAAATGGAATGTCTGAAATAGAAAGTGCAATTGATGAACCAATCATTCCGAAAACTTCAGGAGGAATGTTAGTGTCAACAGAGAGTGCGGTTGCAACAATTGCAACATCGTTATATAATCCTTTCGGGAAAAGCGGTCTAAGCGGTCTATCAATAAGACGAGAAGTCAATATTGCCTTGTCGCTTGCTCTTCCCTCTCTTTTTTTGAATCCGCCGGGAATTTTTCCCATTGCATACATTTTTTCTTCAAAGTCAACTGAAAGCGGGAAAAAATCAATATCTTCCCTTGCTTTTTTGCTCATGGTCGCCGCCGTCATAACAACTGTGTCCCCGCACCTTATCAAGCATGACCCGCTCGCCTGCTCAGCATATTTGCCAACTTCAACAGTGACATCTCTGCCGCCGATTGTGGTTTTAAAAACTTTTGCTTCTTTTGCCATTTTGTTTTGTTTCTCCTCGGGATGCCTATCCCTTTTCTTTTTTATTTTGTGATAATAAATTAATTATACCCTATTAAAAAAAATTTATCAAGCATAAATGCATATGCTTGATAAATTATTTGTTAGTCGTTAATTTTGAAGGAGGACTTTCATCTCTTTTTTTTTTACTTAAGAAAGCATTTCAACTGCAATAAAATTCTCTTTCTTTTTGTAGTATTTTCTTTTGAATATTTTATATATTTCTATCAAAGGAACAATCATTATACCGGCGGCAATACCTAGCACCCACTGATACCATGCCAGCGGTGTAATACCTAATGCATTTTGGAATGCCGGAAAAGGTATCGCTATGCTCAGCACAACTAGAATCATTGTTGCCAAAACAGCCAAATTCATAACTCTGCTTTGAAACGGGTTTGACTTGAAGATAGATTTGCGGTAATTGATTAGATTAAACGGATGAACGGTTTCAATAACACCAAGCACTAGGTAACTCATGGTGATAAGAACAGGTCCGTCGTGGTTGAATACCAAACTGCCAATAGCATAAACGAGTGTTACTAAAAGCATAGTAAAGAGTCCGTGGATAATCATAGTAAGTCCGTTTTGACCTCTGAATAAACTCCCTTTCGACGAATTCGGTTTTTGCTTCATAATATCTTTTTCCGACGGCAATGTGCCCATTGCAATAGCAGGAAGCGTATCCGTTACAACATTAATCCATAAAATAAGCAACGCATTAAAGAACGGCAGTCTTAATACGGCAAGCAAAACCGTCATTAAGATTAACTCTGCGAGGCTGAGAGACACTAAGTAAACAATAATCTTCAAGATATTGCTGTATGTCCGCCGCCCTTCTTTGACCGCAGAAACTATTGTTGCGAAGTTATCGTCGGTGAGAATTACATCAGCAGCACCTTTTGTTACTTCCGTTCCCGATATTCCCATACCTATGCCTATGTCAGCGGCCTTTATGCTTGGCGCATCGTTAACACCGTCTCCCGTCATAGCAACAATCTTGTTAAGTGATTTTATTGCTTTGACTATCCGCAATTTATGTTCGGGATTAACTCTTGCATAAACACGATAATCGAGAACCTTTTCTTTTAGTTCCTCATCACTCATTTTGCAAAGCACAGCACCCGTTACAACTTGGCTCTCATCGTCCGCAATCCCCACTTGCTTTGCAATAGCAAACGCAGTGTCATAATGATCGCCTGTTATCATAATGGTTGTGATGCCGGCTTCTTTGCAAGTTTTGACACTCTCAATAACTTCTTCACGAGGAGGGTCAATAAGACCGGAAAAACCGATAAGAATCAAATCATTTTCATCTGCATGAGTTAATTTTTGCCCGTCTTTCAACTCAATCGGCTTGTAAGCATAGCCCAAAACACGAAGAGCCATTTTTGCATATTCTTTTGACGCCTTGTAGATTCTCTCACGATCTGCATCGGTTATGTCATGTATAACTCCATCGTCCAAAATTTTTGTGCATTTTTGCAAAAGATTGTCAAGTGCACCTTTCACATACATCACAAGCCCCTTTTCTGTCTTGTTGACAGTTGACATCATTTTACGGTTTGAATCAAACGGAAGTTCAGCAACGCGGGGATATTGTTTCTCTAATTCGTTTTTGTTAGTTCCGCATGCGTGAGCATAGGTTACCATGGCAACCTCTGTCGGATCGCCGATAGTTACCAGTTTTTTTGTTATTTGCCCATCCTCGCCAACCTCATCCTCATAGGACACATGAGTGTCATTACACAGCATCATGCAAATATTCATTTTATGCTTGTCGTCTTCACATCTGCAATCCTTTGGAAAAACCTCTTGAATAGTCATTTTGTTGAGAGTTATTGTTCCTGTTTTATCAGAGCAAATAACCTCAGTGCTTCCGAGTGTTTCAACAGACGGCAAGTTTCGAACTATCGCCTTTTTCTTGCTCATTCGCTGAACACCGAGTGCCATTGTGATGTTGACGCATATCGGAATAGCCTCGGGTATGGCACAAACAGCAATAGCAACCGTCAAAAGCATACTTTGAATCCAAAAATTAGAACCATCGGCTACCTGGAAAGGCGGCTGAGAAAAACCGCTTGGCCAAATTGCCTGAGTTAAAAAAATGAAAGCCGCAACAACACCGACAACTGCCGCTATCATTTTTGTTGTTTTTGTTATTGCTCTTGTAAGTGGTGTTGAAGGTGCTTTTTCTCTTGCCATATGACCGGCAATAAGTCCCAGTTGAGTTTGCATACCAACTGCTATCACAACACCTTTACCGCGCCCATAAGTGATAATGCCGCTCATAAACGCCATATTTTTCATATCACCTAATGACAGTGAGTCGCCCTCAATCTCTTCAACACTTTTTTCAACAGGAACACTCTCTCCTGTGAGAGCCGCCTCTTCAATCATAAGTGACGCCGATTCAATCAATCTGACATCGGCAGGAACAATGTCACCTGCCTCTAACAAAACAATGTCCCCCAAAACCAATTCCTCGGTTTTGACACTCATAACAACACCGCCGCGCATGACTTTTGCATAAGGCTTTGTCGCTTTTTTTAAAGCCTCAACCGCTTTTTCAGCCTTGCCTTCTTGAATAAAACCTATTGCTGCATTTAATATAATAATAAATGCAATAAATCCGACAGCTTCCCATTTAGAATTTTCAGAGTCAATAATGGATGTGACAATGGACAAAACCATTGCAACAAAAAGCACTATCATCATGATGTGCTTTAACTGTTTGACAAAAAGCATCCACATGGGCACTTTTTTTGCGTCCTTTAATGCATTCGGACCATTTTGTTCTAAACGGTCTTGAGCCTCTTGGGGTGATAAACCTTGTTTAGAAGATTGTATTTCTTCTAAAACTTCATCAATTTTCCTATTATGCATATAATAATACTTCTTTGCTGGTTGGGCTTTTAATTACTGTCAAACATGCCAAATGGTCGCCCAATTACACTGCGACCATTTAATATTGTTTGATAATACAATATATACTATCACGAAAAAACTATACTGTCAACTAAAAAAACGATAGATTTTTTTTATTACATTTTTTGACATATTTCAAAAAGTGTTGACCAAAACAATCAACACTTTTTCCTCTATTGCTTCCCCATCTCCATTCAATCACTCTAATAACCCTTCAATTGAATAACTCAAAAATAGCATGTTAACATTATTAAAACTAGTTACCGTCCCCTGACCCCCTGACCCGCTGGGATTAAAAAAACAGCAATTTATTTAAATGATAAAATACTGTTTTCTTAATGTCTACTAGTTCGCTACTTTCTTCAATAAAGATAAATCCCCCCCTTTTTGAGTATTAGGAAGAAGTGTAGATAAAGATGAGGTTAATGAAGTTGTTGCAAGGGGAGAAGAAGATGCCGCCGATGTTGGGGTGGGCGGCTGCGTTCAGTCTTAGGCGCCATGATGCCGGGAAGTAGAAGTTGCTGCTTAGGTAGTAATGCAGTTGCTCTAGCATCATGTTCAGCCAGTCAATGTCCCATGAGGCCGGATTTGCCACAATTTCATATAACAGCCATTCTAATTCAGCACTAAAGAATGACCAATCATTAGCATGGAAGAGTTGCATGAAAGAAGCGTGGAGCAGTCCTTCAATTTCACACAGCATATTTAGGTTATAGAAAATTATATCAACACGGCGGACATTCTCAAGAATTTCGCCGGTTTGGAAGAACCTGCCTTCTAGGAGTTCTAACCTTATTCCTATGTTCCAAAAACTTTCTTTTATCAACTGATATATGCTGTTCGTTAAGTCATGTCCCAGATTTGCATCGACCATCAAAAGCGTTAAATACAACTCATTCCCGTTATGGTCCAGTCTGTAGTTGCCGCCGTTTGAACACCGCCAAAACCCCGCGTTGTTCAATATTGAGTTTGCTTCTCCGATATTAAAGCCTGTCTCTTCAAACAACAAGAAGTTCAAATGAAAAAGTTGAGTAAATATCTCGGTGTCTATGCTATAGGATATTGCTCTTCTCACATCAATATTATGGACAGGGTTGTCACTCGTTCTGTAGTGGTTGTTAAAATTGAACATCAAAGAACTTACTTCGTTTGTTGTCACTTGCATTATGTTAATGCCGAAGCCGCTCCCGTCAATATTATTAAAACACTCCTCATTCCTTAGGTTTATTGCAACATCAAACCCGCTGATTAATGCAACACCCAAAAAGTCTATCGGAACAATTGATATTATCATATCACTCACTCCCTCCGACTTGTCCCAATAGTGTATGTTTTCTATTAAGTGAACCTGTTCTCCGGGAACTTTTGTGTCTATCACAAACGCACCTGCACCTTGTATTTGATTCCATGTGTCCG
>WRAY01000039.1 GCA_009779975.1 Bacillota bacterium | reverse complement strand
TATCCGTTTGCACACAACAATATAACATCTTTCGTTTCTGTTTCGGCAAGCACTATCAGAAAACTGGCAATTGAATTAATGCACGAAAAACCTCAAAGAAACGGTGTTTCTTTTGCGCTGGAACTGGACGAAGAGTCAAACTATGGGGTGATTGATTTAGAATAAATTTTATCAAAACAAAAAAGACAAAGTTTTTATTATTCGTCAAAATTTTCGAACTCTGTTTCCAAATCAACTTCTTCTGTGATTACCGGGATGTTTTTTCCGACTAGTTCGTTTAGGTGGTAGTCCTTGAATGAATAGGAGTCCTTATCTTTGTCTTGGATTTTTAGGCGGACACTTTCTTTCAGAAGATGTAAGCCTGCGACTTCGCCGTCAAGTCCGTCAACTGTTTTAACTTTTGCTCCTTTTTTTGGCATTCGTTTGTTAATTTCAGAGTAAGTTTCATTTTCAAATTGAAGACAACACCTCAATCGTCCGCAAAGACCCGCTAATTTTTGAGGGTTTGGAGATATGCCTTGATTTTTTGCCATTTTTAAACCAACTTTCGGCAAGTTTTCCATATAGCGTTTGCAACAGCAAACATTTCCGCATGAGCCAAGGCCTCCAAGTATTTTTACTTCATCTCTGACACCTACTTGTCTTAGTTCTATGCGTTTTTTGAACGCTCCTGCTAATTTTTTCACAAGGTCACGAAAGTCAACACGATTTTCGGCGGAAAAATTAATGATGAGTTTTTCACCGTCAAAACTATATTCACAATCCAAAAACTTCATGTCCAGTCCGCTTTCACGAATTAGCCTGTTTGCAAGACGAGAGTTTTCTTCTTTGTTTTCTTCTTGCCTTGCTCTTGCTATTTCATCTTCAGGCGTTGCAAGACGAAGAACAGGTTTTAACTCCCTTTGTTCTTCTTCTCCCTCTTTCTCGTCATCTTGGGCATTTTCTTCTTTGTTTTTTGGACAGTCTTTTCCCTTTCCTTTGCACTTGTCTTTGCCTTTGCATTGATGAAAGTTTTCTTTTTGCTCCTCAAGAAGTCTTGGCAAAACTGAGACATTGCCATATTCAACACCCCTTTGAGTTTCAACAACGACACCCCCGCCAAGAGTATATTCCAAATCCCCTGCCAAAAAATGATAGGTTTTGGGAGATGTTTTAAATCGAATTCCGACTATTTTTGTTTGTTCTTTTTCCATGATTTCCTTATTTTTGAATGATTAGTAATTGATGGTTAGTGATTGGTGACGATTGATTTTTTAAATTCTACCCTCACCAAACACCAATCACAAATCACAATTTAATTTTTGCTTTTTATTTCCGTTATTGAAAACAGCAACTCATCAATAATACTTGTCACATTTCCGTTGTTCTTGTGTCTTTCTTTTGCGCGGCGGATTTTGGGGAGTATTTCAAGGGTTGCTTTTTGCGTGAACATTTGTTTTAGATTATCATCGCCGCCTGTTAATAATTCTCCGAAAATTTCTTCAAAAATTATTAGCATTTCTTTTAAACTCTCTTTTTTTTCGAGCATTGCATAAACTTGGGGAAGAATTGTTTTTGAGGAAGTAAGCCCTAGTAATATATTTTTGCACTCTTTTATTAACTCTTCATTTTTTGAAAAAACCTCAAATGAATTAAGAGAAATGACTTTGCACCTTGATTGAATTGTTTTGAGCATGCTTGAAAGAGATAAACAATTTAAGATGATAATATTGTTTTGCGGAGGCTCCTCAAGAGTTTTTAAGAGTTTGTTTTGACTTTGGGCGTTCATGCTGCAAGCCCTATTAATAATATACACCTTTTTTTCACTTTCAACAGGTTTTAGTGTTATTGTTGAATTTAAGGCATCAATATCTGCAACAACTATTTTTTTTTCTTCGTCTTTCCCTCCTCCGTCTTCTTTCGGAAATTCGTTGATGTCTATTTTTGAGTTGCCGGTTAAAAGGAGTGCGAATTCATATGATAGATTTCTGAGAGTTTTTTCATCATCACCGCACAGCAAATATGCATGAGAAACAGTTTTGTTTTCATAGTCACGCATTAGGATATTTTTAACTTTGTTTTGTTTATGATTTGACATTTCACCTTTTATAGTCAATTAGTTTTGAAAATTAGGACAAAGATTGATTTAGATTTTTGATGAGAAAGGCTTGAAAATGTTCTTTTGCGTATTATAAATACGCAAAATGGTTATTTTCAAGCCTTTCTCGCAAAAAGATAATTTCAAGACTGTCCTATTTCAAAACTAATTGAATAACCCCTCTTTCTTTTAAAACTCCCATAATTCTCTCATGTGTTTCTTTAATTTCCCCGCTTGCATCGATTGTCACTATTCTTTTTTGGTTTTCTTTGAGTAATGCAAGTTCTTTGAACCCAAGATAAACTCTTTCATGAAATTGCAAACCTTCTTTTTCAATTCTGTCGCCATAGTCTATGCCGCCTTTTCTTTTAAAACTCTCCTCAGGCGGCAAGTCAAGAAAAAGTGTCAAATCGATTTTTAGATTGAATTGCTGGGGTATCATGGTGCAAAATTCTTGGATTGGATATAGTCCTCTGCCGTAGCCTTGATATGCGATAGTAGAATCTGAAAACCTGTCGCAAAAAACGGTTTTGCCTTTTCTAAGTGCAGGCATAACAACTCTGTCGAGGTGTTCGCTCCTTGCGGCAAGATACATCAAAAGTTCTGTCAAAGGATGAAGTTTGCTGTCCTTGTCCAAAATAATTTGTCTTATTTTTTCAGCCTCTTTGACACCGCCCGGTTCACGAGTGAACACAGCATTGATGTCGTTTGTCTTGCAGTATTCTTTGATGAGGTCAATTTGAGTGCTTTTTCCGACACCTTCAGTGCCCTCGATTGTTATGAATTTTCCTAGCATTTTAATTCCTTTAATACCTTTATTAAGCGATTGAATTTTTTCTTATCATCTTCAATTGTTGTTATAAATATTATCGAATCAGCACAATACGCTTCCGCAACTATTCCGTTTTTTAATAATTTATCATAGAGTTCCCATGCACTATAAAAAGAAAAATCACTCATGTCAACAACAAGTCTCGTAAAATCATCTGAATGAAAGGCTTTGATTTCCTTTCGAAAATTATCACACAGTTTTTTTAAAGCATCATATTTGCCTGCGTTTTCAGTGTGATAGTAAACAGCATTTTCTAACTGTGCTAAAAACGGATAAAATGGACTTGTTGTGCCGAGTAGTTGCAATGCCTCATCTGTTTTTTGAATTAGAGACGCATTATTAATGCAAAGATAGGCGGTTTGAGTATAGGCATTCAACGATTTATGAGCAGAGAAAATGCAAAAATCCGCATACTCCATAAAAGTCGATGGAAACAAGTCTTTGCGAAACGAAAAGTGTGCACCATGTGCAGAATCAAGTATTAAAATTTTTCCTGCATCTTTGACTGCTTTTATGATGTCGAGCGAAAGAATTCTTCCGAAATAATCAGGCGTTGTTAAAACAACTGCTTTTGCAAAAGGATGGTTTTTAAGGGATTGCTGAAGGTCGGCAATGGTTGGAATGTAGTGGTTGTGGTAGGATGGAGGAAAGGTGTTTCTTTTTAATGCAGAATAATTGTCATTTTTATTCGGGTTCGCATTGCTCACCCCTACATTTTTTTCACCACCATTCCTCAAATCACTCTCACCATTATTCTGCATTATCCCACACTTCACCTTTGAAAGATTCACCCCCTCAAACACACTCGTGTGTGAATTATGCGAAGTAATAATATCCCCATCGACTGCCAGTATCGCAGCCTTTATTCCCAAACTTGCACCATGCGTTAGAAACCTCACTTCTTTGCACTTGAAAACTTCACTTGCTTTTTTTTGAGCATTTTCGATTAAGTCAGCAGGGAAATATTTTCCGTTTGCAATTTCCGATATGTCATGAGGCATAAGCGAGCCCTTGTGACCGGGAGTGTTAAAATGGTCAAAGTTTTTTGATAGTATCTTGTTGATTTTTTTATTTAACATAATTTTGCAAATGTCAAACGCAGTTCGTATCAATCCAATTTTGAAGCAGTTTTTGGTTTCATTGTCGGAAATAGTATAACTTCCCTAATGCTCGCACTATTAGTCAACAACATCACCATTCTGTCAATTCCTAACCCTAAACCTCCGGTTGGAGGCATAGCGTAACTAAGAGCGTTAACAAAATCATCGTCGGTGTCCATAGCCTCGGCATCGCCGCCTTCTTTTAGTTTTTGCTGAGCGGCAAATCTTTCTTTTTGGTCAATCGGGTCATTCAACTCTGAATATGCATTTCCCATTTCCCGCCCTGCTATGAACAATTCAAAGCGATAAGTGTAGAGAGGGTCTTTCGCAATTTTTTTTGCAAGAGGTGAGACTTCCAAAGGATACTCTGTGATAAAAACAGGGTCAATAAGTTGAGACTCGACTTTTTGGTCAAACACTTCATAAAGGATTTTTTCTTTTGTTATTTCAATTGTTGATTTTTTCGGGACGGCGAGGGCGCCGTCCCCTACATTTTTATTTGCACAATCAATATGAACACCAATTTTTTTAGCACCTGCGACGGCTTCTTTTGCCGTCTTGAAAGAATCTATATCAAACTTTGCATATTTTTTCACCGCCTCTTTCATTGTTAAGCGAGCGAACGGAGTTTTCATGTTGATTTTTTCAATATCGCCATAAGGAATAGTTTCAGGCAATCCCAGTTTTTTCATGACATAATCATAAACCCCTTCTGTTAATCTCATCATCTCATGATAATCGGTATAGGCTGAATACAACTCCATCATAGTAAATTCGGGATTATGTTTATAGGACATTCCCTCATTTCTGAACATTCTCCCTAGTTCATACACCTTGTCAAAACCGCCGACAATCAATCGTTTGAGATACAATTCGGGAGCAATTCTTAAAAACATGTCAAGGTTTAAAGTATTATGATGAGTTGTGAAAGGCCTTGCCGATGCACCTCCTGCAATAGTGTCTAAAACAGGCGTTTCAACTTCAATGAAACCTTCATTTTCAAGATATTCCCTCATACCTTTGATAATAAGCGAACGATCTTTAAATTTGTTTTTAACATCTCCGTTCATTATTAAATCAAGGTAGCGTTGGCGATACCTCAAATCATTATCTTTCAAGCCGTGGAATTTCTCAGGCAGCGGCAATAAACTTTTTGAAAGAAGTTTAACGCTTTTTGCTTTCACACTCACTTCACCCTTTTGGGTTTTGAAAACCTCGCCGTGAATGCCGACAATGTCGCCGATGTCGAAATTTAAAAATTCTTCATAATCACTTTCACCAAGAGCATCAACTCTGACATAGGATTGAATTTGTCCCTCGCTGTCTTGAATATGGCAAAAGGACGCCTTTCCCATAATGCGTCTTGTCATTATGCGGCCTGCAATGCTAATCTCTTTTCCTTCAAGAGAAACATAGTTTTCAACTACTTGTCCGCTCTTGTGGCTGATACTGAAAACTGTTTCATGATAAGGGTCTTTGCCCTCTTTTTTTAGGTCAATGAGTTTGTTAAGCCTGATTTGGGCTTGTTCGGAAATGTCTATCTCAGTGGTTTCTATTGTGTTATTGTTTTCCATACTAACTTGTAGGAGCAGCATTTTGCCGCCCGCTTGTTTGTTTTGTCAATATCGTTTCGGGCGACAGGATACCGCCCCTACAAAGTAACAAGTTAAAAAGCAAAAAACTTAAAACAACACTTTTAACCTTTTTTCTTGTTACTTTTTACTTTAATTAATAGACAGTATTTTATACTTCTTCACCCCGCTCGGTGCAGTATAGGAAATTTCTTCGCCTTTTTTTCCGCCGATTAAGGCTTTTCCCAAAGGTGATTCATTTGAAATGCGTCCTTCCATCGGATTTGCTTCATGGGTTCCGACGATGACATATTCAAACTCCATGCCAACTGTCATGTCTTTGACTTTCAGTTTTGAACCAATACCAACAAGGTCGCCTCGTTGTTTTTCTTCAATGATAACAACATTGCGAAGTTTTTGTTCAATCTCAACAATTTCAGCCTCAAGTTTTCCTTGCTCTTCTTTGGCAATGTCGTATTCGGCATTCTCCGACAAATCGCCAAACTCACGGGCAACTCGAATTCGTTCCGCTGCCTCGCCTCTGCCTCTAACTTTTAAATCATGCAACCTTTCTTCAAGTTGCTTTTTCCCTTCCGCTGTTAATAAAATTTGTGCCATTTTTTAAAATGCTCCTTATTAATTTAAGTATTTTATCTATTTTACACTTTTTAAATCGTTGTGTCAATTGATTATACCGACTTTTAAAATTACAAAAACCTCATTTTTATAAGGCGCGGGCGGCAGAATGCCGCCCCAGTAGTGTCTGACTGACATCCAAATACCCACTTCGTGTCAAGGGGACAGGCACTCTGATTGAGGCAAGGGATTGCCTCAACCCCTTCGGGGCACTTCGTGTCAGTGAGCCAGTCCCCGTGACACTTCGTTTCGATTGCCTCTTGGACATTATGCCCCCCTACAGTTTTTTTCGATACTAATAACACACAAAAAAGCAAATAGTAGGGGCGATTATCAATCGCCCGCACAATGTGAATCGTCTGCCACAACAAACGCCTAAAATAATGACAACAAAATCACTGTAAGGGCGGACGCCCTCGTCCGCCCGCATCTTATTTCCCTGTTTATTTAAGTTGACAAACTATTTCAAATAGTCTATACTACATCTATGATAAAACTTTGGGCGAAAACAATTTTGGGCGAAAAAATAACAAGAGACCAAATCTACAAAAAAGAAGAAAAATACAACTCAAATGATTTTGAGTCGTATTTAAATGACATATGCTATGAATTCGACATTCCCTCGCCGATTATTTTAAAATCACACATCAACAATTTCGAAAATTTCAACATCACAAGATTTCGAAAATCTGACTTCATCGAAGAAGTAGACTATGACTTTTTAGTTGTTGAAAATGCGTTGGAATAAAATAACATATTAGTATTTTGCGGATATTTCCGCAAAATACTAATATGTTATTTTATTCTTATACTATTAATTGTAGGATGAAGAATAATTTATTTTGCCAACAGTTAAAAGAGTTGAGAGAACAACATGAATTAACTCAACAAAAATTAGCAAATCTATTATCTATCCCAAGAGGAACTCTTTCTTATTGGGAACTTGGCTTATCACCACCCAGTATGTTTGGACTGATTGCACTTGCTGATTATTTTGATGTATCTATTGATTATTTAGTTGGAAGAGAAAATTATCCTATATAAAATAATCCAGAAAGAGCCAAATTTTATCAGCATTATATAGCACACACAAATAATTAAATTTGAATTATATCGTTGATTTTGTTTTTGTCGAGATGGAAGTTAAATGGATGAGCAACATTTTCCTTATCAATTAGCAAATAGACATAGACATTGTCATCTTTTTTGGTGAAATTGTCTTTTAGGCAAAAGTGATAGTCAGCAAAAAAGGCTGCTAAGTTTTCATCGTTTACTTTTTCAATAAGAGATTGTGTCATTGATTCTTTTGCTTTTGCTAAATTTCCTTTTTTGACACAGTAGAAAAATTTTTCAACAAAATCGTGCTCAGCGAATGAGGCGATTTTTTTTCTGTTGTAGAGATAGTTATAACGAGGCTGCAAATAGATTATTGCTCTTTCGTCATTTTTGCCTTCTTCGTTATTAAAAGATAAAACGCTGACTAGTTCACTATTTTCCAAAACTTTTTTTCCAAGGATTTTGACAGTGTATGGCATTAGATGTGCCGATAGCGGCAAAACAGTAACATAAAGCGGTTCAGCGTTTGAATACTTGACCGCCTCCGCCGTTTCAACAAAAGAGCCGTTGAGAAGATAAACACATTTAAAATCCGATTTAATATGAAAAGTTATCATATATTATTTTATTATTGAAGATGAAAAAAAATGTGTGTTTACTGTGTATAAAATGTTTGAAAGGTGACAATAATTCTTTTCATGAAGAAAGAAATATTATCAACAAATAATTGGTCAATTGAGCAAACTAAAAAATTGTTTGCACTGGTGCATGAAGCACATAATGAACAAAAGGGTCTGATTTGGGCTTTTTCAAAGATGAGCGAAGAATCCTCTCGCTCAATTAATAGTGTCAGAAACTATTACTACTCTCAACTAAAAATGTTTGAGTTAATTCCGAATTTGGCAACAGATTTAGGGATTCAATTAATTTCAAACAAGCGAGGCGAATTTGAATTGTTTTCTGAAAATGAGATTAAAAATCTTGTCCAGACAATTTTAGTGAACAAAGCCCAAGGCAAAAGCGTCAGAGCAACAATTGCTGACCTATCGAAAGGTGATGGCAAGTTGGCACTCCGTCTTCAAAACAAATATCGCTCAATGGTCACCCATCACAAAGGAAGAGTCACTCAAATGATGAATGAACTCTCATCCCGCGGATTAGTATTTTTCAATCCATACACCAAAGAAGTTTATTCAAAAGACACAAAAGTTTCAAACCACACACGACTTGCCGAATACATCTCGTCACTGGATGACGGTCAAGTTGACGAATTCTTTGACTTGATGAAAAGAGTGTTTGCTTAAATAAGTGAAAAATGAAATGTGACAGTATTGCTAAAATTTAAAAGCGGTCGAACTTTTGAGTGTGCCTCAAAAGTTCGACCGCTTTTTTAGTTTCAAAAATCAATACCATGAATTCACTATAAAGACTGATGAATAGAATAAGTTAAGAACTGCATACCGGGATTAGAAAAAGTAGTTCTTACTGATGAGTTATGCAAAGCATATATTGAATTGCCGCTAAAATACAAAAAGTTTATC
>WRAY01000038.1 GCA_009779975.1 Bacillota bacterium | reverse complement strand
AATCTGCATTTAGCGAAAACATTATGCTTCAATAGATACCCTAAAAATCCTTATTTCCCTATTCTAATCCTAATCTTTTTCTTTCTGTCCGTCTAAACTCATTATATTTCTGATGTTGTTGATTTTCAGTCGAACTAAAATAATTCCAATAATCCACACCTTTTAATGAATGTTTGAAATCGTGCCAACTAGCACAATCCATTAAAAAAGTATCTAAAAATTCTATTATCTTGTATTGCCTGCGAAAAGTTAAGTATTTGCCCTCATAAAAACACCAATAACAAATGCGTGATGTCCGAGTGATGAACAAATAATTTTTGTTCAGATTTTCATCACAATAATAAATTATAATGTGTTTATAGCATGGTGACATTTCATAACCTAGTGCTTTTTCTAATATTCCCCGTGCCTTCAACTCGACAAACAAGCAAAATATTTTGTAATTATCTTTGTATTTCATTTTCTTATACCTCAGTTTTTTAATTGAAAGACTTGACCGCAATTATTTACGGTTTGTCAAAAATGTTGTTTTTTATTCTATTTCATGTGTTTTTCCAAACACATAAATGAGTTTTTTTAATTCCCAAAGGAGTTTGTCGTATTTCTCTTTTAGTGTTTCGTCCTTTGTGCCTAATTTTAACAAGTCCACAGCGGACGGCTCCGCCGTCTCGCTGTGTGGTTCAGTGTCAAAAACAAGAACACAATTATGTTTGTAGTCAAATTTTGGAATGAAGCCTTGAAGAATACAAGTTGTGTAAACTTTTGAGAAAAGGTTTTTGTCACTATTCGGCAAGGTCAGTTTTTCGAGCAATTGAGAACGGATAAGACCACGAGAACAAGAAAATTTGCGATGAAATGGAAAATCATAGCCTTTAGTAATATACTTTAACAAATAATTTATGTTGTTATCTTCTTTTAATTTTTCAAGTTTCAAAAAACAATCTGCACGCTTAAATTTTTCATTAGCGTGTATATGATACATATCATATCCTTTTGGCGAACGACCAACATATTTTAGTCGTGGTGTTCTTTTAAAATTGATTAACACATGATAGTGAATATTTTCATTATCTTCGTGGAATTCTGCAACGGATAGATAACTTATATCTTCAAAGTGATATTTTAAACGCTTCAAGACATTTTTAAATGTTTTTTGGACACTTTCAGCACTGGAGCGGTCAACATATTTTTTGTTAAATGTTATTGTTAAGAAAAAATAGAAGCGGTTTTTGTCGCTTAATTGTGTCATAGTATTTCGTGTTCTAGTTAGCGAGGCTTGAAAATTCCGTTCACCTCTTTTTAAGTCTTGCCATGTATGCAAAAAAACTTGTCCAGTTTCTAAGTGGACTTTTCGCCATTCGTCAAGTTGCTTAAATTCTTTTTCGGGGGTTCTAAACTTAACGAGTGTTATTTTGTCATCATAAAGTTTGCAGTCTACTTGTGGGGCTGATAACATGGGTTTACGCTCCTTTTTTTATTGTCAAGATGAAAACTACCTTTTTTCTTTCGTGCTTGGGCTTTTCTTTCTCTCATCTTGGATAGCCTAGTTATCCAATCCTAAGAAAGTCCCACAATCGCTAGCGAAATGGCTCTACCTCTATCATTGAAAGACAGGGGTTAGTCTGTCACCTCTTTCGGCTATGTTCGCTCAGATTGGGATATTTGGGCTAAAGTTTTTCAGTTGTTTTCTTGTTTTTTGGGGGTAAATATAGGCTTTTATGCTCTTTTAGGTTAATTTCATTATCGATTGCTTTATATTGCAGTTGATATGCTCTTGTTGCATATTTAAAAGGTAGATTAATTGGCAGTGCATACCAACCGTCATCAATAACCTTGTTTGATTTTTGGCTATTGCCTCTATCCTCATAATAAATCTTAAAGAAGCCTATTTTTGAGATGAGATTTTGCAGTTTTACTGCTTTTTTGTATTGTTTATCGGTGCAAAAGTCTTTTCTAATGACCTTGCTTTTAATTTTTTCAAAGCGTTTTATGTAGCGGTCAGGGGTGCAAACTTTAATAAGTTTAGTCAAATAACGATTTTTACTAACAACTCGCCTAATACCGATATAATTTTCTGCACTATCTTGTTCAGCAAAAAGCATATACCAATCACCATAATGTCGCATTTTACTAACTGTTTCGTTTATGAGGTCATTCTCTTTTGCTATCTCTCTTTTTTCTTCGTCCGTTTTGCCCTTTGGCTGTGAACGCTGATTAGAAAGAATATCAGCACTTTCATCTTGAAGTGTGACCGCTCCCTCATGCAATTTATTTTTTTGCAAGTAGTGACTTTTAAGTAATTTTGTTGAAAACTGCTCCCCTATCTTGACACCATAGTTACTAACTAGACAAGGTATTTTGTCGGGGTTATTTTTATAGTAATCAACAGTTTCTCGTATAGCGTTAAAGCGTTTTTCATCTTCTGCATTATCAAACGGTGGCTTGCGCTTATCTCGTTCTTTTGCCTCTTGCAGACACTTTTTAAATATCATCTCACAAAAGGAATAACCCGACAACAGAACCCCATCATAGGTCATACTAAGTGTCTTTCCTGTCCCTGGTGAGCCGTCATAAACATTTGCTCTTCCTGTTTCTATAACTTCCCCCTCATGCTGAAAAACCTTGTGTATGTAATAAAACGGAACAAACGCACGAACAAGCAAATATAGTGTAATGATAGCGGATATGAAGCAAGGGGCAAAAATGAGTAAATCCCAAAAGTTAAATGCCTCAAAGACTGCCCATTTTATTATAGGGGCAGTCATCAAGACACTTGTTTCCAAGAACGATATAAAAAAGCGTTTCCAAAAATACCATAGTGTCGGATAAAACTTTTTATAATCGTCTGAAAAAAAATTGAATAGAAAGTTTATAAATGTTATCATTGTTGATGTTCCTTTGTTTTCTTGTTTTTTGAAAATGCACTTACAAAACGACAGACTAATTTGATGATTAATTTAAATATGCTATAGACGAAAAGGAATGCAAGGTAAATTAACATTACAATTGCACGAATAATTAAGTAGATTATCATTTTCACGCTCCTTTTAAACTACATACTTTTTCATAAGACCTACTAAAAGTATGACACCTATCAAAATACTAATTACTATCAAAGCAATTAACCAATCGGGCATACGAGGGGGTCTGTTTGCTATTCCAGTCCCATATTCAACATTGATAGAAAAATTATCACCAGTGTTGCCAAAATTGACATTAAAATATGGACTATAGGGATTGAGGACTTCTCTTGTTACAAGTCGTGTTTGAATATGTGTTCCCTGCAAGTTAAAATTAAAGTTATCTATAGGTTCTTCCCTAATTGAACCATTTGCCCTGCCCGAATGATTAATTAAAGGTAATTGATGATTGTAGTTATACACCGCTATACTGATTGAATTAAAATAACTAATTGGAGTATTTTGTGGCAAACTTCGTCTTGCATGATGTGTAAAATCAGCAAAAATATTGTTCGACAAACCAACCTCAATATAGGTATTAGCGTGAAATGTAACATCAGCGACCCAAGGGACACCGCCAAACATTCTATTATGTGCTTGATGATGTGGTAAAGTTATTTCAGCCTCAGTCATAACAAAAAATTACCTCGTTCACCTAAGTCAAAAACATCATTAAAAGTTATACGAATTTTAAGCGTATGCGTTGCCTTGCCATCTCTCATTAAATCAACAACCGAATTTCTGCCTAAAACATTATTTTGCGATGATGTATTAGACCGCCAAATCCTCACACTGTTATTTTCATGAATTCTATGTAGCGGAATACGCAAAATATACTCTTCAATGTAGAGTTGATGTTCGGGAACTTCGACACCATGAATGAATAGCCCAGAGCCTCTAGCCTCTACCCTTGATGTTGTTGGAATGAATAATATCAAACAGGAAAGTGCAACAGTAAGAGCGACTATTAATGCTAAAAAGCGTTTATTTTGTTTTATTATTTTTATTTTCATATTATTTGCTCCTCACTATGATTAAGATAATAAAGATACCTGCTCCAACTAACACTATCCACATCCACCAGTTGCGAGACATAAAATCTAAGAATATACGACCAATGTTTGTGTTGTTTGAATTTTCATTCTGTTCGTTATTAGTGTTATTGTTAGTCTCTAATGGCTCTATTCTTGCAAAGTAGGTAATATCTCTTGTGACTGCGAATGTGTCCCCTGCTAATCCTGCACGATTATTAAAAACCTCGTCATAATACCAACCTATCAAAATAAAGCCTGTCATTTCTAAAGGCGGAAACCTGTATGTTGAACCCGAAACTCTAGTATGCTCATGCCTTTCTAAACCACGAACAAAGACAACATTAAATGTGATTGATTGTGTTGTAGACATAGGATTATGGCTTAATGAAAAACTAGCACTTACGACAGTATTTTGAATATCGATGATATGTTGTTTTGTTTGTTCGATTTCAGCGTTTAATGCAATTAATTCAGCATAGTATGCGTGATAGAGTATTGACAATTCGCTTCTTTCAGCACTTAAAACCATTAATCGTTGCAGATTCGCTAAAGTTATTTGTGCATTCCATCTCAATGCGTCATATTCAGCGTTAATAACATTTAATTGACTTGTAAGCGTTGATAGTTGAGTGGTGACAATCGAGTGTCGAGCCGTCAGCAAATCAAGTCTAGCGGTATAATATTCGAGCCTTAGTGCTTGTGTCTCCTCATCAAGTTCGTTTAACTCTCTCTCAAGGTTATCAACTTCACTGGTGTCAGGTTCAGGGCGATTTTCTGCTTCCCTTTCTAACTCATCAATAATGTTTTTATAATACTCTTCTTGCCTGTCACTATCTTGTCTTGCTTCATGCTCGCCTGTTTCTTTTCCTTGTTCATAGACAAGTTGCTTTTCGTCATACGAAAACAATTCATAGCCTCTTATTGTTGCACGAATATAGTCAAAGTTCATTACGAGGAAAGAAGCAAAAAATACTCCTAAGAGAATAAGTGTTAAAATCGGAATAATTCCTATAGATTTTTTCATCAGCCATTCACCCCCTTATTTTCAATGAGTTCCCGAACCTCTGCAAGCCTTGTTTCAAAATCAACACGAGCAGTTATTTGTCCGTCAAGCATATGCAGGGCAACACCTTGCTGAATGCCAAATTGGACTGTTTGATTTTCTCTCATTGCACTAAAATGTAGCAATAAATCATCATATTTTTTAAAATTGCTCTCAACAATTAAAAGCCGTTCATCATAAAAAACAATTCGTCCCTCGTGAAACTGTCGATTATTTATCCAAGTTTCAACTAAGTCCCAACCCACTTGCAAATACCACTCCGAAGCAGTGCGTCCAGTATTCGGACATCTTAACAACTGGTCGGGATTATGAGGGTCGGGCGGTGACCATGTCGAGGGGTGAGGGTTCATTTGAATTAATTCATGATAGTTAGTCCGAGATTGAACAGCGGAAGTTCTCCGTCCTAAATACGCAAATATTTGACTGTGATAAAAGTCACGCAGACTATTAACTTCCTCAAAACTGTAACCGTTAAAATATGTCACAGGCGGTAAAAGAAACGGCAACATCTCATCAAGCCACCAGTTTAAATACACTATATCGCTATTAATTTGACCTAGAATAGCAACAAAAACATGTTCTAAACTTTGCAAGAATTCTAGACTGTCTGAAAAACTTAAATCACCTAGACCATGTTCAACGAGTTGGATAATTAGGTCATGAAGCACATCAACATGCGACATTTGAGAGAGTATTTGTTCGTTCAAGTCCTGAATAATTCCCTCTAAATATTCACGCATTAAATAGTATCTGTCTTGCCAGTATTCGACCTCGTTTTCTAATTCTTCAATACGGTCTCGGAACTCTTGCAACTCTCTTGAACCCATTTGAAAGCCTTGATAAACACCCCTTTGAAAAGCCTCATTTAAGTCATTTTGAGTTATAACAGGCTCTCCGTCATTAAGGTCAAATGTGTCAGTAGTAAAACCGAGAACAACAAGTGAAATACTTGTGAGAAAGAAAAGAACAAGAATTAAAGTTAGTATTCCTCTCGCTTTTTGCGACTTCTTTTTGTAATATTTCATCTTTTATATCCCCCTACTTTCTTTTTTCCGCTTTTAGAAACAAGGATTGCAATAACCAAAACAACTACAACAACACCAACAATAGTCCATATCCACCACAATGTCCACCATGCAACAGGCTCATTATCTGTCTGTTCAATCGGCTCAAACCTTGCGAATAACTCAATGTTCACAGTCAGCCTGTCAGTCATTCTAACTTGGTCAGTCAGTTCCTCATCAAAATACCATGCAACAAATTCATAGCCGAATAATTGAGGGGCAAACAAGTTATTAAGCCTTTCATTATGCGGAAGCCAGTGCGTTGTCTGAACACCTCGAACATTGAATGTTATTGAGTTCATGAGGTTAAAACTAGTGGGTGCAAACAGTTCCATGTCATCAAAAATAGCGTTGCCGAGGTGAAACGATGTCAACATTGCAGGTTCAAGGAAAACTTCAACAAGTGACCCTGTTGCAACATCAAGCAGTGACGCTTGCCCTAAGACTGTTCCCCAGTCGACAATTATTTCCTGCCACACTTCACCGCTAACTATAAATGTAACTGTGAACCTTTGAATAGTCCAACGAGCATACAGTCTGATGTTGCCAAAACTTCCTTGTCTAACCTGTGTCACTGGAAATTCCATTAAACCACCCGAATACGGACTTTCAAACCAACCTTGGAAGTCATGCCCTGCTCTTATCGGAGTTGGAAGCGTGAATGTTGCTGTTTCAATAGTAAATGTCGAAACAGGCGAAGCCTGAAAAAAACCACCGTTGAGTATGTATGTAATGTTGTATGTAATAACCGTCCACCTTGCATGAAAAACTATGTCACCCATTGAACCGCTAGGAATATCTATTATTGAAATACCTGCAAGAGTTTCATGTCCAAACCAACCGTCAAATATGAAACCGTCACGAACTGGAGTTGGAAGAATGATGTTTTCACTCTCAATAGTAAAAGACAGAACAGGCGAAGCCTGAAACGAACCACCATTCAAGTTGAATGTGATGTCGTAAACTATCGCTGTCCATCTTGCGTGAAATGTCTGATTAACATGTGTTCCCTGCGGAATTGCCGTCACTGCAAAGCCTAAAAATGCAGGGGTTGTAAACCAACCGTCAAATTCAAAACCATGTCTTGCAGGGACTGGAAGCGTTATTGCGTTGCTTTCAATATTGAATGTTGCAGGATAGTTTGTCATTGAACCACCATTCAAGTGATATGTGATTGTATAGGTTATCGGTGTAAATCTTGCGTGCAGCGTTACATTGCCTTGGACTGGAAACAGATAAAACGGCATTGTGAATGCTGCGTCCAAATACCAGCCCATGAACTTGAACCCTGTCGGAGCGTTCGGGATTGGCATGTAAACATCAGTATGAATAAATAGCGTTGAAGTTCCCACCAACTCGCCATGGTGATAATAAAATACTCCAATTGTCCATTCTCCGAATAATGGGAAATATCCCAACAAATCAACACTAAAACCGTTGCCCCACAAACCAACATTCCGTTCATCTAAAACAACATAACCAATGTCTTGCTTTTCTTGCCATAAAGATGAATAGTGAGTATGAATTCCTCTCACTGCTATTAGTTTTGAAACTAGAATGCTATCGCTATTAACTCCAAACCATGAGCGATAATGTGAACCATCTGCCCAGTATGCAATTTGCCCGTATTCATCATAAAAATCAAATGCTCCGCTAGTTGAGGTCAAAACCCCTACACTTGTCCAACCACCTTGAAGAATGATTATTTGTCCATGCACATTATCTTGTGCTTCTACTCTTGTTGTTTGTCTCGGACTCATCACAAGTCCTAGCATTAACGCACTAAACAGCAGTGCAAACAACGACAATAACCCTAACATTATTCTTATTTCTTTTCTTATTATTATTTTTTTCATAATTATTCCTTTACGCTCTTTTTAATGAAAAACACCCCTTTTTATTTACCTCAAAGGGCAGAGGGGTGTCTTAGATTGCCGATTTTAAACTAACGGCTTTTTTTCCTTAGGTCCTGTTTGTGCATTTTTACCTGCCTCGTAACTTTCATAGACCCTGCTATTTTTGTTTTGAATTCCTCTTTCGATTAAGCCTTGTTGATAGGCTTGTTTTTCGATTTGGGAATATTTTGGCTTATTTCTTCTAAAGAAACTAAAGAAACCTCTACGCTTTGGTTTGTAGTTAGAATTGCTGTAGTTTCTTCGCCGTCTGTTATTATTTCTATTTCTGTTATAGTATGACATTATTTTTTTACTCCTTTACCCTTTTTAGGGATTATATGCTTGCCATTTTAGTCAAGTCTTACAATAGTTTTATTCTTCGTCCTCTTCTTCTTCCTCGTTGTCTGTTTCTTCTTCATCACGCTTAGACAATATAGGATTATATCCCTCTAGTGCAAGGATTGAGTATGTTCCTTTGCGTTCTCTCACTTCTGCTATAAGTTGGGCTTGTGTGGTTGTTTTGTTGAATTCTAATTTTGGAATTTCTACTTTGACCAATTGTGGCTGTTCTTTAAACAGCGTAGGAAATTTTTTGGAAAACTCACCTATTAGAACATGCAATAACCAATGTTCGGGTTTTGCTTTAAATGAACGACCATTAAATGTTCCTGCTTCTCTTTCTTTTACTTTTTCTCGTCCTACTATTTGGACTGTCATTTTGGCTCTCATTGCCATAATTTTTACTCCTTTTACCCCTTTTCTTTGGGGTGCTTCTATGCTTGCCGTTTTGGTCAAGTCTTACAAGGTTCTTTTTTCTTTTTTGTCCGATGGCAGTCGGTGAGTGATTATCTGCCAATAATCACTAGTTAATGGGGCAAAGGTGAGGAGTAACCTCACTTAAAGTGTGGTAGAGCGTTAACCACTCTTTACTGTCTTTCAGACACTTAGCCATGTTTTTTGTTAGGTATTTTATTTTTTTATTTTGGGGGAAAGACCTTTTTTCCCCCAAGCCCCCTTTATTCCCCCCTCTAGGCAAGCCGATTGGCTCGTCTTGAAGAGTGTCGGAAAGTTAGGGATTTGGGTATTTTTCGTCAAGATGAAAACTACCTTTTTTCTTTAGGTGCTTAGGTTGGTCTTTCTCTCATCTTGGATAGCCTAGTTATCCAATCCTAAGAAAGTCCCACAATCGCTAGCGAAATGGCTCTACCTCTATCATTGAAAGACAGCGGTTAGTCTGTCACCTCTTTCGGCTATGTTCGCTCAGATTGGGATATTTGGCTAGGGCTAGAAAAACGAGATTTGCTCAATCGTAGTGTTTTTCTGCTCTAGCGTTGCTAGTAGTCTTGCACCTTTTCCTGTTGTGTCTTTTTTCAAGCAGTCAAAACAACTAGTATTTTCAAACAGACAATCAGAAACAGGACAACACCAATTGTAAAACTCTAGTTCTTTGCACTTACCGCCACAGTCGACAATATCAACTCGACAATCAGTGCAAAAATCACTTGATTTTTTGTTTGTTTGAGGTTTTGAAGTGTTTAACATTTATGTAATCCCCTTTTTAAATTGCAAATGTTGCTTGCTCAAAATTTGCAAAGTCTTGATTTTTGGCTTTGACATTATCAAAGTCTTTTTCTTTCAGTTCTGCAAAAATCTTGCCTTGTTTGTAGGCTATGAGTGCATTTTTTAGTCCTTTGTTTTTATTTTCTCGATAAACTAATTTTAATGCACTTTTTTCATTACTACTAGTTTTGCAGTCTTTGAAATCGTCTTTGTAGGTTAATAAAATTGTTAGTGACATATGGTTTGCTCCTTTGGCTCATGCCACTTACAGACTTTGTATTTTCTTATTGTTGTCATTTCTTACGCTCCTTTAACCTATCTCATCAGTGCGGATTGGTCAGTTTCCGCAGACCCCTTAAAGGGGTTTCGATTATTAAAAATCAATCACATGACTTTTACAAATAAACATTACAACAGGCATACAATCTTTATTTCCTACTTTCATAACTTTATTTCCTCAGATTAAAATTATTTCAAAATTTTCATAAGTTCTTATCATTCCCCCCAAACTGACTCTCTTCCGTCTTCATAGACACATACACTTATGCCGCACAAACAGAAAAAGAAATGAACTTCATTCTCCCATACTCCGCTTGTTTCGTCATGCTCCATATCATTAAAACAATATTTACAATCCATTATCACTCCTTTCATGGTCAGTTTCCGCAGACCCCTTAAAGGGGTTTCGATTTAATAATCTTCGTCCCCATCTTCTAATGAGCGACAACAAAAACAGCAACAACCATTTTCATAACCGCCACAAACATTAGGGTCAATATCTATGTGACTTTCATATTCATAAATTCTCATCTTTAAACCTCACTCATGACTTCATCACAGTCACCGCATTTGATATTGACTTCTTTTGTTGCTCTCACTGTCATTTCGCATTCAGGACACATGTATTTGCGAGTGCTTGAAGTCTTTTTGCCTAGTTTAGTTGGAACTACTCTTTTTAAATTCAACAGGCTAACTATAGGCTCAACAATCTCTCTTGCTTCTGCTGTCAAGGCTGTGACATTATAACCGCCTTTAACACTTTTAGTGACCTCTAGTCCGTGTCTTTCGGCTATCTCTTTAAATCGTTTGTTATGATATGTGTTATTGCGTGAGCAGTCTTGAATGTCGTGCTGATATGCGTATTGATGACACATTTCATGTAGCATTGTTGAGATAATCTCGTGTGGTGGACGGTCTAGGTAATTAGCGGAAATGTTTATTTCGGGGCTTGTGGTGTCCCCTGCTCCGCTCCATGCTTCATATGGTGTGAACCACCCTAAAGCCCTTTGTTTCATATCCGCTTGAATTGTGATGACAATTTTTGAAAGTGCATTTTCAAAAAACTTT
>WRAY01000037.1 GCA_009779975.1 Bacillota bacterium | reverse complement strand
GTGGATAAAGATTTTGGGTGTGGGGGGGAGAGAAAGGGGTGGGGGGGGGGTCCCACCCCGCCCCACAAAAATTATTAATGATTGTTTGCCGGGGGCGGGGGGGCCCCCCGCCCCTACAATTAATCGCTCATCATTATCACGAATATTTAGCACCTCCAGATAATTAAGAGGAAAAAGTGTTGATTGTTTGTGTAGAATGTGGGAGCAGTCATACTTCTGATAGCAACACAAGATGATAGCATAGTTATTAAAAAAAACGAAACATCTTTGTAAAAAAAAGGCAAAGGTGTTTTGTGATTTATCTTGTAAAAATTGTTGGTAAAAAATACTTGATTTTCTTTTTGGATTGTGTTATACTATAAAAAAATATTTGACTGATTGCACAGACACAACAATAGTAAAGAGAGGTAACTAAATGGTCTATAACGCAAAGAAGAAGTTTTGGGATGGGCAAATGATAAATGCTCATGATTACTTTGGTGCGCATATTGATGGTGATGTTTGCGTATTCAGAGTATGGGCGCCTAATGCAAAAGAAGTTTATCTTGTCGGTGAATTTAACAATTGGCAAGACACCTTGATGAACTGGGATGACGGTATTTGGAGTTTGGAGGTTAATGGGGTCAAAGAATATCAATGCTACAAATTTGTTATCATCACTCATGACGGACGAAAACTCTACAAATGCGACCCTTATGCATTCCATGGGGAGACAATAACCGCTAACAACTCAAAAGTGGTCGATTTGAAAAAATTGAAGTGGACTGACGATGATTGGATGGAAAATAAAACTGACCTCTATGACAAGCCGATGAATGTCTATGAAGTTCATATCGGTTCATGGAGAAAATATCCTGACGGACAAAACTTTTCTTATAGAAAATTTGCAGACGAGTTATGCGAATATTTGACCGACATGGCATATACTCATGTTGAACTGATGGGTATTGCCGAGCATCCGTTTGACGGCTCATGGGGCTATCAAGTGACCGGCTACTATTCACCGACTTCACGATACGGTTCGCCGGAAGACTTTGCGTATTTGGTCGATAAACTTCACAACGCAGGTATCGGAGTAATCCTTGATTGGGTTCCGGGACATTTCCCGAAAGATGAGCATGGATTATTTGAGTTTGACGGACAGCCTTTATATGAACCTTCCGACCCATTAAAAAAAGAACACATTGAATGGGGAACAAGATGCTTTGATTATTCTCGTGGTGAAGTCGTTAGTTTTTTGATTTCAAACGCACTTTACTGGCATGATGTTTTTCATATTGACGGACTAAGAGTTGATGCAGTTGCGAGTATGCTCTATCTTGATTATAACCGACAGCACTACCGTCCAAATGCCGGCGGAGGAAGAGAAAGCGACGAAGCAGTCGAGTTTTTAAAACGCCTCAACACTTTCGTTTTTGAACGCCATCCTCATGCTTTGATGGTTGCCGAAGAATCAACCGCATGGGCAGGGGTAACAAAACCTGTCTATATGGGAGG
Source organism: Bacillota bacterium (assembly GCA_009779975.1). Lineage (GTDB taxonomy): Bacteria > Bacillota > Clostridia > Christensenellales > Pumilibacteraceae > WRAY01. Next base: position 13,143 of record WRAY01000037.1, on the reverse strand, counting down.
ACTGGGATTTAATTTCAAGTGGAACATGGGCTGGATGAACGACACGCTGTCATATATCAACGAAGACCCAATGTATCGCAGTTACCACCACGACAAAATGACTTTTTCAATGGTTTATGCTTTCACTGAAAACTTCGTTTTGCCAATTTCTCATGATGAAGTTGTTCATGGAAAAGGTAGTTTAGTGAACAAAATGCCGGGGGATTTGGAGGGAAAATTGGCGGGTTGGCGAAACTATTTGATGTATATGTTTTCTCATCCCGGAAAGAAAATCACCTTCATGGGAACGGAGTTTGCCCAGTTTAATGAATGGAACTATTCAAAAGAGTTGGACTGGGGACTTTTATCTTTGCCAAAACATAGAAACGCTCAGCATTTCATGAAAGTATTGAACAGGTTGTATCGCAACAATAAACCTTTCTATGAAATTGAAAATTCTTGGGACGGTTTTCGTTGGATAACAACGGATGACAGAAGTGCAAATGTTATTGCCTATGAGAGAAAAAGTTCTGATGACGAAAACATAGTCTGCGTTTTCAACTTCTCAGGCAGTTCATGGAAGGATTATCGCTTGGGTTGCTCTAGGGGTGAATACGAAATAATGCTAGAGAGTTCCAGTGATATATCAGAAGGCTACACCACCAAAAAAGAAAAAACAATCAAGACAGAAAAAATAGAAAGCCATTCTTTCACCGACAGCATAAAAATTGATTTAAAACCGATGAGCGGACTGTTTCTGAAAAGAAAAAAACAATCAATTGAACAACAAAATAATGCAGATGACGGCTCCCTCGGTGTTTTGCAGAAAAAATCAATTCCGACAAAAGTGACGAAGTTGCCTCTTAAAAAAGTAACGACAGCAAAAACAAACACAACTACTCAAGCAGTCCCGATAAAAGTGACGAAGTCACCTAAAAAACCTTCCGCAAAAAAGAAAACAACAGAATAATTAGAGTGTAACGGCACTTTCGCCGTTCCTCAAGGGACAATTAAATGATGAGAATTTTTAGATATGGCGTTTTTTGTCATATAGTTTTTTGAGATGTTCTAACAGTCTTCGACTGCTTTGTTGTTGCTACTACATGGAATTCTTCGATGCCTTTGTGAGGCAGTTTCATTTAATAGTAATTTCTCACAAAGGGGTCGAAGACCCTTGACAACACCCTTCGGGTGCTTTGTTGGGTTGGTTGCTGGACTAGCAAAACCCGACAAAAGTATCGAAGATACTTGATAATGGTCTGAGACCCCTTTGTTTTGGTAATTCCATGTATCAGTTAATCTCAGAAAAAAGCATCGAAGATGCTTGACAACAGTCTTCGACTGTTTTGTTGAGATAAATACTTGTATTAGCAATCACACACAAAAGTATTGAAAATACTTGACAAAAATGTTTTGACTAGGTATATTTAAAACATCACAAAATAAAATTAAAAAAGAAACAAAAAGGAGACATAGATACTATGCCTGAAGAAAAAAAAGTAAAAAAAGCAACTGCAAAAGCGGTTGCAGCAAAAGAGAAAGGAACAACTGCTAAAAATACTGTGACGACTTCAAAGACTGCTCCTAAAACAACACTTGCTAAAAAAACAACGGCAAAGAAATCCCCGGATGCAAAAAAGGCAGATGCTTCCAAAAAAACACCTGCAAAGAAATCCCTTGCAACTGTAAAAGCAAATCCGACAAAAGGGTCTAAGACCCCCTCGATACTTTATGTTTGTTCTGAAGCATATCCTTATGCTGCGACTGGCTCAATGGGCGAGGCACTGCTTGGGCTTCCAAGAGCAATGCATAACATGGGCTCAAAAGTCGGTGTCATCATTCCTCTCTATGAAAGGATTGACCGTTCTTTGCTCACTCATGTGACAAACATCGAGGTGAATCTTGCATGGAGAACGCTCTCATGCGGACTTTTCAAAACAACCTATGACGGAGTGGAGTATTATTTTGTTGAAAATGACTATTATTTTAAAAGGGAACATCTTTATTCTTACTATGACGATGTTGAAAGATTTGCATTTTTCTCTAAAGCGGTTTTGGAACTGCTCCCGCATATCAGTTTCATTCCTGACATTTTGCATTGCCATGATTGGGAAACGGCATTGGTAAGTGTCTATCACAAATTATTTTTTAATGACCTCTATAGTAATATCAGAACAGTATTCACCATCCACACTGTCGAATATCAAGGCATTTTTGACTATTCTGTTGTCGAAGATATTTTCGGAATTGATGCCTATCACTATCCGAGTTTAGAGTTTGACGGACAGGTCAATCTTTTAAAAAGTGCAATTGAATATAGCGATATCATCAACACGACTTCACCCGCTTATCTTAAAGAATTGTTGGAAAACTCAAGCAATCTTTCAAACATTATTCACGATAATATCCACAAATTCCGTGGAATTTTGAACGGAATAGACATGAAAAAATTTAATCCTGAAACAAGTCCGTCTTTATTTAAAAACTATTCATCTAAAACGCTTGAGAGCGACAAAAAAATCAACAAAGTAGAATTGCAAAAAATGCTCTCTTTACCGGTTGATGAAAATATCCCTGTGCTTTGTGTTGTCGGAAGAATGACAAGAGATAAAGGCTATGAAATACTGAGAAAGGTGATGAGTGAAATGCTTGAGAGAAATATCCAACTTGTTCTTTTGGGCGAGGGCGACATTGACTTGGAAAACTATTTAATGCACATGTCCCACACCTATAATAACAAAATCAGTTCAATTATCGCTTATAATCGTGACCTTGCAAACAAAATTTTCGCAGGAAGCGACCTATTGCTGATGCCTTCAAGAAGTGAGGCATGCGGCTTAGCCCAAATGGTAGCGTCTCGTTTTGGCTGCGTTCCGCTAGTAAGAAGAACCGGCGGTCTCAGCGACAGCATAACCGATTGCAAAGACGGTGATATCGGAAACGGTTTTGTTTTTGAAAACTTTGAACCAAGCGAATTTATGCATGCATTCGACAGAGCCGTCGGACTCTACTTCGACTACAGAGAAAAATTCAACGGATTGGCAAAAAGAGCAATGACCCACGACTTTTCTTGGGACAAAAGCGCAAAAGAGTACTTAGCGCTCTACAACGAAATAACACTAAACAACTAATTGTTTTCAGCGCAAACATATAATGAAATATAGAATTAAAAATTTTTAATAATCATTATGCGATGACAAACACACATCAAAGGAGAAAACACGACCTATGAAAATGACACATCTTATTGAGGAAAAATTGGAAAAGAATTTTTCAACCTCTCCGAAAAAAGCGACGACTGAACAACTCTACAAAGCGATTGCACTGGTGATCCGTGATATTTTACTGACAAAAAAGTCAGTTTTTAACAAAAAGGTTAATGACAAAAAAATAAAAAGAGTCTACTATCTTTGCATGGAATTTCTTTTAGGAAGGTCTTTAAAAAATCATCTTTACAACCTTGGAATTGAAGAAGAGGTGAAAGAAGCGCTAAAAGAATGGAAGGCAACAGACCTTGATACTCTTTATGAAATCGAATCCGATGCGGGACTTGGAAACGGCGGTCTCGGCAGACTTGCTGCGTGTTTTATGGACTCGCTTGCAACACTTGAATATCCTGCAATGGGTTTTTCAATTCGCTATGAATACGGACTTTTCAAACAAAGAATTGTCGATAACATTCAAGTTGAATTGCCCGATCAATGGCTTGACACCGGCGATATTTGGATGTCGCCACGCAGTGACAAAACCTTCAAGGTGAAACTTGGCGGTCATGTCAGAGAAGAGTGGCAGCCTGACGGGTCGGTCAAAATTTATCACAACAACCCAATCGTCATCAATGCCCATGCCTATGATTTTATGCTGAGCGGAGCAAATTCAGGCGCTGTTACTCCATTAAGACTTTGGAAAGCAAGTGCCGGCATTGACTTTGACATGCGGTCATTCTCACAAGGTGACTACATCGAGGCGATGAAAGTAGCGACTGAGGCTGAAATTATTTGTAAAGTTCTTTATCCGTCTGACGAGCATGACCAAGGAAAGCAGTTGAGAGTTTCTCAGCAATATTTCCTTGTTTCAGCCTCGCTTCAATGCATAATCGCCGATCATCTTAGATTCAACAAATGCGTGAGAAATCTTGCGGATTTGTGTACTATTCACATCAACGATACTCATCCTGCTCTTGCTGTTCCGGAACTAATGAGGCTTTTAATTGACGAACACGGACTAAATTGGGATGAGGCATGGGACATAACCCACAAATGCATGGCATACACTAATCACACAGTTTTAGCAGAAGCATTAGAAAAATGGGGCTATGGACTAATCCGCTCTCATTTGCCGAGAATTTTTTCAATAATAAAAGAGATTGACCGTCGTTTCATTGAGTCTGAGCGGGTAAAAGGGACGCCGCAAAACAGAATTGACGCAATGCAAATAATTCGCGACGAACAAGTCAAAATGGCAAACCTTTCAGTCATCGGCTCTCACACTGTGAACGGCGTTTCAGCGCTTCACTCTGAAATAATAAAAGACAGCGTCTTTAATGACTTCTATCAATCATTTCCGGAACGCTTCACAAATGTGACAAACGGCATTGCCTACCGCCGTTGGCTTGCCCAGTGCAATCCGAGGTTAACAAAATATATCCAAAGCCTTATCGGAGACGGATTCTTGACAAAAGCAAGTGAATTGGAAAAACTCCTTCCTTTTGTGAATGACAAAAAAGTTTTAAAAGATTTGGCAAAAATAAAAGCAGAAAATAAAAAAGAATATGCCGAATATGTTTTGAAAACTCAAGATTTCATTCTTAATCCGGAACACAAAATCGACACCCAAATCAAAAGACTTCATGAATATAAAAGGCAATTATTGAATGTCTTAAAAATCATTCATCAATATTTGGAACTCACTCAAAACCCGAATATGGACATCGTTCCGACAACCTATGTTTTCGGGGCTAAAGCAGCAGGGGGATATCATCACGCAAAAAGAGTAATCTCACTCATCAACGCTCTTTCAAAAGACATTCAAAAAAACAAACGCATCAAAGACAGGCTGGATGTTTATTTCGTTGAAAACTACAATGTCACAAAAGCAGAACATCTTATTCCTGCATCAGAAGTTTCTCAGCAAATTTCACTAGCCGGAAAAGAGGCGTCAGGAACAGGTAACATGAAGTTCATGATAAACGGAGCATTGACACTCGGAACAATGGACGGAGCAAATGTCGAAATTCATGAAAATGTCGGCGATGATAATATTTTCATCTTCGGCATGACAACTCCCGAAGTTGAGAAGTTATGGGAAAGGGGATACTATGCTTCAGTCTATGCCGCTGACCCTCAAATCAAACGCATCCTTGATGCTTTGCGTGTTGGCTTTGACGGCACAAGTTTTTCCGACATTGCAAACTACCTCATCATGTCAGGCGGTCACAACCACATTGCAGACCCATATATGGTTCTAGCCGACTTCAAAGACTATCTAAGAGTTGCATCTGAAATAGACAGAGACTACAAAAACCCTGACCACTGGAACAAAATGTCTCTGGTCAACATAGCAAAAGCAGGAGTGTTTTCTTCCGACAGAAGCATAGAAGACTATGCTAAAAACATCTGGAACTTAAAAAAAGTTAAGTAAAAAATTAATAAGTGTTTCATTAAAGTATGGGCGGCAAAAAATGTCACCCATACTTTTTTTGTGCGGTCAAAATCTACAGACAAAAGTATCAAAGATACTTGACAAAACTAAAAAGTTATGCTAACATTTAATCTATGATGTTAGAAAATGCAAAAGAGTTTTTAATTAGTTACATTCAAAAGGATGACAAGGTTGGTATTGCCTGCTCGGGAGGCAGTGACTCTGTTGCCCTTTTGCATTTTGTTGCGAATTGTGATTTCATATCCAAAGAAAATATTGTGACGCTCAATGTCAACCACAAAATTCGCGGAGCAGAGAGCGACAGAGACACTGAGTTTGTCAAAAAGTTATCTGATGAGTTGGGTGTTCGATATTTGGGTATTGAATATAATGTTCCGGATGCTTCAAAACAAACCGGAAAAAGTATTGAACAAGTTGCCCGAGATGCAAGATATACCTTTTTTTCAAAACTAATCAAAGACGGAAAACTAAAATTTGTCATGACCGCCCACCACAGGGAGGACAACGCTGAAAGTATCCTGCTTAATATTTTTCGCGGCTGCGGACTTGACGGCTTGAAAGGAACGAAGCCGCTAAGAGATGACGGAATGCTTCGTCCGCTTCTCACCACCTCAAAAGCCGAAATCAACGAATACATCAAACAAAACAAATTAAAACATGTCGATGATTCAAGTAATGCCGACATCTATTTCACTCGAAATTTTCTTCGTCACGAAATTTTGACAAGGATATCTTTTCGCTTTCCAAACGCTTCAGTGGCTCTTGCCAACCTTGCTCAAGAGGCAAACGATATCAGTAGTTATATGGAAGAGCAACTTGACAAATCTTTTATTAACCAAGAAAACGAAAATGTCAGACTTGATTTAAAAGCCCTTGAAAATGATACTCTTGGTCCTCGCTACATAAGACAATGTTTGCTTTTATCAAAAATGAGACTAAACACCACCCGAAAACACATCCTCTTAATACAAGATTTAAAAAACAAAGGTTCAGGCAAACAGTTGGATTTGCCCGGCGGAATAGTCAAAAAAGGAAGAGGTTTTATTGAGTTCATACCAAACTAATTTTTAGTGCGGAGTTTGGAGTTAAAGATAGATTAAATTGCTTTTAACAACAACTCCGCATTTTGCATTTCACACTTTATGTTATATCTAGTTTCAACCCCAATAGGCAACTTATCAGAGTTAACAAAAAGAGCAGTTGAAGTACTCTCATCTGCTGATTTTGTCTACTCAGAGGACACTCGTCATAGTTTAGTGCTTTTAAATCATTATCAAATAAAAGCAAAATTAGTGTCATATCAAAAATTTAATGAAAGAGAAAGGGCAATAGAGATAGTTGAAAAGTTGAAAGAAGGAAAAACTATTGCTCTTATCAGCGATGCCGGAACACCGCTAATCTCTGACCCCGGAAATATTTTGATAAAAGAACTTATCAAAAACGAATTGCCGTTCACCCATATCAGCGGTGCGTGTGCTTTAGTCAGTGCCTTAGTTTTATCAGGTCTATCCACCCAAAAATTCTACTTCGCAGGATTCTTGCCCGAAAAACAAAAAGATAAAAAAGAATTGATTGAGGAAATTAGAAATTTAAAATCAACTCTGGTTTTCTATGTCGCTGTCCATGATGTTGAAAAGACACTTTCTTTTTTGTTTGAACAACTTGGGTCAAGAAAATTTTCATTAGTCAGAGAACTTACCAAAAAATTTGAAGAAGTTATTAGAGGAAAACTCGGCGAGGAAATTAATTTCACAAAAAAAGGCGAATTTGTTTTAGTTGTTGAGGGCAAAACCGAGAATGAAAATGAAACCAAATCAATTCCGGAACTCTACGAAAACTATCTTCAACAAGGTTTAGACAAAAAAGCAGCGATGAAAGAAGTTGCAAAAGCAAAAGGTATTTCAAAGAGCGAAATATATCAACACTTAGTTAAACTGGAGGAAAAGAGCAATGTCAAGAAGTAATGACGATTTTTTAGATAGTTTTAACGCTTTGGAAAAACTTATATTTCCCGAAAGATTTGAGGGGGAAAAAAGGAAAGAACTTGAGGAAAAGAAACAAGAAGATTTAAGTCCTATTGAATTTGAAATAAAAGAAAAAATAGAAAAACTGGTTGATGAAAAAATAAAAGAGTCACCCAATATTTTGTCGTTAAAAACAAGCGAAAGGGAAAAAATTGAAAAAGTTTTAAAAGACAGCATCAGATTTTCCACATGTTATGGTGAGTTGGAGAAAAAAATAAAAAACGGAAAGTTAAAAGAAACCATTGAGAAATTGAATAGTTTCTCTTTTGGAGAGTTTAGTTATAATAGAATTGCCGAAAACACTCTTGCAACAGAAATAAAATTGATTGATATTGAAATTGAAAAAATAAGAAAAGAGTTTGAAAATGAACTTCCGAAAAACAAAACTCTACGGGAGTTAGCACTTGAAGACGAAAGGGAAGAGGTTAAAATTGCACTGGAGAGATATCAACGAGCAGTCGATGAAAACACAAGAAAAATAAACGAAGCAAAGGAAAAGAGAAAAAAAGAAGGGGTTGAGGAAGAAATTAACACAAGAGAATTATCACCTGACGAAAAAAAAGCACTACTGCTTGAAAAGGTTGAATATGCCAAATTTTTAATGCGTGTTAATGAAGTATGTTTAACGGACGAAAAAGGAAATATAGTAACTGTTGATAAAACAAAACAAGAAGAAATTAAGCATACTGTCGTGAAAGGTAAAGTTGAAAAGGGAAGGGCAAAAATATCGGTTTTAAAAGGCTTTAGAGCCGCTGATTTTTCAGTTCAAATTTTTGGAAGAAGAGACGAAACCTATAGCGGCGGAAGTGTCCATATTGAAGTCAGAGATATTAAACAAGGCGAAAAAAATGCTTTAACAGCAACTAAGGGCGATTTTGTCACGCTATATTTTGACTATGAATATTCAAAAGGTGTGCAAATCGGGAACTTGATCACCGGCCGTCATGAGGAATATGAAAAAAATTACAGATATGGCGGATGGTTTAACCAAGAATTTTTTTCAAATAACGAAATAAAAACTTTAACAAAAAAAGACATTGACAAACAACTTGAAAATTTAAGAAACACAAAATTGAAAGACGGAAGTTATTATCTGACTGCTCCGACACCGTCTGCAATGTGCTACATGATGGCAACGCCTAAATATTTCATTACAAAAAGAAAATGCAGTGAGTGTGGTGAGACAATGAAAATATTAACAAGCGAGTTTAGAAGAGATGAAATTCCTGAATTAGAAGATTTGGCAAAACAATTCAAAGATGCCGGACTTGATGCCGAATTAAAAGAGTTTTGCTTTAAATGCACAAAAGAAAATAACTCAAAATCAATCGAAATTCACCTAAAAGCAAAAGACGAAAAAGAATTTAACAAAACCTATCCAAACCTATCCTACAAAATCTATAAACCATCAAACTTTTATAATTCCTACAAGAACCTATCACAAGAAGATTTGAAAAACTCTTATGAAGTGGAGCGTTCTTATGGAACAAATACTTCTTCAAACGATGACTATCAACTTGGGATTTTATTCTTAGACTTTGCAAAATACGCAAATGCATTTAATGAAAAATGGCTGTTAAAAAAGAATATTGACGAAATCAAAGATGATTTTTTTAAAAATCTTGGAGTTGTTGAATTTTGCGACGAAACTGTTTCATATAGGGGAATGCAGCAAATCCATGGTTATTTTCCTGTTGGACTTTCTAAAACTCAAATTGACAAAAGTCTAAACAAAGTTTTTAACTTCAATATTAACTACGGCAAAGAAGAAGTAAAAAAGAAAATCGAGATGATTTTTACTCTATACGGAAGATTTCCAAGATTAAAAAATTGCATAGACCTTGCTCATGATTTTTTGGACAGTAGAAAAAAAGATAACTTTTCGATATTTGAATATATGCGTTTTATGAAAGAGTTATATTTTGAAATGCCGTTTTTAAGTGAAAAGAGTGCGGAAAAAGTGCTTTGTGATATTGTCAGAGATTTAGGCTATGAAGAATTATATGATTTTGACCAACGACTAATGGTGGGAGCGGCAAAAGATTTTCTAACTAAGGAAGAAGGAAAATCATTTTCACGAAATGAAATTGAATCATATGTTAAAAAAGAACTAATTCCCAGTGTCTCTCATCCCATATCTCGTTTTGCAAGATTTTTAACAAAAGAATTAGGAAACTCCTATCAAATAAAAAATATTGAAGAGCATGCCAAAAAACTAGTATATGACAAAAAGGATATTGAGAAAAAAACAAAACACATAATTGAACTAATTGAAGAAGAAAGTGAAAAAGTGAAAAAATATATGACTGACTACAGCAAGAAAAAACTGAATGAAGCAATAGAAAAATTGCCTTCAATCATTGCTTTTGGACTTCTTGACCCTGTTTTGAAATATGAAAAAGATGCACATTTAAAGTTCAAAGAAATTAAACAACTTCAAATAGACACCAACAAAAAAATAAAAGAATTGCCGGAGGAGTTAAAAATTTCAACCACGGTGCAACTCTTAAAAGGCAAAAGAAGATATTCATGGGAGGGAGCAGATAGTGAAGAAAACGGAGAAAAAATTACCTTTGACTTTGGTGGCGGAGTTGACATACTCGTGTAATCACAGTTGTATCTTTTGCTCATGCCCATGGGAGAATGACAAGGATTTAAAAAGCAAAGAAATTTCAACCGAAGAATGGAAAGAAATAATCGATAAATGTGTTTTTCTTGGAGTTCGTCATATCACTTTCACAGGAGGCGAGCCGACACTAAGAGAAGATTTATTTGAACTTATAACTCACGCAAAAAAAAGAAATCTTGACATAGGGCTAATAACAAACGGCAAAAATGTCGGCAGAGGTTTTTTAGAAAAACTTTCAAAATATGATGTTTCGATTAACATAAGTATTCCCGGAATAAAAACATTTTTTGATTTAACAGGTCATAACGGACTCGAGCATGTCCTAAATCTTTTTAATATTTGCAAAGAATTAAACATCAAATCAGTTGCAAACATAACAGTCACTAAAAAGAATTTGTTTGAACTCTATGAAAACATTGCTATGCCTTTATTAAACGGAGCGGAATATATTCTTTTAAACAGGTTTTTGCCCGGCGGAAGAGGATTGAAATATCAAGAGTTTTTATTAAATATTGAAGAAATAAACCAAATGCTTTTTATCGCAGAAGAGGTTTTAAGAAAAGCAGGGGCAAAAGGTCATATCGGAACAGAATTACCCTATTGCATAATTGAAAATCCTGATTCTTTCAAACATCTTGCAGTAGGTTCACTTTGCTCAGGTGCCAAACACATGGCGGTCATCGACCCGTCAGGTTTTGTCAAAGTTTGCAACCACAGCCCGGTGAGAGTTTGCCATTATTCAAAACTAGACGATATTTTAAAACAAGATTATTGGATGAAATACCTAAAATCTCATTACATTCCAAAAATGTGTATTGACTGTGAGCACCTCCATACCAAATGTGACGGAGGCTGCCGAGAGGCTGCCTATATTGTTCACGGTTCAATCGATGCAAGCGATCCATGCTTTGAATGTAAAATTAAAAAAGACTAAGAATGTTGTTAACAAAAAAGCACTTTTTTGTTTAAAGAAAATTAATTTAAAATTAATATATAAAAATGGAGAAAAACACTTTATTTTTTTTTAGATTTATGATATAATTTATACACATGCATTTCTAAATACTAGGATGCAGATAAGGAGGAAAGAAAAATGATAAAGAATAGAGTCTTAAAAAAATCAAGCATATTTTTGTTAGCAATAATATTAATTGCTAGCACGCTGTTTGTCGGTGTTCACTTTGGCTTCAACAGAGGTGAAACATTAAGCGTTGAAGCACAAACAATCGCCAGAGTTCCGATGAGAGGAAGCGGAACAGTTGATGACCCATTCCTAATCAGCACGGTAGGCGAGTTGCACTCAGTTAGATACTATGGGGTTGGAGATGCTGCAAGAGGCAGGGTTTTCAGAATGGAAAATGACATAGACTTAATGTCTGTTCCAAACTGGCAGCCGATAGGAACTATTCCGACAAATTTGGTGCCGAATCAACCGGATAATAACATGGTTTTTGGTGTTTTGCAATTCAATCAAACTCCATGGAACGGTTTTGCCGCAAACCATCAAATTCATCAAATCAGACATACCTCATTTCAAGGACATTTTGACGGAAACGGATTTTCTGTCAGAAATATGGCAATAAACAGACCTAATGAAAATTTCTTAGGATTGTTTGGTGCGGCATATTATGCGACAATACGAAACTTAGGAGTCGCCCATGGCGGCGGTTGGAATGAGCAGTGGCAGCCTCAAGGCGGCAGAGGTCATGTTATCGGGCGTGACTTTGTCGGAGGTATCGTTGGATATATGTTCCGTTCAACTGTTTCACATTCATGGAACACAGTTGAAGTTGGAAACCAAATGCTATTTGACCCGGGCGGTATTGCAGGAGTTGCGGACCATCATTCACATATTCGTAATTCGTGGAATGGCGGACCAATCAACGGAGAAATGGTCGGAGGAATTGTCGGTGCGATTAGAGCAGGCTCAAGAATTGAAAATGTCTATAACACAGGGATAGTCACAGTTTTAACTAATGATACTTGGGGAGTAGGTTCACAAAGAAGACTTCGCGGAGGCGGTATAACAGGGTGGCTTCGTTCAAGTGCGATAAGCCATGCTTATAACCACTCTCAAATCGATGTCCGCCGTGACATAAGACACACTGAAGTCGCAGTCGGCGGCTTAGTCGGTCGTGTTGATGACCATGGTCACAGTGCTTTTGGTGCAGGACTATTCTACAACAGAGATTTAGTTGGTCAACATGTTCAATGGGGTGTCTATGGACCGACGCCTCGTGAAAATGCAAGCGCCCGCTCAAACGCTCAAATGTATCAGCAGTCAACTTTCCAAGGATTTGATTTTAATAATGTTTGGTATATGGTTGACGGAGAACACACTCCAAGGCTTCGCGGCGTCGGGGGTCAACTCCATGACATTGAGTTTATGCCGAATGGCGGAACAGGTCATATGCCAAATCAGCGAGTAGTAAGCGGAAGAACTGTTGCCTTAAATCAAAATGCTTTTGCTCGCTCAGGGTATATTTTTGCCGGATGGTCAAACCATCCTCAGGGAGCCGTCCTTCATCCTAATCAAGGATTGTTCACTCATGTTCCCGGACAAAGAGCAAGGCTCTATGCACAATGGACGACTGCAATTAGAACATTGCAATTTAATGGCGGCGGCGGTGTTGGTGCAATGCCGTCAATACAAATCGGCGGCGGAATGCGTATTGTGCTTCCTCAAAATACCTTCACAAGAGCGGGACATGAATTTGTTGAGTGGTTTAATCCTTTGACAGGCAACACCTATGCCGACGGCGAAACATTCACAATGCCTATGGCTGATACAGTCTTATATGCAAGATGGACTGCATCACTTCAAACCATATCGTTCATTGGAAACGGCGG
>WRAY01000036.1 GCA_009779975.1 Bacillota bacterium | reverse complement strand
TCAATCGCAACAACATTAGTTCCTGCAATCGCTGAAATAAGTTCGCCAATTCTGGTTTGGGCGGTTTGAGTGTTTGTTAGTGCAGTTATTCTTGCTTGTGCCGCATCTCTTAGTGCTTGCTCATCTGCGTTGCCTGTTCCCCAATTAAAAGTGTGGTTCGGGTCAACTCCAACGAGATATGTTGTAAGATTTGTTAATGCAGTGTTAATCGCTGAAACGCTGTTTCCGCCAATTGCAACAATAAGAGCATTAATCGCTTCTTGTGCTATCGCCTCGGGCGTTAAACTTTCAAGATGCTCAATCCTTGCTTGTGCATAAAGTCTTAATGCCGCCGCATTTGCATGAGTTCCGAAATTAAGCGGAGTTATCACTCCTTCTGCTGTCAAGACCGCATCAGTCATATCTGCGAGCGCACTTTGAATTGCCGGAATACTTGTTCCTGCCACTGCCTCAAGAACTGCTTGAATCGCATTTTGAGCAGTTGCGGTGTTAATAAGAGCAGTTCTTCTTGCGTTTGCCGCATTTCTCAATTCGGTGACATTATTGTGAGAGTCAAACTCCAGGTATCCTTCAACAACTCTTTCTGCATTAAACGCTGTGTTAAAAGCATTTAGTGCGTCATAGATTGCAGCCGGATCGTTTCCGGCGATTGCTGAAAGCAGTTCACCAATTCTTGTTTGAGCAAACGCAGTGTTGTTAAGAGCAGTTACTCTGTTGTTTGCCGCCGTTTCAAGCGCCGCTCTTGAGTTATATGGGTCTGTTCCCCAAACTAACATATTTTCAATAACATTATTTTGAGGAAGCAGTGCGTTATTTAATGCATTTAGTGCTGAAGTTATGTTGGCGGCATTACGCAAACCAATTGCAGTTAAAAGGTCATCAATTGCGTTTTGAGCAGATGCAGTGTTGTTAAGAGCAGTTATTCTGTTATTTGCTTGTGTCCTCAAATCGCTTCTGTTGTTGTTTCCGTCACCGAAATTCAAGTCATTGTAGCGAACTCCGACAGCATTGAGTATGCCGTCTGTCATTGCATTAAGCGCAGTGCTAATAGCAACAGCATCAGTTCCTGCTATTGCGTTAAGAACCGCTTGAATTGCATTTTGTGCTGTCATGTGAACGCCGTCAAGAACAAGCAGTCTTGCATTTGCCGCCTCTATCAAGTCGCCTCTGTTGTCGTTGCCGTCTCCGAAATTCAGTTCATTTTGGCGAACACCTTCCAAAGTTACAATCGCCTCGGTTAATGCATCTCTTGCCGTTATTATGTCGGCAATAACGCTTCCTTCGATTGCTTGAAGGAGTGTGTTAATTGCATTAACGGCATTAGTATGATTTTGATCCAAAGTATTAACTCTTTGATTTGCCGCATCCCTTAGCGCATCAGCATTTGCATGAGGAGTAAAATTAAGGCTTGCAACAATTACCCCTTCTGCCGAAAATGCTGCATTAAATGCACCGAGTGCGTTTGTTATTGCCAAAGCGTTTGAGCCGGCGATTGCAGTTTGCAGTTCAGAAATTGCGGTTTGAGCAGTCTCAGTATTGTTAAGAGCGGTTATTCTTGTGTTTGCAGCATGTCTTAGTGCATCCTCATTAACATGAGGTGCCCAAATAAGAGCGTTTGTATTTACTCCGCCGATTGCATTAAGGGCAGTTGTTAATGCTCCGAGCGCATTAGTTATTGCCAAGGCATTTGTTCCGCCAATTACAGAATTGAGATTGTTTATTGCTGTTTGGGCGTTTGATGTGTTTGTTTGTCTAATTTGTTCTGCCTCAGTCAAAACTGCGTTAAAAAGAGTCCAATCAACATCAGTTGCAGCGAATGCGTTTGCTGTTGCCAAATTCATTGCGTTAATTGCATTAACTTCATCTTGAAGCAAGCCCAAAAGGATGTTCCAATCATCATAGAGATAGTCATCTTCGTCAAAATTTGCATTGAAATGATTGTTCAATCTTGTGACTGCATTTGCCCTTGCGGCTGCTAGTTCTTGTGTGCCGGATTCTGCGTGGTCAAGTATTGTGTAAATTTCATCAAAATCATTCCAAAATGTTTGATTGTCTTGAGCAAAAGTCAAAGCATTGATTGCTGCAGTTGCAGTCATTGCATTGATAACATTTCTTTCACGAGTTAGAATTGCCAAAAGTGCTGTCCAATCGTCAGCATAGTAAAGAGCATAATTTGGAAATCTTATTGCAAATTCTGCATCCAGCCTTCCGATTGCTGCAACTCTTGCGGCAACAAGCGCTTGATGAGCAGTGTCAATTGTGACAACGACACGAATAGTCACCGCTTCATAGACATCAAAAGATTTTCTTCTTATTCCGTCCGCATTCGAGATATTCTCCATCCTGTCCTCGCCGACATGAAGGGTTGCCAAAAATCCAATTTGAACTTGAACTTCGACACTGACTGTGTCTCCGACCGGAATGTCATGCTCTCCAAGGTCTAATCGCTGACTATTGTGAAACACTCCGAGTGCTGCCCCGTTTTCAGCGGCAATAATAGTCACAACATAACTCGTTGGTGCGCACGCAGCAATAATCGCTATGCTTAACATCATCAGCACCAACAAAATTCCTATTAGTTTCTTTTTCATCATTTTCTTCTCCATTGCGCCATGGCGCTCTTGTCACAATCATTTTGCAAAAAGAACTTCCTTTTGAAAATTTAATTGCAACTTTTTTTAAGGTTTTCCTTTTATAAAGATTGATTTGCAGGGAACCCTGCTTTATTTACCTTTTACTTACTTACCCGCCCTCGCTTCCGCTTCGTCTAAATCTTTTGAAATCAGATAGATTTCCCGTTTGATTTTTTCGAGCATTTTTGTCAGAGTGTCATCAGAGTTGACATATTTTGATTCAGCAAAGTATTTTTCCAAAACCTCTTTTGTGACAAGATTGTCCGGCAAAGGAACTTGTTCTTTTTGGACGATTTTGTCAAGGTCATCTTTTGTCAAAAGGTTGCTTGTGTCTATTGTTTGAGTTGCGGCAACTTCTGTTTGAGGGGTTGGCGCAACCATGTTGATGACAATATGCTGTGGTTGAATCGGCGTTTGTTCGGGCGATAGTTGGGAGGGCTGTGGAGACGGGACTCCGATGGCGGCGTCTCCTGCCGATTTTTTAACAGGAGGTTTTTTGACTGCATAGTCAACGCCCATGCCGACCAGTTCCCTTTTTGCTTTTGCGTTTGCCGCTTTTCTTTCATTCTCAATTTCTTTGATTTTGAGTTTGTGGAGTTTGTCTTCGTCAACTTCAAGACCTGCCTTTTTTTCCAACTCCATAATTTCACGGCGAGTTTTTGTGTTGATTGCTTCACGAAGTGCTTCTAATTCTTTTACTCTAAGGTCTCTAAGTTGTCCTTTTTTGCCCAAAGTCTCACCAAGTTCCGCTTTGATTTGCTCATTCACTTCGTCTCTTTCTGCCTTTAGTCGTTTGATTTCAACTTTTAGTTGTTTTTGAGGGTCGCTATTCTTGGCAGTAGTTTCTTTTTTAACTGTTGTTTCTTTTTTTTGCGTTGGTGGTTTGGTCACTGACAATTTTGCTTTTTCTAAAGTTGTCGCTTCTTTTTCCGCTTTTGGGTTTACTTTTTTCTTTTGGTCACTCATTTTCCGCAAACCTCCTCTTTGTATTTATCAACACAAACTCTTGCTTTTTCGACTTGTGTCAAGAGTTTTAAAATTGTGTTCATTGCTTGGTTTTTAAATATTTCGTTTTTGCTGTCGCAATTTGCTTGTTCAACTTGAGCGAGGGCAATATCATAGAGTTCACTGCATTGATACAATTCCTCTTTTGCCTCTCTTAGGCAATTTGTTTTTATGTTGATTACTACCGGTTTTTGATTTTTTTCAAAAGGTTTTGTTTCTTTTTCCTTTTTCTTTTTCAAATAGAATAAAACCGCTAAAGCAACAAGAACAAGAACTACTATCGCACCAATAACAATCCCCGCAACTCCACCGGGCGTCAGTCCTGCTGGCGAAGAGGGTGACACTCCGACTCTGATTGTCATCGGAGAGGAAATTGCCCTTCCTGTTTCAACATCTGCAGTTCTTGCAACTGCACTCACTGTGATTATGTATGGCATGTTGATTTGCAACTGACCTCTGTTAAACGAAAACGATGTTGTTGTCAAGTCTCCGCTTATTAAAGTTCCGTTTCTGTAGACACGATATGTGACTTGAGCGTCTTGAACAGTAATAGTAACGGGCGTCCAACTGATAGTCACTGCATCGGGAGAAAGAGACACTGCAATATTTTGAGGTGCAGTTATATTAGATTCAGCACGAGCGGCAGCATTCCCTCCATACGCAAGTGAAAGTGCAAGAGCAACTAACACCACAATGCTAAAAATTGCAACGGACAGCCCTCCTCTTAAAATTTTGTTTCTTTTCTTCATGTTAAACATTTCTCCTTTTGGGCGGTTGATGATTGAAAATAAAAAAATTTTATCCTTAACCAACTACTCATCTTACCTCCAAATTAAAAATCTTTTCGGTTCGACAAAGAACTAAAAAAAGCGATTACCCCAATTAATGGGATAACTTTATTGCAGTTTTTTGAGTAACATCATAAAATTCAGAAATTTTTAACTTTTTTTTAATTGTTTTTGAGTTGATTAATAACTTGTTAGTTTGTTTTTTCAAACATCAAAAAATCAAAAAATCGTTCAAAAACCTTGCTGCACCGAGAAAAATCCGCAACTTTCCTCTTCTTTACATGTGTATTATAGCACAAAAACATCAAAAAAGTCAATACATTTTTTTAAAATTTCTGTTTCTTTTTTTGTAAAAACTTATTCACACTTTGTTTTCAAATTAATGCGCAGGCGTCGATGACCGTCCCCCCCCCTACAGAATTTATTGATGTATTTTTTAATGGCTCTGCAACTTAAATTAAATAATAACCTAATTTATTTTTAAAAAATTTTCAAAAAACTATTGACAATGCCGGTTTTTTATAATATAATAACTAGACAATCATTGTGCGATGTGAATTGTTCGTTGTGCATTAATTCCATGGGGATGTATTTAGTTTCGACAGTGTGGGATATCATGAGGTTGTATGCGGAAGTTGCCAGTCTTCCTTAAAAGGGCAAACAAAATAAATAACAATTCTCAAAAAACTGCTTATGCTGCTCCTTCAGCATATGCGTTCGCGGCTTAATTTTTAGCCGTCGCTGACCACCTTCCCGCTTAGGGTGTTATCAGTGTCAACAAAGGCGGTTTGACTTAATGAGTTTGGTTTTTCTCATTAAGTGAAATATCTAAAAAAAACCTAGTCGCATGGAATTTGTTTTTTTAGTCCATGTCTCGAAACAACAAAAAAACTAAGCATATAGACCCTTATGAGAAAATTCATGCTGGACTCGGGAGGCAGAGCCCGACATCTCCACCAAAAAATGCCCTGACGGGCAATGAAAAATGATAAATGATAAATATCTGTTAGAAAATTGTAGAAGAGACATTTTTTGTATTTATCATTTATCATACATCATTTTTCATTCTTCATTTGAAGGAAAATAAAATGAATAAAGAAAATATTTTATTAGACAAGTCTTTATCTTTCGCTGCAAGAATTGTGAAATTACATAAACACTTAATCAAAACATACAAAGAAAGTGTAATTTCAAGGCAAATCATTCGTAGTGGAACGAGTATCGGGGCAAACATTAATGAGGCAAACTACGGCAGTACCGCTGATTTTATCAACAAAATGCAAATTGCTCAAAAAGAGACTGCTGAAACGGAATATTGGATTAGATTATTAAGATTATCAGATTTTTTAGATGAACAAGAATTTGAAAGTCTTTTGAAAGATTGTTTAGATATCAAAAACATTTTAACGGCGACGCTAAAAACTGCAAAATCTAATAAAAAATAATTCCTAGCAGATAGTGACACTCGGCAATTTGGCATGTTTTTTTGTTAGTTTATTAGAAGGACTAATGTCCAAACAAAAATAAAAAAGCGGGTATTGAAAGATTAGGAACAATCAATATACTATTAAACGCAAAATTTTTCTAAGATTATGCAACAAAATGGCACTCTAGATTGTTTTATAAATAAGAGGTGCTTTTTCTATGAAGAAAAAACTTTTATCAATAATAGCAGCGATTGCTATGGCATTAGCAGCGGGCATAGCAATTACTGCTTGCGATTTTAATAATCAACCGTCAGAACCATGGATGAATTATATTTCTGTTAATTGGTCAACAGATACTTCGGATAATTGGTCAACACAGCAAACTCAGAACTATGATATGCAAGCAGGTTCCGTGATAGTTGAAATTGACGGCGGCTTTAAGGGATATCATGGCGGTTGGGTGTTTTTTAGTAATGAATGGGATATCTACCGCATGAGACCAGACGGCAGTCAAAGAAGTCGAGTTTTTGACGGGGCTGCAGAGCAATTAGCAAATTATATGCATATTTGGGCTTATCATGATGGTTGGATATATTTTTCAGTTTCACAATGGACACATTTTGGAGTTGGAGGTTCATCGACAGGAAGCAGTATTTACAGGTCCCGAATAGACGGAACTGAGAGATCAAGGCTTAATACTGTGAATAATACCAATAGTTTTCTTGGAAACGGCGAAAAGATTTACTTTTTTGCCGGCGGTAACTTGTTTATGATGAATCTTGATGGCTCTAATGAAACAATGCTTACACCACAAAACTCGTTAGGGATTGCACAAGGAACATCGGGTGCAATTATTTCCGGAGCATATTTATTCACTTGGGGCGAAAAGTGGAATGGTGAATTTGAGTCGTTCATATATAGTTCCGACTTAAACGGGGAAAATCGTCAGCGTGTTGTAACATCAAACAGAAGAGTCCGTCCATATTTTTTACATGATGGATATTTGTATTTTTGTGCAAGTCATTCGCTAAATAGACTAGGTAAAAATGGAGTAGAAGTTATAGTTGACCACTTTGTTTGGCAGCCAAGATTAAGAAATGGTTATTTATATTTCACGCATGAAAAAGAGTGCTTGGGTGATGGCTGCTATGACATAAGAACAGATTTCCATCCGCTAATTATGCCAACAAGTGCTATTTGGATGTGTTCTTCAATATATAGGGTTAGTTTAAACGGTATGATTCGTCAGCGATTGCTTTATGGTGCTTCAATTATTGGAATATGGGGGCAACACATATATTTTAGTGACGAAGAGGCGATTGTCATGCGAATGAGGTTAGATGGTTCGGATGTTGAAGTAGTAGTTACTGATTATAGACTAAGGAGAGGTCATTTCGTTTCTAATTCCAGGTTTCATTGGGTGGTGCGAGGTTGATATTCCTTGTGACGCTTAGTATAACAAAGCATCTTCTTAGACAATTTACAAGTTCAGATTTCTACTCAAAAGAAACTAGATGAAAACTGCAAACTTTATCCAAAGCGAACGAATATTAGCACTCGTTCACCACATCTTCACCAAACTTGTCACAAAGTAATCAAAAAATGATATGAGAAAAATTATATCATTTTTTTATTTTTAAATCAATCACCCCATAGTTTGACTCTTCGTCCAGTTCCAGTGCAAAAGAAACACCGTTTCTTTGAGGTTTTTCGCTCATCAATTCAATTACCAGTTTTCTGACAGCACTTGCGGAAACAGAAACGAAAGATGTTATATTGTTATGTGCAAACGGATAACAAGGTTCAAACAGCGTTTTTTTCTTCAATGGTTTAAACGCTATTTTTTTGTTTTCTATGTCAAGTCCGATTGCAATATATTTTGGATACCCCAAAAGTTCAATTGCGTTTTTGTTAAATGAAAAGCATCTTTGAGTTATTCTCACAGACGGTCTTTTTGTGTTTCCTATATTAAAATCAAAGTTCATATTAAACATTATATCACAGTAAAACACTGTATGTAAAGTGTTTTACAGTGTTTTACTGTATGATATTTTTATGGAAAGACTAAAAGAATTAAGAGAAGAAAGGGGTGTGTCTCAAGAGCAACTTGCTAAAGCAATAGGAATAAGACAACAAACAATAAGTCAATATGAGAATGGAATAACACAACCTGACATTCAAACTATCAAAAAACTTTGTGACTTTTTTGATGTCACCTCAGATTACCTTTTAGGTTTTAAGGATTATGAATGATATTTTAATAATGCAACTATATTTAAGAGAATTTTTATGAAAATATTTTCTATTAGACTAAAAGAAGAAAGAGAGTATTGTGGGTACACTCAAAAAAAGATGGCTGAGTTGCTTGATATTACTTTAAGAACCTATCAAAATTATGAGGCTCTAGGTCTAAACAACAGACAGCCTGATTATGAAATGCTGGTCAAAATTGCAACACTCTTGGATGTTTCAACAGACTATCTTTTGGGCAAGGAAGATTAAAATAAACTGTAGGGGCGGACATCGACCGCCCGCACATTATTTCATTGGTTCGTTATTTGATAGTGGTTCGTGAACAACGAATCACATTGTGCGGGCGGTCAATGCCCGCCCCTACAGTTTATTTTGTCGTGCTATATTAGAGAATGGGAATAAATTGCATGGGCGGTCAGTTACCCATTTTCGAGCAACCGATGGCGACTGTCCCCTACGAGGCTTTTGTCGTGCGATATTTGGGAGTGGGATTAAATTGTAGGGGCGGGCATTGACCGCCCGCACTTTATAAAATATTATATAAATACCAATCCGGCAACAACTACTCACACTTACGAATGGTCATAAAGTGTATTATAAATATATGCACTGAAAAAATTGTGTTTCCTTTTTTATTTTAATTGTTAAAAACTCTTTACAAACTGTTGACTAATGTTTTTGGGTATGGTATAATTATATTTCTCGCAAGAGAATGTCATTCAATGCATATTATTTTGCGTATACTAATGAGTATTAACATGATAAGTAAAAGTTGATTACTATAAAGACACTACGGCATACTTCAATGCCGTAGTGTCTTATCATCTACTACTTAAAAAATCGCTAATTAATTGCAATAGGATTATTAAAATGAAGAAAAACAAATATCTCAATGGTATTTTACCTATGTTTTTGATGAACTTTGCCGTCGGCGCCGTTTACTGCTGGACGCTTTTTCGTGACCCGATACTGGTGCATACCGGCTGGAGTCAAAGTGTTTACACATGGAGTTTTTCTTTGGCGATGTTTTTTTGCGGAATGACGGCTGCGTTTGGCGGCAAAATAGTTGAAAAAAGCGTAAAGAAAGCCAGTTATATAACACTTATTCTTTTCGTTACCGGCTGGGTAATTACCTCGTTGTCTATTTTATTCGGCGGTTCGCTTGGTGCTGTCGGTGCGATTGTCGGTTTTGGAGTGATACAAGGCATGGCAGTAGGCATGGGCTATTTGACTCCGATAAAAACTCTTATGCTGTGGATGGACAAAAAACAAGGCTTTGCAGCAGGTCTTGCAATCACGGGGTTTGCTTTGACAGGCGTGATACTCAATCCGTTAATCATGTTACTGCTTAGATTTTTTACTGTCTACCAATCTTTTTTCATTTTAACAGCATCTTTCACTGTTTGTCTTCTCACTGCAACACTCTTAATTTATCGTCCCGACGACAAAATGACCAAAGAGGATTTATCGAGAGAAGCCGTTCCTGTCATCAAAATATTATTCCAACCAAAATTTATATTTTTGTGGCTGATTTTGCTCATAAATGTCGCCGTAGGGCTGGCAGTAATTTCTCATGAGCGGCAAATGTATGAGGCATTAGGAATAACAGAGTATGCGCTAGGTCCGTCACTTTTCGATACACTCATGATAGTCTTCGTCAACATATCAGTGTTTTTCAATCTTGCCGGACGAATGGCAATGTCATCTTGGCAGGATAAACTTCGACGAAAACATATGCCCTACTATGTCATGGTTGTTGGACAGATTTTCGTTTGTATTCTCGCAGTAATTTTCGCACGCCATCTCGCTGTAATTCTCATCACAATATGGGTGATAAACTTCTTTTTCGGCTGTGGATTTGCATGCCTTCCCGGAATTTTAAAACAACATTACGGCATAAAACAACTAGCCACCGTGCATGGACTGACGCTTAGTGCGTGGGCAGTTGCAGGATTAGTGGGCAATCAAATTGCGGCGTTTATCCTATTTTCCGGCGGGAATTATTATCGCACCGGTTATGGGGACTATTATTACAGTTATGGGGAATATCATTGGGTCAATTATTACCGTTGGGTCGACTATTTCAGGAATGGCGGCATAACGATTCTTTTTGGGGTTTTAGGTGCAATGTTTGTCATAATGGGCATATTTGTGTTATTCTTCGTCCGAGCAGCATTCAAAAAAGTTGATAGGAATGAGGGAGGACTTGCTGCAAAACTGGGACTAATCAAATGCTCAGCAACAATTAAGAATAAGAAGTAAGTATCTTTGATACTCTTGCCGGTCGTTTTTCACAGCAGTAAAATAACACAATGAAACGAATAATGAATTGATATTTTTTCACAAACTACTTGTGACAAAAGCGTAATTTACGCAAAGGAGTAAAAAAAATATGAAAATCGAATTTTATGTCAGTGATGGCGACGATATTTATTATGCTGACCTCCCTGTAAAAACTTTAGAAGAAGCCGCTGATTATTTAGCCGGACGAAAGTGGATTTATGCAGCCACCGGTCGCTATAACTGCATAGTTTTTACTAACACAATTACATCTATTTATAACGCTTAGTCAAAGCGTTAAGGAGATAATTTATGAATTGCAAAAAATGCGGAAATATTGTAGAAGAAAATGAAAAGTTCTGTCTTAGTTGCGGAACCGGCATTGCAGCGGAAGTCGACACCATCGTTGAAACTCCGCTTGCAGAAAACAGCACAACTGAAAACATTGGAACAGCGGAACAAAATTTTGAAAATATTTCAACTGAGAAAACTGTTTCTCAAGATTTTCCGAATGCAAACCCCTTCCCTTCTCCCTTTCAAAATGTTCCCCCATCATCGCCTAATGAAAATATTTGGAGCAAGGACGACCCTAATTTGCAGTTTGAAAATCCTCAACGAACGGCTGCAAGAGAAGAGTGGGCAAAACAGCAACTCCAAAGAGCGTTTGTTAATGGAATTTTTGCGGTTGCCTTTTCTGTTTGGACACTTATTGTTGTCTTCTCGGGATTCTTAACAAATTCACTGTGGGTTTGGATTTTTATCTTTGCAGATTTTGGCTGCAGCGTTCCTGCTATCTTTCAAGCATGGAGAGGAAGAAGTCACAACCGAAACAAATTCTTAGCCTCAATGATTATGGGAATAGCCTCAACCGCCGCATCAATCTTTGCGCTAATTTGGTGGATAGCGACTTAGGCAAGCAGACAATTAGTTAATTAAGTAATAGAAATTGCAAGAGACGCCATGCGTCTTTTGCAATTTTTTTAAAACCCTGTATTAAATTATAGAATATGGACAACATCATATATTATGAAAAGTATTTTTGAAGAGAATTTTGGAGGATTTGAAAAGTATCCTTCTTTAAGTCATGATTTGGACACTGAGATTGCGGTTGTCGGCGGCGGAGTTGCGGGACTCCTATGTGCATATTTTTTGTCAAAAGAGGGTCACAAGGTGACTCTTTTTGAAGGAGATACGCTCGCTTCAAAATCAACCGGAAAATCTACTGCGACATTATCATGCGTTCAAAGTCCGATGTATTCGAGGCTGCAGAAAAAAAATAATCGTGCCAGCGAATATTTTTTCTCACAAAAAGAAGCGCTTAAGATGTATTGTGAATTTATCGAAAAATATAATATTGATTGTGATTTTGAAATAATGCCGTCATATCTTTATGCCTCAAATGAAAAAAGCGAAGAGAAATTGAGAGAAGAATATCAAGCAATGCGAGAGTTCACTGATGAAGTTAAATTTGTCAAAACTCAATTTGGGTCTGCAATAAAAATTGAAAATCAAGCCCAGTTCAACCTGTTGAAATTTCTCTCTTCCCTTCCTAAGAATTTTGACATCTTTGAAAACACTCGTATTGTTGATTTTATTTTTGACAAAAATTTAATGATAGATGAAAACGGAAACAAAATTCGTGCGAAAAAAATTGTTATTGCAACAAGATTTCCTGTCATCATGAACAATGTTTACTACTTCAAAATGTATCAGGCAAAGTCATATGTCGTGACATTCAAGTCTCCTCCATTAGGAGCAATGTTCAACGGCGCAGAAGACGGCGGATTGTATATGAGAAGTTACAAAGACTATATGCTGCTTGGAGGCTACGACCATAGAACCGGAAAACACAAAAAGTGTGTTGATTATTATTTTAAATTGAAAGAAAAAGCAAAAGAAATGTTTGGGGCAAAGGACAGCGATTTCGGTGACTTTTGGTCAGCAGAAGACAGCGTGACTTATGACGACATTCCTTTTGCCGGCTCAATTTCAAAAAAGCACCCGAATGTTTTCGTCATCACAGGTTTTAACGAATGGGGGATTTTGAATGCAATGATTTGCGGACAAGTTGTTTCAAATTTGATTTCAGAAAAACATGAAAAATATGCTGAACTATTCTCACCTCACAGAAAATATTGCAGAAAAAATATTGGCAGCCTTTTGCCGCACGGCCTCATCGCCGCAGGCTCGCTGTTAAAATCCCCTTTCACAAAGCACCGCTGCACTCATATAGGGTGTGCATTAAAGTTTAATAATGTTGAAAATGTCTATGAATGCCCTTGCCATGGATCGAGATTTGATGTTAATGGAAAGTTGTTAGACGGCCCGGCGGTTAAGGATTTAAAAAAGTGATTGATGATTAGCGGTTGGTTTTTTATCCTTCACTAACCGCCAATCACCAAACACCGACCACCATATTATGAAATATTTTGAAGGCTTTTATGTTAAATGCGTTGGAAAAAGCAACAGCATTGCAGTGATTTTTGGGCGGAATTGTTTTGAAAAAAATAATTCGTCTTTTATTCAAATTATCACTGATGACAAAACTTATTCCGTTTTCTATGAAAAAACGGATTTCATTTTTGAGTATAATCCGTTCAAAGCAAAAGTCGAAAACAGTTGTGTTGACGAAAGAGGCTTGTTTTTGGATATTGATGAAGAAAATTTTGCGGCAAAGGGCAGAGTTGAATTTGGAGAGTTTGCAAAGATTAAATACGATGCAATGGGACCTTTGAAATTTTGGCCCAAAATGGAATGCAAACATTGTGTTGTCAGCATGAAGCATTCTTTGAAAGGAAGAATTATTTTAAACGATAAAGAATATATTTTTGACGGCGGAGTTGGCTATATTGAAGGCGACAGGGGCAAATCGTTTCCAAAAAAATACTTTTGGTCACAATGCAATTCTTTTGAGTCAAATGCAGACAATCTCTCAATATGCACCTCCGCTGCAATAATTCCTTATGCAGGCATTAAATTCATGGGAACAATCAGCGTTGTTCATTTTAATGGAAAAGAACATCGTTTTGCGACCTACCTCGGGGCAAAAGTGAAACAAATTGATGAAAAGAAGTTGGTCATCAAACAAGGCAAAAAACGACTGGAAGTTGAAGTTCTTGACGACAAAATTCCACTTCCCCTTCACGCTCCCGACAGCGGACAAATGACAAGGACAATCTTAGAGAGTTTGTCAAGAAAAGTTAGATACAAAATGACAAAAGGCAAAGAAGTTCTTTTTGAGGTTTCAAGCGACATAGCGTCACATGAATACTCATCTATCTAAAATTTTAATAACTCTTCTATGATTTCTTGTTTTAGTTTTTCAATATTTTCTTTTGAGGTTTTTATTAAAATTTGACTTGTGCATTTACCATCATCAATGACCCCAACACGGTTAATTTGACAAATATTGTCCTCATTAAAAAGACAAAATTCAGTATCACAAGCAAATTCTTTGTTATCTTTTGTTTTCATATAAACATAGTATATCAGGGAAAACATCTTCCTGTCAAACAAAACAGGGAGATTTTCTATATAATGTTATTATGAACTTTAAGAAAATTTTAAGGGAGTTACGAAAAGAAAATGACCTCACTCAAAAGCAATTAGCAGAAAAAATAGGTGTGACTGAAACATCTATAAGAGATTGGGAAAACAAAGGATGTCAACCAAGTTATGAAATCCTTTGTGAAATAGCAAAGTTTTTTGATGTCACTGTCGGACAACTGTTGGGTGTTGAAGATATTTAAATTTATGAGTGCTAAATAATATGAAATCTTTATTTGATGAAAAAATTAAAGAATTTAGAGATTATAAAAATTTAAGTCAAGGTGACCTTGCTAATATTTTTAATGTTACAAGGCAGACCGTAAGTGCTTGGGAAAATGGAATTCAAGAGACCGATTTTTCAACGCTAATAAATCTTGCAAAGTTTTTCGATGTTACTGTCGGACAACTTTTAGGTGTTGAGGAGATTTAAGTTTAAATATAGGGACGGTCACCCTCAACCACCCGAATAAGCGTTTTTATGAATTTTTCTAAAACATTGAAAGAATTAAGAGAAGAAAAAGAAATAACTCAACTTCATTTGGCTAAAAAATTGGGTGTAACTGATGCTGCTGTGAGAGGCTGGGAAAACAGAGGGCGTCAACCAAGTTATGAAATTCTTTGCGAAATATCAAAAATTTTCGATGTCACTGTCGGACAACTTTTAGGCGTTGAAGAGATTTAAGTTTGCGAGGAAATGTAGGGACGGCCGCCATCAATCGCCCGAATGAGCGTTTTTTTAATGTGCGGGTGGCCATTGACCGCCCCTAGTGTCCGGCTGACATCCAAATACCCACTTCGTGTCTTGGGGACAGGCACTCTGATTGAGGCAAGGGATTGCCTCAACCCCTTCGGGGCACTTCGTGTCAGTGAGTCAGTCCCCGTGACACTTCGTTTCGAT
>WRAY01000035.1 GCA_009779975.1 Bacillota bacterium | reverse complement strand
TCATTTTAATTGAGTTGGCTCAATTAGATAAGCGTGTTACTGTAATATAGTCCAAAATATAGTCCAGTTAGTTTCGAAAACTTTTTTGCTATTTTAGTGAAAAATGCTTGTTAAAACTTTTTGTGTGTGATATAATGGTGTTGTTAAGAATGAGTTTGATTGAGTTACCTGAGCCGAAAGGGCTTAGGTAATTTTACTGCAAAGGCGATTTTATAAAAGGCATGATGCGAACTATGAGCAATTTTTAACATTACTTGAGTACGCAAGAGTATACTTCAAGATGTAAAAAATTGCCTGTTGTCCGCCTGACACCTCTTCTAAAATCGTTAATAGGAGGCATTATATAATGAACACTGAATTAATTTGTGAAAAAATAAAGCCGATAGTAGATGGATGCGGTTATGAACTTTGTGAGGTTGAGTTCAAAAAATTAAGAGGTGAAAAACACTTGAGTGTCTATATTGACAAACCAAGCGGCATATCACTAGATGATTGCGAAAAAGTTCATCTTGCAATTGACCCTGTGATTGAAGAGTTGACAGCATCCTATGATGAGCAATACTACCTTAATGTTTCAAGTCCCGGCTTAGATAGGCCATTCAAAAAACAACGAGACTTTGAGAGAAACTATGGCAGGGAAGTTGAGGTGAAACTCTATGCTCAACTGAAAGGCAAAAAATATCTTGAAGGTATATTGAAAGAAAAGAGAGAGCATGCAGTAGTCTTGGAAATAAAAGGCGAAGAAGTGACAGTCGAGATGACAAGAGTGGCGGTGGTTAGACCGCTTGTGAAATTTGACCAAATAACATAAAAAAATTAACAATCGTTATGCGTTATGCGTTAACAAGGAGTATATAATGATAAACAAAGATTTTTTTCCGGCACTTGAAGCCTTGGAGAGAGAAAAGAGAATCAAGAAGGAAATCTTCATGGAAGCACTGGAAACTGCGTTGGTTATTGCCTACAAAAGGCATACAGGAACTCCAAAAGCAATAAAAATAAAACTGGTGCCTGAGCGAAACCAAATCAAAATCACTGCATTTTTGGATGTTGTTGATGTTGTTGAAAACAAAGACACTCAAATTTCACTTGAAGATGCCCGTTTAATCAACAGAAAATACAAAATCGGCGATGTTGTTTCTGAAGATGTGTCGAGTAAAGAGTTTGGAAGAATTGCCGCTCAAACCGCAAAGCAAGTTATCATGCAAAAACTCAGAGAAGTCGAAGGTGAAATTGCATATAATGAGTTGAGCCAAAAAGAAGACGAATTAATCACTTGCATGGTAAGGCGTCTTGACGGAAAAAATGTCTATGTTGAAGTCTCGAAACTAGAAGCCCAACTTGCTCCGCAAGACCAATCTCCAAGAGACAAGTTTAAAGTAGGCGACAAAATAAAAGTCTATGTCAAAAAAATCAAGCCCGGTCACAAAGGACCGCAAGTCATCATTTCTCGTTCAAACGCAAACTTTGTCAAAAAACTATTCGAGTTGAATGTTCCTGAGATTGAAAACGGTCTTGTTGTCGTCAAAAATATAGTCCGTGAAGCAGGGTATAGAACAAAGATTGCAGTCCATTCACTAGATGCTGATGTCGACCCGGTTGGAGCGTGCGTTGGAAATCGAGGAATGAGAGTAAATGCGATTGTCTCGGAATTAGACGGCGAAAAAATTGACATTATTCCATGGTGTGAAGATCCGTTGGAATTTATTGCAAGGGCATTATCGCCGGCAAAAGTTGCTATGGTTCAATGCAATGATATGGAAAAAAGTGCAAGAGTTATTGTTCTTGATGAAATGCTGTCACTTGCAATCGGCAGAGACGGTCAAAATGCAAGGCTTGCTGCAAAACTCACCGGCTGGCATATTGATGTCAAACCTTATTCGTCATTAAAAGTTGAAGAAAAGGTGAAAGAAGGCGATGAAGCAATTTTGGAAGACGCTCCGATTGAAGAGGTTAATCTTGATGAGTTGATGAGTGAGAGCGTGAGTGAAGAGCAGGATATTTTTGATGAAGATTTCGGCGAATTAGAATAGGTAGAGGATGAAGTTAGCATGAGAAGAAAACCATTGAGAATGTGTGTTGCGTGCCGAGGTATGTTTGAAAAGGAAAATCTCATTAAAGTTGTGAAGAATAAGGAAAACATAATACAACTTGATGAAACAAATAAGTTGCCGGGGCGCGGAGCATATGTTTGCAAAAAAGATGAATGCATTCAAAAATGCACAAAAACCAGAGGCTTCAATCGAGCATTTAAGGGAAATGTTCCTCATGATATTTACGACAAACTAAAAAAATGAAAGACCTAAATGAAAATTCAAAAATAAAATCATATCTGGGCTTTTCTATAAAAGCAAATAAAATAGTCTATGGACTTGACAATATTTTGCAATACAGAAAACGCATTCATTTATTAGTAATTTGTTCAAGTGCAGGAAAAGGATTAACTAAAAATTTGAATTTATATGCCGAACAAAAAGAAATAACACTTATTGAAACAAAAGATTTAGCAAAGTTATTAAGCAAAGAAAATGTAAAAGCAGTCGGATTAACAGATAAAAATCTGGCGAAAGCAATTATTGCAAGTGAAAAATGAGAAGTGAAAGGTGAAAAGTGCGGTCGAATTATTTTGAATAAATTCTAACAATACTTTTCATCTTTCACTCTTCGTTTTTCACTTTAAAACGGAGGTAGCGTTTGACAACTAACGCAGACAAAACAACAACAAAAAAAGCCCCGGTGAAAGCAGCGGAAAAAGCGGCAAAACAAGTAAAAGCAACAAAATCAGCCGACTTAAAGACGGAAAAAGCAACTGAGATGAAAGCAGTAAAAACAGAAAAAACCATAAAAACTGCAAAAGTTGCTCCCACTGCTCCTGTAAATGAGGTGCAAAAAGAGACGAGTAAGGTATCTTCACTGTCAACCCTTAACAACCATATCAAAAAAGATGGTAAGTTTTTTGATGTGTCTTTGCGTATAAAAGAGTTGAAAAAAATACTTGAAAACGCACTTTTTGAGCAAAGGGATATTCTAAACAAGGCGCAAGAGAAAGAAAGGGCTAAAAAAGAGACTGCAAAACCTCAAAGAGTTGAAAAGATTAAGCCGATTGACCCGGCGCTGCTTGTGACTATGGAAGAGGCAAAGGTTGAAGTAGTGAAACCTCAAGAAAAACCTCAGGCAACTGAGGAGAAGTCTGTTGTTGCTGAAGAGGTGAAAAAAGAAGAAAAGGCTGCTCCTTCCTATATTAAAGGGCGTTATCAACCTCCGCCACAGCCAATATTTGTCCCTTCAATGCATCCAAGAGGCAAAAAGCCGTTTGATAAAAATGCACCTCGTCCGCCATTTGATAAAAATGCACCGAGACCTCCGTTTGACAAAAACGCACCGAGACCGGCATTCGGCGATAAGCCCCCATTCAAAAAACCGGGCGGATACACTGCACCGCCTCCGCCGCCTCCAATGACCGGCAAAGACAGAGGCAAGTTTGACCCTAAGAAAAAAGATTCAAGACATGATGATAGAAAATCAATAACAAAACGCACTCTTATCAGAAAAGGATTTATTTTAGAGGATTTTGACGAAGAGAGAGTAGGAACAAGAAAACTAAAGAACAAAAAAGAGAAAAAGCACCAGTCATTTATTGCGTCAAAAGTTGAAAAAGCAGTTATCACAACAGAGAACCTAACTGTTAAAATGCTATCCGAAAAAATCGGCAAAACTGCAAATGAAATAATCAAACAACTAATGATTTTGGGAATTCCGACAACTATCAATCAAGTTGTTGATTTTCCGACAATGGAATTGGTTGCAAACGAGTTGGGAGTTGAACTGGAATTAAAAGTCGAAAAAACACTCGAAAAACAAATCCAATTTGAACTCGATGAAGTTGATGCTCCGGAGCATTTGCAAAAACGCCCTCCTATCCTGACAATAATGGGGCATGTAGACCACGGAAAAACATCGTTGCTCGACACTTTGAGAAAAACAAATGTAATAGCAGGCGAGGCAGGCGGCATTACTCAACATATCGGCGCATACTCTGTCACGCATAACAAAGAAAAAATCACATTCCTCGACACTCCCGGACACGAAGCATTCACCCATATGCGTCAGCGAGGAGCAAGAGTTACTGATATTGCAATTTTGGTTGTTGCAGCAGACGATGGAATAATGCCTCAAACAATTGAGAGTATCAATCACGCAAAAGCGGCAAATGTTCCGATACTCGTTGCCATCAACAAAATCGACAAACCTCAAGCAAATCCTGAAAAAGTCAAACAAATGCTGACTGAATATGGACTTGTTAGTGAAGAGTGGGGCGGCGAGACAATGATGGTGCCGATTTCTGCAAAGTTTGGGCAAGGTATTGACAAACTGCTGGAAAGTATTTTACTCTTAGCAGAGGTCAATGAATACAAAGCAAACCCGGACCGCCGTGCGAGAGGAACAGTCATTGAAGCAAGAGTTGACAAGGGTAAAGGCTGTGTTGCGAACATCATTGTTCAAAACGGAACGCTGAAAGTCGGCGATATTGTAGTCAGCGGAACTTCAAGCGGAAGAGTGAGAGCGATGACGGACGAAAAAGGAAAATCAATAAAATCTGCTCCTCCTTCAACCCCTGTGTCTGTCCTAGGCTTAATGGAAGTGCCGGTAGCAGGCGATGTTATTGTTGCAGTATCTTGTGACAAAACAGCAAAAGCACTTGTTGCAGAACGAGTTGCAAAACAAAAAAGCGAACAAGTTGTCGTTTCAACCAAATCAACACTTGATGAAATGCTCTCAAAGATTTCAACCAAGAAAGATCTTAATATTGTCATTAAAGGCGATGTTCAAGGCTCGGTTGAGGCTCTTAAAATTAATCTTGGAAAAATTGCAAATGATGAAGTGAAGGTGAATGTTGTTTCGGCAAGCGTTGGAAACATCACTCAAACTGACATCATGATGGCAGAAATTTCACATGCAACAATCGTTGGTTTCAATGTTAAAGCGGATAATGAGTCAAAACATGAAGCAGAAAAAGCAGGAATTGAAATAAAACTATATAGCATCATCTATGAAGTGATGAATGATATTGAAAGATTGGCAAGAAGTATGATGGCGCCAAAATACAAAGAAGTCATTATGGGTCGAGCGCAAGTTAGAAATGTCTTTAAAATCACCGGAACAGGCATCGTTGCAGGCTCATATGTCACAGGCGGAAAAATGCTCAGAGGCGGAAAAGCAAGAGTGTTTAGAGATGGTCAAATTATCCATGAAGGTTCAATTCGCGGTCTCAAACGCTTCAAAGAAGATGTCAAAGATGTCTCAGAAGGCTTTGAATGCGGCATAAGCGTTGACTTTACCGACTTTAAAGAACTAGATGAAATTGAATGCTTTGTTCAAGAACTTATCCCAAACTAAATTAAAGTAAAAGGTAAAAAGTAAAAAGTGTTGTCAAAGTGTTTTCAATACTCTTGTCGTAGAGTGCTATTACATGTAACCATCCCAACAAAGGGGTTGAAGACCCTTGTCAAAGTGTTTTGTCGTTTTTCTTAAAAGTAAAGTATCTTGTTATTGAATGAAAAATATTTGTAGGGGCGGCTTTTGCACGCCCGCACAATGTTAAACGATTACTACCTTGACCCACCACAAATTTAACTATCCAAACGGAGGATTATAAAACAATGAACAAACGAGTAGGAAGACTAGGCTCAGAAATGAGGAAGAGTTTAGCAAACATCATCTCAAGCAGAATGGCAGACCCAAGAGTGTCTAGCATGGTTAGTGTTATGGCTGTCGAAGTTGCGGCAGATTTGAGAACTGCAAAAGCCTATATCGGCGTTTTTGGCAGTGCTGAAGAAAGAGAAGGAATGTTAGGCGTTCTTAGGGCAAGCGGAAGTTTTGTCAAAAGGGAATTGGCAAAAGATTTCTCAAGACTAAAATTCGTTCCGGAAGTGTCATTTCACCTAGACACCACTATGGAAAACGCCACTAAGATTGACAGTATTCTTGAAGAAATTAAGAACGAAGAAAATCAATAATTAATTTAATTGTAGGGGCGGTCATTGACTGCCCGCATATTAATTTTAAAACAATGAAAAAAAATAATATAACACCGCTAGGGATTATTGACTTAATCAAAAAAACAAGCGGTAATATTCTCATTATCACCCATATGCGAGCGGACGGCGATTGTCTCGGCTCGGGGTTTGCATTAAAAAAATATTGTGAGAAAATCGGGAAATGTGCAGACATAGTAACTGAAGAGCCAACTCCTTCAAGATATTTGTTTTTGCCGGATATTCACGAATTAAACTATCGAAAACATGATGACTATTCTTTAGTTATCTGCGTTGACTCCTCAGATGAAAGGCGATTGGGCGAGTGTTTTAAATTCCTAAAAAAAGCCAAAGTTTCTATTAATATTGACCATCACAAATCAAACACTTATTTTGCGGACTATAATTTTGTAGTGGGAGATGCCAGTTCAAATTGCGAAATTATTTTCGACATCTTAAACGAACATGGTGAAATTGACCGAGAAATTGCCTATTATCTTTTTATCGGGCAATCGTCTGACACAGGTCATTTTCAACATCGTTCAACAACTGTCAAAACGCTAGAGGTTGCAACCGAGTTGCTAAAACACGACATTGACCTTGACCATATTATTCAGTCACTCTATCGCTCAAACACAATGGGGCAAATGAAACTAATTGAAAGAGCAATATCGTCAATGAGATTTTATGAAGATAACAAAATTTGCCTTATGTCAATTTTGCAAAAAGATATTGTTGAATGCGGCTGCACCTACAGTGATACCGAACAACTTGTTGATTATGGAATGAAAATCGGCGAAGTGCAAGTTGCAGTCCTCTTCAGCGAACACGACAAAGGCGGTTTTAAAGTGAGTTTTCGCTCAAAGTCAGTCGATGTTTCAGAAGCCGCATCAGTATTTGGCGGCGGCGGTCACAAACTAGCCTCAGGTTGTATTGCTCATGGTCAATATGAAGATGTCAAGGATAAAATATTGAAAAGTGTTAAGGATTTATTCTAAAAATTAAACAGTTATAAATTATTCGGGTTCGCGTTGCTCACCCCTACGATTTTAATAACGACAAACCAAATGTAAGGGTGCGAAACGGATAACCCGATTAGAAAACAAAGGAATATAACAAATGATAGAATCAAGATGCGGGATATGTTGCTCTCGGTGCGAATATAAAGAGTCTATGAACTGCTCAGGCTGCACTTGTATTGATAATCCATTTTGGGGCAGTTGCGATGTCAAAGCATGTTGTGAAAGTAAAAGTTTAAAAAATTGCGGGGAGTGCAAAGATTTTTTATGTGACTTACTTAATCAATTTTCATATGACCCTGAACAAGGAGACAATGGCAAGAGAATAGAGCAGTGTCGAGAGTGGTGTTGCAAAAAATAAATGAAAGGAATTATAGTCATCAATAAACCTTCGGGCATTTCGTCGAATGCGGTTGTTACAAAGGCGAAGCGAGCATTGGGTTTTAAAAAAATCGGTCACATGGGAACGCTTGACCCGTTGGCTGAAGGCGTCCTTGTTTTAGGGGTGGGCAAGGCTGCCCGCCTTTTTGATTTTTTCTTGGAAAACGAAAAAGCGTATATTGCAACTTTTGAATTTGGTTATGAAACAGACACTCTCGACAGTGAAGGAGAAGTCATTAAAAAAAACGGTAACATCCCAACACATGAAGAGTTAAAAAGAGTTTCAAAAAAACTACTCGGAAAAATCTCTCAAATCCCCCCGATATATAGCGCTAAATCAATAGACGGAGTAAGAGCCTATGAAAGAGCAAGAAGGGGAGAGGAGTTTGAAGTGAAACCCAGTGAGGTTGAAATATACGAAATTGATGTGTTGGTGAATGGGGATGGTGAAATTATGGGTGACGCCGCCTTCGGCGTCATGAAAAATACAACAACAATAAATGTAGGGGCATGCATTGCACTCCCGGTGACGGTTGCTGAAGATGGCAATAAAGGGAAACAAAATAATGTAGGGGCGGGCGTCCCCGACCGCCCGAACGAGTGTTTTAGGGCAGTGAACGGGCGGTCGTGGACGCCCGCCCCTACAACTTGGCAGCACTCCCGTCCCCTTGACAACCAATTAAGTTGTAGAATGGGTCAGATGGACGGAGGTGTTGGTCTATTTAAAATGCTTATTCGCTGCTCAAAAGGAACCTATATCCGCAGTATTGGACGAGACTTAGCATATCTTACAAACTCATATGCAACCATGACAAAACTCATTCGAACGAATTGCAGCGGAGTGTCATTAGACGATGCAATAACGATTGAGGAGTTAGAAGATAAGAAAGAAAAAGCAATTATACCTCTTGAAATCGCACTAAAAAACCTTCCTTGTTATGAACTATGTCACACATACTATAGTGATTTATCTCATGGAAAGAAAATAAAATCAGATTATCCGCATAAAAAATTCACGCTATATTGCAAAAACGAATTATTCGGTATTGCAACAGTTGATAACGAGTGCATCAAAATATTGACATATTTAAAGGATTAAGAACATCAACTTGTATGGGCGGGCATCCCACTCGCCTGTGTTGGTCAAAAATCCAAGCAATGGGCGGTCGTGGACGCCCGCCCCTACGGTATAATTAACATTTAGTGCTAACGAGCAAAAAATAGTTTGTAGGGGCGATACTCTGTCGCCCGCACCGCATAATTCATTGATATCTAAAGAGCAAATAAAAATGAAAATAATAAAAAATAGTAATACAAAATATAATTTGCCAATATGCTTAGCACTCGGCTTTTTTGACGGGGTGCATTTAGGACATAGGACTATTATTGAAAAGTCAATAGCAAAAGCCAATGAATTAGGGGTTGGGTTTGAGCATGAAGTTAAAAGTGGTGTTCTCACTTTTTCAAACAACCCATTGCCAGAGTCTAAACTCATCTACACATTTCATGACAGACTAGTATTATTTGAGAGCCTTAAATTAGATTGCTGCTTTCATTTTGAACTTGACAAGCGTTGGAAAAGCATGAATGCCAACCAATTTCTAGAGTTTTTAATTGCTAATTTTAATATTCATGCTTTTATTTGTGGGGTTGATTATCGTTTTGGAAAAGATTCATCGGGAGATGTTGAGCATTTAAAAAAATTTGCATATGAACGAGGAATAGATGTTGAAGTTATTTCTCAACAATTATTTGAAAAAGGAAAAAAAATATCAAGCACGATAATTCGAAAATGCATTCAAAGCGGCGAAATTGAAAAGGCAAACGCTCTTTTGGGCGATAACTATTTTATGAAAGGTGAAGTTGTTAAAGGTCATCAAAAAGGACGAAAAATGGGATTGCCAACATTAAATCTTAACATTATGCCTGACATAGTTCAATTAAAAGAGGGTGTTTATCGAACAGAAACAACATTTGACGAAAAAAAATATTCATCACTAACTCATATCGGAAAAAATAAAACATTCAATTCGGATGATATAACTTGTGAAACTCATGTTTTAAATCATGACTTAGGGGAACTATACAGTAAAGAAATCAAGGTTGAATTTATTTCCAGACTTCGTGACACCATAAAATTTAATTCACCAGAAAAACTTGCAAACTACATTAAAACAATTGATATGCAATAAATTTTATGGTATAATAACATAATCATGAAAATTGATTTTGAAAAAAATAAAATTGAGGCACTTGTTGCCATGAGTCCTGAAAATCGTTTTTATTTAACCGATTTTCCGTCATCCTTTGGATGTGCTGTTTTGACTGAAAAAGAAAAAATCTTCATCACTGATACAAGATATTCTGAAGCGGCAAAAGCAATTCAAGAGACATTTAAAATTGTCACTATTAAAAGCGGTGAAAAATTGCACGAATTATTAGCGGGTGAATTCAAGCGGCTGGGTATTGAAAATGTTGGTTATGAAGACAGTTTTATGACAGTCAGCAGTTTCAAAAATCTCAAAGACGGACTAAAAGATTTCAAACTAAAAGGTATTTCAGACTACTTATCCGAGTTGCGTTCAATCAAAACCGAAGAGGAAAGACAGAGAATTGCAACTGCTCAAGAAATTGCGGAAGAAGCGTTCAAAAAGGTAAGGCGTAATATCAAAGTCGGCATGAGTGAAAGAGAGGTCTATGCTGAACTTGTTTGGGAAAGTTTACGAACCGGTGCCGATGGCATGTCATTTGACCCGATTGTTGCTTTTGGTGAAAATTCTGCAAAACCTCATCACAATCAACCGACCGAAAGACGACTTGAAAAAAAGGACATAATTCTTATTGACTTTGGAGTAAAACACAAAGGCTATTGCTCAGATATGACACGCACCTTCTCATTAGGTCCTGTTGCAAATGAACTGCAAGTGATTTATGACATTGTCCTCAAAGCCCAAGAATACGCTCTAAAACATATTAAAGCAGGAATGACAGGGCATGAGGCGGACGCACTGGCGAGAGAGTATATCAAATCAAACGGATACGGCGAACAATTCGGACATTCACTAGGGCACGGCATAGGCATCAATGTCCATGAAATGCCAAGAATTGCCGACAAATCAAAATGCATCCTAAAAGAAGGAATGGTCATAACATGCGAGCCGGGAATTTACCTTGAAGGGCTTGGGGGAGTTCGTATTGAGGACATGGTCGTTGTCACTGAGAGCGGAATAATAAATATGACTTATTGTGATAAAATTTTAGAGTTATAATTTATAACGATATGAAAACAAAATTACAAAGGACAGTGGATAAAGGACAAATAAGGTTAAATTAATTGATCAACTTTATCACTGTAATTTGTAATTTAATAAAGGAGAAACAAACTATGATAATGGCAGGTGATTTTAGAAAAGGGAACACTATTGATATGGACGGCAAGATTTTTGTCGTCGTTGAGTTTCAACATGTTAAACCCGGAAAAGGTGCGGCTTTTGTTCGTGCGAAAATCAAAAACATCATGACTGGACAAGTTCTTGAACAAACTTTCAATCCGTCCGATAAATTCCCTCAAGCAATTATTGAGAGAAAGACTATGCAATATTCTTATAATGATGACGGTATTTACTATTTCATGGACATGGAATCGTTTGAAATGCTTCCTCTTAACTATGACATAGTTGCGGACACTATGCAATATGTCAAAGAAGAAATGGAAGTAAATCTCATGTTCTACAAAGGCAATCCATTTTCAGTCGAGCCGCCAACCTTTGTTGAACTGGTCATTACTGAAACAGAACCCGGCTTTCAAGGAGACACTTCAAAAGCAGGAACAAAACCTGCAACTTTGGAAACAGGACTAACTATCGGAGTTCCGCTTTTCATCACAACAGGCGAAAAAATCAAAGTTGACACTCGTGACGGAACATATGTTGAGAGAGTGAAGTGATTAAATAGTTTGCAGAGGACGCCGCCTTTGGCGTTCAAAAAAGTGTCTTGAAAATTTATCATGACACTTTTTAGTTTGATAGTCAAACTAGTTGACAAGGATGAAATGATATGATATAATCAAAGCATATAATCGTATGGAAGGTATTTATTGTTCGATAATAATTTAACAATAAATTTGTATGGGCACTTATTAATTGCCCGTATGGCGGCTTCTCAAAATGAATACTGCGGGCGGTTAATTTTCGCCTTGACAGATAAAATGATAAAAAATAAAGTGGTCTTTAGGACCCAACCTTTAAAAAAGTAAAGCAACTAATAAATTAAAATAATTTTTTTAGAACTTGCTTGTGACAAAAGCGTCATGGACGCAAAGGAGAAAAATATTATGACAAAACTTTTTTGTGACTCGAATTGTGAGTTGAGGTATGAACTGATTGAGGAATTGGGACTATCTGTTATTAACATGCCTTATGTTATTGATGGTGAAATGGGCTATTTTGATATGGGAAAAAATCCGCAATTATCAATAGACTTTTTCAATAAAATGAGAAATGGGGCGGTTCCAAAAACACAAGCACTTAATCAGCATGATTATATTGAGGCTTTTGAGCCTGTTTTGAAAAATGGCGACGATATTTTGTATTTGTCTTTTTCACACAAAGCAAGCGCTACATTTGAAATGATGGAAAAAGCAATTGCGGAGTTGAAAGAAAAATATCCTGAAAGAACTGTAACTTGTGTTGACACAAAAGGGCTGTCAATGATTGCAGGACAAGTTGTTCTAGAGTGTGCAAAGTTGCATAAAAGCGGAGCAACTGATGCCGAAGTTATTTCTTTGTGCGAAAAATTGAGACAAAAAACAAAAGGCTATTATGCGGCGGCAGACCTTGTTTACTTAAAAAGAGGCGGAAGGCTGTCTGGCGGAAAAGCAATGATGGGAACACTATTGGGACTAAAACCAATTATCTCTATGGACGATGGCGCAACTGTTTCAAAAGACAAAGCAAAGGGGAGGAAAAACGCTCTTAAAATGATAGTAGATTTGGCTCATGCTGACGGCATCGACACAAACTATCCGGTTTTCATTCCTCACGCAGACTGTGAAAATGAAGTTGTTATAGTTGAAAGATTAATTAAAGAAAATTATCCCGATGCAGATATTCACCCTCAATTCGTTGGTCCTGTTATCGGTTCGCATTGCGGTCCAGACACATTGGCAATTTGTTTTATGAAAAAATAGCAAAAAAAGCATCAATAAAATCTGTCTAAATCTTAAAGATTGCTATGAAAAAGTGTTGTTCATTTGAGCGGCACTTTTTATTCATTGAGGGAAATCACTTGATTTTTTATTTTAAATACTATAAACTATATTTATGTGGCTATGGCTTGTTTTTGCGGTGGTTGCGGCGTTTAGTGCCGGGCTTACCAGTATATTCACAAAGGTGGGACTCAAAGGAGTTGACACTGATGTCGCAACTTTTTTGCGAACAAGCATTGTTGTGGTATTTGCATTGATAATGGCACTCTCGCTTCGAGGATTTCAAAATATCGGGGATTTGACGCTAACTGAATGGGGATTTATTGTTGGTTCCGGAGTTGCAACGGGATTGTCATGGTTAACGCTCTATAAAGCATTGCAACTGGGAAAAGTCAACAGAGTTGCTCCAATCGGTCGTCTCTCGACAGTTGTTACAATGGCATTTGCGATAATCATTTTTCAAGAGAATTTTTGGTGGCTGACTTTCGTTTCAATGGCATTAATGCTTGCCGGAGTGATGTTAATGCTTGTGAAAAGAAAAAAGGCAACACAAAATGTAGAACTATCAACGAACAACGAACAACGGACAACGACCAATGAAATGAAAGATTTAA
Organism: Bacillota bacterium; assembly: GCA_009779975.1. Lineage (GTDB taxonomy): Bacteria > Bacillota > Clostridia > Christensenellales > Pumilibacteraceae > WRAY01. Next base: position 2,354 of record WRAY01000035.1, on the reverse strand, counting down.
CGAATGAGGAACAGGAAACAGGGAGTAATAAAATTGCAGGAGATATTGCCATCGCAGTCCCACAAGCGGAAAAAACTGAAAACGGAATGCCGTTGACCCCTACAATCGAAATCTCTGAAAATCAACATAACCCCGACAATAATTTGCCGCATTCATCTGCTGCTGTGTCAGATTCCCAACCACCAACCACTAACCACCAATCATTAATCACTAAAAACATGTGGTTTGTTTATGCCGTGCTTTCACTAATATTTGCATCAGCGACAGCCCTCTTAGCAAGAGCAGGATTGGGAGATGAGCGGATTGACCCTCAACTGTGGACTTTTTTAAGAACGGTTGTCGTTTTGTTTATGGCATTTTTTATAATGCTTGGGAAAAGAAAGACAAAAAGAATAAAAGAATTCACGAAAAAGAATTATTTGTTTTTAATACTCTCTGCAACAATGACAGGTATTTCATGGCTTGCTTTCTATAACGCAATTAGCATTGGAAATCTCAGCGTTATTGTTCCGATTGATAAATTAAGTATTGTTGTCACTATCGCATTTTCGTTTTTCTTCCTAAAAGAAAAATTATCAATTCATGCTTTAATAGGATTGATTATTTTGGTCACAGGAACGATGTTGCTGTTAGTGCCGTTCTAATGCTTGCAAAACTGCTTTTGTTGTGATAAACTAACCATAATGCCATATGACCTCAAACAATTGAATGAAGAACAACTTGCTCCTGTGCTTGACGCTGAAGGGGCGCTTTTAGTCACCGCCGGAGCAGGAAGCGGAAAAACGAGGTTGCTTACACATCGCATTGCTCATTTGATTAAGGACAAAGGTATATATGGAAGTAAGATTTTGGCAATAACATTCACAAATAAGGCGGCCGCTGAAATGAAAGAGAGGGTGCAGCAAATGCTTGGTGAAAGTAGCGGTGCATGGATTTCAACATTTCACTCAATGTGTGTTTCATTTTTGAGAAAGTTTGGTGAAGAGTTAGGTTATAACAAAAATTTTTCAATTTATAGTGAAACAGAAAAAGAGCGGGCAATAAAAAAAATTCTAAAAGACAAAAATTCCGATATTCAAAAAGAAGATGTCAAAGATATTATCTATCACATTTCTGAAGCAAAAACACATGGATATTCACCGGATGATTACTATGATGAAAATATGCATGTTGAAGGAATTGAGCAAATCAGAGACACTTATATTTTATATGAAGAAGATTTAAAAAAATCAAATGCCCTTGATTTTGATGACTTGCTGAATAAGGCATATATTCTTTTATGCACAATTTCGCAAGCAAGAGAATATTATTCAAACCGCTTTCAGTATATCCATGTTGACGAATTCCAAGACACTAACACAACGCAATACAAATTGGTGAAAATTTTAGCAAGTGTTCACAAAAACATTCTGTTAGTCGGAGATGAAGACCAGAGTATCTATGCTTGGCGAGGGGCTAGCATTGAAAACATAAAACGATTCATTGATGATTTTGACCCGAAAATCTACAAACTTGAGCAAAACTATCGCTCCAGTAAAAAAATATTAGAACTGGCAAACCGACTAATTTTACAAAACAATTCAAGAATAAAAAAGACTCTTTGGACTGATAATCCTGAGGGAGAAAATATTGAACATAATTCTGCCCCAAGTGAAGCAGACGAGGCATTTTTTGTTTTGAAAAAAATAAAAGAGTTAATGAAAGAGTATGATTTAGATTATAATGATTTTGCTATTTTGGTCAGGCTCAATTCGCTAACTCGTGCATTTGAAGAAAAATTTATTCAATACGGCGTTCCTCACAAAATTTTCGGCGGTTTCAAGTTCTATGAACGAAAAGAAATAAAAGATATTTTGGCATATTTGAGATGTCTGGTTAATCCAAATGACGAGGACGCAGTTTTAAGGATTATCAATTTTCCAAAAAGAGGAATAGGCGATGCTAGTATCGGGCAACTAAGGAACTATTCTTATGTTGAAGGACAGCCGCTTTTTAGCATAATCTATGACATAGAAGAAAATAAAGATTTGCCGCTAACGCTTATTAAAAAACTATTGCCGCTTTCACAAATTTTCAAGTTGTTAATTGCTGAAAAACATCTTAAACCTTCACGCTTAACGCACTATCTTATAAAATTGCTCGACTTAAAAAATGTTTTTTCCGATTCTCGTGAGGACGAAAACAGAAAACAAAACATAACAGAGTTAGTCAACTCAATGCAAGAGTTTGAGAAAATGAACGAATTTGCAGGGCTTGAGGAATATTTGCAAAAGGTTTCACTCTATAGTGACACAGAAGAGATGGACACTCAAAACTGCGTTAACATTGCAACAGTTCACAGTGCAAAGGGACTA
>WRAY01000034.1 GCA_009779975.1 Bacillota bacterium | reverse complement strand
TTTTAATATTATCTATAAACAATTTTTGCTTTGCAGGCTTCTTTCCAGTTTTTGTCCCAGCGTTTTGACATTCTTTTGTTGACAAAGATTGTTTGACCTTTGTCCCAGCCTGCGAAGGCTTTTTGACCGACTCGCATGACACTGTTTGGAATGGTTATTCCTCGAAGGTTTGTGCAATAATAAAATGCTTCGGGTCCTATGCTGACGAGGGTTTCGGGGAGAGTTATGTTTGAGAGTTTTTTCGCCAAATAAAACGCTCCGATTCCGATTTTTTCCAACTTGCTTTTGTTTGCATCAAATGCATTTTCTCTTGAATCGCCGAAGAAAACAGTTGTCAATTCATCACAATATCCAAATGCTCCCGCCTCAATAACAGCGACTTCCGCAGGCAGTGTTATGTCTCTGAGACTTTTGCAGCCGGCAAACGCTTCTTTTCCAATCCTTGACAGGTTGCTTTTTTCTTCAAAGTAAATGGTTCTAAGGTTGTCAAGTCCGGCGAATGATTTTTCACCAATCCATGCAACTGATGTCGGAATATAGAATGCGTTCAAATATGTCAGTTCACTTTTCGCATCAGCAAAACAGCCATGACCAATTCCCATGACTCCATCGGGAATTTTTATGTTTCCGCTGGTGTTGACACCGTTTGCTCTTGCTCGCACATCACTGTAGCCTGTCACCGCACCGCTTATAAAAAATGCAAAGGTATCTCTGATTCTTGCTTCGTTTTCTTTGCGTTTTTCTTCTTCTCTTTGGAAAGCAATCTTTTCAGAATACTGTTTGAGCGCTCTTTCAACACCTTCTTTTTCGTCATCAGGAACAAGTTTCAACGCTTTTTCCAAGTTTGTGACAACAGATTCGGGGATTTTTTCATTAAGAGTGAAACCATTAGACGCTGAACTTGCCAGACCAAACCACCCTTTGTAGTTCCCGGGGTCATTGTCGACTGCTTTTTCAAATGCATCACCTGCCTTTTTGAACTCGCCCAAAGTCAAAAAAGTTTCGCCGTTCTTCATATAGTCAATAACATGTCCTGTTGTTTCAATGTTAAAAACAGGCGTTGACACAATCGGTTGAATTTGTTGAATTTGTGGTGGAGGTGGGGGCGGAGCAATCAAAATCTTAGTTCCGCAATACATGCAAAAACCACAATCTCTTGTGTCCTCAACTTGGACATGCCCATGACACTGGGTGCAAATAACAGGTTTCAAAGCCATAAGTCTCTCTCCTTATAATGAACAATACATAATTTATAGTGCATAAATTAATGTTACTTATATTTTAGTATTCATTGCCTAACAAATTGTTGTCAATTTTTCAATTCATTATACTAACACTTTAACACACTCAAATTATTTTGTCAAGTTTTTAAGATTAAAATTAAGTTAAAAATTGTAAAAGACTAAATATTGTCTATATCTTCACTTCATCAAAAACAACTTTTTTGTGGGTAATTTTTGCTTTGTATTTTTTTCCTTGTATTGTTAAATGAAATGAAATGCTTTTCCAGTGTTTGGGGAGATGAGGGTCGAAACTTATGTTTGGTTTTCCTTTTGATTTTTGGTCTTTATTGTGTTTTAGTCCCGCAAAGCCATAGACTAACATTTGATAGGCTCCGCCCCATGATGCCGGGTGTGAGCCGCCGATGTAGATGCCGCCTGCCCATAGTTTTTTTGGAGCAGCGAGGTCAACTTCAGCGGATTTCAAAAACATTGGATAAGCAGTGTCCGGCATGCCGCAAAAACATTGCAGCAGTCCATACATGCATGCACTGAGTGATGAGCCGTGTTCTGTTCTTGGTTCATAGTAATCGAGATTTGCCTTCATTATTTCTTTTTCAAACTCATCTTTGAACATTGCAAGCATTGTCACAACATCGGCTTGCTTAATGATTTGGGTTGGATAGGCAACTCCGTTTGAACCTCCCCAATACTCTCTTGGGTCTTTCAGTCTGCTCCTTACAACATCAACGCTGACATCTTCAAGATCAAAGTAGCCGTCAAATTGCTCAATGACACCCTCGTCATTGACTGCAAAATCAATCATATCGGGGATTATTTTTTTTAGTCCGTTTTTAAGGTCATTTAACACTTCGGGAAACGGCAAAAGCGGCGAGTCTTTTTTTGTTTCTTTTTTGGCAAGGTCAAGAACTTCGAGAGTAAACTCAAAAACAAACTTTGCCATCCTGTTAGTATAAGCGTTGTTATTCACTCTTTCATGATATTCATCAGGACCGACAACATCGAGAATTTCAAGTTTTCTTGGTTCGCCCATTTTTGGAAAAACTCTTGAAGTAAGCAACGAGAGGTAAAAGTTAGCACACTCAACAATAACATCAAAACCGCCCTCAAACAGAATTGAAGTGTCCCCTGTCAGTTTGATATATTTTTTTATGCCATAGACAATTGCACTGGAAATGTGAACTTGCTTGTCATCAAAATAAGTTCTCACTGCTCTTCCGGTAAATATGTCCGTGACATTAAATTTTGAACACGCTTCAATGCCGTCCTCGTGAGACTCCCATGCATAAAACGCTCCGTTGTAGCCTTCTCTGTCTGCTTTTTCAAGCGCACCCTTTAAACCGTCAACTCGATATTTCAAAAGAATTTTTGCTGTCTCGGGATCATTCAAAATGAAATAGTCAAGCATGAACATATCCGTGTCCCAAAACACCGCACCTTTGTAGACTTGACCCGATAAACCTCTTGCCGGTATGCTGAGAGCATTTGCGTGACGAGGTGCAATAATTTGAAGAGAATATATTGAGTAATTGAGTGCAGTTTCCGCCTTCTCATCCCCTTCAATTTCAACAAAATTTTCTTGCCAAAAATCTTTCCAGTATTGTTTTTGCTCTTCTAAAAGTGTGTCATATTTTAAAAGGAAGTTTGGTTTTTGAGGCTCTTTTGAAATTTTTTCGTCAATAGAAGTTTGAACAAAAGCAACTTTTGTTAAGCCAAAAGCGGCATCTTTTTTTGCGTTAAATGAAATTATATTTTGTGCTGTCTTTTCTTCATTTGCAGACTTAGTGCCAATCATATCACCAAAAGGAACTCCCTTTGCGCTTGTCATGACTGACACTCCATTTTCACAAATTCCTTTAACACTGTTTTCTTCAACCTCAAAATTGACAAAATGAGGACCATTAATATCCCAAACTTCGCCGTCAATTCCGCTTGTGATTGATGAGACACAATCATAATCAGCAGTCACTGAATATTTTAGTGCGAGCGCATTAAAATGCGTCATGCCGGCAAATCTTTCCGTCTCAACAGTGACATTTCCCTTTGCGGTTTTGAATATCGTTTTGCGGACATGAATGCCTTTTGTTATGTCGAGACTTTGTTCGTGAAAAACAACTTTGTCCGATGAATTTGGAAGCGACAATTCTTCTCCGTCAATTTTCAATCGAATAAAAAAAGGATTAGGAGCATTCAAACTCTCTCTCCACTTTTCAGAAGATGCTTGGTTATAGACCCCTGCAATATTTACAGCAGGCATATGCTTTGCGCCATATTCTTCCATGGAACCTCTTACACCCATATATCCATTCCCAATCAAAAACTTTGTCCCAAAGTGAGCATAGTTTTCTTCATCATAGTTAACTTCTTTGATAATTATTTCTTTCATATTTTTTAAAATACCACAATAAAAAAAATGTGTCAACTCAAACAATATATATTTGACAAGTATCTTTAATACTCTTGACGTAAATTGCTATTACATGGCATTCTCCGACATAGGCATCGAAGACATTTGACAGGTCTTCAACCCTCTTGTCGAAGAGTGTTTGTCAGCAGTATTCCCAACAAAGCAGTCGAAGACTGTTGACAAGGGTCTTCGATAGTTTTATCCGGTTATTTCATGCAGTAGCAATCTTACAACAAAAGCATAAAAAATACTTTACAAACAACTTTTTTTCATGCATACTAAGAATATGGCAACAACAAAATATGACACTATTCTTTTTGACCTTGACGGAACACTGACTAATCCGAAATTGGGATTGACAAAATCTCTTCAATATGCCCTCTCGCCTTTTGTTAAGATTTCTGAACTTGACGAATTAGCAAAGTTTATCGGACCTCCGATGAGAGTCACATTTTCTGAGCATTTTGGTCTCTCAAAAGAGAATGTGGATATTGCCCTCTCAAGAGCAAGAGATTACTACTCAAAAAAAGGTATGTTTGAGTGTTCTGCGTTTCATGGCATCAAAGAAATGCTTGAGGCTTTAAAAGCAGAAAAAATAACACTTGCCGTTGCAACATCAAAGCCGACAGTCTATGCCAAGCCTGTTTTAGAACACTTCAATCTTTTAAAATATTTTGATTTTATTTCAGGAGCAGAACTCGACGGAGTTCGAGATGCTAAAGATGAAGTGATTGAGTATGCCTTAAAAAACTTGATAATAACTCCTTCTAAAAAAGTGATAATGGTCGGTGACAGAATGTTCGACATCATCGGTGCAAAGAAAAATAACCTTGATTGCATAGGTGTTTTGTATGGATTTGGCTCACATAAAGAATTGAAAGAGGCAGGAGCAAAAATCATTGTTGAAACTGTTTCGGAATTAGAAAATATTTTATTAGAAAAAATCTCTAAAAGTAGTTAAAAAACGCTTGACACTACTCTAAATAAAATGATATAGTACTTGAGGTAATTTTGAAAAATGACTTTGTCACCTTTGTTGTTTGAGACCAAAGCAATATTTAAAACTCTATAACAACTTCTTCAAAATCCAAAGAATATTCCTCGGTAGCTCAGTGGTAGTAGCATTCGGCTGTTAACCGAAGGGTCGTAGGTTCGAATCCCACCCGGGGAGCCAAAACTATTTTGCCCCATGATTGGCAAAAACAAAAAAGACGAGTCCTGCTCGTCTTTTTTCGTGTTTTCTTGCTTTAATTCCTCGTAATTGCTTAATTCTTTCTCGTTTTCTCTGTCTAAACTCGTTTTATTCTCGTTTTCAACCAAAAAGTCGTCTTTCTCAATATTTAATTCCAAACCACTTCCCATACTCAAAGGCACAACATTTATAAAAATTTCAACTTTGTTCTTGCCAATTACGACCTTATTGATAAAATTATTTAACATTGCTTTTCTGTCTGCAAATTCGCCATTCTCTAAAATGTCTAGTGCTTTTGCATATGCCTTTCTTAATTCACTTGCTGTTGCCAACTCATAATTGCAACCCTGTTGCTCTCTTGCCAAATTTTGCTCTGCAACTTCTTTTGACTTTTCAAGACTGCTTAATTCGTCTAGCAACATTTGACTTGAACTACCATTTTTAATTGCTTCCATCACATTTAATATTTGCGTGTCAAACTTTTTAATTTGACCCTCTAACATCTCAACCATTGAACTGCTAACTGAAAAGCCTTTTGCATATTTATTAAATTCGTCAACTGACTTTTCCGCCACCTCGTCATTTAATAACATCTTCTTAATTTGCTTAATAATATATTTCTCTGTGTCCTCTTTTCTAACTGTATTGTTGCTACATTCAATTTCCTTATTTGTGCGACTGCATTTATACCTCACATATGCTTTGCCATTCTTTGCATTTCTGTCCCCCATAAATGTTGACCCACATTCTTCACAAACCATCTTTCCAACCAACAAATAATTTTCTAACGCATTTGTCGGCGACCTATGCACTCGTTGCTCTAATATTTTTTGAACTGCGTAAAATAATTCTTTCGAAATAATTGCAGGGTATCCATTGTCATTCTGCACAAAATTAACATCTGGGTCGTAGTCGAGTTCTTTCTTATTATAATACATTCTATAAATGCCAGCATACTTCGGATTGCGTAATAAATTGTCAATGCTTGTCGCTGTAAAACTTTTACCACTCGTATTCTTAAAACCACATACATTCAATCTGTCAATAATGTCACTTCGTTTGTAACCATTCAACAACATTTCAAACATTATTTTGACCGCTTCTGCTCTCTCTATGTCAATTGCAATTTCTTTCACGACCCTCTCTTTACTGTTTAACACATAATTGCCACTAGCATCTCGCAACTTTCTCATTTCATAACCATACAGCGTATGACCGCCATTTGTCTTTCCACTAAAAACATTCTCTTTCATACCCTTAATAACTTCTTCGCCAATGACTAATGACTGATGATGCGAAACCAGTCTATTAACATTCTTCGCAAATTTTCCGCTTGCATTATTTTCATAAATTTCTGTTACTGAAACCAACCTAACACCATTTTCTGCCAACTCTTTTTCCTGTGTTTCTTGCTCGCCCAAACTTTGTCTCGAAAATCTGTTTTCTTTGTGAACTAACACCAACCCAAAATTCCCAAACTTGCTAACTTCTTTTAACCTTTGCCATTCCTCTCTGTCTGCATTTGTTCCAGTCGTTCCTCGGTCAACAAACCAACCAACCATCGTAATACCATGCTTTTCTGCATACTCTTTTATTGCCCTCTCTTGAGCCTTAATACTTTCTTCTCTTTGCTTCGGACAACTGTATCTGCAATACCCAACTGCTTTCTTCAAATTATTAAATTTTCGTCTTTTATTTCTCGCCATTTGCGTTACCTCTCTTTTCGTTTATTGTGTCAAATAAAAACCTATAAAATGGGCTTGCTATTTGCTTGTGACTTTGTTCGCTATCTTGCATTTCTCAATGCTCATTTTCTAACCCATCATCTACATATTTGCTAATTACAAATTTATACTTTCTGTCTGCTATCAACTTAATGACTTTGCCTTTCTCTGTTTCTTTAACTCACTCTTGTTTCATTTCTTTTTCTCCATTTTTTAAAATTGGCGGAGCCAATTTTAAATTCCTTATAATTTTATTTTAATTACTGATTTTCCATTGTGCAAGCACTTTGTTGCTGTTTCTGTAAACTTTTTTCAACTGTTTTCTTCAACTTTTCATTAACTTCCTTTGTTCCAACAACATTAAAAATAAATTCCTCAACATTCCTCATATATTGCCAGTCGGCACAATACTCAAAACCGCCCTCTTCCGATGGGTAGCAATGCCCGTCCTCTCGTGCTACTCGCCCATGCTTTTCATAATACATCTCATTCAACAGTTGCAATTGCTCCTCATTCAACTCACTATCAAAAAATTCAGCCCTCGCTATATTGTTGCTTGTTGCAATCAACCTCGCCCCTTTCGGAAACCATGTCACTTTTTCATATTTTTTCTGACAAGCATTACTATCGAAAATCGTTAAATATTCTATAAACTTATAAACATCATCAACCACCTTAACATGACTTCTTCCATGCTCTCAATATTCCGCCAATCATTTCTTCGTTATGACTGGCGGACTGTCGTTAAATATTAAAATAATATGCAAATGAAACTTCGTGTTTTCTTGCACTTCAACACCCCTAATATACTCCACTTTTCCAAAATGTCTATATACCGACTTCATAAAACCATTAAATGCTTTTATTAAGTCCTCTCATTTCATTTGCTCTTTCAATGTCAATGTGACAAAACAACACTTGTCGCTGTCAATGTCATATTCATATAACTTCCTACATCACTTCTTCAATGTCTTTTGATACTCTTTCCGTCGCATAAAACCTTTTAATTTTTGCCCCTGCGTCCTGCAATCTTAACTTTGTTCTGCGTGTCGTTTCAGTCGTGCATTCTAACAACTACATGCTTGTTACCATAAATTCGTATTTTATAAATATTCATATCTAACGGATTATACCACGCATTTACACATTTTGACAATGTTTTAACACAAATTTTTTATTTATTCAGCCTTTTTTGCCCTTTTTTTTCTCAAAAACCACCCTTTTATTCCAATAATTACCAAATTCATTTTTAACCTCTATTTTGAGCCATTCTTTACCCTCTTGTTCCTGTCTTAATTCTTTCCATTATAATAATGTCACAGACCTCAAAAATTCCCTTACAACCAAAATAGCCAAGTCATGTCTTAAAAATTCTCTGTCAATGTTTCCAACATTTCCTTTAGTCCGCTGACATCATTTGTCTTTACCAAAAACAAAACCATGTCAACAACCACCTTGTCACAAACCGTCATAACCATTTCCACCAGTTCTTCCATTTTTTCGTCCATGCTTCTAAACTCCTTATATACCTAAAATAATGACTTTGCTTCCATTTTGCAAGCACTTTAGACATAAAAAAATGAACTCTTAATTTCTTAAAAGTCCATTCTTTCTATCTATGTCTTAACCCCTTACTTCTTTGCAAAGGGAAGTTTATATTATTATAAAATTAAAGGTTACTCTTCTTCAAAGTCAAACCGTCTACAAGAATACTCTCCGCTTCTATCCCTCTTCACTCTAAACCTATTTGAACTAAGTCCAAACCTTTTCCTAATACCCTCTATCACTGGACTGATTGCTATTGCTTTATTTAAAACAATGTCATATGGCTTACCGTCTATGCCTGTCCAAATTACTCGCCCCATCGGAAACTCATAATGCGGAACACTTCGCAACCTCCAATCCTTTTCACTCTTTACTATGTCGTCTCATGCTTTCTTTGGCTCTCATTCGTTCCTCTCTGTAAAACGAGACTTCATTCAATACTCGCCATTCCAAAGTGTCTCTTTGTCTTTTGTCAAAATTCAAAATATCCCTGACCTTGCCATGTCTTTTACCTCTTGTTTTCTAATTTTTCCTCTCACATATTATAACCTTTCTTTCCCTCAATAACTTGCCAAAATTTCTCTTTGTCCTCTATCTCTAAACTATCCATTTAAAGCCATTTATTCCGTCCATGCCACAACAACCTCTTTCCATATATTTTTGTTACCAAAACCATTCTATCGTTTGTTACAACCACCATAGAGCCATTTATATTAAACTTCAAAAGTGTTTATTTATTAAGTTCTCTCAAAAATGCTCTGTGTTTTTCTGCCGCAATACGCAATTTCTTTCCTCTTTCATCTAAATTTTCAAATTCTTCTTTCTTCTTTTTTTCTTCCTCTAACTTCTTTTGCCTTTCTTCTTCTAACTCTATATTAAAATTTTTTTGCTGTCCATAACCAACTAAAGGCACTTCAATATTATGCTCATTCGCTAGTCTAAACATTTCATTTGTTGACTTAAATGTTCCATTTCGATTTTTAAATATTTTTAAGTCAACACCACTCTTGACTGCCTTTGCCATCATCAATAATCTTTTGCTTTCTGTTTCATCATCTTCATCTCTGTTTATAAATTCAGCATCATCAAGACCTATTTCAAACAACTCATCACAAGTCAAATCACACTCTCCAGTCGCAACTGAAAAAATAGACTTCGCCGCTTTAACTGAAAACTCTGTTGACGATTCCATTAAAAAATCAAACACCTCAAAATCCTCAATACTTTCCCCATCTTCTAAATCCTTGCTCAATAATTCAGCAAACATTTCCCAGCAATTTTTCAAATTTGACTTGCCTTTTAATTTCTCTATACCATTTAACGACACATTACTTTCCATCTCTTCTTTATCGCTTAGCTTTAATAAAGCACTTCCACAATGCTCACACTTTAATGCTTCCCCTTTATTTTTTCCACCACAATAAACACAATAAATAAATGGTAGCGGAGGCTGGGTCTTTATTGCAACATTCATCTTTTCAACATTAATTTTGTCAACATTTTCGATATTCAATTTTTCAATATGTATATTAGTTGCTGTTTCTTCTTTCGGCGGATTGTCGCTTACTTCCTCTTGTTTTGACACATCACCACAAACCTTGCATTTTCTTGTTACATCAGAAATATAAAATGTTATTCTAACAATCGCAACTTCTTCCATTTTTTTCTGTTTTCATTCCACTTATTTATCACTTTCAACACTTCGCCAACTTCGGGGTATCTGCCATTTTCAACAACAACCTCTCTTGTCTCACTGTCTGTCCTCTTAAATTTTGAATTAATGATTTCAGCATTACCTCCGCATTTAATACAATTATGACTTGCCCAATCTAACGCGGTTTTCGAATATTGGGCACTTTTCGTGTTACCTCTCAAAACTGCAATAATCGCATCAATCACATATGACAATACCGTCCCTGTTCCAACAATAAACGCACCAGCCCAACCACTCACAAAACCACTTATAAAAATACCTACGATTGTAATTATGCCACCCAACACATATCTAACATACATACTTTTTTTTGCTTTTTTAACATACCCTGCATATTCCATAAAAGCATACGACTTCCAAAATAACTCGTCTTGTTTTGGGTTTCTTTTAATCTTCATCAAATGAATTATTTTCCCATTCAATCGACTTTTTCTTTTAACTAAAACAATTATTGAAATCACTAAAGACACAATCCCTATAATTACAAAAGCAATTCTCACTGCCCTATCGTCAGGGTCTCCATTTGTTTCATAAGCATTTCCACTACACCCCATTAAACTTATAACACTAAATATCGTTATAATCATTATTAAAACTACTATTGCAAATTTTTTCATTGCTTTGCTCCTTTGCTGTGTCTTTATATTTAAAGTGCCGTCCCCAATTAAGAGAACGGCACTCCGCACAGCACTCCTAATTGTTGCGACACAATAGCCAAATAAATGGGGAGCAGCCGATTGGCTAATCTACCATTTATAAGATACATTATGTCGCATTATTATTTTATATTATTCCTATTGCAATGTCAACACTTTTCAACCCCTTTATTCTTCCGTCATAAAATTCTTTGCAAATTTCAAATACGACAGTCTTTTCTTTTCAACCTCTATTCTTATCGTTAAAAATAACCACAGTCTTTCCTTGTGGCTATAAACTCTTTGCTTGCTCGGTCTTCTCGGAGCATAAATATTCCCAACAAACCTCGCAAACCTCGTTTCGTCCAATAACCCCCTCAAAAACCCATTCGTCAAGGTGCTACTATTCCTTGGGGAGCCAAAAAACGAAAAAACACTCGATTTTGAGTGTTTTTTTGCGTTTTACAGTCAAAATATGCCAAAATTGATGGTTTGTTAAACACCAAACATTTTGACAACATTGCTCGTCTTTTTTTTGTGTTGTTTTGTTTGGAACTTAATCAAGTCGGACTTTGACTTCAATTTCTATTTTCATTTTTTTTAAGAAGTTGTTTTCGGTTTGGCTGAATTCTTTGATTTTATTTGATTGCAAACGGTGAAAGCGATAGGATAGGTTCAGAAAGTCTGTATCCAGTTCTTTTGAGACATCTAGGGTTGATTGCACCTTTTTTTCTATTTCTTTCTTGAATGCCTGTTCCAATTCGGCATAGAGTTCTTTTTGTTCGGATAAATCGCTTGTTAAGTCTAAAAATCTGAATTTTTCATTTAAGAGCAAGCGAGATGATATCGTGTATTTAATATACGGAGTGTCATCAGCAAATGATATTCTCAAGCGAGAATTTTTTCTTATCACATTTGCAAAAATGTTTTCAAATTCTTCTCCGTTGAATGTGAAATTCGGAAGCATCAAAAAGCCTCGTTTTGAGTGACCGCTGATGAATGCCAATCCGCTTGATTGATATTCATCCAGCACTCCGGAGAGTTTTCCGTCTTTGAACACGGCGACGGTGTCGAGATTGTCGATTTTGTCGTGAAGGACATAAACTAGCAGTTCTTCAGGGTTAATGCCATCTTCCTCTTCTTGTTGATTTTCTTCCTGGTCTTCTTCTGCTTGTGCTTCATCTTGCGGGCGGCCGAGAGCGGTCGCCCCTACATTTTCTTTTCCAACCTCATCATCCGCTCCTACATTTTCTTTTTCAGCCTCCTCGCCATCCTCTGCATTTTCTTCCTCTTTTTCTTCTTTTTCTTCTTCAATGTTGTTTTCTTCTTCTTCCTCTTCTCTTTCTTCTTTCTCTTTAATCAACCTTGCTGACGGCATAAAACTTGCATTACTCTCGCCCAGAGTCCCCGCAAGAAAACTCATGAGGGTGACATTTGGTATGCTCTCGTTTTTTTCATAATAGGACACAAAATCGGCGACACTTCCGCCTGCATCATTTAGTTGCATTGTTTTTGTCAAAAAATGATGGGCAGAGACATCTTGAGCATGAAGCATCATTGCATTTGAACAAAAATTGTGATTTGAAAACAGAGATTTTACTTCGCTCGTTATACCGTTTTTTGCTTTCTCATCACCAATAACAATCATTCGGCACTGCGAAAACTCAACATTTTGACCATTTTGCAAAGACAATCTTTCAAGCGCTTCCATTATGGTTCTTCCTTCTGACTCAATCAAAACAATAGTTTGGAGTGTTCGCTCCTCAATCATCGGCAAAAATACTTGTGCGGAAAGATGAATACCCTCGCCGTCTTTCCCCACATCAACTCCAAGCGTTGTCACAAAACTTCTTGAATTGACTTGAGGCGTATTGTTAAAAAAATTTGCAGTGAAAAAAAACGGCAAAACAAGAACGAGAAGAATTAACATATAGATTCTCACTTTTTTTCGTGAAGTTAGTTTTTTAAGTTTTCTCATTTGCAACTTGTCCCCCTTTTTCGCTTTTTATCTCATTCGAAACGCCGAGTGCTGCATCCCCTGCATTTTCACTTTCTTCATTTACAGATTCACTTGTATTAGGATATTTCTTCTTGTGGATTATTGAACAAATGAGGGTGAAAATCGGGAGTCCGATTTGAACGATGAGAGCAAAAATTCCCATGAAACCTGTCAAAAAAACAAACAATCTTGTCTCATTCATAAAAACAAAAACGCTCAAAATATAGATTATAACGACAAGTGCAATGGTGGTGAAAGGGTTGCCTTTTTTCATGCCCAGCATTTTGTCGGTGTTGAATGAGGCTCCATAAAAGTATAGTCCGGCGGTGATGATAATCGCAATCATCCACACAGCGAACAACAAAACATCAACTCTCCCGCCTGCAACCCTCATTAAGGATAGTTGCGTTATTGCACTGATTTTTTGTCCCAAATCCAAGAATGGCGCAACATCAATAAACGCTGAAAAAATCATTACTGCAAAAGCGATTGCAACAATTTCCGCAATAATAACGCTTGCAATAACTTTTGTTTTAAAGCGTTTATTTGAAACTTTTATTCGCCCCATCATGACAAACAAAAGTATATAATCGCCAAACCACATAGGGAGCGAACGGACATTAAATAATGCTTCGCCTGAACTTTCAGTCAATGGCAAGACTGAATAAAGTCTTGCGTTCGGAGCAATGAGAGCCGCTACTAAAATAATTGATATTAGAATGAACGGAGCAAATATCTCACCCATTCTACCGATACTCGTTAGTGAGCGAAACCCAAAACAAGCCAAAACAATTATGAGCGGCAAAAGATAAATAGCCCAAACAAAACCATCAAAAAAGTTTGTGAAAAGATAGTTTTTGAGTATTGTCACAAAGAGTATTATTTTGAAAACTGCATAGAAAATGAAAATGAAACTGACAATTTTTGAAGTCACCTTTCCGGCAGTGCATTCGATTATTTCATGAGCTGTTTTGTTTTTTGAAATTTTTTGAGACAGAAGAAACACTGCTATAATAAACAATTCAATCGCAAAAAATATTAGCATTGTGAAAACAGAGCTTCTTCCGCTGCTTTTGAGCAGCAAAAGCGGAATCATGAAAACCTTTGTTCCAAGTCCTAGCAGCAAAATAATGATGACAAATTGTAATGTCGTTAAATCTTTTTTTGTTAAATTCATTTTTTTCAACACACAACGCACAATGGTTGTTAAAATTAAGTTGTTTTAAAACTTATATGGGTGATACGCCCTAGGCTGCCCATGTTAGACACGAATACCGCCCCTACATTACTTCTGCCTTATCTTATTGTCTTGTTTAATACTATAGGGTCTTTCTTTAAAGTGTGTGTAGGGCTCTTTAAGCAGCGCATCTTTTTGGTCTTTGGCAATGAATGGGGCAAATGGTGCAAGGTATGGTGAACCATAACTTTCAATGCTGACAAGGTAATGAACCAAAAACACACTCATTAAAATTAGTCCGTATATTCCGAGTATTCCTGCTCCGATTGTGAAAAGAACTCTTAAAATCGACATTGAGTTGACATGTCCCGGCACCATAAATAGTCCTAATGAACTCAATGCAACAACAAGTATCGGAGGAACTGATAAAATTCCGGCGTTAACCGCTGTTTCGCTCATTACTATTACGCCGACGAGACCTAAGGCAAAACCGATTGCAACAGGCGTTCGGAGCATACATTCTCTTATCATCTCAAAAAACAAAATAACCAACACAACCTCAACCATAACAGGGAGCGGCGTTCCTCTTGTTGCGTTCATCAGCGGAACTAAAAGCCGAAGAGGCACAACATCATAGTTAAACACTTGAATAGACACATAAAATGCCGGAACAAACAATGCTAAGAACATTGCAAAAAATCGGATGAAACGAATAAATGTCGCGTATGCCGGTCTTTCGTAGTGGTCTTGAGGTGAAGAAAAATCTTCAACAAAAAGATAAGGAACAGTCAAAACTACCGGCGAGCCGTCCATTACTACCGCTACTCTTCCTTCTAACAACTTGCTCACAACTATGTCAGGTTTTTCGCTCTTTCCAACTTGCTTAAATATTGAATAAGGTCTTTCGTCCAAAAAAGGTTCAAAACAAGATGCGTCCAAAACTCCGTCTGTGTTTATTTTTTCCAGTTTCTCTTTGACTTGTTTTGCAACTTTGTCATTTGCAACACCTTTTAGATAGACTACTGCCATGTTTGAATTGGACATCTTTCCGACTTTAAATCGCTCAACTGCTAATTTCGGCGTTTTTAATTTTCGCATTATTAGAGTTAGGTTTGTTCTGATGTCCTCCGTGAAGCCTTCTCTTGGTCCTGAGAGAACCGTTTCAACAGGGGGCTCTCCAACTCCTCGCTGCTGCCATGTCTTTGCGTTTGCAATAATAATACCACGAAATCCGCCGATGATTATTGCAACATCCCCCATCATTATCATTTCAATCGCTTCATTTATTGTTTCAACAACCGAGCATTCAGTTATCGGAATTGTTTTTTCAATTAATTCCTTTTCATTTTCCGCCCCCTCACACTTTGCAAAAGCAACCATCATCTGCCGAATAGCAACAGAATCAGTTAACTCAGGATGAATAAGAAGAGTCCCCTTTTTTTCGCCAATCAAAAATTCCCGCTCAACCAAAACTTCTGACGTTGCAAAATTTTCTTTAATTTCATCTACTCTTTTATCATGAGATTTTTCTTTTTCTTCACTCACACATTTATATTGTGTAAAAAAAGTTCCTATATTCATTAAATAATAAACTGCGTTTATTTGTTTGACTGCATAAATAAAATTTGTTATAATATTGTATATGCTTAAATTGGATAATGATTGGGATGATATTATTTGTGATGAAATAAAGATGCCTTACTACTTAGAGTTGAGGGAGTTTTTGAAATGGGAATACGGCACCCAAACAGTTTACCCTCCTATGCATGAAATTTTTTCGGCACTTAGAGAAACATCATTTTCAAACACAAAAGTTGTGATACTCGGACAAGACCCTTATATCAACGAAGGCGAAGCGCATGGCATGGCTTTTAGTGTCAAACACGGAGCCAAAACTCCCCCGTCGCTTAAAAATATATTTATTGAAATATCAAAAGATTTGGGCTTAAAAATTCCTAATAACGGCTACTTGATGGATTGGGCAAAGCAAGGAGTGTTACTTTTGAACACTTGTTTGACAGTCCGCAAAGGTATTTCAAAATCTCACTCAAAAAGAGGCTGGGAGAACTTCACCACTTTCATAATCAAGAAGTTAAATGAAAAAGAAATACCGATTGTGTTTTTGCTATGGGGTCGTGATGCTTATGCAAAAAAAGAACTTTTAACAAATCCAAATCACTTGGTTCTAACAGCCGCACATCCAAGCCCATTAGCAGGAGGCGCATTTTTCGGATGCCGCCACTTTTCAAAAACGAATGAGTTTTTGATTAAAAACAATTTGAAACCAATTGATTGGCAAATAAAAAACAATTGACAAATTACAGTTTACAAATTACAAATGATGATAAAATTAATTTGACCTTCTTTGTAATTTGTCCACTGTAATTTGTAATTTTAAAAAATAGGAGATTTTTTTATGTTAGACAAAAAATACCCCGCAGAGCCTTACCGCATTAAGTCGGTTGAGTATGTCAAGATGATTGACAAGGCAGAAAGAGAAAAGGTCGTCAAAAAGGCCGGTTACAACACTTTCTTGATTGATAGTGAAGATGTCTACATTGACCTATTAACCGACAGCGGAACAAACGCAATGAGCGACAGGCAATGGGCCGGGCTTATGCTTGGAGATGAAGCATATGCCGGATCTCGCAACTGGCACCGCTTGGAAAAAACCGTCAAAGAATTGTTTGGCTTTAAGCATGTTATCCCAACTCATCAAGGAAGAGGTGCGGAAAACATTCTTTCAACTCTTGCAATCAAAAAGGGTCAATACACTCCCGGAAATATGTATTTCACAACAACCCGCTATCATCAAGAAGCGAATGGCGGAATATTCCATGACATTGTTATTGATGAGGCTCATGACACAACAATTCATCACCCTTTCAAAGGCAACATTTGTTTAAAGAAGTTGGAAGACTTGATTAAAAAAATCGGAGCCGAGCAAATCGCTTATGTTTGCCTTGCCGTCACTGTTAACCTTGCCGGCGGTCAGCCTGTTTCGATTGAAAACATGAAAGCGGTTCGCAAACTATGCGATAAACACAAAATCAAAATCTTCTATGATGCGACAAGATGCGTTGAAAATGCATTTTTTATTAAAGAGAGAGAAAAAGGCTATGCAAACAAGAGTATAAAAGAAATCGTTTTTGAAATGTTCTCTTATGCAGACGGCTGCACAATGAGCGGAAAAAAAGATTGCTTAACAAACATCGGCGGATTTTTGTGTATGAATGATGATGAGTTGTTCTTGCGTTCAAAAGAATTAGTAGTTGTTTTTGAGGGTATGCCTTCTTATGGCGGAATGACAGGCAGAGACATGGAAGCCATGGCAATAGGACTTGAAGAGAGCGTTCAAGAAGAATATATTGAGCATCGCATAATGCAAGTTCGTTACTTAGGAGAACAACTGCTCGCAGCAGGCGTTCCGATAATGGAACCAATCGGCGGACATGCAGTGTTCCTCGACGCAAGAAGATTTTGCCCTCATTTGACACAAGAGCAGTTCCCTGCCCAAGCACTTGCCGCAAGACTTTATGTCGAGAGCGGAGTTCGCTCAATGGAGAGAGGAATAGTTTCAGCAGGAAGAGACATCAACACAGGCAAGAATCATGCCCCGAAATTGGAACTTGTCCGCTTAACAATTCCAAGAAGAGTCTACACCTATGCCCATATGGATGTGGTCGCTCGTGCCGTTATTGACATTCACAAAAACAAAGAAAGTATTAAGGGTTTGAAGTTTGTTTATGAGCCAAAAATGCTAAGATTCTTCAATGCAAGGTTTGAAGAGATTTAGTGTCTTCGACCTTTTATTATAAAGAAATAAACAAAGACTGCCTCGCTATTAGTGAGGCAGTCTTTGTTTATGTAGAAGCGGCAGAGTTCCGTCCTCACAATATCATAAATTATGTGAGTAAATTACATTTCGTTCATGTGGTTGAAACATAACAATACAGTAAGCAGTGTTTTTTATCGGTTCGTTTCGCTAAGGTTAAAAGCGTAATAGTCGTGCACATTGTGCGGGCGGTCAATGCCCGCCCCTACGAGTGATAAAAATTTTTCGAGATTTTTTCCACTAATAACATATGATAAAATAATTTGTAGGGGCGATTATTAATCGCCCGCACCGTATTATTATATTGTGCGGGCGGCAGAATGCCGCCCCTACAATGTTTTTTTATTTATCGTATGGTTTTGGATTATCTGTTAAACCTAATAAATAATCTGTTGATACTCCAAAAATTTTAGAAAATTGCGGAAGCAATTGAAAATAAATTTTTGAATTACCCCTTTTCCAACTATCAACAGGCTTATTCGATGTTTTTAATCCTAACAATTCCGTTAATTTTGTATCTCCAATACCTTTGCTAGAAGCAACTTCTAAAATTCTTTTAAGCGTTGGCTCCAAATCTTCTTTTATTACATTTTTCATTAATTGCCTCCTTTACTTAAATAAAATTTGCTTAAAAAATTTTTTCTTAAATATTCGAAAATATTACGAAAAACACTTGACATTCGAAATTTTTTCGAATATACTATGACTATGCAATAATGTTTGTTGCATAACTACTCACAATGAGTAGTTCTTTTACTATATCACAAAAACAAACAAAAATCAACAAACAAAAGGCAAAATGAGAAAATTTATTGCTAAGATTTTTTAGTGCTGAATAATGATTTTCTGTTTTCGTCACCTAGAGAATCTGCGGATGTGTCTTCGATACTTTTG
>WRAY01000033.1 GCA_009779975.1 Bacillota bacterium | reverse complement strand
TATCCGTTTGCACACAACAATATAACATCTTTCGTTTCTGTTTCGGCAAGCACTATCAGAAAACTGGCAATTGAATTAATGCACGAAAAACCTCAAAGAAACGGTGTTTCTTTTGCGCTGGAATTAGACGAAGAGTCAAACTATGGGGTGATTAGTTTACAATGATATTTTGTTTTCCTCTCTTTATAACTTCTGCCGCTATCTCACACGGAAGACCTAATTTTTTTAACTCTTTCATTAGTTTGTTTGCGTCTTTTTCCGAAACGCTCAAAAGCAGTCCGCCGCTGGTTTGAGGGTCAAACAGAATTTCTTGCAAAGCGTTTGGAATATTGTTGAACTGAATTTTATCTTCTAAGAAAGTTCTGTTTTTTTGTCCGCCTGCTGTGATCAGAAATTCTTCTGCCAGTTTTAATGCTTCATCAATATAGGGAACTTTTTTTGAATTGACCTCTATTGAATATTCCTCTGTCACCATTTCATTTAGGTGTCCCAAAAATCCAAATCCTGTGACATCAGTGCAAGCATTGATGCAATATTTCGAAGCAATTTCAAAAGCATATTTGTTAAGAGTTGTCATGCACTCAATCGCTTTTTGATAACTTTCCTCACTAGCCTCGCCTGCATTATAGGCAGAACAAATTATCCCTACTCCAAGCATCTTAGTCAATATTATTTTATCACCGATTTTGCATTTGTTATTGTGAAAAATTTTGTCAGGGTTTACAAACCCTGTGACCGACAGTCCATATTTTATAGATTTATCATTAACCGAATGACCGCCGCACAAAACTGCCCCTGCTTCCATCACTTTTTCTGCACCGCCTCTTAGGATTTCAGCAAGATATGAGGAGTCTTCTTCTTCAGGGAAACAAACAATATTCAAAGCAGTTTTCGGCACTCCCCCCATTGCATAAACATCACTAAGTGAATTAGTTGCTGCAATTTGCCCAAAAAGATAAGGATCATCAACCATCGGCGGAAAAAAGTCGAGAGTTTGAATGAGTGCCATGTCAGAATTCAAACGATAGACTGCTCCGTCGTCTGAGGTGTCAAAGCCGACAAGAAGATTGTCGTCTTTGATCGTTGGCAAATTTGAAACGGTATCCGTGAGCAATCCTTGCCCCAACTTAGCCGCTCAACCGCCGCATGTGATTTTTTTAAATTTTTTCAAGTTATTCATTAAATATTTATTGTTTTTGTTGAAGATAATTTCTCAACTATTTCATACATATTGGCAACTTCGCCAACTGCCGGTTTTTTAAGGTTATAATAATTTAAGCATGTTCCGCACGAGAGGATTTCAACTCCTTTTTCTTTTAACTGTTTCAAATCATCTATTGTGTTTGAATTTTCATTTGTTAAAAACACGCCCGAGTTCAAAAAAGCAATAAACTTTGGAGGGGTTTCCAGTTCCGTCAAAGAATAGATAAAACCTTTGATTAAAATTTTTCCAAGTTCTTTTTCCCCATCTCCCATAGTATCACGACCGATTGAAACTCCATAGTAGGTGATTGGTGATTGGTGGTTAGTGGTTAGTTGTTGGTGGTTTATTAGAGTAGACTTTGTAGTCGTTTTTATTATTGTCACTTCAAATACGGTGTTTGATTTTTTGACATATGAAAAATCATGATTAATACTTTTTGAAAATTTTTCAAGATTTTGGACTGACGGCATATTGTCAACCATGACTAAAATGCCTTCCGTCGTTTCTTTTGAGAGTTCTTTTTTTGCCTCAATCATTGGTTTAGGGCATGGAAACCCTCTCATATTTATAGTTTTTGTTTTCATCAATTTCTCTCCTATGCACGACAAAATCTTCGATTTGATTTTCTTTCAAAATTTCAAAGCATTTTGTAATGCCCTCATTTTTGATGCGGAGTGAAATACCGCACCCTGCCTTGATTTGAGACGGCAGCGGCATAACACTGACTTTTTGATTTATCTCTAAAAGGCTTCTCTCGGCTTTTATTGCCATATTAGTTGAATCAAATGTTAAGATATATTCCATAAAACTAAAAGTTTATTATTTCCTTCACTGCTTTAATGCCCTTTTCAATTTCTTCCATTGTGTTGAAATATGAAAAAGAAAATCTCGTCATTCCGCAATCACTTGTTCCTAGTCGTCTGTGCAAAAGCGGTGCACAATGAACCCCTGCTCTGGTTGCTATTTTGTTGTTTGTCCAAAGTTTTTCGCTCACCTCTGATGCAGTTAATCCTTTGATGTTTAGTGAAACAAGCGGAAGTCTAACTTCATTTTCAAAATCACCGTAGATTGTGATGTTTTTAAAGTTTTTTATGCCGTCATAGAATGTTTTGGCAAGTTTCTTTTTCTGGGTATAGATTTTGTCCTGTCCGATCTCTAAGATAAATTCAACGCCTTTTTGCAACCCATAGATACTATGAGAATTCAAAGTGCCGACTTCAAAAATATCGGGCATATCGACTGATTGAAACTCATCAAAACTGCTGCCCCCTGCCCCTCCGCTTTTTGTTATTTTAAAATCGTGTTTATCTTTGACAATTATTCCGCCGACACCTTGAGGACCAAAAAGACCTTTGTGAGAAGTGAAACAAAAAATGTCCGCCATATCCATGTCGATTTTGATTGTTCCGATAGTTTGGGAGATATCCAGTATCATTACTATATTGTTTCGTTTGCAAATTTCATAGAATTTTTTTGCGTCCAAAATATTTCCCGTCACATTAGACCCATGATTACACACAAAAAATTTTGTGTCTTTTGTCTTTGCATTTTTGATTATATCTTCAAAACTTTCTAAAGAAACATTCCCCATATCATCACAATCAAGGAATGTTGTCTTAGATTTAACAAGACGAAGCGGACGAATAACAGAATTATGTTCAGTCACAGTAGTAATAACACTATCACTTTTGCTAACAAGACCTTGAATAACCAAGTTCAACGCCTCGGTTGCAGAAGATGTGAACGCAACATTTAATGGGTCTTTTAGTCCAACCAATTCAGAAATCAGTTGTCTTGTCAGATAAATTTCCCGAGATGCTTTAAGTCCTGCATCATAAAAAGAACGGCCGGCACTGCCAAAGTTGTCAATAGCATATGCAACCGCTTTTGAAACTGTTTCAGGTTTAATTAAACTTGTCGCACTATTATCAAAGTAAATCATAGTTTTCAACGCACAATTATTTTGTTAGAGTTTTTATTTTAACATGGTTTTTGAGGCTTGTCAAATGATTTTTATAAGGTGCGGGCGACAGAATGCCGCCCCTACAGTCTTTTGTTTTGCGATATTCGGGGGCTAAACATTATAGGGGCGGCAATCTACCGCCGCACAATTTTATAATTCTTATTTCACAATCGTCATGGGAAGCGGTTTTGTTTTTCTTGTGAATGTCAGCCAGTAGCAAAAGTATTTTATGTAGTGGAATATAACAAATAAAACTGCTGCAACACTTAGCCATAGTGCAAAATGGGAAAAGGTGTTTAGAAGTTGGACAAAAAAATGTCCGCCTGCGCCTTCAAGTTGGCTTTGAATAAAATTTGTTGACAACCTAAACGCCATGG
Organism: Bacillota bacterium; assembly: GCA_009779975.1. Lineage (GTDB taxonomy): Bacteria > Bacillota > Clostridia > Christensenellales > Pumilibacteraceae > WRAY01. The sequence continues at coordinate 18,486 of WRAY01000033.1, read as the reverse complement.
CGGAAATAACCAACGGAAATGTGAACGCTGCATAGGTTGGATAGAATTTTATCCTGATAAGCGAGAGCATCATCACCAAAACATAAATGAAAATAACAAAGGCGAGAGATAGCATAAAATATAAAAATGCCGGTGAAAATGTTGAGTGCGGAGATGGAGTTAGTCCTCCGAATGCATTTAAGTATCCAACAACCAAAAGTGCCATGGGAGCGGCAAAAATTGCAATTGTCTTTTTTAAAGGTTCCGGGAAAATTTTCACTTTTATCATTCGATAGATAACAGCAATAAGTGTCGGAAAATAAAGAACAAAACCCAAATAAAACGCCGCTCTTCCAATAGTTAAGGCAATGTTCATTCCGTTTTCAGCACCTGCCGCAACAAACGCTCGTCCCATAACAGGAGCAGTCACGCTCACAACAACAATACCAACACCAATGATGAACCAACTTGGGAAAACTGATTTTAGTCTAGAACCGAGAGTGCAGTCAGGCTTTGGACCGTTTGCAGGTTTTTTGATTAGGAAACGATAGTAGAACAAACCCATAACAAACAACTGCAAAGCGATTGCCAAAAACCAAACAATAAGAGCAAATACTGCTGCCCCTGAATTTGGAGCGTTAATTGGTCTGAATGAAATTAAATAGGAACTAAGCAGTATCAATGCCATTGTTGCAGTCGGAAGCACACTAAGCGGAACATGGACATGCCACTCTCTTTTTGCGTGATTGAAGTCCAAAATTATTTTTAGGGTAAATATTACCAAAATGAAAAGGGCAACTGCCCCGATAATTATTCGAAGAGTCAAAATGCCGTCTCTTGGCACTAATGCCCCTAAGTCATTTGTCCCCATAAACGAAGGGACTAAAAGGTTCCCGAGAGCAGCAAGAGCAAGTGCAATGCCTGCCGTCGCCATAGGAACACTTCTTATAAAATTCATGAATCTACTCATGTATTAATCCTCCTTTTCCATCACACAACGCTAATGCACACCACTCAATGAAAGATATATTATTTTTAAATAATACCAACAATCATCATGCATTTTGCATTGTGCGTTGAAATTTAGTCTATGACCTTCAAGCCATACTCTCTTGCAATTATTTTCGCAGTCGCCTCAGCCATATCACCAGTGAACATAACGCATTGTTTCTTGTGTTCACCACTGAGTAAATCCATACCTTTAACATGAATGTGACAACAAAGTGTTCCTTTGTGCATTTTGCGAAACTCTTCTTGAACCTCAAAACATAACTCCATGCATTTTGTGCTTTTCCCGCAAGTTATAGTTGACGGCTCAACACGACCAAAAAAGTATCCAAGAACAATAACTGCTCCTGAAACTGCTCCGCACATGCATTTTGCTCTCCCAACACCAATCGGAAACCCTGATGCCGTCGCTATTAGTTCAATCGGCATTGATGGGTCAAGATTCTTTCGAAAGGCAGAAACTATTGCCTCGGAGCAATAAAATCCGCCAATGCGGAAAACTTCTTCCGCATCAAATCGAATCTTTTTGATACTGATTTCTTTTTTTGCAATTTTTCTCATGTTTGTTTTTCTCCTTTGCCTCGTTGAGACATTCTATAACTTTTTTTTAGGACAATAAAAAAAGATGCCCTATTATAGACCAAATAAAGTTGTTTGCAAGTAAAAACTCTAAGTGCAAACAATCTATTTAGTCTTTGGACATCTTTTCTAATTAACACAGAAAAACGACTCAAAGATAAAATTTGCACCTATTCTAAGTTTCTTTGCTTAAAAGCCCACGGCTTTTTAATGTGCCTTGTCAAAGGCAATTTTTAAGGATTATATTTTTCATATTATTAATTGTATTATATCATATTAAAATAAAACTGGCAAGAAAAATAGGGGTATCTTCGACATTTTTTTCCTACTCCCTGCTAGTAGTATATCCAATCAAAGTGTGAACAACTTGGGCTGTTTCTCTTCTGTGTTGGGGGAGAATATCAAAAATATTCATTGTTTTTTGGAGTATTAGTCTGTCTGTTTGTGACGCACCATGACCGAAGCGAACTCCTGTTCTTGTTGTTTCACCGGTTTCATAGTTTCTCACTTCTCTAAACGGCTCGCTGATTCTGATATCAATAGGCTGTCCCGGCTCGTTTCCCTGTCTTGAAAACCTCACGGTGTAGGCATAGACTGCGTTTGCATTGCCATACACTCTGTCTTGTGTCAAATTCAAAAGTCCGAGGTTTTGGTTTTGTTCAGTGAAAACAAAAGGACTTTTTTCAGTTGAAACAGCAATGCCGACATCTATCGGCGACACTCTTCCTCGCCTGTCAATTCTCATTGACATATCCAATAGGTCATTCATTGCAATAATATGACCGGTTCTGTCAACAAATGCCGTCATGCTTCTTGCCAAAAGAAACATTTGTTCGTTGTCAAAAACTCCCAAAGCCCCGCTTATCGGAACTTCTAATCTTTCATTAAATTCATCACTCACAATAACTTGTCCGCCTTCTTCGACGACATCTCTCCATCTGTAGACATATGACCTTGTTCTCTCGTTTGGCATATCATAGAATGCAACCGTTCTGTAGGAAAAATTAGGCATTAAATATCCGGCAGCATTTCTCATCGGCAAGCCTTGCGCATTAACTCGTGCTTGCGGTCTTTCTCCAACTCCTTGCCAGCCTTGAGTAAATTCTCTTTTTGAGCGAATAGGGTGACCGTTTGAAGCAAAAATAATCTCGCTGAAAACTCTGTCTGTTGAACCCATAGCATTAAGATAACCGTTGATTGAAAAATCTCTTTCAAATGTCACAATCTGCTCCATTGTCAAACGAAACCATGGAAGTTGCCCGACTCTGTCCGGATAGTATTCAATAGTTTGAACCATTGTCCCGCTTGCAACAGGTCTTTCTCTGTCATTAACCAAAGTTCCTGCAGCAATAAAAACTCCCCTCTCATCATAAAAACCTTGAGAAGCGGCAATCCTTTCATACATTCTGACGCTGTAAGTCTTTCGCTCATAAACATCCGCTATTGTTCCCGTTGCAACAAAAGGCAATCTCTCCGTAAAACGAAGAGGTGGCGGCTCACTGGGTCCGCAAGATACAAAAACCAACATCGCAACAATAATTAATAATGATATTTTTGTTAATTTTTTCATAGTTATCACTATATTATCATATTCATTTCAATTTGCAAAGCATTTGAGCGATGTTTTTTAGGGATAGGCAGCAAATTAGATTTTAGTTGTCATAGATAAATGAAATCCAAACCTCTTCATCATCGTATATTATCCAAACCCACAAGTTATTCAAATAAAAATCTCTATCAATTTCCCCATAATCGCCGTCATTATTATCCATTTCAAAACCAAGTAATTCTAAAATATTACTAAGTTCTAAAATATCATTTTTGCAGACATCATAAAAATGATGCATCTCGCCGGCAATCGAATCATTTCCAAAATAAGCAATTCCAACAAAAAAATCTTTAATAAAAACATCAATACCAATAGCAGAAGTTACATCGACAGCCGTCACTATCACTTGTATTTCATCAGTCGGCAAGTGATTTGGACGAGTGTAAATAGCAGGAAATGTTTGATTTGTTCCCACAACAATCTCTGTCGAAGAATCTGCCCATGCCCAGTTCTCGGGAAGGCTAACATCAAAAAGTGTTAAATCTTCTTTCCAAGCAACTATAATTGCCGACGGTGCAGCAATGCCTGCCGGTGCTTCAATTGGATTAACTGTCACAGAAATTTGAACATTAGTTGCTGATTGGTGATTTGCCCGAACAAAGTTTGCAGGGAATCTTTGATTTGCTCCAATGTTTAAAAGGGTGTCCGAATTTACCCATCTCCAAAAATCCGGCAACTCAATGTCCGACAAAGACAAACCTTCTCTCCAGTTTACCGCCTGAGTTGCAGGAGTTGCGGGAGTCGGGATTGGATTTATTGTTAAAGTTATTTGAACATTAGTTGCTGACTGAAAACTCTCTCTTTCAAAATTTGCAGGGAATGTTTGATTTGTTCCGATGTTGAGCATAGTGTCAGGGTCTGTCCATGCCCAAAATTCCGGCAGTTCAATATCCGCCAGAGACAAACCTTCTCTAAAAGTCACTGCTGAAGGTGTCGGACGAGCGGGAGTTGAAAATGGATGAACCGTGATTGTTAATAATCTAGTCACTGAATATTGGTATTGAGAACGAGGTGTAAAAGTCGCATAGTGACCCCTTTCGCCAATTGCTCCGACAGGAGTTGAAAGGTCTTCATCCCACTCCCAACGATTGGGCAATGTGACACTTCGGAGTGTTTGTCCATATCTTGCGCTCAGTCCTGCCGGCACAGTGTAATTAGGAGTTGTCAACCCCTCATCACATGCCGCAATCACAAAAAACACCGTCACCGCCATCACAACCATAACAAATAGCGTCAATATTTTTTTCTTCATTTTCGTTTCTCCTCTTTTCTTTATTGAGTCAAGTTTTAACAATTAATACTTGACATTCTCCACTATATATTATATACTATATCATAAAAATAACAATTTTGTCAAGTATTTTCAATACTTTTGTAAGAGATTGCTATTACATGAAATTTTCAATCAAAGGAATCGCAAAAACATGTCAAGCATTTTCAATGCTTTTGTCGGGTTCTACTAATACAGGTAATCTCCGTCAAGTATATCAAAGATTCTGTCAAGTGTTTTTTGGTCTCTAACTGACAATTAACGCACTATAGTCAAATTTTTGATTAAAAACGCTTGTCAAATATAAAAAATTGTGGTATACTACGAGATACTGAATAGTTTTCAGTAAAATTTTTTGACAAAAGCATCAAATTGATGCGAAGGAATTAAAAATTATGTTCGATTCAATACAAAACTTTATTCAAGACCTATCAGGCTCTATTTGGGTTTTCATCAGCCTTGGCATAATCGCTGTTGTGTTTTTGCTTTTTTTGGTTTTGGGACTACTCACCGGCGAGCAAAAAAAGTTTAAAGGTGCGGCAAAAATATTTTTGCACACCCCTCATGAAAAAACTGCTTTTATGAGCGCAAAAGAAATGCCTTTAAAAGTTCGCAAGCAATTCAAAAGCGCAAAAATGAGCGGTGCTAAATTCAGCGATGTCATAACCTATGATGCGTGTGTTGCTGAACCTTATCAAAAAAGTATTATTTCAAAACTTGTTGTCGCAACCATACTCGCAACTGTTTTTTCACTTGTTTTGATTTTTGCAACTTTACAATTTTCACGAGTTGGCGCTGACCATGTCGCACTCCCTGTCGGACTTTTCTTAATTCTTGCAGTTGGATTTTTGCTAATCATTATTGCAGCAGTTGTTGCAAGTCTCATCAAAAAAGGTCTTAATAAAACCTATGAAACCTATGTCTATGAACTTGATAACCTCTCAAACGCGGAATTTGACTCCTCGTCAATAGAAGAGCCGGAGGTTGTGATGAACAAAAAACAAAAAAAGCAAAAACCCTCAAAAGAAGAAGCAAGAGACATGCAATCAAAAGCATTCATGGCGGGCGGACCTCAGCCGAATCAAGACACTTTCAATTCTCCGACAAGCCTTAACATCGAACTTGACAGTGTCGGCGTTATTGAAGAACCAAACGCACAGTTTGTCGAGGCTGACACAACGGTTTCTCAAAATTCAGAGATGGGTCAATTTATTGTATCTGAGCCAGCCCCTGCGATTATTATTCAAACAACCACAACAACAACTCCGTCTTCCCCTCCTCCGCAACCAACGAATAACATAGTCAATGAAAGAGCAGCCGTTGACGCAGAAGTTCGTCGTGCGGTTGAAGAGGCTGAAAGAGCAAGAAAAGCAAATGCAAGTCAAGGAACAACTTCAAGAACTGAAACAACAACTATGGTTTTTGAAACTACTTCTAACAATACCTCTCCGCAGCAAGACACATCAAATGCCGAAAATATCATCCAAAGAATTGAGAAAATCTCAAAAGAGGGCGCACCGCTTGCAACAATGAAAGAAGTCGCAATGCTGCTTCAGCAAGAACGCTCAAAACCGGAAAACAAATCCCCTGAGCAGCAGCAAAAATTAAACGCAGCACTCTCAATGCTGTTAAAAGCAATGTCAACCGCCGGAAAAAAATAGTTTTCAAATGCAAAGTATTGTTAGAGTATTTTGTCTATTTTAAAAAAATAAAAATAGATTATCTTTCACTTTAGCCTTTCGCCTTGCACTTTTCACTTATTTAAATATGTTCACTATATTAAAACGAACCATCTTTAAAAGTAACCCTATTTCACTATCACACACACAGCGGCTAGTCTACACCGCTGTGTTTGTTGCTTTGGGCGTCCTCTTGCCATATGCTTTTCATGCATTTTTGGCAGGTCCGATATTTTTGCCAATGCATATTCCTGTTCTTTTAGCAGGTCTTTTGTTAGGGCCTTTATCAGGTGCTGTTGTCGGACTTTTGTCTCCCTTAATATCATCTGCAACAGGGATGCCGACTTTATTTATGCTGCCAATCATGACAGCACAACTTAGTGCAACGGGATTTATTGCCGGCATGTTAACAAAGCGATTTAAAGTCGGCGTTTTTATTGCCCTTCCGGTTGCAATGGTATTGGGGCGGCTTGTTTTTGCTGCTGTTTTCTATTTAGTAACTTTGGGATTTGGTTTTTCTCACGGCAGCATTGCTCCCGCACTCAACGCTAACTCTGTTTGGGCATTTCTTTTTATTATTGGACTTCCGGGAATTGCAGTTCAACTTGTCATTATTCCAATGTTAGTAAAAGCAGTTGAAAGCGGCGGAATTCCAATGTGGAAAACCAAAAATTCCCATCTTATTAAAAAAGCCTCCTCACTAATCAATAGCGAAAAAGCAAATTTTGTTCTCATCAAAGACAAAAAAATTCAACTCCACAAAAAAGAAATCGGTGTCAAAAGCGCTTTGAAACTCCACAAAGAAAATCCAAAACTTCTTGAAAACGCAATCCTTGTCGACAAAGTAGTCGGAAAAGCCGCAGCAATTCTCTTCACACTCAGCAAAATAAAATTCGTCCATGCCCACATCATATCCAATGACGCAAAAGAATTCCTTCTTGAACACAACATCGCATTTTCATTTCAAAAAAAAGTCCCCTACATAAAAAATCGAACAAAAGACAGCATGTGCCCGCTAGAGAGTGCGGTCATCGGAGAAGAATGTCCAACTAACGGACTTGAAAAGATTGAAAAGAAAATTGCTGAACTTATGGAAATTAAGAAGTGATGTTAGCAAGTTTTTTAAAGAAGAAAAATATATTATCCTTACTTTTCACTTCTCTATTCTGCATTAAGCGCCAAATGAACCAGTCTTCCGCTTTTTTTTGCAATCGCTATTTCGTCAATACCGACTTTTGTTCCCTCAAATAAAATAACTTTTCCTTTTGAATCTTTGATATCTTTTTTTAAGAGTTTGTCTAAAAGGTATTTGAAATGATTTTGGATGATTTCACTATCTTGTCCTTTTTCAACAATCACCCTTTTAGGAATGCTAATTTTTTGCTCCGCCATAACACTCACCTTTTGCTCTTCACCTTTTAACGGAATTGCAACCCCTTTATTTGAAGGGGATTTTTTTATTGTCATCTTTTTTCCTGTGTCATTGAAAATAAGCACACTTTCGGACAAATTCAACAAAGTATTGGGAAGAATTTTTTTCACCTCCCCATCCTTTTCAACAGAAATTGAAGCAACCTCATTTTTTTCAGACAATTCAATATCACGAACACGCCCTAATAAAACGCCGTCTTGATTAAAACATTCAGCATTAATCGGATTTTTCACTCCGACAACATTCACTTGCCAAGAAGGCTTGAGATTGACCGGATTCATAACAGTGAGAGCGTCCGCATCAAGATTTTTAACAAACCTCAATTGAACAAACCTCTCGCTAACCTCTTCTCCATCTTCATTAAAAACCTTGAGCAGTTTTGCCGATTTCATCCTATCGTCAAAAACAACATCCAAAACAATCCCCTCAATCTCCGCAGATTGAAGGCTCACAACTCTTTTTCCGATAATATCACTGATTTTTAGCATTATGGTCAATTCTCCTATTTACTCTTACATATGTATGAGAAAGATTGTCCTTTAATGCCTATGAAACAAATGGATAAGAAAATGTTTTAGTCTTCAAATTTGACTATACTTTATAGTTAATCAGTTTTGAAATAGAAAATGAATATGATTGATATTATTGCTTTCTCGCAAAAAGATGACTTATAGCATTTCTATTTCACGACTGATTAACTATATAACTCGACAAAGTTCTTTGTATATTTCAACCATTGCCAAAGTGTCGAGGTGACAATATTTTAAGAGATTATCTCTGATTCTCGCTCTTTCCGTTTTTGTTTTATTTTTTAAAGAGACAAAAGCAAGACTTGCTGACATTCCGCCTTTTATTTCTTCATTTTTGTGATAATCTAAAACAGGATGATTCGGAAAAAGTGCCGGAAGGACACTTTTGATTGAAAAACTTCCTCCCATTTCTTTATTGTAGTAAAAGCCGCCTTGAAAAACATCAAGAAGGTCAATCATTCGAAAGATTGCATCGTGGAGTTTTTTTTCCAGTTTCGGGAAGGCATCCGCCATTTTTTTAATACAACTCATCTCAAACCCTTTGTTATAGGCAACAACCGAACCGCCGTCCGTTTTGATGTCTTTTGCTAATTTTTCAGCAAGTTTTTTATATTCATCTTTTGCTTCATTCGCTAAAAATTCTTTGTGTTCAATTGTTCCGCACTTTTGCAAGATATGGAGTGAGTATTGAAAAGGAACCAGTTGATGAGGCGATTGACCGTCAAAAAAAGGAACAGCGCTTGAATAGGTTTCAAAATCCAAAAAATAAATCGGGAACTTTATCTCTTCCAAAAATGTCTTAATTCCTTGTTTATCAACAAATGGCGGCAAATCATCAAGCGTGGTGTCCAGTTGCCTTGCTTGTTTTTCAGATAATGAAATTTTGCTCTCTCTAATATCCTCAAACGACACAATACCTTTCCGGTAGTGTTCAAACTTTTCTTGTCCTGTCATTCGATAGAGATTGAAAATATTATTTTTCGGCAAATGCGCAGAACAGTGTTTATAAAAACAGCATGGATACGGAGAAGCGCAACTCTCATTCAAGTCAATTTTCACTTCATCCAAAGCATAGACTTCTTGTGCCTTTTTCAATTTTTCTTCAACCATTTCAGAAAACGGCTCTAAAACTCCGCAAATATTTTCAATATTAAAAAGTTTTTTAACTTCAATTTCGCCCTCTCTGACATACTTTCCGTTAATAGTGACAAGGTGGCACTTATTAATTTTTATGCCGTTTTTTTCTAAGCAATATTTTTGAAACGCTATGTCATGAAAATAAATCGGAATTCGCCTCGAGGATGTTTTCACCTCATAAATATCCCAAGTTCCGTCAAAATTATTTTTTAAAATATCAACAGCACAATAAACCCCTTTTCCCGAAAATGATGCCTCGGCAATCGCTGAGCAATCTTTTGAAACGAGTTCTTTCGTTTTCTCACACATTTGAAATATATCAGGCCAGCCATCCTTTTTTAGAGTTTTCACATTTTGAATTCCATCAAAAAGACCATGGGCAACCTCACCGGCTTCAGTTCCCATTTGAAACAAGTTTTCCATGCCGGCGTCCAACTCTCCTTTTAAATGCGGTCTATGACACTTTAGATAAAACTGCTTAGGGCATGTGATAAATGAAGTGTATTTGCTTTTTGAAATCAACATTCCTTATTTTAGCACCTCAAAACATTTATCCGCCCTCTCATTTGTCAAACCAATATGAGTTTCACATCTAACAAAATTAATATTTATCTCATCTTCCAAATATGGTTTTAAATCCATGTCATCAATAATAACATAGTTTTTTACATCATTTTCTTCAATATATTTTTGAATTTCTTTTGCCCTCAACTCTTCATTCGAATTCCATTTTTCAATATGTTTTAAGTCCGGTGTTGCATCAAAAACACAAGATTGACAAATCCCTTCATCTTGCAGTCCTTTTTTGAAGCGAGACAAAAAACTCTCACTCCTTCTAAAAGAAGTTGTTAAAACAATAGATGCTTTTGTTTTTCTCAAAATTTCAAGCAGTTTTGCAAAACAATCCTCATCAAGATTAGCACCGCTTTTAGGTGTCGCCAAAACTCCGAAAATATCCAAAAATATAATTTTTTTCATATTATAAGTCTATCACAAAAAAATTATTATGACAACTTCTTAACAAGTATCTTTGATACTTTTGTCGGAGAGTGCTGATGCTATCAAAGCCCGACAAGACAGTCGAAGACTGTTGACAACAGTCTTCGACTGTCTTGTTGAGATAAATACTTGTATTAGCAATCACACACAAAAGTATTGAAAATACTTGACAAATGTTTTTTTACAAATAAGCAAATGAAAAACCGCCAAATTATGTCATTAGAGTTGTAGCGAAATGAAATAATCGAGTGAGACAAAACCTGTAGTAGATTGTTTCAATTAAAATTTTATAGAAGAGTTTCGTTGTCTTTGCGTCCTGCTTTGGCGAAGCCAAGAATTTGTGGAGCAGTCAGCAGTAAGAGGTCGGACGATGACCACGAATTCTCGCAAAGACAACAGAGTGCCGTTATGACAATTTTAATTGAAACAAACTAGTAGGGGCGGGCGTCCCCGACCGCCCGATATCAGCAAATAAATGGATTTTCGGGCGGTCGAGGACGCCCGCCCCTACAGTTATTTTGTCGTGCGATATTCGGGGGAAATTAAATTGTAGTGACGATCTTCCCAACCGCCAAAAATAAATTAATAAATGTCGGGGACGCCCAATCCTATAGTTTATCTTCCGGCCATTCGCCTATTGCTCTTAAAAACCTCTCTTCAAGGATATCGCAAAATGTGCAATTTTCCTCTGTCTCGCCCTCTTTTAGTTTAAACAGACAATCGGTGCAAATATTATTTTCTCGAAAATAAGATATGTTTTCGTCAGAAAAGTTTCTCTTAAGAAAACATGAAACGCATAAGACTTCGTCCTTATTAATTTTTTCTTTCTTGCAAATGGGACATATCATTTCGATTCTTTCTCCTCCGATTTAATTTTTAGCACTCCCATATTTTTAATCAGTAATATGCATAATTATTATATATTTTATCACAAAAAAATTATTATGACAAGTATTTTCAATACTTAAGATGTGGATAAGAGAGTTGAAAATGAAATTTAAGAAAAAGATGCTAACTGCTCCAAAAAAATAGGGCTGTCAAAAATTCGTGATTAAATAGACATATATGAAAGGTATATATTGTAGGGGCGGTCGGGGACGCCCGCCCCTACAATTAATCAATCATCCATATCACGAATTTTTGACACCCAAAAAAAAATATACTCCAAAAAACATTTTCAACTCTTTTTATCCACACCCAATACCTTTGCTGAAAAGTACTAATATAATTAAACCCGGCGAGACTGTGAAGATAGTTGACATAGCCTTTTTTTTATGTTAAAATTTTTTCATGAAATTAATCATCGGTCTTGGAAATCCCGGCTCAAAATTTGAGCGGAGTTATCACAATTTGGGTTTTATGGCAATTGATGCGCTGTGCATTGAGTGCGGAATAACAAAAGGCAAAAGCAAAGCAAACTCTGTTGTTTTTGAAACATTTATCAATGATGAAAAGGTCATTTTGGCAAAACCTCAAACTTTTATGAATCGTTCAGCAACCGCTGTCTCATCACTTATGCACCGTTATGGAGCGGACACAAATGACCTTATTATTATCTATGATGACATCGACCTTGAAATGGGAAAAGTTAGAATTCGAGACACAGGAAGCGCCGGAACTCACAACGGAATGCGTGATATTATTTCGTTTTTAGACACTGAGGAAATAAAAAGGATTAGGATTGGAGTTGGACGACCTCCTTCAAACATTGAATTAAAAGACTTCGTTCTGATGGATATTAAATTCAGCGAAGTTCCTCTTTTCCGTGAAGCCATCGGCGAGGTTGTTGACCATATATTTGGTGGTTAGTTTTGGTGATTAGTAACTGAGGATAGATTGGATTTAAATTTGAAAGAGCAAAGGCAATTAAGCGAATTACTTTCCGCCATACGAGATAAAAAAAATATCTCGGCGATTTGCAGTGGAATGGGCGAGAGAGTGTTTTTAGCACATCAATGCTTTATTGAGCGCAGAATTAAGGATAATAATAATTTATCAACAACCCCAAACTCAACAGTCTACATTTGTTCTGATATAATTAATGCAAAAAGAGTTTTCAATCAACTAAAATGCTTCCATAAAGAAACATTTTTTCTTCCTCCAAAAAATGATACCTTGACCTACATTGAACACAAAAGTTTGGATATTGAGTTTGAGAGATTGTCTGCAATGTCGAAAGCACTGACGAGTGAAAATGCTTGTGTTGTGACAACTGTTTCGGCACTTACCGAATATTTTCCGAAAAGAGATGTTTTTGAGTCAGCATCATTTGTTCTTGCTGTGGGGAACGGAAAAAAAACTCACAATGATTGTGAAACTGAGATTTTCGAACAAATTATAGGGGCGGCTTCCTGCCGCCCGCTGTTTGATTCCGAACCCAGCAACGGGCGGCAGGAAGCCGCCCCTATAATTTTACCAACCACCATTCACCCCAAAACACTTGATGAAATTATTGAATATCTTGCCAAAATCAGCTACAAACGAGTTGACCAAGTCTCCTTTCATGGCACATTTAGCGTCAGGGGCGATATCTTAGATATTCTTGTAATAGGGCAGTCTCACGGCACACGCATTGAATTTTTCGGCGATGATATTGAAACAATAAAATCGTTCGACATTGAAACCCACACGACAAAAGAAAAAATTGATAGAACCACAATAATTCCCGCAACTGACTTTATCGTTCAGGAAGCGGATAATGATAAAATAACTGCCATTAGAAAAAGCCTCCCTTCTCTTTTTGCCGCTCCGCACAACGAAAAAACTCTGTCGATTTTATCATCGCTTGATTTTAATTTTGACAATTCTCCTTCCTCTCTTTCATGGTTGCTTCCGCTTTTCCCCCATCAAAACTTTTTTGACTTTTTCTCTCCGTCACTTATTATTTATGACGAGGCAAAACAATGCTACGACACTTTGCTGTCTCATACCAAAGAACATCAAAACAGATTTAAAATACTTTTTGAAAAAGGCGAAGTTTACAAAGGTTTAGAAATTTTGCCGTCTCTAAGTCCCTCTCCGAATTATCTGCTCCCTCCTCCCCTGCAACTCGCTTTTCATTCATCACTCACTCAAAATCGTTTTTTTGAACCTGATGCATTATTCAATTTTAAAATTCGTCATGTTCCGTCTTATAATCACAATTTTATTGAACTAAAAAAAGACCTTGAAAACTTCAAAGGTTTTAACATAAAGATTTATTGCGGTGATGAAGTTTTAAAGGACAAATTAGAAGTTTTATTAAGTGATTCTGATAATCATTATGCATTGTGCGTTGTGAATTATGCATTGGAGGAATCTGTTTGCCTTCCCGATGAAAAAATCCTCTTAATTTCAACAACCGCCTTAACCGGCAAAAAAGGCGAAAGGCAAAAGAGAAAAACTCAAAAAGAATATTTTGAACCTCAAGTCGGTTCTCATGTTGTCCATGAAATTCATGGTGTCGGCTTTTTTGAAAAAGTAGTGAGACTTGAATATGATGGGGCGTTTAGAGATTATTTTGCAATACTTTACCGCAACAACGACAAACTTTATGTTCCGATTGAAAATGTCGATAGTCTTTCAAAGTTCATAGGAGGCACAGATGATAGTGAAAATGTTGTCCTCAATAAAATAGGGGGGCAGGATTTTGAAAAGCAAAAAGACAAGGTGAGGAAAAAAGTCAAAGAATTAGCCTTTAATCTTGCTCATCTTTACGCAAAACGAGAACAGCAAACTGCTCATCGCTATAGCGGAAAAGACAGTTTCTTTGAAGAGTTTTGTCTCAAATTTCCTTATGTTGACACGCCGTGCCAAACGCAAGCAGCGGACGAATGTTTAAATGACTTAATGAGCGGAAAAGTTATGGACAGGCTCTTATGCGGTGATGTCGGCTATGGAAAAACCGAAGTTGCGTTCAGGACTGCATTTAAAGTAATCACTGAAGGAAAACAAGTTGCCTTAGTATGCCCGACAACAATCCTTGCCCGTCAACATTTTCAATCCGCACTTGAACGCTTGGGCGAATTCGGAGTTAAAGTTGCACAACTATCAAGAATGAACTCTCAAAAAGAGACAAAAGCAATACTCGAGCAACTAGAATGCGGAAATATTGACATGCTGGTCGGAACTCACCGCATACTTTCACCTGATGTTAAGTTTCATGACCTGGGGCTTTTAGTCCTTGATGAAGAGCAGCGATTCGGAGTTGAATCAAAAGAAAAACTAAAAACTCTGAAATCAAATATTAATGTTTTATCCATGTCCGCAACTCCGATACCCAGAACGCTTCACATGTCACTTTCCGGAATAAGAGATCTTTCAATTCTTGAAACTCCGCCAAAGGAGCGAAAAAGTGTCCAAACCTATGTCACAGGTTATTCTGACTCACTCATAGTTGATGCAGTCCATCGTGAAATTAACAGAGGAGGACAAGTTTTCATAGTCTATAACAATGTTTGCAAAATGGATTCTTTTGAGTCTAATTTAAGAAAACTCTTCCCAACTCTAGGCATCACCAGAGCGCACGGACAAATGCAATCAAAAGAACAAGAAGACGCAATCAAAACATTTCTTGACGGGAAAACTCAAATACTACTCACAACAACAATAATCGAAAACGGAATTGACATGCCGAAAGTCAACACAATAATTGTCATCAATTCTCAAAACTTTGGACTGTCTCAACTCTATCAACTCAAAGGACGGGTTGGACGGAGCAATATTCAAGCGTATTCTTATTTCACTTTTGACGAAGAACAAATTTTAACAGAAACCGCCACAAAACGCCTTGAAGCCCTCACTCAACACACTGACTTAGGGTCGGGCTACCACATCGCAATGCAAGACCTTGCTATTCGAGGAGCAGGAAATATTTTAGGAGCAGAGCAAAGCGGACACATGGCAAAAGTGGGGTATGAAATGTATACAAGACTACTCTCGCAAGCAGTCAAGGAATTAGGCTATGGTGCAGACGGCAAAATCGCTGGGGATGCCGACACCCCGAAAATCGAGGTCAAAGTTTTCACAGACTTTAACGCTTTCGTTCCTGACGATTACATCACTGACGAGGATTGGAAAAGAAAAACTTATATGCGAATTTCAAGAGTTTCAACCCATGAAGAGAGAAAACAACTTATGGCGGACTTATTCGACATCTATGGAAAAGTCCCCGAGCCGCTCGACAACCTTATTTGGGTCGCCCTAATTAAAAATCTTGCACAAAAAATAAAAGTTGTCTCAGTCATTTTGAACAAATCAAAAAGCGCCCTCTCTTTCGAGAGGGTCGCCGATATTCCAAGCGGTTTTAACGCAAGCGAAACAAAATTAGACCCGATAAAAGGCGAGTTAAGATTCGTTGACAGAAAAGCAATGGTTAGGTTTTTGTTAAGTGAAAGGTAAGAGGCAATATTGCCTCAGCCCGCTATTCCTAAAACGATTAAAAAATTATTTTCAGGGGCACAAAATATTCGTAAATTACCGTAGAGAAAAACCATAGCGGCAGACGCTCTTATCTTCGCCAAAGCAAACCGCCCGCCCGCACACATTCTTTATATATCAACCCTAATTCGGGCGGCAGAATGCCGCCCTTACAATATATTAAAATTATTAACAAATGCATGTCTCTGCAAAAATTATTCTGTGCCTAACAGAACCCGTCAAAACAACTGTAGGGGCGATTAGGCGTTCCGCGGTCTGCGACTAATCGCCCGCACAATATTTATTATAGTTCGGGCGGCAGATTGCCACCCGAACTATAAGGTATCTCTAAATTACAAAAGGTAAAAAAAGTGTTGTTTAACTAATTGGCCGATGTTTTTAAAGACAAATTAATTTTATCTTTACTTGTAACTTTTAACTTAATCTAGCAAAGTTTTTCCAACTCTTCCATTGCTCCTTTCAGAACTTTAAAAGCACTATCAAAAGATTCTTTCTTTGTTAAGTCTACTCCTGCTTGTTTTAACAAATCGACAGGATAGTCTGATCCGCCGGTTTTCAAAAACTTTTCATACATTGTGAGTGCATCGTTTGTTTTTCTTTTTCCGTTCTTCATCTCTTCATCTTGCTTTAAAATATTGTCGGCAATCAAAACGGCACTCAGTATTCCTGTTGCATATTGATAGACATAGAACGCTGAGTAGAAATGAGGAATTCTTGCCCAGCCAAGGGATGTAAATTCGTCGTCTTCAATTGCATCGCCGTCATATTTCTTTGATAGTTTTTCATAGATGCCGCTCAGTGCCTTTTCGCTCAGCGGTTCATTTTTTTCAGCGAGTGCGTGCGCTTCTTTTTCGAAGGAGGCGAACATTGTTTGAGTGAAACAAGTGTTTTTAAACATTCCGATAAAATAAGAAAGGAGATACTTTTTTAATGCCTCATTATTTGTTGTTTTTAGTAAATGCCTGATGAGGATAACCTCATTGACAGTTGACGCAACTTCTGCGACAAAAATTTTGTAGAAACCTTTTGAAATAGGCTGGGTTTTTTTTGAATAATATGAGTGCATTGCATGACCCATTTCATGAGTTATTGTGAAAATATCTCTCGTTGTTTCTTTGTAGTTCAACAAAACATATGGATGAGTGCCGTATGGACCCCATTGATATGCTCCCGATCTTTTGCCCTTGTTTTCATAGATGTCAATCCATCTATCCTCTTTTGCTTTTTTTATTAAATCAACATATTCTTTCCCCATCACTTCAAGTGACTTTGCAACCAACTCATATGCCTCGTCAAACGGCATTTTCAACTCAACACCTTCAAACATCGGAACAATTGTGTCATAGGCAAACATTTTAGAAAGTCCCATGACTTTTTTTCGAAGATGCAAAAACCTGTGCATAAGAGAAACATTCTCATCGACACTTTCAATCAAATTGTCATAAACCGCCTTTGGAACATTTGAGTCATTAAGCGCACTATCCAAACAGGTTGCATGGTTTCTTGCCTTTGCAAGAAACCAATTCTTTTTGACATTACCGGCATACATTGTTGAAATCGTGTTAAGCACTTTTTTGTATGCCGCCATATATTTCTCTCTTGCTTCTTTTCTGATTTCTCTGTCTTTGCAATTCGACAAAAGATAGGCATAAGAACCATGAGTCAATTTCTTTTTCGTTCCGTCGATCCAAGTTGTCTCTCCGAAATCTATTTCAAGATTGTTGAGCATTTCAAACGCATCTTGAAAACCGTTTGAAAATGAAGAAACACTGCTAAGCAATGCCTCCTCAGAGTCCGAAAGAGTGTGTTTTTTGTTTCTTTTGGCATCTTTCAGCATCATGTCATATGGAGAAAAATCTTTATCTTTCAAAAAACCTTCCAAAATCTTTTCATCCAATGCTGCAAGTTCAGGAGAAACAAAACTTGTCATCTCTTCATAAATTGACATAAGTGAATTTGTTCTCATCGACAACTCTTGATATTTTGCATTCGAGGCATCCTCATGAAGGCGCATGTTTGAATACATATAAACTCGATACAACAAGTGCATTGCCCTGTCAATTGACTTAAAAAACTCTAAAAGAGATTTTTTGTTTTTCAACTTGCCCTTAAAACTAACAAGTTTTTTTGTCACCTCTTCGGCTTCTTTTAACTCTTTATCAAAGAGTTCATCGTTTTTAAAGATGTCTTCAAGCGCCCATTTGTGCCTAACATCAACATCTTGTCTTAGTATTTCACTCATCTTTATTCTCCTTATGCGTCTGCGACGCTTTTGTCACAAAATTTACTCAAAAAAATATTCTTCATTATTTGCTTTGTTTTTTTAATCTCATCTTACTTTCTTTTATAATCTTACTAATAATGGGGTTTTGGATTTTCCGTCAGCCCCAGCAAATAATCAGTTGAAACATTAAAATATTTTGCCAATTTCACAACAGCATCTGTGCCCGGCTTGGCTTTATTTGACTTCCAATCAGAAACAGCACTATTACTCAAACCGCAATCAGATGTGAGTTTATAGGCTGTAATTTGATTTTCCTCAATTAATTTGAGTATTCTTTCTAAAATAATCATAAATAATTTTTTAATTATTTCGAAAATTACAGAAAAAACGCTTGACATTCTGGAATTTTCGAGATATAATGTTTTTTATGTACAAATAATAATAGTTTGTGCGGTTATTAGCAAACAACTAATAGCAATTTTTACTATACCATAAAATAAAACAAAAATCAACAAACAAAAGGCAAAATGAGAAAATTTATTGCTAAGATTTTTTAGTGCTGAATAATGATTTTCTGTTTTCGTCACCTAGAGAATCTGCGGATGTGTCTTCGATACTTTTG
>WRAY01000032.1 GCA_009779975.1 Bacillota bacterium | reverse complement strand
GATAAACTTTTTGTATTTTAGCGGCAATTCAATATATGCTTTGCATAACTCATCAGTAAGAACTACTTTTTCTAATCCCGGTATGCAGTTCTTAACTTATTCTATTCATCAGTCTTTATAGTGTTTTGGGATAGAGAGGTGAGTAAAAGATTAGGAAATGATATAAGGTAATGTCATAAAAATTTTAACAATCATTGTGCATAGGAATTATGCATTATGAATTGAAAACTACGCATAATAACACCATGAAAAGATTTTTCAAAATATCGCTCGTGGTGTTTTTTGTTTTTGTTGTTTTTGCGGCTTGCTTTGGGCATGTTGAGAAAAACTCTGTTCCTTTTGTTCCGAAAGTGCCTCATATTCCGACGACTTTTGCCTCTCAAGTGTCAACTTCAGCAAAAGAGTTTTCTCATAGTTATGAGTTGAAGATGTTTAATGCCGCCATTGAAAATGTCAAAAACCACAAAAGTGTGATAATCACTTGCAAAGGCATATCAAGCACAAAAATGATAAGCGATTTGGAAATCCACAGTTCAACAATAATCAATTTTGAAAACAAAGAGGCAACGGAGTTGTTTCGCAAGTCCTATTCAATGGGGAGCGGGTTTATTGGTTCGAGGGCGTGTCGTGCAAAAAGATTTTACTACAACAAAAATGAAAACAAAACCTATTCCGAACACACAAAAAAACTATCAAAAGACAAATCTTATATTTTTGAAAATGGGACGATTGTCTTAACAGTTTCAGAATTTGAAGACAAATTTAAAAGGGGGGCGGATGAGTTTTTCATGTATATAGTGAATGCTGAGACAATATCTTCAATTGAAAAACCGTTGGAATTTTGTGGTAAGACAAAATTGTATTCATTTTCATTTTGTCTAAAACCAATTCCTTCTTCAGTAAAAGCAGACCTTGAAACACTTGACACAGGCGGTATCAAGACAATAAAGCAAGAAAAAATAACAATAACAGTTTTTGTTGATGAGAGCAATCGTCTTGTTTCCTATGAAACTCACAGCAACTTCAAAGTAGACACAGGAATTCCTATTTTCGGAAAACAACAAGTAACATCTGTTTTGAATCAAACTATTCAATATTTTGACGCTCATCAAGAAATGCCATGGAAAGGAAAGTAAGGGAGCGGAGCAGGGAGAAATAAATGAAAGGGCATTCATTGAGCGTATGAATCACATAATATTATGTTGTGCGGGCGCGCCCCTACGATATTTTATCATACATCAAAAAACCGTAGGGGACGCCGCCCTCGGCGTTCCGCACAATATGAAACGATAATTACGAACCAACCCCAACTAAACGAAACAATAAAAATTGTAGGGGCGGCACTGCCGCCCGAACGATGTGAAACGATAATCACTTTTAGTCTCAAAAAACAAACCAACAAAACTGTAGGGGTGAGCAACGCGAACCTGAATACTAGACAGCATAATAATGATAATTTAATCGGGCTCGCATTGCTCACCCCTACAATCTATTTTCCCCGAATATAAATACAACAAAATAAACCGTAGGGGTGTTCAATGAACGCCCGCACAGCATAAGAAAAAATAATCAAATTGTTTTTTCATGTTCAACTATAGCATAGATATTTGTTATATCGCCATCTATTGAAGCAAATGCTTTTTCTGCTATATATTTTTCAATATCTTTTAATTTTGTCACAAACTCTTCATCATCCAGAATGCCGCCCAATCTGCCGAGAGATTCCAAATAATCACGAGCGACAAGATAATCTAATTCACATTTTGTTTTTATTTTCTTTTTCATATATAATTATTATAATGTAAGAATTCTTACATGTCAAGCATTTTATGTAAGAATTCTTATATTATTTTAGTGATGGACAAATATGAATTTAGCAAAAAAATAGGTCAGTCAATTAAAACTGCAAGAAAATTTGCAGGATTATCTCAAGTTGAACTTGCAAAAAATATCGGAACAACTCATGCTGCCATAAGTTATTGGGAAAATGATATTAATATTCCAAATGTTGCAGATTGTTGGCGAATAGCCGATGTTTTAGGAATAAGTATTGATGAATTGGTTGGAAGAGAATAGCGTGAACAGTGAATTTATCACCACATTTTTTTGTGGTTAATTTGTTTATATGACAAAACTAAGAATCAAAGAATTGCGAGAGGCAAAAGGATTATCTCAAGCACAACTGGCAAAAGAGATAGGTCTAAATCATAGAACAATAAGCCAGTATGAACGAGGTATCACCGAACCAGACTTGAAAACAATTGAAAAATTGTGCTTGTTTTTTGGTGAAACTTCTGATTACCTTTTAGGATTGACCGAATATTAATTGTGCGGGTGATTAATAATCGCCCCTACAGTATTTTATCACTCCCGAATATCACACGACAAAAAATCGTAGGGGCGGCAACTGCCGCCCGCACAATATTGTTGGTTATCTACGAATTACCATCAAACAACTAACCAACAAAACTGTAGGGGTGAGCAACGCGAACCCGAATACTGAACAACATAATAATGATAATTTAATCGGGCTCGCGTTGCTCGCCCCTACAATTTATTCCCCCCGAATATAATACAACAAAATCATAGGGGCGGTCACTGACTGCCCCACAATTTTATTCGTTTTTTACAAATTACTAAACAGATTACCCTACCAAATGCAATAATGTGTAGGGACTTGTTTGCTATCCGCCTTTGCGGCTTTTCAATCTATCAATCATAATGCATTAATTTTTGACAAAACCTTGCAACTTTTGCTAAGGTTTTTTGTGTTATAATGTTTGTGATGAAAGAATAAACATTTATATGAACCTTAACAACCTCAACACCTATCCAATCAATCAATTATCAAAACAAAAATTCTCATGCAGTTGCGGACAAACGCATGAGATAATTTCAAATATTGCTTTTGACAACATCAGCGAAAAAATTGACCACTACATAGAAAAAATAATTCCGCCGCTTAGTTTAATTTCAATAATTTATAACCATTTTTCAAAAGAAAAATATGGTCGAGTGCTTGACAAAAAACTAGGCAACGCCGGTTATCGAGTGAATTCACAAACTAAAGAGACGGTGGGACAGCCTTTTTGCCATTCAATAATCCCTGAAGACACTCGCTTAATATTAGGCATAGGTTCACATTCTCATCAGAGTGAAATAAAACAACTCGCATATTCTTTAAATATTCCATATGCCTTTATACCATCTTGCCCATCATCACATCTTTTATCTCTTGCTCCCTCATACTCACTGGAAAATCCAAAAAATACTTTTGACATCTTCAAAGTCTCGCCGCCTGCTTTAGTTCTTTGTGAAGCGGCAAAAAATAATTATCAATCAGCAGTTGCTGACAATCAATCGGCGATTATTATTCCGCAGGCAGGCTCTTATTTTTCACTGCTTTCTTCAAAACTTGTTTCGCTTTTTGACTATCAAGCGGCGGCACTTTTGAATGCTGAAAAATTTTGTCCTGATATTTTTGACCAAGCATTAGCGATTATTGACGAGGCAACATGTGATGCGCTTACTATTAAAAATCAATTTGAATTGGAACATTCTTTGAAAGAAAAACTTATTCGTTATGGTGCGCTTTGTCAGTTGAAAGGGAACACTCGTCTTGTTCTTGGAGCAGAAGTTACAAGTGCAAAAATCTTTTCCGCTCTCACTCACTATAGCGGTGAAAACACAGGCGAGAATGAATTTCTTCTCGCTAGAGTTTTGATGAGATTGTATGTTAATTATCTGCAGGAGGAAAACAATTTTTTCACTCCGCCGCCGTCAAATAATGAAAGGGCGAATTTGATTTCCTCACTTTTAAAAATTCAGGAACAAACAGTTCTGGAAAAAATGCGCCCTCTTCCAAACCTTTATGAAGAAAACCTTGCTCTCTACAAACTAAAAACCCATCGCCAAGAACTCTTTGCTCTTGCCACCGAATTTGACGCAAAACTAACCCTTGCCTTTTCATCTTTGAAAAAATTATATTTAGATGAGGGTTACAGTTTAATAAACTATCTGACAAAAAAAGAATCTGCCTTCTCAATCTCACTCGCACCTGACCTTGCTCCGAAATTCACATTCCTATCATTCATGAAAGACAGGGGGTTGCTTGAGTCAATGCTCGCTTCACAGTGATTGATGGAAGAATTGTGCGGACGGCAGATTGCCGTCCCTACGATTTTATTTTGACGAATGATATTCGGGAGTGGATTAAATTGTAGGGGTGAGCAGCGCGAGCCCGCTTAAATTATCGTTATTATGTTGTCCATTATTCGGGTTCGCGTTGCTCACCCCTATTAGTTTTGTTGGTTCGTTATATGATGGGGTGGTTCGTGGTTATCGTTTCACATTGTGCGGGCGATTAATAATCGCCCCTACAGTTTTTTGACGAGTTCTTTTTGACATATAATTTATTTATTTCAGGGGCGGTCAGTTTCACATTGTTCTCTACACCGAGTGGCATCCTTTACGAGATTTTTATCTGTGATAATCGGATGAAAAATTAACTGTAGGGGCGGGCATTGACCGCCCGCACTATATAAAAAAAGAAAACAGAAACGAGTAATATAATCATCCCTGTTTACTTTTTTATGTCTTAGGAGAAATTAATACAAGCACTCTTAAACATCCTTGACCACAGATTGCCGAAAGCAAATGAACGCCACGAAGTTAAAAGATTAGCCTCAAGCGAGGGAACTGCCGCAAGGCGGCTCTTTTTTATATAAATTTTTAACAACTATTCTGTGTTGTGTGATGAAATCTAAACACTCTCTAACAGCATCTTGTCGGCAACTAAAGCAATAAATTCGCCATTCGTAGGTTTTTCTTTATTTGAATAAACTCTTATTCCGAATAAGGAATTGATGTTTTCAATTTTACCTCTATTCCACGCAACCTCGATTGCGTGGCGGATGGCTCTCTCGACTTTTGAGGGTGAAGTGTTAAACTTTGTTGCGACATCGGGGTAGAGGCGTTTTGTGATTGAGTTGATGATGTCCGGATTGTCAACGGCTAATTTTATTGCCTCACGCAAAAAACTATAGCCTTTGATGTGGGCAGGTATTCCGCACATTATGAAAATGTTTGTTATTCTTTCTTCAAGCGTGTTAGTGCGATAGAGCATATTTGACTTGTCATATGACTTGAAAAGTTCTGTGCTTTGATTGTTCATCAGCGGACGAGAGGAAGAGTGGCGAGAGTGAGGAGAGGCATCTTGCGAAATTGGAGATGACTTTTTTTGCCTGACAAGTCCGATTAACTGTTCTTTTATTGCATCTGTTCCTGTTGGTTTGACCATATAATAGTCTGCCCCCTCATTCATCGCTTTTGTAATGAATGCGTCTGCAGAAAGAGCGCTGACAACGAGAACTTTCGCATTCTTTTTTTCAATACGATTTAAAAAACCAAAACCGTCAAGTTGCGGCATAACAATATCTAAAATGACAGCATCAACATTGAGTGCTGAAAACATCGACACGGCCATTAATCCGTCATGTGCCTCGCCGACAACTTCAAATTCTTCTTCCGCAGAAAAATAATCTGCAAGTTCTTTGCAGTAAGCAACATCATCTTCAACAATCAACAACTTAATCTTTTCCATTTTCATATCTCCTTTGCGTCTTGAGACGCTTATGTCACAAGCACTGCATGAGAAAATATCGTTCATTAGTTGCTTGTTTTTTTAAGGTTGCATAGGTTTTGTTCTTTTACAATAATTTGCGAAAACATAATTCGCAATTATTTGCTATTTTTTCAATATTATGCTCTTTGAAGGTTTTTGCAATTGTTTCCATAGTTTTGCAAAATGTGATTTAATAATACATATATTCTATCAAATATGGCAAAAAAAGAGAAAAAATTTGAAAGGGTGAATTTTCTCCTTTTTGAGGAGTTTTAGACTGTTTTATTATCTTTTTCTCCTTTCAGGTCACATATTGTCGAAATAATTTTGGGAATAACAAAAAAAGACAAAAGCGTAAATATTGCTTTTGTCTTCTAGTAGGAGTGATTAGGCGTTCCGCGGTCTGCGACTAATCGTCGGTTGGCTTGCCTAAAAATATCAGGTGTTTAGGTTTCTATAGGTTATTGCCTAACTTTCACTTTAATTAAGAATATCTTCCTTTGAAGTAATCTTGAACTAAAACGACAGGTGTTCCTTTTGAGCCGCTTCCGACACTTAAATCGGCTAAACTTCCCAATAAGTCAGGCAATTGTCTCGGGGTTGTGCCCAGCCTGTTTGGGTCGTCTATTTTCATTGAACTTTGAGTTGCGATGACTTCTTTGATTTTTGCTTCTCTTTCTTTTTTTGAAAGGTTTTCAAATTGTGCGACAAGATTTTTTAGTTTTGCTTCCGGTCTCGAAGCACTTTTTAATCCGTCTGTAAAACCGGGTGAGACAACAGGGTCAGCAAGTTCCCAAATTCCGCCAACCGGGTCTTTGAACGCTCCGTCACCAAAAATCATGACATGAGGAGAAACTGAAAATCTTTTTTTCAACTCTTTTTGCAGTTCATAGACAAATTTTTCGCCGTCTCTTGGAAAAAGTTTCACCTTGTTGATTCCGGCCATGTTTGAGCCAAGAAGTCCGTAGTCTGCATTATATCCGCTTGAATTAACACTTTTTTGTAATATTTCGCAAATCGTGACAACTTTTTCCGCGCCTTTGCGGATTAGATAGTCCTTGAGCATTTGTCTTGAGTGAATTGTTCCTGCAATCACATTTTTGGTGTATTTCAAAATATCACCGGGATTGTTTGAAATGACAACTTCAATGTTACTAGACGCCTTTTGATAAATCTCAATATAATCAAGTCCTGTGAAAAGGTGAGAGGGTTTTCCATATTGTTTTGTGAATTCTTCGGGGGTATAGAGGTTATCATCTTTGATAAATGGGTTATAATTCTTTAAAAGGGAGTTGCCAACCTCGTCAATAGGACTAATCAAGACGGTCAGTTTTTTAACGCCTTTTGCAATGCCTTTCAAAATATTCAAAAAGCGATTGCGTGAGACAGGCGTTGGGTGGACGAGTCCGACATGACCTTCTCCAAATTTATCTCTAACATCTTGTGCTATGTCATCAAGAGTTGCAAAATTGCCTTGAGTTATTGCCAAAACTGCTTCAGTGACACAAACGACATCATCATTATCAAATTTGATATTATTTTCTTTTGCCGCAGTTTCTAAACTGTCTGCAACAACTTTCACTAAATCATCACCCTCTTCAATAATGGGCGTTCTAATTCCTCTAACAATGGTTCCTATGCTGCTCATTAGTATAAACTCCTTGTGTTGCTGCCTCTAAAAATCTCCTCGCAAAATTTATGACGGCATATTTTCGGTCTTTGAGATAGTCATGTGATTTTTTTGACATTAAAAAATAATATTAACACAAACAAGATAATGCTGTCAACTATTTTCAATAGTTTTGTGAGATATTATTATAAAATGAAACCATCTCACAAAATCGTCCATGACAGTGACTGCTAAGTTTAGTAATTTCTCACAAAACTATCGAAGATAGTTGACAGAGAAGTTTTTTTTTCTTATAATAAAATCATGAAAAAACTAACTAGAGATGAGATTAAAACAATAATGCCGCATCGTGAGCCGATGCTGCTTCTTGACGAGGCATGGGAAGGAGGCGGCTCATATACTATTAAAGGCGATGAATTTTTTTTGCAAGGGCATTTTCCTTTAAATCCGATTGTTCCGGGCGTTATACTTTGTGAAATAATGGCACAAAGTGTTTGTGTTTCATTACAAGGTCAATTCGAAGGAAAGACAGCGTTTTTGACAGGAATAGACGGCATAAAAATCCGCAGCAAAGTTGTTCCCGGAGACACATTCAGAACAGAAGTTTCAATCAAGAAAAAATTCGGAACGATGTTTTTTCTTGATGCAAAAGGTTTTGTCGGCGAAAAACTATGCGTAAGCGGTGTTTTGTCGTTTGCAGTTGCGTAAATTGAGTTTACTATTCTTAATACAAAGTGACTAGTTTTTACTCCTTTCATCTAACTGCTCCGCAAATTTTCGCAATGATGGATGATGAAATTTGTTATTCCAAAATGAAAAACAAAAAAACAATTCAGGGCATTTTTGCCATAGTATTCGCATTGTTCTTAACAGCAACTCTAACAATGAGGATTATTTATGTTTTCACTATTTGCACAAGAGTTCTTCCGGCGTGGTTTGTTTTTTATCGTTTTACCTATTTGACAAATTATCTAGTGATTGTCTATCTGTTTTTATTCGGCATTTCTCACATTTCTAAAAAATTAGAAAAATTAAAAAAAATAACAACTCATTCAGCAGTTTTAATTGCACTTGCATTTTATTGTTCAATTTTGTTTTTCTACTTTTTTATTGCAATTTCCTCTGGCATGATTGTTTTTGAGGGCTATTCTTTTCTTCATCATGTTCCAAGACGAATTTTCACATATATTTTAACGCCTATTATTATTTGGATATTCTTTTTTATTATCAAAAGAAACCCTGATGAGATCAAGCAAAACAAAATCAAAACTATTTTAGTAACCCTTGCTTTTCCTGTCACATTTTTTCTATTGAACATGATAATAGGACACATGGTGACCTATGGTGCAAATTATCCCGCCTTTGCTTATGAATTTTTAAGTCCCGCATTTCACTCATGGTGGTTATTTACCCTTGCTGTATTTGCCGCAATTGCAGTATTTTCACTATTAACTTATCTGTTAATATTTCTCAACAACAAAATAAAAAAACGACAACAAAAGGACAAAACCTAATGAAAAAAATAGCAATAATCGGTGCCGGAGTTTCCGGCATGACGGCTGGAATTTACGCCCAAAAAATGGGGTTTAAGACCGAGATTTATGAAAAACATGCTATCGCCGGAGGTGAATGCACAGGCTGGACAAGAGAGGGATATCATATTGACGGATGTATTCATTGGCTTACAGGAACAAAAAAAGATGGCGGCACTCTCAACACAATGTGGCGTGATACCGGAGCATTAGGCGATGATATTGAAATAATTGAGCATGATAGTTTCGGCATGTTTGAAGCACATGGTCACCGCATAAATCTGTCTCGCAACTTAGACGAATTTAAAAATCAACTTCTTGCTATATCGCCTGAGGATAAAGAAGAGATAGAAATTCTTTGTGAATACTTAAAAATATTTAAAAACTCAGAACCGCCGAAAGATGCGATTGATATTCTTGACCCAAGAGAAAAAATCAAAATGCTCAAAGAAAATGCAGAACTTTTTAAACTTATGAAAAAATTGAGTTTATCCGCAAAAGAGTATTCCGAAAGATTCAAACACCCTTTGATTAAATCTCTTTTGCAAGACTGGTTTTTCTATTCTGAATGTTGTGATGAGCCAGTTTTTGATGAATTATGGAGTTTTTATCGGTGGTAAAGCCGATGTGCCAAGAGGCGGATCACTAAAAATGGCACAAAGAATGAAAGATAAATATCTCTCACTTGGGGGTAAATTGTTTTTAAACAAGGAAGTGGCAGAGATTGCCGTAGAAGCAGGCGCTATTGGCATGTCGAACGCTGCTTATCTCATTTTAAAAGACGGAACAACAATTCAATCTGACTACATCATCGCCTCATGCGACGCTCACATAACGCTTAAATTATTAGGAAAATCCTACAGTGAGCATGAATTTGACAAACGAGACGAAAATCCCGAGGTTTATCCGTTAATGTCAAGCGTTCTTCATTCGTTCAAAGTTCATGACAGTATGGACAACCTGCCTCAAATGCTGACATTTATTGCCGATATAGATTTATACGGAACAAAACAAAAAACACTAAACTACAAATGCTACAACTTTGAGCCGTCCTTTGCGCCCAAAGGCAAATCAATAATGCAAGTCACTCTATTTGGCGGTGACTATGACTTTTGGAAAAGTTTAACAAAAGAAGAATACGAAAAAACAAAAAAAGAGGGGAGCGAAAAAATAATAAAAGCAATTGAAGAAAAAATTCCTCAATTGAGGGGTAAATTAGAACAACTCGATGTTGCAACACCTCTAACATCTGAAAGATATTGCGGAGCATATAAAGGCTCATGGATGGCATGGGGAAAAACTAACAAGTCCGAAACCCTCATTCACAACGGCAAAATAAACGGCATTGATAACTTATTCCTTGCCGGTCAATGGTTAATGCCTCCGGGAGGCCTACCGCTTGCAATCAGCGGAAAATGGGCAATCCAACGCATAGCAAAAAAAGAAGAAATGAACTGGCGGATTATCTTAATTTAATTATAATATAAACAGTTTAAAACCTTTTGTCATCGTCGCATTTTTTCCTTGCAAATAAAAAATGCTCCTTGCATAAAGATTAACTTACTATCTTTTTCAGTATTAATTGGCAATTTCATATATTAATATAACTCAACAAGACGGTTGAAGACTGTTGACATGCATCTTCGACGCCTTTGTTGGGGAATTGCATGTAGTAGCAATCTCTTACAAAACTATTGAAAATAGTTGACTAATGTTTTGTTAATAAATATAATGTAGTTATGGGTGGTTTTGAGAGGACTTGGATTGAAGTCAGTCTTGATAATATTGCAAAAAACTATTGCTCGTTTGTGAAGTTGACGGGTAAGAGGGTGATGTGTGTTGTGAAGGCTGACGGTTATGGACATGGAGCGGTTGAACTTGCGAAGAGACTAGAGAGGGAGGGATGTGATATTTTTGGGGTTGCGACACTTGATGAGGGGATTGAGTTGAGGCAAGAGGGGATAAGAGCAGATATATTGATTTTTAATCATGTTGGAAAAGAAAGGATTAATGAGGCGATTGAAAAAAATATTACTATGACGGTTTATTCAGTTGAGATGGCGGAATTGATTTCAAAGGCATTTTCTCAAGAAAGAAAAGAAAAGATTGGTTGCAAAATACATATCAAAATTGACACAGGAATGACCAGAGTTGGATTTTTGCCAGATGAGGCACTTGATGCAATAAAGCATATTAGTAAATTTAAAAAAATAAAAATTGAAGGGATATATACTCACTTTTCTTCCGCTGATGAAACTGATAGGTCATATACTCAAATGCAAATTGAGAAATTTCAAAAGGTTTGTGATGAGGTTGAGAGTGTCGGAATAAAGGTGAAAATCAAGCATGCTTCAAACAGTGCCGGAGCGATTGCTTATCCTAATGCGTGGTTTGATATGGTTCGGGTTGGTATTTCACTCTACGGTTGTTTTCCAAGCGAAGAAGTAGGGGCGGCACTCTGCCGCTCGAACAATGAACCGAAAGATATTGGCTCTGATTCAAGCAAGGTGAAGATTGTAGGGGCGGGCGTCCCCGCTCGAGCGAATGTGCGTTTTAGGGCAATGAACGGGCGGTCGGGGACGCCCGCCCCTACAAAAATGAAAACCCTATCACCTCGTTTGAATATGAACCAAGATTTCTCATTAAAACCCGCAATGCAGTTTAAATCTCGAATTTATCGAATTAATGAAGTGGAATGTGGCACTGCGGTAAGTTACGGCAGAAAATTCATAACAAAAAGAAAAACCAAAATAGCAACAATTCCAATCGGTTATGCCGATGGATTAAGCCGAGTAATGATGGGAAAATTAAGCGTTTTAATAAACGGACAATTAGCCCCCGTCGTTGGAAGAATTTGCATGGACCAATGCATGGTCGACATCACCGACATAAAAGGTGAGATTGCAGTCATGGACGAAGTTGTTATTTTCGGAGAGCAAAAAGGTGCAACAAATTCGGTTGAAGAAGTTGCAAACGCAATGGGGACAATCAACTACGAAATCCTCTGCATGGTCACAAGAAGAGTTCCAAGAGTTTATTTTGAGAATGGAGAGATTGTTGGAGTGAGGAATTATTTAACAAATAATAATGCTTTAAATTTACATGAGGACGGTTAATTTTTGAATGAACGAAATAGAAATAGAAAATGACAATGAGTTATATGAACTCCTTAATGAAATTCGCCCTCGCCCAGGAATGTATTTAGGGATAGGCAGTCTTTCACGGCTTCAAGCATATATGGGTGGTTTTTTTCATGCTTACAATAATTTGAAAGTAAAACAAAATCCAAAAAACTATATATTGCCGTTACCTTTTTGGTTTTTTCATGAGTTTATCAAAAATCATTATGGTGAGATTGCATCTACTGCTGGTTGGTGTAATTTAATTTTATCTAATAACAGCAATGACGATGAAAAGAGTTTGGAAGTGTTTTTTAGTTTAATTGATATATATAAGAATTTAACAGTTGTTAAGTGTCAAATGGCTGAAATTAGCGAAGAAAATAATAAATTTAATTTAAAAAACAAACTATCACCAAAATACTCTATCGGGAACAATCGAAAACTTTATTCTGCAATACCAAAAGTCAATAAAATTTTTATTTATGAACTTTCTAACAATGCAGGTTATTTTTGCACCATAGAATTAGAAAATGAAATTCACATAATAATGACAATTGAAAAGACAGATTTTGAGATTAAGAAATTCTTTGATAATTTATTTGGCGAAAATCTAAAATGGAATATAATTTCTTTTGAAAATGTGCTTACTAAAAAATTTTGTTTCTCTGTATTAGGTCCTATGACTTTTCACTATGACTTTTCACTAAGCAAATTAAGAACAATCAAAAAATAGTTTAGTATAAAAAAATTAACAATAATTATGCATTTAGTATTATGCATTGAAAAAAAGGAGAAAAATAATGAGAAATAGAAATGTAAAAGTTGCAATTTGGGGCTTTGGCGCCATGGGAAAGGGCATAGGCGCTATGCTCTTGAAAAAACAGGGCGTTGAAATTAGCGGGGTTTTGGGAAGAAGCCGCGGAGTCGGTGAAGAAATTCACGATGTTTTGGGGTTGAAAAGAACAAATCATCCCAAAGTTGTGATAACCGGCAAAGTTGAAGAAGTCATATATGAAAAGAGTTGTGATGTTGTTGTAATATGCACCGATTCTTTCACAAAAGACAGTTATGATAAAATCAAATTGGCACTTGAGAACAAGATTAATGTCATCTCAACCGCTGAAGAGTTTGCCTATCCGCAGGCTCAGAATCCTGAATTGACTAAGCAACTTGACGACATTGCAAAGGCAAACGGAGTGACCGCATTAGGCACCGGAATTAATCCCGGGTTTATTTTGGACTATTTGATTATTGCGCTAACCGGAACTTGCGAGTCAGTTGAAAGTATTGTTGCAAAAAGAATTAATGATTTATCTCCGTTTGGACATGCGGTTATGCATGAACAAGGAGTTGGTATTTCGCCCGATGAATACAAATCTCGAATGAAAGAAGGCACTCTTGCAGGACATGTCGGATTTCCTGAGTCAATCTCAATGGTTGCAGATGCTGTTGGATGGAACTTAACTAAAATTGAAGAAACGAAAGAACCGATTATTTCAAACACTTATCGCAAAACAGAGTATGCTGAAGTAAAACCGGGTTCACTCGCCGGGATTCGCCAACAAGGCTACGGCTTTGTCGGAAAAGAAGTCAAAATACATATGGACCATCCTCAACAAATTTTGCCTGAAACCGAAAATGTGTCTACTGGCGACTACATTGAAATTAAGGGAGTCCCTAATATTAATTTGTCAATAACTCCCGAAATTCCCGGCGGAATCGGAACAATCGCAATGTCAGTCAACATGATACCTCATGTTTTAAACGCACCCGCAGGAGTAGTCACAATGCTGGATTTGCCGGTGCCAAGAGCAATAATGGGTGATTTTCGGGTGTTTATTAAAGAGTTGAAGTAAATTCAATGAGGAATGAGGAGTAGCGGATTAGGAATTAAGGATATAGTTTTTACGCCTTTGGCTAGATTCTTCACTTTGTTCAGAATGACATTGTTTTTGTAAATAATTATGTCATTCTGAGCATAGCGAAGGATCTAGCGAAGCGTAAAAAGAATTTGACAGCAATTCCTAATTCAATATTCCTCATTTCTCATTCAAAAATCGGAGATTTTTCATGAAAACAAAAAAAGGAACATGGGTTCAAATTCGTGCTGTGGTGTTAATGCCCGATGAGCGGGCGCCGCAAGTGCCTCTTGACACAAAACAAACACCCTTGACTATGTGGGTCAAGGGACATCTTTGCCATGATGCGAAAATAGGCGAGGAGTGCAAAATAACAACAGTGACAGGCAGAATTGTGTCAGGAATTTTGGAAGAAGTTGAACCATACTACACTCATAATTTTGGGGGGTATGTTCCCGAGTTGGATGCGATTAGAAAACAAGTTAGAGAGTTTTGAAAATGTAGGGGTGAGCATCGCGAACCCGAAAAACTCAACCATAAAAAAATGTAGGGGACGGCGTCCTCGCCGTCCCGAAAACAAACTACTAGACATTCGTTTGCGGGACGACAAGGACGCCGTCCTCTACACACACTTTGACTAAATATGAAAAAAGATATGTCATATTCCGCCGTCATGGGGCGCAAAAATGAGATAATGAAAAAGTCTGTCGGCATTGACTATGGCTCGTTTGAAAGTGGCGGCATAGTTTTTGACTATGAAAAAATGATGGCGGAAGCGGGCTATTCATTAGATGAAATTATCGCTATTCAAAACGAAGTCACAGTCGGCAGCACTCCATTAATCGAGTTGAAAAACATAACTAATCTTGCAAGACAGGTGTCATCTACAGGACAAGCGGCACGCATTTTTGTCAAAGACGAGGCATGCAATCCGTCTGGCAGTTTCAAGGCACGGCGAGCGGCAACGGCAGTCTATCATGCAAAAAAATTGGGTTACAAGGGCGTGATTGCCGCAACAAGCGGAAACTATGGTGCCGCAGTAGCAAGTCAAGCAGCAAAACACGGATTAAAATGTATTGTTGTTCAAGAGTGTTATGACTCAAATAAAATCGGTCAACCTGAAATACTCGAAAAACAAAGAGCGTGTGAGGCGATGGGTGCGGAAGTAATTCAACTATCGGTTGGTCCTGAACTATTCTATCTATTCTTGAAACTACTTGAAGAAACGGGATATTTCAACGCATCGCTCTATACCCCATTCGGCATTGCAGGAGTTGAAACTCTCGGGATGGAAATTGCAACGCAGTTCAAAGAAAAATTTAATCGCCTTCCCGATGTAGTACTCTCAACACACGCAGGCGGCGGAAACATAACAGGCACTGCAAGAGGATTGATAAAAGCAGGAGCAAAAGATGTCAAGGTGTATGGTGCAAGCGTGGACTTATCCGGACTTCATATGGCTTCAGACACAGCGTTTAACAAAAAATCCTTCACAACTGGGCACACTGGCTTTGGAATTCCATTCGCAAGTTTTCCCGACAGAAGCGATGTCCCGAGAAATGCCGCAAGACCCTTAAGGTATATGGACAGGTATTTATTAGTAAAGCAAGGCGAAGTGTTCTATATAACTGAAGCATTAGCAGTTTTGGAAGGGCTTGAAAGAGGACCGGCAGGAAACACTTCAATTACCGCCGCATTCGCACTAGCCCAAACAATGAAAAACGATGAAACAATAATTGTCCAAGAAACCGAATACACAGGTGCAGGCAAACACCAAATGGCACAACTAAGTTTCGCTAAAGCAAACGGTATTAAAGTTGAGTTTGGCAACCCCGAAGAAGAGATTGCAGGAAAAAACATCATTCTACCAAAAGACCCATCCATGATAAAACTAAGAGATTTTGATTTGAATAAAATTCGAAAATCCTACATCAAAAATTGTTTGAATAATTACGGAATTAAGGGGAGTGATTTGACAAATGAGGACATTAAGTTTTTGGCGGAGGAGACGAAAACGGATGAGGGGCTTGTTAGGGAAGCAATAAATAGTTTATAATGTGCGGGCGGCAGAATGCCGCCCCTACAAATTAATCAATCCCCCGTTTAGAAAATGACAAAATAACTGTAAGGGCGGTCAATGCCCGCCCCTACTACAATAAGGATAAAATTATTCGGGCGATTAATAATCGCCCCTACAATAGAACAACTAGGATTTATCTGTAGAGGCGACAACCTATCGCCCGCACAACATATAAAATGAATGCAACAAAGAAAAAAACAAAACTTAATAGAAAATTTAAAATGTTTATCATCTGGATAACTGTTCTGCCAATGTCGGTTCTTCCGGTGATATTTTTTGGAATGTCGCCTAGTGAATATCATGAAAAACATTTTGATACCAAGGACGAATTGCAAGAATTTTTACCCGATTCTTATTTCTTTGAGTTTGAATTGGAAAATATAAGACAAACCACTTTTACCGCAACTTCTCATTGTTGGGAAAGTGGGTGCTTCTCGCCTTTACCTTTTCGTGCTTGTAATCCAATTGTTGACATTGAGGATGTTGTTTGGACGGGTTATGTGATTCACCATTTGAGAGATATTAGATATAGAATTGGGTGTTTCACTATTGTAGCCGATATTCATGGAAAAAACTCTTTCACTCATTTTTTAAATGAAACATCATCACGCAATGTGAGAAATATAAATATTGGCGGTGTTGAAACTTTTCTTGCTTATCATCCATTAATTTACGACATTATAACTGGTGATATACTTTCTATGAATAATAATATTGCAATGGCTTTTGAACTTGATGAGGTCTTTTATTTTATTAGGACAAGAAGAGATTTAGGCATATCAGAAGAAGATTCTATAGAACAATTTCTTTCTATTGCCACCCCTGCAATCGAAGGCAGAAGGAAAGGCAGATAAAAAAATGTAGGGGTGAGCAATTAGCGAACCCGAACAAATTCAACAAGATATTGTAGGGGCGACATTTTGTCGCTCACATCACAATACAAAAAGGAGCAAATAACAAAAAATGAAAAGAGAAGATGATTTTGAAAAAAGACGAAAGCATTTGAAAAAATTGAGCGATGAAGAATTGTTTGATAAGTTTTGGGGACTTGCTGAGGAAATAGTTCAACCGATGTTGGATTTAGGACGAGAGAACACGACGCCTGCGATTGAGAGGAGTATTCTTTTGAGGATGGGTTTTTCAAGTTTGGAAGCGGGACCCATAGTCGAGGGAACAATCGCAAAGGGCTTAATGGGCAAGGGCTGCGGCAATATCGTTTGGAAGTTGTCGCAAAAGAAGGGTATTAGTGTCCGAGAGGCTGGTTTGCTTTTGGTTGAGGGGAAAGAGTGGGACAGCGTTGAAACCCTATTCAATGCGTAATTCGTAAAAACGAAATTACAAATTACAGTTTACAAATTACAAATGTTGACTAATAATATTTTTTTATCCTTATTTATAATTTGTAAACTGTAATTTGTAATTTGATTTAAGGAGACTTATGAAACTAAACATCGACAAAAAATTAGACATAAATGAACTATTAAAAGACCTTGAGAATTACTCTCCCAAGCGTCGCGGTTGGCATTGGCGTGAAGGACGAAATAAAAAAAGAAAAGTTGGCGATTTTGAGTTTTTGGAAACCAGCGAAAATTTGAAAAATTCTGTTCCTTTGACCGGCTCTCGCGGTATCGGCGGAATTGACCCTCAACCCGATTGTGTTATCACAACCGAGATTGCAAGCGGAAGATTCGAGGACGATATTCGCAGAATGCGTATGGCGGCATATAACGGTGCTGATCATATTATGGTTATTCGAACAGCAGGACAAAGTCATTATGACTCGCTGATTGAAGGAACTCCGCAAGGCATAGGCGGTGTGACAATAACAAGAAAGCAAATCAGAGCAACAAGAAAAGCGCTTGATGCAATTGAAGAAGAAGTAGGGAGACCTATCAACTTCCATTCCTATATTTCTGGAGTGGCAGGACCCGACATTGCCGCAATGTTTGCGGAAGAAGGCGTGAACGGCGCTCATCAAGACCCTCAATATAATGTCTTATATCGAAATATTAACATGGTTCGCAGTTTTGTTGATGCGTGTGAAGCGAAAAAGATAATGGCGTTTGCTGATATTTTGCAAATTGACGGCGCCCACAACGCAAACGCAACGGCAATGAAAGCGTGGAAAGTAACGCCTGAATTGTTGGTTCAACATGCTATCAATTCGGCATTTTCAAGAAAGGTTGGCATCAAGCCTCAAAATATTGCACTTTCAACTGTTCCGCCGACAGCGCCGCCTGCACCTTGTATGAGATTGGATTTGCCATATGCGGTGGCACTAAGAGATTTATTCAAGGACTACAAAATGAGGGCACAGCAACACACCAAATACATGGAGTCCGATATGCGTGAAGCAACAGTAACTCATACTTTAAACCTCGTTATGTCGAGATTAACAAGTGCCGACATTCAATCAACTATCACTCCCGACGAAGGAAGAAATGTTCCATGGCACTACAACAATATCGCAGCAGTTGACACCGCAAGACAAGCATTGAACGGCTTAGACGGAATTAGGGAAATGGTCACATTAAACCGTGACGGGGAACTAGGTAAAAAAGCCCGTGAATTAAAAGAGCGAGCAATATTATTCATGGAAGAAATCCTCAAAATCGGCGGGTATTTCAAAGCGGTTGAAGAAGGATTTTTTATTGACAGCGGATGCTATCCCGAAAGAAACGGCGACGGTATTCCGAGAGAAATAAATGGCGGAGTAGGAGCAGGAGCAGTTTTTAAAAGGGATAAGGACTATTTTGCACCTGTTTCCGTGCATTATGGAAAAAACAATATCCCGAAAGGCTTTAAAAAAGCAAGCGATGTAATCGGTGGGGACACCTTTGAGGACAGAAAAAAAATAGTCTATATTGACGAGTTGGACGACTTTGACAATGTTAACACAAGACTAAAAGATGTTTCAAAATATCAAAACTCATCACTTGTTAAACCCGAGGTCGAATGGGCGGCAGACGGCATTGTGACAACTTCGATTTTCTTGCCTCTTGATATCAGAACGGCAGAGTTTGCGGCAATTAAAGTTGGCGAAAAAATGGGACTTGAAGATGTTGTTGTTGTCCACAAACGCTCAATTCACCCCTCGGAAGGAACTCTAGTCGAAATTAAAGGCAAAGTCAAATTCGACATTGACATTAACGAATTGGTCATTCCAAAAGTCATTCCACTACTCAGCGAAGAAGAAATTAGGGCAGACATCGCCGAAAAACCTCTTCTTATTGTTGCAGGAACTGTCGGCAACGACGAACACTCAGTAGGACTTAAAGAAATACTAGATATAAAACACGGCGGTATTGAAAAATACGGAGTGAAATACATCTATCTCGGAACGAGCGTTCCTTGCGAAAAAATGGTAGACGCCGCAATCGAAGCAGGAGCAGCGGCAATATTAATTTCAACCATAATCACCCACGACGATGTCCACATAAAAAACATGAAAAAAATCAGCGACCTCGCCATCGAAAAAGGCGTCCGTGACAAACTAATCCTAGTCGCAGGCGGAACCCAAGTCACCCACGAAATCGCCCAAGACGCCGGCATGGACGCAGGCTTTGGAAGGGGAACAAAGGGAATAGATGTTGCAAGTTTTATTGTTAAAAACCGACGAACTAAGTCCTAACGCCGAAACGGACGGCATCTTTTTGGCTAAAATTTATCTTCTTGTCTTGTCAATACCGCTAGTATTGACTGCGACAACAAGACAAATTTTTTCTCAAAAATCTACTCGTCAGTTTCGACGACGGACTTGTTCGTCGGTTTCGCTGTCGAACGAGGTTGAGGGCAAGAAATTGTAGGGGTGAGTATAGCGAACCCGATAAAATTAATCTATGGAAGTATTTATAGTAATCATTGTGCTAGCAGTTTTGGCAGCCATTATACTGCCGATTATTTTTGTTGCACGAAAAAAAAACAAAACACCTAAACAACTTGGACAGCAAGGTGAAGAATGGGTAATATCAATATTAGGTGAAGATGTGCCAAATGAAAAATATACGATAAACAATTTAACAATAGTAAGTGATGGCAAATCAAGCCAAATAGACCACATTGTGATAACTAAAGTTGGTATTTTTTTAATAGAAACAAAAAATTATTCTGGTAGAATTTATGGAAGATTGAATCGAAGACAATGGACACAAGTTCTTGCTAATGGTAAAGTTAAAAATAGTTTTTATAATCCTACCATGCAAAGTAACACTCATATGTATCGATTAAAGCGTGTGTTAGGAAACTTTGCAAAAAATGATTGCTTTATTCAAATTGTTGTTTTTCCAAAAGCGGAATTGATGATAGAACCAATAGCAAATGTTGGCGATATGCAAAACTTAATTAGAATATATAATACGCCTAGACAACTTATTTTTAGCATTGATGAAATAAACGGAATTTACAATAAACTGATTGAATTAAAGAATAATCCGCAAGTTTCTGATGAAGAGCATATTCAAAACATTTGTAAAACACAACAGGATATTGCGTATAATATTTGCCCAAGGTGTAGAAAAGAATTAGTTTTACGCAATGGACAATTCGGTTCGTTTTATGGGTGTAAAGGATATCCCTATTGCAAATTTAAAAAACAAGTATAATAGCGTTTTTGAAAGTTGATCAAAACACTAGGAAAATTGAAAAATTTCTAGTATACTAAGAGCACATGAAAGTTGACATTTTAATAGCAGAAATAGGTAGCACAACTACTGTTGTGAATGCGTTTGATTTAACTTTGCCGAAATTTATCGGGCAGGGGCAGGCGGCGACTACAGTGTGTTTTTGTGGTGTTGAATCAACAGATGATGAATTAATAAATGTAGGGGCGGGCGTCCCCGACCGCCCGTGTTGGTCACGGAATCAAACAACGGGCGGTCGAGGACGCCCGCCCCTACAAGATGAATCCACAATCGTAGGGGACGCCGCCCTCGGCGTCCCGAATTGTCACCACTTTGCGGGACGCCGAGGGCGGCGTCCCCTACAGGGTGATGTTAGAATAGGTTTAAATAACGCCATTAAAGATTTAGAGAAAAATTTGAAAATCAAAACAAAACTTGAATTTAAAGAATTTCTAGCGGCGTCTTCTGCGGCAGGCGGGTTAAAAATGTGTGTTCATGGGCTTGTCTATGATATGACTGTTCGGGCGGCAAAAGAGGCGGCTTTGGGGGCTGGGGCGGTTTTGAAAATTGTTACCAGTGGAAAACTTTCAAAGCATGACATTGAAAAGGTGGTCTCTGAAAAGCCGGGAATTATTTTAGTTGCGGGTGGAATGGATTATGGCGAGAGGGAAACGGCATTATATAATTTTGACATCTTAACTAAAGCGTGTCCGAAAACTCCGTTCATCTATGCCGGCAATATTCAAAATCAAGACGAGATTAAAGCGATTGCAAGAGAGAGGGGAGTTAAACTCTACATTGCCGACAATGTCTATCCAACTGTTGACAACCTTAATATTGAGCCGGCGAGGGCGATTATTCAGGATGTTTTTGAAGAGCATATCACTGAAGCCGTTGGAATGAAAGAAATCCGCCAAATGGTGAAAGGGAAAATTATGCCGACACCGGGTGCGGTAATGTCTGCGGCGAAACTACTCAATGAAGAAATAGGCGATTTGATAGTTTTTGATGTCGGCGGTGCAACAACAGATTTGCACTCGGTAACAGAAGGTTCAACCGAAGTTAGTGCTATCTCGCTCTCACCCGAACCCATTGCAAAAAGAACAGTTGAGGGTGACTTAGGAGTTTTTGTCAACATTGCCCATGTTATTGAAAAAATAGGACTGGATGAATTAAAAAAAGAATTTCCAGATACGGAAGAATTGATTAAAAACGCAAAAGCAATACCGGAAACGGATGTCGAAAAACGCTTTATTGAAAGGTTGACAAAAGAATGCGTTCAAACAGCGCTTCATCGCCACGCAGGTAAACTAATCGATTTCTACACTCCATCTGGCAAAAAAACAAACGCTGTCGGAAAAGATTTAACAGCAGTAAAATATCTTGTTGGAACAGGCGGAGTATTAACTCAACTGAAAAACGGCAGAAAAATCTTAGAGAGCGTCATTGAAACAAATTCAAGCCAAAAACTAACTCCTCGAGAAGGTGCAAAAATATTAATTGATGAAAATTACATCATGGCATCACTAGGAGTGTTGTCAATGGTTTATCGTGAAGAGGCATTGAGTTTGTTAAAAGAGAGTTTAAGTATAAATTAAGGTGCGGGCGGCAGATTGCCGCCCCTACACATTATTTTGACATCCATTTGAAAACCAATACCATAAAATCGTAGGGGGGCATAATGTCCAAGATGGAATCGAAACGAAGTGTCACGGGGACTGACTCACTGACACGAAGTGCCCCGAAGGGGTTGAGGCAATCCCTTGCCTCAATCAGAGTGCCTGTCCCCGTGACACGAAGTGGGTATTTGGATGTCAGATAGACACTACGGGGGTGGTCAGTGACCGCCCGCACAACATAATGAGGAAATCAATTATGAAATATCCATCACTAACAATCAACAAATCAAAATTATCACATAACATCAAAATCATTCAAGACCTTTGCACAAGCAATGGCGTTTCCTTTTGTGCTGTGACGAAGGTTTTTTGTGCTAATTCTGAAGTAACGCAGATTTTTTATGATGCGGGTATTAGGGATTTTGCTGATACTCGAATAGAAAACTTAAAAAAAATAAATTATCCGTCAACTACAAAATGGCTGCTTAGAGCGCCTATGCTTTGTGAAACAGAAGATGTTGTCAAACACTCCGACATAAGTCTTAATTCAGAATTATCAACAATTTCAGCACTTTCACAAAAAGCACAAAAGACAAAGAAAACCCACAAAGTTATTTTGATGATTGACATGGGCGACTTAAGAGAGGGAATAGTTCCAAAAGATGCCTTAAACACTTGCGGCGAAATATTGAAAATGCCTAACATTGAACTTTATGGCATTGGTGCAAACTACAACTGCTTCGGCGGAGTTATTCCGACACAAGAAAGTCTTAATGAAGTAGTTGAGATTGCCGAAACCATTGAAAAGAATTTTGGGATTAACCTCAAAGTTATATCTCCTGGCAACTCCGGTTCAATACACTTTTTGACATCAAAAACAATGCCGAAAAGGGTTAATAACTTAAGGATTGGGGAAGTAATATTATTGGGAAGAGAGACATCATATCAACAGCATATAGAAGGAATGTTTGAGGATGTTTTCTGTTTTGATGCTCAAATTATTGAATTAAAAACAAAACCGTCAATGCCGACAGGAGAAATCGGATTGAACGCTTTTGGCGAAAAACCAACTTATGTTGATAAAGGCGACATGATTAGGGCAATCATTGCTTGCGGCAGACAAGATGTTTCAATAGACAAAATTATCCCGCTTGATAAAAACATAGAACTAATAGGACAATCCAGCGACCACACAATAGTTGATGTCACCAACTCAACAACAAAATATAAAGTCGGTGATATTTTAAGTTTCAAAGTGTCTTATGGTTCGATTTTGTCTTTATCGACTTCGGAATATGTTAAGAAGGTTTTAGTTTAATTTAAACATTGACGATACCTTGGTTCTCACTGGAAATGCTTTGCCCACAATCTAAACAAAAATATTTACTAAGGTAGGGCTCGCAAAGACGAGAAACGAGCGGTTTTCGTCTTTGCGAGCCGTAAGACAAGCAATTATTAAG
>WRAY01000031.1 GCA_009779975.1 Bacillota bacterium | reverse complement strand
AAACAGTTGAAAAATATTTGTCTGCATTCAGCGAACTTCTTTCAAATGAAACATTTAATAAAAAAACACAAGAAATAGAAATTAATATCAAAGCCACTCCCTCAAAACTAACCTATGATTTTGACATAACAATTAACTTGACTGATATGAAAGAGGAAGAAATTGCAAATAAAGAGGATATTCCGCTTTCCGGCGGTGTCATTCGGAAGTTATAAATAACTCACTTTATAACTTCCGAATGATTTGGTGTTTTTGCATTTTCTAGTATTTAACACTTGACTAAAAAAATAAATATGGATATACTACTAAAAGCAAACAGATTTTAGAAAAAATATGCGTTAATGAAAGATTGCTTTTACACAGTGTTGATAACAAAGCGTCGTGGGCGCAAAGGATACTAAAAGATACTACTACCAAATCTCATCGCTTATATAATCAACGCAACAGCAAGCAACTTGTTCTACAAAAAGAACAAGCGAAGAGAGTTTCAAACTCTTATGACGGTTGCTGTTTTCGGGCTTGTGATAACAGGGCTGACTTTTTTTATTGCGACTTTTTTTATTGATGTTTTTTATGGTGTGACATGGCAATTGGTTTTGCTAGGAATTTTAAGAGGTTCGCTAATTGTCACAGGACTTTTGTTCATTGTCAAAGCGTTTCAAAGAGTTCCGGTCTCAATAATTTCGCCGCTCTCAATGTTTATCATGTTTCCGATGCTGTTTCTTTCGTGGCTATTTTTCGGCGACACCATCACATGGCTTAGAGCACTTTTGATGGTCATCATGTTTGCAGCATGTATTTCGCTAGTTTTTGCTCAAGCCCACCATATGAAAAAAATAACTCCGAAAGAAGGGGGGCTAGCCTCAAGATTAGGACTTATTAGAAATCCGTCGTCTAACAGAAGAGATGCCGAAAAAAACAAAAAAAGTTTTTGGTTTGGACTTTTATTTCTTCTTATCGCTCTGTCATGTTTTTCTTCAACACAAGTCATAACAAGAGTTTTGGCAGACAGTGCCATCAACCAAAACACCTCTTTCGCTTTTTTCGATATGGTAAGACCTTCCATAACATTTTTTAACTCAATAGTGATTGCTGTGGTTGTCCTTATTATTTTTGCTTTTCTGCGTCAAAATCCTTTTAAAACCTTTTATCACAATATGGTGCATATCACCAAAAAGGGGAAAAGACCAAACGTCTCTCAATTGGGCATTGGGCTAACCGATTCGATTTGGCTCTTTCTATACTTGCCGCTGGTTGCAGGAATGAATCTTGGCGTTCTCAATGCAGTCGGAAGAATTTCGGTTGCTATGACCGTTATTTTTGGAGTAGTTTTCTTCAAAGAAAAAGTTCCATGGTATGCTTATCCGCTAATTTTAGTAGTCATAGGAGTAGGAATAGTAATAGGCTTTGTTAACATCGGAGGAGGATACTATCCTTATCCATAAAACTTATGAAAAAAATTAATATCATTTGTGCAGGCAAACTGAAAGAAAAATTTTTTAAAGACGCCTTTTTAGAATATGAAAAAAGGTTGTCAAGGTTCTGCAAACTTAATGTTGTCGAAGTTAACGATTATCCGGATGATATGAACTCAATCGAAAAAGAAGCAACACTCATGCTCCCTTATTTGAAAAATTTTTCAATTTCTCTTGACATTAATGGTAAAAATCTCTCAAGTGAAGAGTTTTCCTCATCAATAGACAAAGCGTTTATCACAAACAGCGAAGTCAACTTTTTCATAGGCGGAAGCCATGGCTTATCAAATGAAATAAAACAAAAATCTAATTTAAATTTAAGTTTCGGAAAACTAACCTACCCCCATCAACTAATGCGAGTAATGCTCGTTGAACAAATCTATCGAGCGTTCAGTATCACAACAAACACAAAATATCACAAATAGAAAGAAGTCGGATGTGTTTGATGCAAATATCTTAGCGGTGGTCGCTGACTGGCATTATGCGTTAAGAACCCGCCAAAATGACTGTAGGGGCGGCACTCTGCCGCCCGCACAATGTGAAACGACTACCACGAATTAACTCCAATAAACGAGATAATAAAATATCGTAGGGGCGGTCACTTACCGTCCGCACAATCGGAGGCGGTTTTACAATTTGAATATTAAAAAAAAGACAACGAATTTTCAT
Source organism: Bacillota bacterium (assembly GCA_009779975.1). GTDB lineage: Bacteria > Bacillota > Clostridia > Christensenellales > Pumilibacteraceae > WRAY01. The sequence continues at coordinate 21,501 of WRAY01000031.1, read as the reverse complement.
ATTCGTTGTCTTTTTAATTGATTAAATATGACGATAATGTAGAAGATATTTCTAATACTCAAGACTCTCTCTTTTATACCACGACGCTTCCCATTCTCCGCTTACTTGAGCAAAAAGCAACGGTGACATTATGAGGGCTTGCTTGATAATGACACCAAAAAGCCTGTTTGCCTCAGCCTCATTTTGACCGCATGCATCATAAATAGGCTTGAAAACACCTTTCTTTGTCCAATCTTGAGGGGCAAGATCTTTTGCTTGGAACATATCTTTCATGTTGACTGCCATTTCGGCGGCAGCCATTATTTCTAATAATTCTCTTGCAGTGAGAGTGTCGAGAAAGTGAACTTTCGTCCCGCGAAAATCAAGTTTCTTTGTCAAAAAATTGTTTTTGTCTATTAGCATATTGTTTCTCCTTTGCGTAGGTTACGCTTTTGTCAAGAGCGTAATGTGAAAAATAATCTTTTATTTTTTTTCAAGGTTATAAAAAGAAAAGTGAAAGGCAAAAAATGAAAAATAAGGAAAGAATTTTTAAAAATTAATTCTAACAGCACTTTTTCACTTCTCGCCTTTCACTTTTCACTTAAAATTGATTAGTCTTCAAACTCGTCAGTATAAGCATCTCTTTCAAATTCTTCTTCTTCAGTTGCAGTTGTTTCAATTTCGCCGTCTGTTGTTTTATCAGCAACAGGGGCTGCTCTCGGTCTTTCTTTTTGTTGAGGAACAGGAGCAGTCGGCATGTCATCATCAAATTCGCCATAAACCTTGTCTGCTTCAATCGGTGCGATTTTATCGCCGTCATCACTTTTGCCGGTTTTTTCAACGAGCCTTCTCCTGTCATAAAGATTAACTCCGTCCTCGACTTTAACTGTGCGCTTAGATGCAGCATATGCTCCGAGTTTGCGAACAACAACAAGGGCAAGTGCGAGCAAGAGGGCAACAGAGAATAGTATTGATGGGATAATCATCCAGTGAATTCCACCTCCGGGAGGAGTGATGTCAGGATCCAAGTCAGGTGCTAAGTGAGTAGAGAGATCAACAACAATATTAAAACGATAGTCTAAGTCGCCGTCTTCAAGTGCTATTTGAGCCTCTTCAAATGCGGCGTTATTAATTTCTTCAATTTGGAAATGTCTCAAATAAACAAATCCTCTTGCTCTAACATCTTCGTTTCGTTGTCCGACATCAGGTTCATCTCCGCCAAGAGTTAAAGCAATTGAAGGGTTTCTTTCAATATCGCCAACCATCACATAGAAAGTGAATGTTTTGAAAGTGTTAGGGAAGCCGCGATTGACAAAAATATCTTCATGGTCAACTCGTCTTGTCGAGCGAATATTTTCAAAAGCAATGTCAAGTCCTGTGAGTTGAACTCCTGCGCCGACAAAGTCAATTTCTTCTCTTAAAGATGGATTGCCATGTCTGTCAAGAATAACATTTCCGCTAGAGTCTCTTTCAATTTCATCGGGCAAATCAACCATAACCGATGCCGTCACTCGATAGAAGTGTTCAGGCGCCATGTTGAATGAATTGTTTAAAACCAACATTGATGAAGAGGGAACAGCATGAGATAGAACCAAAACATTTCCGCTTCCGACAACTTGACCGTTAACTCTGTCGTTTCTGAAGTTGTTTGGAATTAGGACTTGGTTGTGTGCCATGCGTGTTGAGTCGAAAATACCATGCATAACTCTGGTATCCCTATTTTCTTCATTAGCGCCAACAGAACCAAAAGGCATAACTTGCCAGTTATAAGGGAATCGAACGAAACTGTTATCAAACGAATCAAATGCGGTGAAGTCCTCAGTCAAGAATGAATAAGTTCTGGTTCTAAAAGGAATGTTCATTCCGCGAAGAGTTAGGAAGTGTTCTTGTGCGAGTGCAAAATTTCCTTCAAATGGTTCAACACGAATTTGATTGACATAAACCACTCCTCTTGACAATCTTGCTTGATTGCTTTGTCTGTCTTGCATTCCGAGCCAAATTTCAACCGTCACATCACTAACTCCTGCTCCTTCAACAATAAACTCAAATATGTTGTCTTGGAATGCTCCAAAGGTTTCAGTTATGTTTTGAATAGTTCCGATAACATTTGAACCGTGTCTTAAAACAAGTGATGCACCATAATCCCCAAGAGGAACATTTTCAACAAGCATATCAACGCTTATTCTCATTGCACTAAATGGGTCAAGGTGAATGACAGGGGAGCGATACCCGATTGCTCCGCGATTGTTGTTTGCAAGAACTAGTGCATTTCTGCGATACATTTCTTGAGGAACTCTGATTTGCGGGAAATCTTCAAAACCCTCTTCAAGGCTATTAAAGAACGACCTCTCCAGCGGGAACATGCCATGCAAAATTTCTTCATTGTCAACATATCTTTCATTGCTTGACAAGTTCAAAGTTCCGCTGGTTGCCGGAGTGACGAACTGCCATCCTGCAACAGGAAGAGGGAACAATCTTTCATCAAAGTCACCAGCCGTCATGAATGCACTGTTTTCAACTCCGGTTGAGTTTTCATGAATCATTTCGTCAAATGAAACCATAGTCCCATTTGCACTGTAGTTAGTAAATTCTGAGAATGTCAGCCTGTCGAAACGAATATTGTTGAACATTGCAATTCCGCGAGATTCAGCGCCTCGTGAGCCGAGCCAAAATTCAAGTTGAACTTCAACATCATGGAAAGACGAGCCTTGAATATAGAAAGCATATTCTCTCCAATGGTATCTTGCGGCATTTGCCTCATCACCGGTCACATTATTGATAGTGTGAAAAATATATCTGTCCCAAGAAGGGATGGTGTCATCATCAATTCTGTTAAAATCAATTTGGTCGCTCAAAAGTCTTATTGATGCTCCGCTTCCTTGTTCGACATCTTGAGTTTTTACCCAAACGCTCAAGCGATAATACGCAAATCTTTCAATAGTGAGTGCTTCTCTGCTTTGAACTCCGATAGCACCAAGTTGATAGCGATTAAGTGAAGGTGAAAAAGTGTTAAGCATCAAGAAGTTTTGAAGATGCTGGTCATATCTGTCAAGATTGCGGTGTCTGCCAAGAGGTGAATAGGCAGAGAAATTAAGGTTGGTTTGAGCGTCACTTTGGAATACTTCATTAATATTTCTGAAACTAGGTGAGCCGAGTGCTGTGTTGACTGAGATGTTATCCCAGTTTTGGAATTGGAAGCCAAAGTCTGCCGCTTCATTAGATACTATAACAGGAAGACCATTAACAGTGTCTGTGTCATGAAGTTGAACATCAGCAAAAGCAGTGTCCAATCCTTTTTGAACAACCATTGTGTAGTTATTGACAAAGTTGTTCTCATCCATTGCACCGAGGGCAAAGTTAAAAGTTGTCGCTGATATTTCATATGCCGTAACTTCATCAAAGAAAGCATATCCTTGTGCGGTGTTAGTGATAACATTGCCGTATTCATTAGTGAAAAAATCGCCGACGCCGAGTGAAATTGTTAACAATTGCTCGCCAATAGGTGATGTTGCAACATAGAAAATATATTCACGCCAACCAAAGCGGTTGATGTTTGAAATGCTGCCATAGTCTGCAGACAAATCAGGAATATCGCTGCCTTGAGGGATGAGGGCATTTATTGTGTTAATATTTGTGAAAGCATAATCACCATGAAGTCCGCCAAGTCTAATAGACGCTCCGCTTCCCGAGGCGAAATTGCCGGTTCTGACCCATGCTGAAATTCTGTAGAAACTATTGTTTTCAAGCGGGATAGCATTTGAATCAAAACGAATGGCAGTGTCACTAATATCAGTGTTTATCACAAGGAAAGGTCTTGTTGTGTTTGTGAAATGTCCGACACCCGGACCAAACGGAGTTTGGGGGACAGGAGTTGCAACAAGTTCAGGATATCTATAGAACCTTGCAATTCTTCTAACCTCTTCTGTGTTAAAAGTTTCAGGGTTCAAAACACCTGCAACGGAAGCACCCCTCGTTCTATGAGGAGCAACATTTTCCGACCAACCGGTAGGGGACGACGGAAAAGAGCCGCTATATTGTGAAAAATCACCGTTTGCAACAGCAATGCGGCTTGTGACAAATTCAGGCGGCGGCTCGGGATTAGTTTGAGCCGAGGCAGTTTGAGCAATAAACACACCTGTAGAAAACAGTGCACCAAAAACAAGCAAAATTACAAGGGTGCAAACGAGGACATTTCTGAATAAGTTTTTTTGAGTTAACATCTTTGGTCTCTCCGTGGAAGCAGACTCTTGCTTCCTAATGGCGACAACTCGCCACTTTAAAAATTATATACTTTATTATTATATAATATACGGTTTTATATTGCAAGCGATTTTAAGGGGGTTTAAAACAAAAAAGTATAAGGAATTGATAAGTGAAATGTGAAAAATGAAAGGAAAAGTATTGTAAAAATTTAATCTGATTATTTCAAATAACAAAATAAATTGCTCTTACTTTTCATCACTTACTTTTCACTTCTCACTTAAATTATCATCCTGATTCCTGCTCCTATCATCAATAACGAGAACACTAATGCGGTGATTTTCGGCGGCATTTTTTTGAGTATCAATGCTCCGATTATTCCTCCGGCAACAACACCGGCACTTGTTATCAAAACAGGCTGAGTTTCCCAGTGTCCTTTGATGAGATAAACAACCATGCTGACAATGCTGATAGGAAGAATGGTGAGTATCGCTGTTGCATGAGAAACTTTCGTCTCTTCCTTTAGTCCTTTGTTTAAAAGCGGAACAGCAAGCATGCCTCCGCCGCCGCCAAAAAAGCCATTCAAGAACCCGACTCCTCCTCCGCCAACTATTGTCAAAATTTTTTCCAAAATCTTTTTCGCTTTCACAATGTAAATAGTTTTATCAAAAGTGAGACAAATTATTTAATGAAGTGAAAAGTGAAATTGAAAAATGAAAAGTTTTATAATAGAAGCAAACCAAAGGTTGATTTGCGACAACCTCAAAAGGTATAAAACCCCGACGCTTGCGTCGGAAGGAAACGCCGAAAGCGTTTCGGGTGCAGGGCTCGCCCTGCGGTTTAATACCTTTTATAAAAATTAAATCTGGTTTTACAAAAAAAGGTTACCATTACTTTTCACCCTTCACTTTTTACTTTTCTTTTTAAAATTATGGAAATATTTCTCTTCATCATAATCGGTATTTTAGGCGGAACAATAGGAGGCATGGGCATGGGCGGCGGAACGCTTCTCATTCCTCTTTTAGTCCTATTCACAAACACCCCTCAACATCTTGCTCAAAGTATAAACCTCATCGCCTTTATTCCAATGGCGATTATTGCTCTTATTATTCATATCAAAAATAAACTCGTCAAATTTAAATATCTTCTTTTCATATCGCTTCCGGCAGTCATAGTTTCTGTCTTTGGAGCAATAATTTCAACCCGAATGGATGCCGAGAATTTAAGAAGATATTTTGGAATATTTCTTTTGCTGCTGGGAATTTATCAACTAATCTGTGTCATAATAAAATTTGTCAAAGACAGAAAAGAAAAGAAACTAAAAGAAGAAATTAAAAAAATCCCCCCAACGCAGTCGAAGAGTGCAAGAGGGGAGTTTTAAAGCAAAAAATAAAGGGGAGTGAGTAGTTAAATATTTGATTATATACCCAGCCAATCCGCCCGAACTGCTTCCACATTATATTGATTATTTTTTAGACATGATTTGGGAAATTTACTGTGATGATAGTGCCTTCGTTTAATTTGCTTTTTAGTTCAAGTGACGCGTTATAATGGCTGCAGATGTGCTTTACTATTGCTAAGCCCAGACCTGTGCCTCCTTCGGTTTTGGTTCTTGCTTTGTCAACTCGATAAAATCGTTCGAATACTCTGGGCAAATCTTTTTGCGGTATGCCAATGCCGTTGTCTTTGACCGTTAGTATTGCATTGATATCAGTCTTTTTAAGGGTTACTAGAATTTCGCCGTTTTCGTTTGAGTATTTTATTGCGTTATCAATAAGATTTGACACAACTTCTGTTATTTTTTCTTGATTTGCGTAAATTTCACACTCGTTTAAATCTTTTGCTATTTTGATTTTTTTTGAATTTGCCTTTGGTGTTAGTGCATTTATCACATCAACAGCAATTTTATTAAAGGATATAACTTCATCAATAATCGTTTTATTTTCTTCAATTTCGGAAATTTTCAGCATATCCTCAATAAGAAGTTTCATTCTAAGGGATTCTCGATATATCGTTTCTAAAAATGTTTTGTTATATTTTTTATCTTTCAATAAAACCTCGCTATATCCAACAATGGAAGATAGCGGGGTATTTAGTTCATGTCCTGCGTTTGCAAAAAACTCTTGCTTTTCCAGTGCTGTATTTCTAAGTTCCGTCACATTTTGCACGGCTATTATTAAAGATATTTTATCTAAAGAAACGGGCAAAAATCTAACTTGATAAATTTCGCCGTTGGCTCTTGTGTGGTCGTAAAATATAAGACTTTTCTTATTTATTGCTTGTTTGATGTTTTTAAGGACATCAATATTTCTTATTACTTTTTCTATTTCAACAATCTCATTATAATCAAAGCAGAAAAAATCTTGTGCTATTTTGTTACAAGAAACAATTAGTCCTTTGTTATCCAATGCTAGTATTCCTTCGTCAATATTTTCTAAAATCAAATTTAATTTTTGCTTTTCTTCTCTTGTTTGAGATAGTGCATTTTTAAGTTTCTCGCTTATTTCGTCAATTTCAATAAGCACTTTATTTATTTCGTCATGTCTGGTTAATTGCAAGGGACTATCATATTCTTCGCCCATATTTTCTAATTTTTGCTTAATCATAAAAATCGATGCTGTGACACTCTTTGTCAGTTTTGGCAGTATTAATAAAACTGCAAGCATGGTAACAAGAAATATCCCAAGCATTATTCCTATGAGAGACCATAAATAATTGTTGATACTTGCAACAGGTATTGCAACTCTTAACACTATATCATAATCTCCAACGGTAACCACTCTTGCCATATACAAAAATTGAATTCTAAAAGTTTCGCTTCGCCTTATATCTTGTCCCTCGCCATGTTCAATCGCATTAATTACTTCTCTGCGATTACTTCTGTTTTCCATTGTGCCTGTGTCATAGGAAAGAGTATCCGCTAAAACAGTTCCGTCAAGAGCAATAACCGTAATTCTTAAATCACCGTCCGTCAATCTAACAAGGTTGTCAAAATCATCACTTGTTTGCAGATAATTTTCAAAGATAGATATGTGACTTCGTGCTGTGTTTCTTGCACTAGTGCGATTAGCCGCCATAATAACAAAAATCATAGCAACAATAAACACCAAGAGTGTTGCACCCACAACTAGCATAATTTTAAAAGCAGTCGCTCTGTTAAGACTTTTATCTTTATTTTCTTTCATTATTGACCTCTTGTTAACAAGACTTAATTCATTCTTGTTAAGACATATCCAACACCCCTAATAGATTGTATGGATTCGCCTGCATCACCTAATTTTTCTCTAAGATTTTTCATGTGAACATCTATTGTTCTTGTTTCTCCGAAATACTCATAACCCCAAATTTCTTTAAGTATCGTATCTCTTTCTACAACATTTCCGCTATTCAGCATCAAAAATCTTAATAGTTCAAACTCTTTATTAGTGAGTGATATTTTATTGTTGTTTGCAAAAACAGTCCTTTGTTCTTGGTTTAGGACAATAGAATTAATTTTAATTTTACTATCTTTAATTGCTACGGTTTTTTTGCGTAAGTTTGCCCTAATTCGTGCCATAAGTTCTAGGACAGAGAATGGTTTTGTGATGTAGTCATCCGCACCTAAGTCTAGTCCTGCTATTTTGTTCATTTCGCTTGACTTTGCCGTTAGCATGATAATACTTGTATTTGCCGACTTGTATTTTTGCCGAAAAATTTTTAGTGCTTGAAGTCCGTCTGTACCCGACATCATAATATCTAAAAGCATTAAATCGGGGACTTGCTTTTCGCACTCTAAAAGCAGTTCGTCTGCATTTGAAAATGCCTTCGTTTCATAACCTTCGTTAGTTATCGCATAGGTGATTAACTCCCTTATTGAGTCATCATCTTCGGCTGTGTAGATTAGTTGTTTTTTCATATGATTTCCTTAAATGATTTTTATGTTTTTGTGTTTGCCGGACTTGCTATACTTTACCCACTCGGCAATATTTTCAGCATGGTCACCAATCTTTTCCAAATGTTTTCCAACCATCAAGAAATATATTGCTTGGTCTGCAAAACTTGGCTTATCCTTTATTAATTTTATCATTTTTTTCTTTAGTTTGTCAAACAAACTATCGATAATATCATCAGTTTCTATAACTTTGGCAGCCAATTCTAAATCCTCTTTAACAAAACTATTAACACAGTCGTATACCATTTGTCTTGTGAGTTCGCTCATTTGAGGCAAAATTTCTATTGTGGGTTGATAGTCCTCGTCACACAAATGAATAACTATCTCACAAATATCCCTTGCTTGTCCTGCTATCCGCTCTAGGTCGGTTATCATTTTTAATGCAGTTGAAATTTTTCTTAAATCAGAGGCAACAGGTTGTTGCATAAGAATAATCTTCAAGGCTTTACTTTCTATTTCTGCCTTAAAAATATTCACTTCGTCTTTATATGATATAACCCTTTCGCACAGCACCTTATCCTGTCTTGTTAGTGCCATTGTGCTGTCACCGATTATTTTCTCAATTAGAGCCGCCATTGAAATCAATTCTTGATTTAAAGTTTCTAATTCTTTTTGGAATCTGTTTCTTAACATTTTAACCAAACCTCCCTGTAATATAATTTTCGCATTTTTCATTTTTCGGGTTGGAGAATAACTCCTCAGTGGGTGCAAATTCCAACATTTCACCAAGCAAGAAAAATGCTGTTTTGTCGCTTATGCGTGTTGCCTGCTGCATATTGTGCGTAACAATAACTATTGTGTAGTGTTGCTTTAATTCTTCGCACAATTCTTCAATTATGCCTGTCGATATTGGGTCAAGGGCACTTGTCGGCTCGTCCATAAGTATAATCTTCGGCTCTACCGCTAAGGCTCTTGCAATGCACAATCTTTGTTGCTGGCCTCCCGACAGATTAAGACCGGACTTGTTCAATTTGTCTTTAACTTCGTCCCATAGTCCTGCTTTGACCAAACTATCTTTAACAATTTCATCAAGATGTTGTTTTTTGCGGACACCATGAGTTCTCGGTCCGAATGCAATGTTGTCATAAATACTCATTGGAAAAGCATTAGGCTTTTGAAAAACCATTCCGACATCTTTGCGGAGACGGTTAACATTTCGTTTCTTAGTGTCGAAAATATCAATATCATCAATTAATATTTGACCATGAACTTTGCACCCTTCAATGAGGTCAATCATTCGGTTAAAACACTTCAAAAGAGTTGTTTTGCCGCAGCCTGACGGCCCGATAAAAGCCGTTATTTCTTTTTCCTGAATATCAAAATTGACCTTTTTTAAGGCTTGAAAATCACCATAGAATAAATCAACATCTTTAACTTGTATTATCGGTTTTTTTTCACTGTTATCCATTTTATTCTCCGTTTGTTTTTTTTTTCGGGAAACTAAATTTTCCTACCTAAGTTGCTGCTCTCTTTTTTCCAAGAAACCTTGCTGTTAACGACGCTGTGATATTAAGAACCAGAACCAAAATAATCAATATGCTTGCCGCCGCAAATGCCTCATTTATAAATTGCATGTTTCTAGTAAATGCATAAAACGCAACTGCCAGTGTCGTTCCGGATGAAGAATATCCATCCGGCATTGCTCTTGGAGTTGAACCCATAGTAAACATCAAACTCGCAGTTTCGGCTACCATTCTTCCAATGCCGAGTATTAAAACCGTTACTATTGTTGGAAGTGCTGTCGGAATAACAACTCTAAAAACAGTTCTCACTTTTCCGGCACCGAGTGAATACGATGCTTCTCGATAGGAATCAGGGACTGCTTTGAGACCCTCTTGAGTTGCTCTGACTGTCACCGGAAGTATCATGAGTGCAACCACTATTGAGCCGGATGTTATTGATAATCCGAGTCCCAATATGTTGACAAAAAATATCATTCCAAAAAGACCGTAAACGATTGACGGAACTCCTGCCAAAGTCTCAACTGCCAACTCAACTGCCTTTGCGACTTTACTTCCTTTTTTGGTATATTCTTGCAAAAATACAGCCGTCAAAATTCCAAGCGGAAAAGCAATAATACTTGTTAGCAAAACATACATCAAGGTTGTCACAATAGACGGGGCAAGTGTTCTCGGATGATTAACTCCAAATCCTGAAAACTCGCCGGATATCAATTGCCAACTAATATGACCTAATCCGTTAGTAAGAACATAGATAATAATTCCTCCCAAAAATGCTATTGATGAAACTAGCATTACATAGGATATGACCCTCGCTGTCATTGGCAAAATCTTCACAATAAACGCACTGAGTTTATTAATTTTAGGTGCTGATTTTCTTTTTTCTTCTAGAGTTAATCTCTGTTTAAATTCATCAACTTCATCATCCGCAAGCCTTGTAGTTCGACTAATCTTTGATAATATAAATCTCATCGGAAATGTTATTCCTCTTTTTATTGCCGGAATGATAACACTCTCTTTGTTTGAATTGGGATTCTTTTTGACCAAATTAAAGATAATGTTAATTATGAGAACAAACATCAGTAAGACAACACCGGATGCTATTAATGCTCCCAAATGAAGTGAATTTGGTTCTGCATATCCCATTTCAAGAACAATATTAACTGTTAATGTCCTAAACGGAGCAAAAAAACCATCAGGCATTTGAGCCACATTTCCGGCAACCATTATAACTGCCATCGTTTCTCCGACTGCTCGACCGACACCAAGGATAAGTGAAGCCAGTATTCCGGATTTTGCGGAAGGAACAACCGTTCTGAAAACAGACCTTTCTTTACCTGCCCCAAGAGCAACACCCGCCTCATAATAAGTTGAACTAACCGCTTCAATGCTGTTTTTTGAAAGAGAAACAACTGTTGGGAATATCATCATACCGAGAATAATTGACACCGCAAGCGGTCCCGACCCCATTCCGGTTGGACTGATATTTGCCAAAAACGGAACAATAACTTGCGCCCCAAAAAATCCGAAAATGACTGATGGAAGACCGGCAAGCAGTGCAATTGTTTGCGATAAAAACCCTCTTATTTTCTTTGGGCAAAACCAAACAATACAAATCGCTGTCAACACCCCAAGTCCGCCTCCGATAATAAGTGCACCGATTGCCGCAACGATTGTTCCCCCAATCATTGGGAGAACTCCGTATATGCTATTTTGAGGATTATCGCCGTCATGATGCCATGTCCGACCGAATAAAAATCTAAAAAAACCAATCTCTGCTATTGCCGGCATTCCTTCCCAAATCAAGAAAAAGAAAATTGCAAAAACCGCAATGATTGCAACAACCGAACTGATTAAAAAAATTATTTTGAACGAAACTTCTTTACTGAAAACGAAAGCGACTGTCAAAGAGTTTACTAAAACCGCAACGATTATCGTTAAAACTATGGCAATAAGTAACGGAAAACCAAACCAACCGGTAGCATAAAAAACCACCAAGGCACATGCTGCGGAAACAAATAAACTTATCCATGTTACTAACAAAATAACTGCCGCTGTTAATCTTTTGTCTTTCTTTTTTGCTGAATCAATAAGTCTTTGAGAAGTATCATCTTTGTTTAATTTTTTTAATTTTAAATATGCCAATATCGTAAATGGCAACACTATACCAAAAATAGAAAAAATTAATATCAGAAAAATTTCTTTCTTATTGTGTTTTTCAGCAATCTTTGTTGTGTTTAATATGTTCATAGTCAAGTGAATTATTGTGAAAATCCAAATTAGCGGACTTAATACCCTTATTATACCCTTAAAACTAAGCAACAAAGCCTTATCTGCTTTTAAGATAAGACTTTATGCTTTATTAACTTTTTAAGTTTATTTTTTATATTAATTGATTAAATCCGCCCAAGCAGTTATCGCACCAGTATATATTCCAAACAATTGTTCGATTGTGATGTTTGTCAATGGATTGTCTGCGTTAACAAAAGCAGCCATAACATCATTTGCCAAAAAGAATGTGTTTGAGTTTGCGGTAGTGATATGAGCAGCGTTTGATGACATGCCAATAGTTCGGTTTGGAACTGAACCGCCTATTGTTCCGCCGCTTCCTGCAGTAACACCTTGTCCTGAACCACCCGCTTCAAAATCGAAGTCAGCCAACACAATCCATGGAACTAAAGCAACAAAAGCATCAATCAACTCGCCCATAACAGGTTCAACCGATGTTGACCCTCTAATTTGAATTGGTTCATCTTGTCCGGTTGGTCTTACAGATGGGATATTAAATGGCTCCGCATTATCACCATGAAAATCATATCCGGCAGTTTCAATTACTTCTTGTCCTTCACTTGATTGCATAAAATCAAGAAATAATTGAGTTAAAGGAAGTAATGTTACACCCGAATAAGTCAAAATAACATAATCTCTTGCAAGTGCAGCAGGATAATTTGTCGTTCCCGGTGCATGACCATTGATGTTAAGAACTCTCAAATTCGCATTGCCTTGAATAGCCGAAAATGATGCGTAACCAATCGCATTTCTTTGACCGGCAACTGTGAAAACAACATTCGATTGTCCGTTTTGGATTGAACCTGCAAGCGGTCTTGCCGTTGTTCCGGCACCCATCCAATTAGCTAAAGTTTGTCTGGCGTCTCCGTCAAGTCCGTTATGGATTGCTCCATCCCATTGTCCTCTTGTTCCAGACCCGGATTCTCTTGAAATTGCAACAATTTGCATATCAACGACATCAGGCGAACAACCGGTCATAAACACCATAACACCAAGCGCAACAGATAGCGCTAATGCTAAAACAATGACTTTTTTTAAAACTTTTTTCATTTTGTTTTTTCTCCTTTAAAAATAAGTTACTATCTTATTTTTTACAAAAATATGCATCAGCAATAACTTTTGTATGCCTTAATAATACAAAAAAATCTTGCTATAAGTCTGCAAGATTTCGTAAAGACTTTGTAAAGTTTTGTAAAGTTTTGAAATTTAAATTATATGTCAATCGATTATTCTCGCAGGTCGCACCGATGACTATTAATAAACTATGAGATAATTCAGCAAACGATTGGTAGTGTGCTAATATTCGTGGTCGTAGAAAATACGGAATAACTCAAAACTAAAAACTCGAATAATAAAAGTAAAAAAACTGTATGAGAGGCAAAATCCTCCCATACAGTTTTTCTTAATAATTAATCCTTACTTTCTCACCTTTCAATTTTTGCTTTATTTTTCTACCAATAAACTTCTTTATCCTTAGAACGCTTTTTAATCCTTTCTTTACTGAGTTTTTTGAAGCGTTCGTGCTGAGCGCTTTTTGTGGTTTTGACAGAATAAGCAATGTTAGTGAGATGGTCTTTTACTCTTTCAAGACCTGACATAATAGCATAGAAATGAAGTCCTGCCTCGACATTACACTCTCCTTTATTGAGTCTGTCAATATGGTTAAAACCAAAGGTTCTTCTGCTTTCTAGAATTTGCCTTCTGAACTTTGAAATATCGTCAAGTTTTTCAGGGTCTCTGGTCTCCAAAATTTCAAGCGAGAGATGAAGCATATCCGATATGGTTGAAAACATTTGTTCAAGGTCATGTGCGGCAAACTCACTGAAAACGATTTTATTTTTCTTCATTTCTTCCGCTTCTTCCAAAAAGTTCATTGCATGGTCACCAATTCTCTCAATATCAAAAATAACATGATGAAGAGAATTGAATGTTTTTTGGTCTTCAACAAACACAGCATCGTTTGAGAATTTGACCAAGTGCCTTCCGATACCTTTGTTGATGTAGTTAATTTTTTGCTCCGTCGATATTATTCTGTTTTTCTCTTGAGGAGTGACATCTCCGGCAAGCACTGCTTTTAATGATGCATCCAAGTTTTCATGTGCTAACTGCGCCATATTGACAACCTCTTTGAAAACATCTTCTCGTTGGAATATTGAAGCCGCAGCAGCGGACTGAAGAGGATCAGATGAGTCAGCATTTTCGGGCAATTGAATTGGAGTTGACACCGCTTTTTCATCAATAAAATATAGTTGCGGTTCACCAGATAATTCTCCCTCTCTTGCTGGAATAAGTTTTGTCACAAGTCTTATCAACGGCTTTATCAGCCAAATAAGAATAGAAATCATTATGACATTATAGAACAAATGGAAGAAAGACGCCGCAACACCGTTGTTTCCTCCGGAAATGACCATAAGAATATCAGCAATGGGACCTCCAAATATCCACAGTATCGGCAAGAATAGAATAAAGCCGAAAACATCAGTTGAAAGGTGAATAAATGCGGCTCGTTTTGCGTTTTGGGATGCACCGATTGAGGCGATGAGTGCCGTCAAACAAGTTCCGAGGTTTGCCCCCAAAATAACAGGAAGTGCGGCATTAAGTGAAATTAGAGGGTATATTGTTTCATAATAAGGAGAAGAACCCACCCCAAAGGATGCCATAGAAACAATCATAACCGTTGTTGCGGTTGAACTTTGAAGTATTGCAGTTAGTAGCATACCAAGCAAAAACAGCAACAGGGGACCGACAGGGTTTTGAGCGACTGATTGAAATGCACGAGTAAAAAAGTCATTAATGACAGGGTCGCCTCTTAATGCTCTTCCCATCAAATGCATACCGACAAAAATAACTGCAAAGCCTGTGATAATTTGTCCAATCAAGCGAACACGGTCTCTTTTTGAAAACATATACATAAAGATACCGAAAATTCCGCTTAGCATGAAAAACGAAGCAATAGGCAAGCCATCCAACGCTCCCATAAAAGCAGTCAAGGTTGTTCCGACATTTGCCCCCATAATAATGGCTGCGGCTTGAGCAAGCGTCATAACACCCGCATTAACAAATCCGACGACCATAACGGTAACGGCTGTTGAACTTTGCGTAACTGTAGTTGCGCCTATGCCGACACCGACACCGACAAAACGATTGTCTCCGATGCGAGCCAGTGTCTTTTTGACACTTTTTCCCGCACCGCTTTGCAATCCGCTGCTCATGAGTTTTATTCCAAGCATAAAGACTGCAATGCCTGCTAAGAGCAAACTGATACTTCTAAACATATCCATAAGATTTTTTTTGAAGTGTTGGGGCTGTGTTCTTAATGAAATCACCCCATTTTATTTTTTCCTTTCTCTTTAATTAAATTAAAAGAGTTGTCATTTGTTGTGAAGGAACTAAGGACTTAATCAACGATTCTTAAACAAAAAAAGCACTGACAAATCAGTGCTAACAACACAATTCTAAACCATTTCCAAACAATTGTCAAACAATTTAAAGCAGTTGCAAAAAATAATAAAACAGCAAGAGATAAGGCATACTTAAAAAAATAATGAATTGCTTCGTCTTAATTTTCTAAAATCTAATCAAAATTTAATATAAAAAATATCAAAAACCGGTGTTTTTTATTTGCTTTATAATATATAATATGATATATTTACTAACATAGTTAGCAATTATTTTGATTAACTATTTCTGGAGGTTAGTATTTTTTATGAATTATTTTGAACTTGCAGTGAAATCTATTGAAATTGAACTTGGACTTCAAAAGTTAAGAAGCAAGGCATCTTTTTCTGATGAGTTGAAAGGGGAGTTGGTTGCTATGTATTTTATTGAAAAGTATAGGGATGAAGGTTCAATTTCGCCAAAAAAACTGAGTGAAGAAATGGGCGTGACAAGCGCCTATATTGCAAATGTCCTAAATGGGCTTGAAGGCAAAGGATATATCACCAGAGAGATTGACAAGGGAGACCGCCGCCAAATTATTGTCCAAATGACAAAAGAAGGAAAAGATATTTTGCAAGAGAAGAAGCAAATGTTTTTTGGGAAAACGGCACTCTTACTTGAAAAAATGGGAGAAGAAGATGCCAAAAACTATATTAGAATAAAAGAAAAAATTCTAAATATAGTAACTGAAAATACTGAAGAACTCATTCATTTCAAAGAAAGTTAAAAAATCCATAGAAATTAATGTAAAAAAGGAGGACACTGAAATGATAATAATTTCAACACTACTTATAATTTTTAAACTTAGAAAGAAAAAGAGAAATTTTCAATGTCTCTTTTTGCAGCACTCAAACCTAAGCAGAGAAATCTTTTCAAAAAGAAAAATGAAACTAACAAAATTAACTAGCAACTAATTTAAGGAGAACATATAATGCTCAAACTAACAGACATCAAAAAAGACTACAAAGTGGCAAACGGATTTGTCCACGCATTAAAAGGAGTTAGTCTAAACTTTCGCAAAGCAGGCTTTGTCTCAATATTAGGACCATCAGGCTGCGGAAAAACAACCTTACTTAATCTTATCGGAGGACTTGACCACGCAACAGACGGCGATCTTTTGATAAACGGAACAAGCACAAAACTGTTCAAAGACAGAGACTGGGATGTTTATCGCAATCATCGCATAGGCTTTGTTTTTCAAAGTTATAACCTCATTCCTCACCAAACAGTTTTGGGGAATGTCGAACTTGCTCTAACTATTGCGGGAATGAGCAAAGTTGAAAGAGTAGAAAAAGCAAAATCTGCTCTTGAAAAAGTCGGACTAAGTGACCAAATATACAAAAAGCCAAATCAACTCTCAGGCGGACAATGCCAAAGAGTGGCGATAGCCCGTGCGCTTGTTAATGACCCTGAAATACTTCTTGCGGATGAGCCGACAGGCGCTCTCGACACCGTCACTTCAAAACAAATCATGGACCTTGTGAAAGAACTATCGGAAGAAAGACTTGTCATTATGGTCACTCATAACCCGGAGTTGGCCGACGAATACTCAACCCGTATCATCAAACTACTTGACGGTCTTTTAGTTTCCGACTCAAACCCCTATAGCGACGAAGATGAAGCGGCGGACACTGAAAAAGAATTGCAAAGAAAGGCGGAAGAACAAGCGGAGTTAGACAGAGTTTACGCTGAACAAGGAAAGAAAAGAAAAAAAGAAAAAGCAAAAATGTCTTTTTTCACGGCATTCAGACTATCCCTTCAAAACTTATTCTCAAAAAAACGCCGCTCAATCATGACAGGAATTGCCGGCTCAATCGGAATTATCGGCGTTTCATTAGTCCTTTCAGTGTCTTTTGGAATAAATGGTTTTTTGGGAATAATGCAACAAGAGATGATGGCTTCAAGTCCGATTGAAATCACTCAACAAGCGTTTAACCTTGAAGCAATGATGGGCGGAATGGGTCCCGCTGAAAGGCGAGAGGTGAGAAGAGGTGACTGGGCAAATGTCGATACTACCATTGAAAATATCCTTGACCAATTTGATATGGTTGATGATATTATGGTGTCAAACCGAATTGACAGAAACTATGTTCGCTACATTCAGAACATGCCTCAAGAATATTGGGCTGCACTCCATTTTGATTATGGACTTGACATAGGCTATAGCATCTTCACAGAATTTAACGAAAGACAAACATCTTTTGCCGGTATTGGTGCGATGTATTCTGCGATACTCTCAGCCCCGCAATTAAGAGACTTTAATGAATTTGCCTCAATTGTCAGTGTTCTCGGAAATCCGATGAATCAAGCATTAGACACAAGAAACGAAGCAACAGAAGCATATTTACTAGACCAATATGATATCATTAGGGGTGACATTGCAAGAGAAAAACATGAAGTAATGATAGTCCTTGACAATGACAGATTCATAACAGATTTAGTCCTAGGGCAAATCGGTTTCTATACTCAAGAACAATTTATCAACATTGCATTCCGTGCTTTAGGAGACGATAGGTTTGATGAGGAAATATGGAACGCTCACGGCGGTTATGAAATTCCTTTTGATGCCCTGATGGGTCAAACATTCACATGGCATCCAAACAACAACATTTTTGTCGAAAACGACCTAAATTCTTCTCAACCTTTCAGATACATTCCTTATGTTGACCAAATGACAGGCTATGCTGACGGAGAAGTTGACGGCTATATTGAACTGGTCATTGTCGGAATATTAGAGCCAAGCGGCGACACTCTTTTCGGAGGAGGAAGTCTTTCCCCGGGTTTCTATTTCACAACCGCTCTTGCTGAACATATTATTGAGGAAAACTGGAATTCATATATAGCACAATTTATGAGAAATGAAGGCTATTCAAGTTTAAGCGGGGCATCAATGATAATGCGTGAAGGCGACACTATGGAAATGCCTGTTCCGGGAATGCCGGGTGTGACAATTGAACATACTTTCACAGAAGACACCCCTTTGGTTGTTGACGGAAGAGCAGTATTTTTCACTGTTGATTATTTTTTCTCCAGCACAATTGACGGAACTCCGACGATAATTGACGGCAGGTCAATGTCAGTTATCGGCGGCGGCGGACTGATGGCATTCTTGATGGCGAACATGGCAGGAATGTTTGGAGGAGGAGACGGCGCTCCAAGCGGACTAATCATGACTTCTTTAACCATGCAGCAAATTGGGGCAAATGTCTATTCCTACTACTATGACGGAAGAATTAATGTTATCCCTGAGACAGTTGATGCATATTATAACATTTTGACTGTTTTCCCATTGCCTAATAGAATTGCGATTTATAACGACAGTTTCACTCAAAAAGACAACGCACTGGCGTATCTTCAAAATTGGAATAATCCATACGCAGTGATATATGTTGACGGTATTCGCCTTGAAAACAGAGAAACAGTAACCTATACAGATTTTCTTTCATTCATCATGGATATGCTTTCAATGATGATACTAATAATAACAATCGCTCTCGTTGCATTCACTTCGCTTGCCTTGATTGTTTCGTGCGTCATGATAGCAATAATAACTTATGTTTCAGTAGTTGAAAGAATAAAAGAAATCGGAGTCATTCGTTCCCTCGGCGGAAGAAAAAGAGATGTCTCAAACCTCTTTACTGCCGAGACATTCATACTAGGATTATTCTCAGGCTTAATTGGAATAATAGTAACCTATATCATGTCGGGCTTTATTAATCTTCTAGTAGGACTTGCAAACATTCCAAGAATAGCAACACTCCCATGGTGGATGGCAATAATCATGGTTGTAATTAGCATCGGGCTGACACTTATTTCAGGACTAAGCCCCTCAAAATCAGCAGCAAAAAAAGACCCTGTTGTTGCATTGCGTAGTGAATAAATCAATAACATAATTGTGCGGGGGAATGATTTCCATAAGGCACACCTGAAGTCAGCAGAAAAAATTAACAAAGAGGGTGTGTTTGACGCAAAAGGTGCAGGCGATTAATAAATCGCCCCTGTAATCTAAATAATTACACCCATCGAATCTGACGGCATTGTTCAAACTGTGTGTCAGTTGCAAATCGTGGTTCTTACCATCCACTCTTGCTGAACAATGCCCACTATGTAGGGGTGAGCAACGCGAGCCCGAATAATTGACAACATAATAATGATAATTTAATCAGGCTCGCGTTGCTCGCCCCTACAATTTATTCCCATTCCGGAATATCACACTACAAAAAAAACTGTAGGGGACGCCGCCCTCGGCGTCCCGCACAATGTGAAGCGACAGCCCACGAAATATCTCATCAAATAACGACAAACAAAACCATAAGGGCAATGTCCCTTCAACAAATTCAACAATAAAATCGCAAGGGTGATTACCACTCCAGTTAAAAACTATGTTTCTATCAAAACCATATAAAGACCTTGAAAACAGGCTAATAGAAAAATTCGAACAAACCGATGAGAATGAGGTTGTTCTTGAAGATGATGATTTTAAGGACGGAAGACTCACTATTTTCGGCTACGAAAAACTAAAGCAGCAATGTGATTATATTCCGTATTCCGAAAAAATCGAAATAAAAATCCCGAAAAAAAATGAAAAAGGTTTCAAAGAAAGACTTGAATACCTTGGGGCTTTGGAATTAATCAAAATAAAAAAAGACAGAAGAGAAGTGAGAAAAACCGCACTATTGCTTTTGCTCGTCGGAGTTGTAACCTTTGTTATCGGAAGTATTGTTGAACTCTTCGCCTCAGTCACAAACAGAGTTTTAGCCGACATACTTTTCTACATCATCATAATAATAAGTTGGGTTTTTGTCTGGGCAGCAGTAGAAAAATGGTTCTTCGACAGACGAGACCTAAGAGAAAAAAGAAAAAGTCTCCTCCAAATCCTCTCCTCAAACATAACAACAATAGAAAAAGAATAAAATTTGTCAAAGAGACTGTTGTATAGCAGTCTCTTTTCAATTGCACATGATAAGACACTATTCTTTGATAATTCTAAGTTTGAATTTCTCATTATTCGGAAATTCAAGCCGCAAAACATTATTTTCTTCCTTGTTAATATTAGCCACAAACACATCTCTTAATGCAAGATGTATTTGACTTGTTAAGTCATTTGTTGTTATTTGATTATTGTTTTTTTCGTCGAAACATATTGTGAGTTCTGCACTTTCGCTTGTTGCCATTTTTACAAGCATGGAAATAAAATCTCGGTCACTTGGTTTTTTTGAGTTTGTTAAATTTTGATTTGATAGCATTGTTTATTGCTCCTTTTGTGTGATTAATATATATATATATATATATATTAGACTTTCCAAACTTTAAAATCAAGCAATAATATTTCTATTCTTTAAAAAAATTAACAAATGCATGACTTATTTTGTCGAACTATGTCAAATCTTTCCTTTCATAAGAACTGTTGTAAAAAACTTTCCAAACTTTATAATATTATTATTGAGGTTAAGTATGGAGCATAAAATTGCATTTGCGGAAAGTTTAAAAGAATTAATGGAAGAAAGGGAGTTGAGTATTACACAACTTTCCCAAGATTTAGAGTGTGATTATGAAGCAATTTGGTTTTGGCTTAAAGGAGAATATTATCCTCGCTGCAATATGATAATAAAATTATGCAATTATTTTGGTTGTTCAGTTGATTATATTTTAGGAATATCAGATGATAGAAGTTTTAAAACAGGCAATTCTCAATCAAATTTTCATGAAAGACTAGACTTATTATTAAAGAGAAAAAAATGGAATAGGGCAAAATTATCCAAACTTAGCGGAATAGGTGAACCTGCTATTAGCAAATGGATAAACAATGGCATAACTCCCGAAGCATCGACACTCATAAAATTAAGTCAAACTTTCGGTTGCAGTATTGATTATTTATTAGGACGAACAAACTAATATTAAAACAAACAAAAAAGCAGATTGAAGTTCAAAAACTCATATCTGCTTTTTGTATGAGCAGCACCTTGATTGCTCCGTCACAACAAACCGCCAAGCCCTTGTAGACACCTTTCTCAATAAGGTTTATCTATTCGATGACGGAAATGCAAAAGTCCGCTACAATGTAACGGACTTTTGCAAAGGTTCGTTTTTGGAACGCTTGGTGAGGTCGAACCAAAAGTGGAACGCTCCGCTGTGTTTTATTTTTTGACCGAACCAAAAGTAATTTGACTTGATTTCCGTCAATTGTTATCATAGGGCTTTTTT
>WRAY01000030.1 GCA_009779975.1 Bacillota bacterium | reverse complement strand
TGGAATTATCACTTGAGTTAGGTATTGGCGGAAATTATTAATACTTGCTCTCGGCATTGTTGGGTTGTAGTGCCAGGTTACTGAAAAATTTGATGGCATATGTAAAAAGGCGCTTGCTCCAATACTCGTCACAGTCGAAAAAATGGTGAAACTTGCCAAACTTGTTGCATTCTCAAACGCAGAACGACCTATATATTCAAGTTGACTTCCTTCACCAAATGTGACTCTCTCCAAATTTCTTGCAAAAAAGAATGTGTGTTCTCTTATTTCTCTAACATTTGCAGGAATATGCATTCTTGTCACATTCGTTCCCAAAAATGCCTGTCTTCCTATTTCCTGAACACTGCTTGGTATACTCACTTCCACCAATGAACTTCGATTTGCAAACGCAGCATCTCCTATCGCCATCACTCCATAGGGAATTGACACTGCTCCTCCAAGTCTGGGAGGAATATTCCGAAACTCTTTCCACTCTAATTCTATCGGGTGATGAATTCTTACATTTGTATATAAAATTCCGTCTCGGCTATAATAATGGAAATTACCACCGCCATCAATTTCTATCCGTTCTAAGTTTGTTGCCCCATTAAATGCATCAGGGTGTATATTCCCAATCAAATTAGGAAACACAACTCTTCTTAATGCTGTTCTATTCAAAAAGGCCCTGTGACCAATCATAGAAACAACTTTCGTTCCAATATGTGAAGGAACAATCACTTCTTCCAAGTCAAACCTCGTTCCCACTATTTGAATAGTTGAACAATTCCATATAGACCCTGTTATAAAATTATAGTCCGATAACGGCGTTTGTGAGGTTATTGGGGTAACATTAAGACCAAAATCACTACACATTACACTTGTTATTCGAGTTACATAGCCACGAAAATTATCTCTACTACTTGTTAAACCATTATCAGCAAAAAACAAACCTACTAAATTTAATCTGTTATTAGCACCAACAACAAAAACTGGTCCTCCGCTGTCACCGCCGTCAGAAAAATTTGAGGGATTATTAATTGTATGAAGTGGATTTAGTTTAATGGTAAAAGCGTTGGTTATTGTTCTATATGCCCGAACCCCATTAACAGTCACTCGACGACGGTATGTTGCATAAATACTACCTCTTCTTCCATAATGAACACCTGTTGTTTGTCCTATTCTCTTTATTGCAGAGTTTTCAAATTCATTTATATCACTAATTTGATCATCATTGCCTAATAGAATGTTTGAAAAAGTTTGAATTGTGTTGTTATATCTGCGATAACTTCCCCTAACATAAGAAGTAGGAACTCTGCTTTGGTCTGCAAAACGAACAAAAGCAGCATCTATATGCCCACTATACTCATTATTGCCCATATGTGTCTTGTTGTTTCTTTGCTTGTTGTTATTGTCAAGTTGCTTATCACATAACCATGTGGGTTGACAAACATTCCAGTAAAAGGTCTATTTACATTACCAATCGGCGTCCACTCCCCAAAATCCCCTAAATCAATATCATCCATTAAAATAAAATGACCGTCAAGGTTGCTGTTCATATCAGCCAATTCTTGTGCCGTTGTTATTGGTATCATCGTTTCTTCATTAATAACATGAACATAGACAACAGACACTCCCCAAACCGAGCGAACTCTTTCACCATCAATAACCTCTCGCCCTTGATAAAGACGAGCGATAATCCTTGCATATCCGCTGTTTGCTGCCGTCACAACATTGCCATTTATCGTGACGACATTCTCATGGGTTTCCTCACGAGCCTCTAATTCAAAACTTTCAAACTCAATATCCAAGTCACTAAAATGACTGCTATTAATCGTCAAAGTTTCTCCGGCATTCATGACAAGGCATTGCGGAAGATAATCACTATCCCCCTCATACCAAGCAAAAACAGTGCGAACATTGTCACACCCCATCATCGGCATTGTCGCAACAAACACTAAAACTGCAACAACAAAAACTTTTAAAATTGATTTTTTCATAATGAAAATCTCCTTCTTTTACTATAATATATCATTATTTCCTAAATTTGTCAACAAAAATTTGAAAAAAATATTGTTTATTTTTTGTTCATAATTAATTCAGAGGATACCAACTCTTAGACAGAAGATAGTTGTCGCCAACACCGTCCCTTAGACCCGTCCCCTAGACCCCCCTAGACCATACATATACTTAGCTTTTTTCTTTTTATAAAAAAAGTGCTGATTAAAACAATCAACACTTTTTTTGTTATTTTCTCAATTCCAGTTTTGTTAGTAGTGCACGATAGCGCTCGATGTCAATGTCTTTGAGGTAGTTTAGAAGGCTTCTTCTTTGACCAACCATTTTCAGAAGTCCTCTTCTTGAGTGGTGGTCGTGCTTGTGGGTTTTGAGGTGTTCGGTTAGGTGGTTGATGCGATGAGTAAGCAACGCTACTTGCACCTCGGGGCTTCCTGTGTCACCTTCTTTTGTTGCATGAGTTTTGATAATCTCTGCTTTTACTTCCTTTGTCATGTTTGTTGTCTCCTTTGCCGGTCTTTGCGACAATTTTTATTATCCCAATTCCTAGTAGAACACGGAGAGCGTCAAACCAAGAAAGAGGACTTTTCTTTGTGATGATGATATTATATCATCAAAAAAATTTAATGTCTATCATTTTTTAGTGGTTTTAAAAAAAGAATTTTATTCATCTGTTTCGTTTGTTTCAGATACTTCTTCCGAATTGACTATTTCTATATTCTGCGGGACGCCGAGGGCGGCGTCCCCTACTTGTGTGATGTCACTGACGGCGTCCTCAACATCGCCATCAACTGCAACCGCTTTTCTTTTGAATAGTTTTTTGTGAACATTCAAAATAAAGCAAGTTAGCAGTCCAAGGTAGACTGCAAGAACACCGAATATCCAAATAAAGTTTAGTCCTGTTGCAGCAATCGGAACTAATATTATTAATGGAAATGCCAAGACTACTGCCCCTGCTGAACCGATGACCATGTCTTCTGCTGCCGGTGTTTTAAGGTTTGGATCAATCTCACGAGAGAGTATTGTTCCGCACGCTAAAGTACCGGTAAGAAGTCCATACATTGCCAAAAACGCTTCATCTTTATAGTCGGGATAAACTCTGCGAGTGACAAACCTAAGCCAAAGCCCTGTTGCTAAGCCTCCTAATGCCGCCATAGCAATAGCAGGAATCCACATTAGTCCCAGCGCTCTAACAGAAATTAGAGTTAACGCACAAACAATTGAGATGTCAAAAGAAAGTCCGGCAATACGGTTCATCATATAGGTGTTCGGATATTTTCTGTTCATTATTTTCTTCTTGCGAAGTTTTCGAAGTATTGCTTTGACAACGAATGCGACAAGCATTGCAATCATGAAAGCAAAACCCCAAAAAGTCGGAATAAGTCCGATAAGGAACTGAACACCTGTTGCTCTAAAGATGACATCAATTGCAAAAATAAGTCCTATGGTGATTAAATATGTTCCCAATACCATGCAAACCTGCAAAGTAAATTTGTCGATACTCTCAGACAAAGGAACTTCATCGGGTGTTTCAAATTGCTGCATCGGCATGTCGCCGACTTTTTGATATTCATTATTTACTCTTGTTATTCCCTTTCTTTTCGCAATTCGGTTAATCATTATAACACCCGGAATTGACGAAAACAAAAAGCCGAATGCAGCGATTGTTAAAGCAAAATTACGCCAATCAAAACTTCCGTCAGTTGCAGTGTTCCAAACACCGCCCATAGCAAATGCTTGAGGAGGCCCTTGTCCAAAGCCAAGCGGCAAAAATAATCCTGCTCCGGGAAGAAGATCAGGGATTATGGCAAACAGCGCTATCGTCACTCCAAGTCCGACAAGTGCTTGCACCATATATGTTGAAACCAAAACGCTTCCGCTTTTAAAGGCTCCGGCACGATTTCTTTTCTTCCTTTCTTTCGTCATGTCCTCGCTATAGTCTTTTTTATCACGAAGCCCTAATGCAATAAATGCAATAGGGAGAGCATGATAAATAACGCTGCTTAAGACTCTATTTAACAGGTCTCCGAAAGTCCAATAAAAATAACCTCTTTCATAGACGCCCGGCAAACGACCATATCCGGGATAGTCTTGATTTATGTAGTCTCCGGGAACATAAACCATTTCAAAACCTCTTCCTCCCACATAAATACTTCCAAGGTTAGTCGTTGCAAGAACTACTTCTTTGACAACAAGAATCATTAATCCCGCAATGACGGCAGTCGGCATTAATGCACGACGAAAAATTCTTACCTTTCGTCTTAAAACATTTGCCACAATCAACATAGTTCCGACAATTAACATGAAAATAACACCCCATGCGAATTGTCCCGCTCCTGCCGAATGCCAAAATGCATCGGCAAAAACATTTGAAGAAATGTTTGGAAGATTAATAACCATAATATAAAGTTTCCTCCCCTTTTTCAATATTTTTTAAGTGGTATGCCGCTATCATATATTTGATTAGATTTGTTTTCAGTTCACAGTCGATAGCAAAAGTTCCGTCATTTGTGTAAAGACTTAACTTTCTAACCTCTTGAAGTGATAGTGAGTTAATATCTTTTAATAAGAAGTCCTTTTCACAAACTCTGATTCTGTCGTTAAATAACTCGATTTTACCTTTCCCTAAGATTGTTTGTTTTTTTGCTTTTTCTACTTTTGCGAGCGTTATGTTATCGTTTGAAAATAAAGACTTTTCTTGATAGAGAGAGTAGTCAATGTTGTTTTTGATAAACCCAAGTTGAACTTCGCTCCAGTCAAGAATTGATTTAGGAACATTAGATGCGTTTTCAATTTCATCAAAAAATCCTTCGTCATTAACAATAACACGCATTGAACACTCTTTGCAAAATAAATCATGCTTTTTTGAATGCAGACTATCAAGTGCATGACAAACCGGACAATAAAACAAAATGCTCTCTAAATGTTCTGCTTTTGCTTTGCCTTTGAATTTTATTTTTGCTTCCTTGTTGTAAGCAAAGTCATCAAAATAGATTGATTTTTCAATAATATCTTGAACTTCATCGGCGGTCAGTTTTTCCAATTCTTCAGGACTAATAACTCTGACAACTTCGTTTGTCACCTTTCCTCGATTCGGTTTTAACTTCCAACGAGGCTTTGTCAAATATCCCCCTTTCATTTGACACAAAACAACAGGAACAGAAAACTTTTTTGCAAGTTTTCCAATGCCGGGGACAATTCTTCCGCTTTTGCCATACATACACCTGTTGCCCTCCGGAAACAAGCACACTGCACCGCCTGCTTTTATGACGCCAAGCATTGTTTTGACTGCACTTGGGTCATTAGAGCCTTTTGAATAAGGAATTGGACAAGTCAATTTCACCATGAGCCAACTTTGAAAGCCGTGACGGAAAATGGTGTCACTGGCGACAATATTAATACCAAAAGGAAAACCAAGCCCCATTGCAAATTGGTCAAAGGATGCTTGATGGTTCATCAAAATAAAACAGTTTCTTTTAATACCTTTTGAGGTTTCGGTTTTAAAAGAAAATCTGTATTTATGCCACAAAATCGGTCTTAAAATTGTTCGCAGAATCCAGAACATCCAATTCGGTGACTTTCGGACTTTTTTTGTTTTTCTCACAGTAAGTTAATTTTATCATTTAATAGTTAGAATGTCAAACTATTTTAATGTTGTTTTCGTGTATTTTTTGTCAAGAACTGACGATATCGGCTTGTTTGGGAAAGAAAAAATAACATCACCTATATCGTTTGCTTCGTAAATGTCATGGGTTATGAAAAGTGTTGTTCTTTTTTCGTCTTGCCAAAGAGATTTGAATGTTTCAACGATTGTTTTTTTCATGTCTTCATCCAAGCCTTTGAACGGCTCATCCATGAGGAGGATTTTTGAAGGGTATAGGAATGCTCTTAACAATGCAACTCGTTGTGCCATACCGCCTGATAGTTCATGAGGATAGAGTTTCAAACTATCTGACAATCCGACATACTCCAGCATTTTTTCAATCTTTTCTCTTCTTTCAACTTTGTTTTTAAATGCAGTTGACAATGAAAAATCAAGATTTTGGAAAACTGTTTTTTGGGGAATTAATCTTGGTTCTTGAAACATATATGATATTTGAGCGCTGCATCTTTTTTCACACTCTTTGCCGTCAATCTCAATAGCACCTTCATAATCAATCAACCCTGCAACAGCGTTTAGCAATGTTGTCTTTCCGGCACCGCTAGGCCCCATGATAACAGAAATTTTTCCCTCTTCAAATTCAGTAGAAAAGTTATTAAAAACGACAATATCACCAAATACTTTTGAAAAGTTTTTGAACGCTATACTCATTTGCTATCCCCCCCTTTTCTTCGTTTCCATGGCATGGCAAAATATGCAATCAAACGAACAATTCCTTCGAGAACAAAACTTAATAGCACTGCAACTAAAATCCACATAAACAGCATCCCTCCGCCGTCCATATTCGCAATAACCATTGCCGTTCCTAAAGTGTTTGAAAAGGTCACGCTTAAAATTTCGGCAGCAATAACAATTTTTAATCCCATGCCAATTCCCGCAATTGACGAGGCAAAAGCATGCGGCATTAAATGAGGAATGTAGATTACTCTAATTTGTTTCAAAAAGGAAATGTTGTAAACTTTAGATAATTGAATAAGTTTTTGGTCAACTTCTTTTAAAGCGGCATAAAAATTTTCATACATCACCGGAAAAATCATAAGCGATGCAATAACAATTGCCACAATATTTTGACCTCTTAAAACCATAAATAAAATAAAAACAACTCCGATTGTCGGCAGTGCTCTTAAAACTGTAACTATTGGGGAAATAAAATGTCTTGCTTCGTCACGCCAAGCAGCAAGAACAGCGAGCAAGAAACTTAATAAAAACGATACTAAAAAAGTCACCAAAACTTTCCAAAGAGTGTTCCAAATGTTAATCCAAAGCATTCTTGTTCCTGCTGATTGTCCCATTTGCCGCATAACTTCAATAGGCGTCGGAATAACTTCGGTTTGAGAAAAAAAAGTTTCCGCCAATATCCACCATAACCCCACCATGAAAATGATAGAAGTTGTTATCCAAAAGTATTTTTTAACTCGTTTATTCTTTTTTAATTTGATGAAAATTGTTTTCATTTTTATTCTTCATCTGATTCCAAATAAATATCATCTGCATTTCTTAATGTTAATGATGTTGCATATGGTTCTGCTAAAAGTGCAAAACGAACATCTTGATATGCCATAATACGACCAAGCATTGCTCGATAAACATTTTCCCAACTTGTCATAAAATATATATTAACCGCATCGTCACGGCGAGAATTAGGCGGAACTCCCGGCAAATTTATAAAGTTAACTTCCAAGCCATTTGCTTCTAAAACAGTTTGCAAAACAACTCTCGGCGAAGCAGTTGGTTGAAAAGTGTAGATAATTTCGCCTTTTAAGTCATTTAAATTTGTTACCCCGCCCGTTAAATCATGATTCTCAACTATATAAAAAATACCCCACATCGCAACGCCAACAACTACATAATCACCAAAGTTGTTAAATCTTGTCGCTGCCAGATTAATTGGAACAAGTGCAAAGTCAGCAGGATTATTAGGTCTTGCAAGGGTTGGTCCAAGTGCAGTTGCAACTACTGCACTTGGTGCAAGTGTGATTTGTCTATTATCATATGAAATAGTTGGATTGTTTTGGAAAATGTAGGTTGCTGCAAGAATTGGTGCCCCTATGGGAACATAGAGACTAACACTATTAGGAACATTCCCCGTGTTATTTCCCAAGGGATTAAAATAAAAATTATCAGACGGAACTTGTCCGCCCACAAAAGCAGGAAGCGTTGAGTGAAGTTCTGTTAAAAACTTCCCTATTGCTTCTTTACTCTCTATAACTCCTTGAAAATTAAAAACATCTTGACCGGTAGTATCAATAAAAGATTCTATAACATCTCTTTCGGGCATTTCGGCAAACTCTAAAACATCTCTTGCAAGATATGCTGTCTGATAAGCATTATTTCTGGCAAAATTGATTGAGTTTTCAATAACTTTAGCAACTTGATTAACAAAATTTGCGTTGTTGTCCGCTAATTCCCGTCTTGCAACGAGAGCAACTTGAGGATAAGAAAAACCAAACTCTTCTTCCCATTCTCTTTGCATATCAAAAGCAATGCGAAAAGTTCTCTCATCCTCACCCGGACGAATACAAGCGACGAGTGTTACAAAAGACATAATAAATGCTAATGACAATATTAGTAATTGTTTTTTCATATATTTTATTTCCTTTTTTTAATTCACAAGAATTATATTTTTTTCAAACTATCCTTTTATCATCTCTTATTTATTATGTGCAAATCATTCAACTTTCTCTATATTCTCTTCACCTTCCAAAAAATCGGGAACAGGGTTTTCTTGGGTGTAGTCCGGAAGTGCATCGATGTCTTTGAATAAACTTGCTTGTGAGGTGTCTTTTGGAGATTCCAAAACTTTTATGCTCTCTAAAAGGTTTTCATAATCCGGCAAATCCGCTAATGTATTGAGACGAAAGCGTTTTAAAAACTCTTCGGTTGTGCCGAATAAATAAGGGTTACCAATAGCATCTTTCCGCCCTACTACCTCAATCATATTGAAATTTGACAAGACTTGTATTGCATAATCACAATTAACTCCTCGAATTTGTTCTATTTCAAGACGAGTAATGGGTTGTTTGTAGGCAACGATTGCAACAACCTCCAAAGCGGAATTTGAAAGTCTCGACTCCTTAATAGGTGTCAATGCTCTTTTCAACAGTTCTGCATATTTCGGGTTGGTGCAAAATTGGGCTTTTTTATTATAGGTAATAAGATGAATACCGCTCTCATCGCAATATTTTTTTTGAAGTCTTTCAATCGACTTTCTCACTTCAGACTTTTGCACAATAAACATTGACGCAATCTCTTCAACCGACAAACCATCGCCTGAAACAAAGAGTAGCGCTTCTAAGGCACTATCTAGGTCTTCTATGTGTAAGTTTTCCATAATTAAAAATCTCCGATTTTTTCAAATTACAAATTACAGTTTACAAATTACAAAGAAAATCAAATTAATTTATCAACATTTGTAATTTGTAAACTGTAATTTGTAATTTGAACTCTATCCTCTCTGTCCTGCATTCTTCTTTATCATTATGTCTTGAAATGCGTCTTCTTGGTGAACCATCACGAATTGTAGTTTCAATAGTTCTAAGAGAGCCAAAAATGTGTTGATTATTTCGCTTTTGGTGTGATCGCTGTCAAATAGTTCTGAGAACTGAACTCTGTTTTTTTCAGTGATTACTTGTTTGATTTGTGCGATTTTATCCGAAACTGTGAAGCGGTCAAGAGTGATTTTTCGCTCTGTTATTAGCAGTGATTTTTTTTCAAGTTTCACGAACAGTTTTCTGAGTGCGTTCATCAAACCGTCTTTGTTCATGTCTTTCAATATCACTTCAGGGTCACCAAGCAGCGAAAGGTCAGATTCTTTGAAAAATGCCCCGACAACTTCTTTTTCTTTCATTTGTTCAAACGCATCCTTCAGCAGGCTGTATTCTTCAATTTTTTGAATGAGTTCCCTTTTCGCTGAGTTTGTTTCTTCAATATCTTTTTCACTCGGCAAGAGTGAACGGGATTTTATTTCAATAAGTTGAGTTGCAACAATCAAAAATTCGCTTGCTTTTTCAAGATCCAGTTCACTTGTTTGTTCCATATAGGAAAGATATTGTTCGGTGATATTAGACATAAATATGTCCTCAATCTTTATTTTTTCGACTTTGACAAGATGCAGCAGTAAGTCAATCGGCCCATCAAATTGGTCGAGTTTAATTTCGTGGGCTTCAAACTCACCTTCGTCTTTTAGTTTTTGTATGTATTCCTCAAGTCGTTGCGCCCTTTTTGCTTCATCAACGGAAATAACTCCGTCAAAGGTGCCCAGTTCAACTTCTTCAACTTCAATTTCATCACTCATTAAAAAATAGCCCCCCAAAACAATCCCCAAAGTCTGATAAAACTTCCCGCAATAAAATTTACACCATAACGAAAATAAAATCCAAAAAAGTCAAAATATCTCAAAACATTTCGATATGCATCCGTTCCCCTAAGTCCGGTGAACTGAAAAATCAAATTCATTCCAATAAGACCCATCAGAATAAATGAACCATATTTTCTCATGAAAACAACAATTTTGTTGTCATGACGGGTAAAACTCTCAATCACTCTAAATCCGTCAAGCGGAAATATCGGCAAAAGATTGAAAATTATTAGAACCACATTAATAGTTGTTGATGATAGAAGAAACCAAAAAAAGAAGTGGATGATACTGTCCGCCGCACTATAACCATACAATCGAACGCCAATACCTCCGGCACTCACAAAAATATCAACAGGACCTAACACCCAAATAAGCCCGACAAAAATCGCAAAAATAAACGCTAAAACAAGATTAGTTGTCACCCCTGCTATTGCGGTTGTAAAAATTCCTTTCCGTTGCTTTCTAAAGTTCAAGGGATTTACCGGAACAGGTTTAGCAAACCCAAAGCCTGCAACCAAAAGCAAAATAAAACCGAATGGGTCAATATGTTTTATTGGATTAAAAGTTAGTCTCCCCATTGCTTTTGGTGTGTTGTCTCCGTTCCAAACAGCAACTTGAGCATGGGCAAACTCATGAAAAGTCATGGCAATAATTATCGCCATAACTGATGCTATCATCCCAATAATTCCAATGTTACTACCGAAAAAAAACATGCTTTGGTGGTTGACGGTTGGCGTTGGCGGTTGTGATTATAGAGTTTTTTAAATTAATTCTAACCTTCACTAATCACTGACCACCAATCACAAAACACCTAAAAATCATTTCTAATCAAATCTTCATAAGTTTGAGGCTTAACAATATATCTTGATTCTTTGCCGTTTATTAAAACCGTTCCAGGCACTAAATTACGATTATAGTTTGACGCCATTGAGTAGTTATAAGCACCTGTTGTAAAGACCGCTAAAATGTCACCTCTTTTTGCCTCGGCTATCATCACTTGTCCTATGACCATGTCACCGCTCTCACAACACTTTCCGGCGATTGTCACCTTTTCATTCGTTGAAGAATTGAGACGGTTTGCAATCGCTGCGTCATATTTCGCTTCATAGAGTGCGTATCTGGGGTTTTCAAACATTCCGCCGTCAACACTGATATATTTTTTGCGTTTCAAATCTTTTATTGCCCCGACTGTGTAGAGGGTTGTTCCTGCTTGAGCAATAATTCTTCGACCGGGTTCAATTATTAATTTTGGCGGTTTTATTTTGGATTTTTCAACAATCTTATTAAGTGTTTCCACTATTGCCAGAATGTATTCACCGATTGTGTGAGGTTTGTGTCCGTCAACATAGCGAACACCAAAACCGCCGCCGACATTCAACTCTTCTATCTCAACATCAAAATTCTTCTTTATGTCCGCAGCAACTTGACACATTTTCTTTGTTGCCTCAATGAACGGAGTGAGTTCAAAAAGTTGTGAACCGACATGACAATGAAGCCCGATAAAATCCAAATTTGTTGAAGTTAATATTTGCACAATTGCCTCATAGGCTTGTCCGTCATCGAGTCCTAAGCCGAACTTGCTGTCGACATTTGCCGTTTGAATGTGTTTGTGAGTGTCTGCATCAACTCCGATGTTAATTCTTAAAAGAACCTTTTGTTTGATGCCAAGACTTTTTGCGACAACATCAATCATCTCAATTTCATCAAAATTGTCGACAACAAACGCATGAATACCCGCTTTCACTCCTTGTGCTATTTCTCTTTGAGTTTTGTTGCTGCCATGAAAATAAATCTTATTAACATCATAACCAATACTGAGCGCAGTGAACAATTCACCGCCGCTGACAACATCAAGCCCCAGTCCCTCTTCGTTCATTATTTGAAGTATTGCCTTACTGCAATTCGCCTTTGAAGCATAACAAACAAGTGAATTTTCATAATTTTTTTTAATTCATCATGAAATTCACGAGCATATTTTCTGATAATTTCCTCATTCAAAACATAAACAGGCGTTGGGTATTTTTGCACAATATCCAAAACATCCATATCGCCTATGACCAAATGCCCATTTTTGCTAATTGACAATCCTTCGTTTAACTTCATATATTCATATATAATACCACGCATAAACCCTTAAGTCAAGCAACAATTAGTCAATCTGCAAAAAAAGTGTCAACTTTTCAGTCAACACTTTTGAAATAATAACTATTCGGTTGTTGCTATCTCCTCAATCTTTACCATGCCGTTTTGGGCGACAACTTTGGAGAGACCTGTTGGAACTAGAAAGTAGTATTTTGTGTTTTCATTTTTGTTAAAAATGTTTATGTTGAATTTTATGTTTTGTTTTGCTGAGACCAAAAATTCGCAGCCGTTTTGATTGAGGGTGAAATTGCGGACTTTGAATTTTCCGCCGCTGCCTTTTATTATTGTTTCGTCGTCAATGATGAGTATTGTTTGCTCATCGTTAATATCAATACTATAGGTTTTGCCGAGCAGTTTGAGGTTTGTTATTGAATTCGTTCCCTGAACTAATGAGCCAAAGCGGATTGATGAGAGTTTCATGTCATCTCTGAAATACTCAATGTCGATAATTTCCTGCATTCCAATGAGGGCGAGCATATTTCCGTTTGATGAAAGATGTTCCGTTGATTTTTTGTATCGCTTTCCTGTCGGGAGATACATTGAGTAGTTCTCCACATTATGCGTGACATTGTTTGACCAAAGGCGGGCGCATTTGAGTGCAAATTCGCCTGCAACCTCGTCAAGACCATAACGGACAAGCCCCTGATAGACAAGATAATTAACATATGGAATAATGCTACCTCTATATTCAAAATATGGGGGGTTGCGTTTTGCGTTGTTATTAGGCTTTCCTTTTTTCCCAAATTCAGGATGAGCAGCAGACAGCGTCGGCAAAACAGAATTCGTCCAAAATGTCTTTGGGTTTGTCAAGTTGTTGATAAGCGCCGCTAGTTTTTTCGGACAATTGACCGCTCCTGATATAAGCGGATAAAAACTTGTTGCTCCGACATTTTCAGATTTTACCCAGTCGCCTGAGATATAGCGATTCATGTATAGCCCTTCTTCTTCGTTGTAGAAAATTTTATTGATAGTCTCTATTAGTTCTTTTTTTGCTTTTTTGTATTTTGCTCTCTCAGAAGCATCATAATAAGCCAAAATCCTCTCGATAATATCAAATGCCAACAGTTTGAGGCAGGTCAAATCAAGCGAATACATTGGAGAATCAACCCCAAACAAACCATTTCCGTTTCTTCTAATCTCTTTTAACGGCGAGTCGTTCCATTTATAGGCAACTTCCGCTCTTGTCTCGTCTGTTGTTGTTATAAAAGAACTATCAGGCGGATAGAGTTTTGAAAGAGATTTATAGAGTTTCATGAGTTCCAACTTGTCCTCAGCATGACAAAAAGCGTGCCAAAGGCTAAGCGGTGCAAGTATTTTATCCTCAACTGTGTAGAGAAGTTGTTCTTTCACTTTGTCAATTTCAGCATAAGTTCCAAGTATTGCACTGCAATTTTCATCCACCCCTTTCAAGTCAAAATGTTTGTTTAAATTCGTTCTGTGAGGCGAGAAAATTTCCTTCATCAAATAAGGATAATAAATGCGGGACCACATGACAGAATTGAGCATTCTCTCCGTTGATGCCCCTAATATGCCGTTTCCGTGCGTTTTGTTGACACCATACTTTAATTCGCTCTCATCGATTAGTTGTTTTATTTTATCAAGCCGAGGCACTTCTGACTCAAAAATTTCTTCGTTTCCGACCGTTGCATAAAAATAAACGCTTGGCTGATTTTCGTTGATAATAAAATCCATAATGCCTTCATTGAACGCACCGTTTGCACTGTCAAGCGGATTGAAATAACTATGAGACAAAAAGTATTCTTTCTCGTCTTCACCCTCATATACCACTTGATATCTTTCGCGAAAAACAGCGTTGTTGTCAGCAAGTGACACTTCCCCGGGAAGTATTGCAACATGAGGGCTTCTCCCTTTGACTGTGTTATCTTCAAGCGAGAGTTCTCCATGAAAGCCGTAAGCAGGATAAAAAATAACTCTCACTTTAAGTTTTTTGCGAGACGAAATTGCCAAAACTAAACTTTCGTCAGTCTTTTTGACCCATTTGACTGAAAGCGGACCTGACGCAAAATGAGCGAAACTGCCATCAGTTGTATTAGCACAACCCAGTCCCATATTTTGAGCAAAATCCTCGCCATCCAGCCATTTTTTGCCGTTAAAATAACTAACCTTTATTCCCCAAATAGAGCCTTTCTTTCCAACAAGCATGGCACCGTTGACTGCCGAATAATCATATCCTGCACCTTGTATAAACTTTTTTGGAAAGTTTTCTTCTGATATAGGTTTTCCCTCACTCTTCTCCTCATGAAACTTGTCAAAAAAAGGAGGACGAAAAGTAAAACCATATTCTTTGTTAATGTATTTCATTTTATTAAAATGTCTAATGTATTATGGATTATACTTCAAAAAAAGAATGAAGTCAAGTGATTTTTTTAATTTTAAGTTATTTTACCTTCCGGAGACATAGAATTCTCCGCATTTTGCTGTTGGAAATGAAACGAAAGAAATTTCTTTGTTTGGAAAAATAGTTCTGCACTCAGAAAGGAATTCATTAAATGCGGATATTTTTTTTGAAAAATAAGGGCATAGTGCGATGAATGCTTGGGTGTGTTCACCTTCGGCAAAGAGGCGTTTTAGAGATGCTTTCATTTTTCGCATCATGTAGTTTTTTGAATGAATTTTTCCGCCGCACTCGTCACAATCGTCCAAAAGATATTTTCTTAGTTCATTCCCCATTTTTTTTCTGGTTAGTGCAACAAGTCCAAAACCTATGCTTCCCATAACTCTGGTTTTCACCCTGTCGAGAGCAACTTCCGTTCTAAGAACTTTCAAAACATCGTCTAGTTGCTCTTCGGAATACATGTCGATAAAATCAATAACAACAAGCCCTCCTGTGTTCCTTAATCTCAACTGCCTTGCAATTTCCTTTGCCGCTTGCATGTTGGTTTCATAGATTGTTTGTTCATGGTCTATTCCTCCGACAAATTTTGAGGTGTTGACATCAATTGCAGTCAGCGCTGTTGTTTTATCAATATTGAGCGTTCCGCCGCAACCTAGTGTCACTTTTTTTTCAAGCAGGCGGTCAAGTTGTTTTATTACTTCAAATTCATCCAAAAGGTCAATTTTTTCATCATAGAATTTTATTAGATTGTAGAAACTTGGGTGATGAATTTTGCATTTTTCTTTTAATTCATTTGTCGTTTTTTCGTCATTGCAATAGATTTTTTCAATATTTTTGCTTAGTATGTCACGCACACATCTGAGAAGCAGGTTATCTTCAGAGTGGATTAGCCCGATTCCTCTCTCTAAATATTTTTCAGTTATTGCTTTTGAGAGGTCTCTCAATACCGCTGCCTCTTTCTCAATTTCACCAGCCTTCTCGTCAGCACAAAGTGTTCTTGCAACAAATCCTTCATTCGGATTTTTCATTTTTTCAATCGTTTTTAGAAGTCTTTCACGAGTGCCAACATCTGTTATTCTTCCTGAAACTCCTGCAAAATCGATTGAAGGCAAATATAGAAGAAGTCTTCCTGGGATTGAAATATTGGTCGTCACCGTCGCTCCCTTTTCTTTTGTCTCTTCTTTTGTCACTTGAACCATGACAAAGTCGCCTTCCTTTACTTTAAACAAACTTTCCTTATCTTGAGTTTCGCCAATGAATAAAAAAGCGTTTTTCGCTAAGCCTATGTCAACAAATGCTGTCTCGAGCCCAGGAAGAACATTCACAACCCTGCCTTTATAGATATTACCCGTTAATGAATAATTATGATTGAACTCAACATAAAATTCATTGAGCATTCCTCCTTCAATCAGTGAGACTGAGGACATATTCTCTTGCACATCAATTAAAATTGTTCCTTTGTTTGTCATGAATTCCTTTTTATACTATTACAGAAAACCTGTAGGGGCGGCATCCTGCCGCCCGTATATTATTATATTTTTTTCACACCCCGAAATACTTCTTATCAAAATCAACATCGTTTTTGTCATAGACTTTGGTTTTCGTTATTGATTTCACCATATTATGACACGCATAGTTAATAAAAAGTTGCTTTATTAGGGCATCAACTCTTAGATTTTCGTTTCCATAGCCCAAACACATTTTAAGTTTATTGTTGTTTTGTGACAATTTGAAAATCAAAGAACGAACATCTTTTGTTTTTTCTATTCCGTTTTTGTCTATTCTTGTTAATAAAAATTTGTCCTTAATTAAGATAGTGTTTTTAATATCAAAATCGGGTAAGTCCTCAAAAAACTCTGCAACATATTCCGCTCGATTACAACTTGCAGCAAAATTAGGGTCAGATTCCACTGTCTTTGCTTTCAGGATTTTTAAGCCTTTGGGGAGAGTCTTATTTAGTTTATTCATTATTTCTTCCGCCTTTTCTACGGTTGAAACAGTAAAATATTCTGCCTTACTCATCACTCCTAATGGAAGCGGTTGGCAGAAAAAAAATAACGCATGAGGATTAAACCCCTCGGAATAATTAACACTCAAGCCTGCTCGCCTAAACGCCATATTAAACACCCTCATAATATCAAGGTGCGGAATAAACTCACGCATATTCACTTTTTCAAATTTTATTATTACCATTTTTTTAAATTCATAATGATTGTTGACTATTTTTTCGGGTTTGCAAGACCCCTACTACATGCTCTCGCTTAATAAATCATCACGGAATTTGCAAGTCATCAATATGTAGAAGTGAGCATCGCAAGTCCGAACAAATAATTTTAAAAATTCCTCGCCTTTTCTCGTTCCTTTTCCAATAATTCATGTGGCACCCCGACATCTATGTTATGCCATGCTAAAGTGCCTTTTTGTTCTTTCGTCAATTCATTTGGGCCCAATTCATATTTATTCAGTGCTTCAACCCATTTATCATATTGGAATTTGTCTGTCCATGAGTCGAAGCAACAGCCGTTTCTATAGGCATCTTCAATCACATACGAGAGTTCTCTCCCGCCTCGGCACAAAATTGCTTCTAGTTGCGATGATTTTGCATCGTGATAACTGTATTTTATTCCTAGTCGCCTTAATTCATTTTTGAGAAAATTTTGGGTTTTTATGACTTCATCAAGCGGCAATTGTTTTTCCCATTGAAAAGGAGTGAAGGGCTTTGGAACGAAAACTGAACTTGACACAACAAGCCTTAATGGTTTTTTGTTTTTGGCGTATTGCTTGTAATACCATTTTATTTTCTTTGCAAGAGTAATAATCTCTTTGATGTCTTCTTCCGTTTCAGTAGGG
The DNA here is from genome assembly GCA_009779975.1 of Bacillota bacterium. Lineage (GTDB taxonomy): Bacteria > Bacillota > Clostridia > Christensenellales > Pumilibacteraceae > WRAY01. The sequence goes on along the minus strand of WRAY01000030.1, from coordinate 8,204 downwards.
AGTCCTATCATGAAATATAATTTTACACCGCTGTAGCCGCTTTCAAACGCTTTCTTGCAAGATGATAAAATATCTTCTTCTGTTATATTTTTTCTGATGACATCTCTTAGCCTTTGGGTTGCCGCCTCTACCGCAAAAGTCAATGAACTCTTTCTCGCTCCGTCAATAAACTCACTTTCAAAACTATCAACCCTTGTTGAAGGAAGTGCAATACTAACTTTTTTTTCCTCTGCAATAGGTTTTAATTTTTGAAGAAGTTCTCTTAAATATGGATAATCGCATGTTGAAAGCGATGAAAGCGACATTTCATCATAACCTATGTCTGACATACTTCGCTTTGCCAAGTCAATCAAGGTGTCGACCTTTCTCATTCTCATAGGGCGATAAATGAATCCTGCTTGACAAAATCTACACCCTTTTGCACAACCTCGAAAGATTTCTAAGGTCGCCCTGTTGTGAACAACCTCCAAATTCGGCACTATCATTTTTGTCGGAAAATAGGTTTTATCAAGGTCTTTAACTTGTGCCTTTTTAATTTTTTCTTGGTTTAATGATGGAACAAAAACTCCTTCAAAAGTTGATATTTTTTGCAAAAATTCTCTTTTGTTATATGTTCCGTTTGCCTTCAACTTTGTATACTCTTCACAAACTTTCGGCAAAACATCTTCCCCGTCACCAATAACAAACAAATCAAAAAAGTCCGCTATCGGCTGAGGATTAACTGAGCATGGTCCGCCGCCTATGATTAATGGAAATTCTTCGTTTCTTTCGCTTGCCCTAAGTGGAATATTCGCAAGGTCAAGCATGTAGAGAATGTTAGTATACGAGAGTTCATATTGAAGAGAAAAACCAAGCATATCAAACTCTTTCGCCGGTGTTTTCGTTTCCAGTGAATACAACTCTACCTCATGCTCTCTCATCAACTTTTCCATATCAAACCAAGGAGCAAACGCAAATTCGCATGTAATATTTTTCCCCTCATTCAAAAGATGATATAAAATTTTTATTCCCAAATTAGAAAGCGCAACATCATAAACATCAGGAAAACACATCAAAAATTTACAAGGAGCATTTTTTTTAGGTTTAGCAGAATTAAACTCACCCCCAATATATCTTGCAGGCTTATCAACGGTTAATAGATGATGTTTTATTTTTTCGAATGACATTTGATTTTAACACGAAATCAATGAATAAACACTGTGCATTAGTTCTGAAAATACTCTTCTTGGCACATCTTTTGCAGGAAGTGTCGGAACTTTTTTTGTTGAAAGTTTGCCTTGGAGGCGGACTGCATCTTGCTCACTATGCAGTTTAATTTGAGAAATTGTTCTTCCCTTTATTTCAACTGCGATGAGTATTCCGTCCATTACTTTTCCCAGTGATATTTCTCCGTCCTCTTCAAAGTTGTTTATTCGGACAAATCCCGAGTCCCTCATTTTTATAAGCAATTTTTCGTTATCAACCATTGTTCCTCGCAATCTGAGTATCACTCCCGTTGAAAGCTCCCTGTCTTGAGGGGTGTATATTTTTCTTTTTATTTGTTCAAAGTCTTGAGGAATGTTGAGTCTTTTTACTATTTCATATTTGCCTGGAAGTTCGGCAATATGCAAAACTCTTATGTATTGTCCTTTTTCTAAATTTAGTGCATTATTGTCCAAATTATAGGTTTTTCCCTCGTGGAGTATCATAACTTCACGAAGTATGTCTGACATACTACCATCATATATGCCATAAAATAGTTTTTCCGCAACTTTTAAATAATCCTCATTTGCCAAAACTTCTTTCTTAAATTCGCCAACTCCCCAGACATGCCCTCGAACCATAGCGTCTTCAAAGTATTCAACAGGACTTAAAGTTTGAACATTTCTCACTCGCTCTTTTGTTGCAGTGAAGTCTTTTGTTATTATTTTTTGAACGCTTTGCGATGTTTCGTTTTTTGCTATAAAGTTCAAAAATTCAGCACATGACGGGTCATTTTTTGACATTAAGAGAAGTTTGACAATTTCTGTTTTGGTTTTTGCATCCGCCGTTAAATACAAATCTTTCAACATTGGAGCGTAGTTGACATTGTATTTTAACAGGAATTTTCGTATTTCCCGCTTGTTTGTGCCTGAATAGAATATCAATCTTTCAACGAGCAGGTTAAATGTTCTTTCCGCATTAACTTTCATTAAAATATGATAGCACCTTAACTCGTTGTCAAATTCGGTCAAAACTTCAAGAACTTTGTCGTAGTTTTCATGAACTCTTTTCAGCAGGTATACTTCAATAGCAGTTTGCCATGCTTGTAGTTTTTCATAGTCAGTGTAGTAGGCTCTCACAAGAAGCGGGGCAAATTCATCTTCGCTTATCCCAATTTCAGACGCAATATCTAAAAACAAATTAAATTTTCTTGCATCAATATGTATAACGCTGCTCGCTTTGGTAAAATAGTCAGTGTTGGCATATTCCTTGCAAATAGTTCCGCACGAAATAATCGCACACAATTCTTCAAACCGTGCTTTTGATAAAAGGTATTTTAGCAAATCTTTTTTTTGAGCATTGTTTGTTTCAGAGGAAAAAAATTTCTGCCCCGTCATAAGCCAAACTGCTTCATTAAAAACTGCACTTTCTTTTGGTGTTTTTATCATAACTTTTTCTCAGTTTATTTTAAACTGCCTCTTTTGTCAAGCATCTTCAACGCCTTTGTGAGGCATTCCATATATTTGCAACCTATCACAAAAGTATTGAAAATAATTTCAACTATTGTTGGTGAATACTCACTAGATAGTAAGCGTCTTTGTGGCGATAGTTGTTGACTGTTGGGATTTTTGTTAGATGTCCTTCTTTTATTAGGGGTTTTATTATTTTGTTTATTATGTCTCGACGAGTTAACATTGAGTTTTCAAAAACTATTTTGGCGATATCATTATAGTGAATTTCCATTGTGTCGTGTTTTTCTAAAATTATTTTTTTAATTGTTTCAATATAATTCGAGGAAGTATCAATTGAAGAATTTTCAGGAGTTATGAAAGAGAGTTGTTCACAATTTCTAATTTCTGCAACTCTTTTGAAGCGTTTTTTTCTCAAAACTCTCCATGCTCGTTCTTCACCCGAACCAAGCGGCGACGATAGATCTTTTAGTAGTTCTTCAAATTCTTTTAGTAATCTTTCCATTGTTTTAAAAATATTATATAGGAGTACAAAACAACATTGAGTTGTATATTTTTTAGGAGCGGGCGTCCCCGACCGCCCGAAAACCTCACAAACACAGTGTTTGGGGCGATCGGATAGCCCGCCCCTAAAATTGATTTCTTATCAATATCATAAATTATTTGATTATTCATATCATATTATTTTTTTGACAAATCCGTTGAAGATAGTTTAACCAACACCGAACATGGTATTCTTCCTTGCCTTTCAGGTGTTGTTATTTTTCCTTGCATTGCACGAGTGTAGATGCCACATGGCTTGTTGTTATAAAGAAATATGCCTGACATACTATTATAAATTCCAAAATGTGCGCTACCCTCTTTGTCAAAATAGACATTTTCGTGTTGCGGAGGAGTGCAGTATTCTTGTAAAATAAAGTCTTTGTCCAGGGCTTTTGTGATTAGTTTTTCCCATTCATCTTTTTCATAGTCACCGCCTGTTGCAACACCGATTGAGGCGTATCTGTCACGAGGCTTAATGAGATAAGAGTTTTTATTTTCCAAGACATCTCTCAAATCAAACTCCCCTGTTTTAAGTTCATATGTTTTTGGAATACATTTTTCAATAAATTCGTTCTCCTCTTTAGTTAAAAACGCTCTCGTTTGACTGACTTGCAAGACTTTAAAAATAATTTTATCATGCGGAATTTGAGTTCGAAACGCTCCAATAAGACAAACTGCTTTGTCTTTAAATGCTTTTATGCAATCTTGAATGTCGTCAAACTTATCCATACATTCACTCGTCACTGCTCGGCGATAAATTGCATCAATTGGAAGTCCCAAGGAACAATGTAATCTTCCGTCACGATATTTTAAATTGCGAATATCCTCAATAATTGTTTCCATTCCCTGTCTTTCAAATGCCTCTTTAAATACTTTAAATTCTGATTTAGTTCCAATGTCAAGAAAGTCAACTATAGCAACTCTGGGAAGTATGTCTAACATACTATTGGATTTTTTGCAAAAATCGCTGTAAAGTTCTAAAAATTCATTAACCCAACTGTCAAATAATTCAAACGATTTGATTTCATATTTGTCTTGAAATTTTCCCCAAATCAAGGAATTTCTCCAAGCGTTGACTATCTCTCTGTCCTCATTCATAGCACTGCTTCCGTCAGTGTTAAACTCACAATATTTTAGTGTCATTTCATCATGATTGAAAAAAAAGTCAAGCCGTGCAATCGGAATTTTCCTTTCATAGCCGCAATCTGCCAAAATCAATTCTTCAAGATGCGAAGGAAAATCAAAAAGTTTTCGATAGTTATCATCCTCAATATACCTATCCATCACCTTCTCAAGTATCTCTCGCATTGTGTTTATAGTCTTTTCAATATAGGCAAATTCCTCACTAGAAAACATTTTCGGAACTGCCAAGAACGCTAATTCGCCACGAGAAAAAACAGCAGAAGAATTTTTAATGTAGTCCCTTGCAGATTGAAAATCTTTTTTTGTGCTTTCAATATCGCTTTTTATTAAGTTGAGATAATGTTCGTGCGGTTTCATATTATAGTAATGATAGTTTATAATTATGTGGTTGGGGGTGCTGAAAGATAATGATGTGAAATATTTTTATTGGGGGCGGTGTCCCAGACCCTACAACCTCTAACTTCTCCTCATGCCTTGTCGTTATTTTTAGCATCCCAATGGTTGTATAGCGTAAATGTTAGTTGTTAGAAAGTGTTAGTAAATCTCTTACTAGTTTTGAAGCATTTTCGCCATAGATTGTTGAGGTTTCAACATTTTTCTCCAACTCATCAAACGCATTTTCTGCATCTTTTTGAGTAACATCTTCAAACCTTTTCAAAAGAATTTCAACATTCTTTTCATCATAGAACAAATTTTTGATTAGTGATAAAATCCCGACAACCTTTTCAAAAGGAATTGAGTCCATCATGCGGATTTCAATATATTTTTTCAACCTGACATAAGGAAAAAACATTGAGAGAGCATTTTCGATTTCCCCTTCGTTCATTGACTTCAAGGCGTATATTTCACTCAATGCTTTAAAAGCAGTATATTCCAGTTCCCCATTTTCCTTTGGAATTAAAATAGGCGGAGCACTTAAAATATAGTCTGCATACTCTTTAAACCCAAAATCAACATTCAGCGAGTTTGGAACAAATCCGCTTCTGGCATTATCAACGCTGTCCCATATCATTTTCCTTGCAAAATTACTGTTTTCAACTCCTTCAAATACCGGAGTGTTATGCGTTAAATATGTCAAAACCGGTGTCAAGATATTTGCCAGGCGAAACTTATTTTTAAAGTCATCTTCCGAATAGTAGTCAATAGAAATTTGTGTTGCACATGTCCCCCTCATCATATTTATTCCTCTTGTTCCTGTTGACTTAAAGTGTTCATTCATAATGCGATAGCGCTCTTTCGGAACCAGCGGCATGTCGATTGCTTTTGACACAGGATGATAACCCATTGCCGCAAGATTCAGTTCCATTTCATCTAAGACAGGATTAATCTCATTCAAGAAGCGATTATATTCAATTTCAAAATCATGGACGCCGCTAAATTCGCCGATACTTACTTCCAATTGTCCCGCCGGCTCAAGCGTAATAATCATATTTTTTCTTTTTAATCCAACTAAATGCCCTTCCGAGTAAACCATGTCATCATAATATTTCGATATTTTTTTTAAAACTTCTTCAACGCCGTTATTTGCATAAAAACTCACCGTTTCTTGTGAGTTTTTGCAGACAACAAAATGTTCGAGTTCAAGACCAAGTTTAAAGTCTTTTGAGTTTTTTATTCCGCTCTTAAAATATTCAATTAATTTATCTTTATTGTTCATTTGATTAGTTATAACACTTTTCTTTTTGTTTGTAAAGCAAATTAAATAGCCTAATATCTCAAATAACTATCAAAAGCATTTTCAATATGGTTAACCTCACCTGTGTCGAAATATACTTCCACAACATCAAAGCGGACATTTACGCCGAATAACATAAATTTCTTGATGTATTGAGCGGCAACTTGATTTATCTTTGTTCTTTTGTGATAAGAAACTGACTCCATCGCATGAGAAAAATCAATGTTTTTGCGAGATTTCACTTCAACAAAAACAAGGTATTTATCATCTGTTACAACCAAGTCCAACTCTCCGATGTTGGTCTTGAAATTTTTGTGCAGAACATGATACCCCTTTTTTTTGAGATATTTTGCGGCAATTTTTTCACCAGATTTTCCTTTTGTGATGTTTTGGTTTTTCATTTATTTTTTTAAGATGCGGGGGCAAAGCCACCCCACAATTGATTTTGTCGCCTTCTGAACCGGGTGTAATAATCTTGTAGAAGCGACCATTGACCGCCCGCACAATTAATTCAAAAAACTCACTTGCTCAACAAAAAAATTCTTAATAAAACTCTCTCTATGCTCCACTGTTTTTCCGAATTTTTTTAATGCTTCAATATGCCTTTGCGTTCCATAACCCTTATTGTCCCGAAAGCCGTATAACGGATATTTTTTGTCTAATTCAATCATCAATCTATCTCTGTGAACTTTCGCCAAAATTGAAGCACAAGCAATATTATAACTGGTTTGATCGCCTTTTTTCAGTGTCTTAAAATCAATATCAATATCCAATTTCGGAACGAAATCAACTAAAACTAAGGATGGTTTCAACAACATTTTATTAACTGTGTCACGCATAGTTTGTTTTGTCGCCCCTAAAATGTTTAACTTGTCAATAATGTCGACTCCGCATTCCGTTATTTCATAAGAAATAGCCCTCTCAACAATCTTTTCAAACAACTCCTCTCTTTTTTCTTTTGACAACGCCTTACTGTCATAAATGCCTTCAATCGAACAATCCAAAGGCATAACACAAATCGCAGCAACCAAAGGTCCCGCAAGACATCCCCGTCCCGCCTCATCCATGCCCGCAATCATCTTCGGAAGGTATGCCTTGTCATATTCAAATATTCTTTGTGTTCTGTTTTCTTTTGTCATTCGCCATCACCAACTCTCTCAAGCGAAATTCTGCCTAACCGCCCTTTTCTGAAATCGTCAATCAGGGCGTGTGAAGCACGAGTTATGTCAGGCATGCTTCCCTTTAACATATAACCGCGAGACTTTGCAATTAAGTTTAAGGTCTCTTCTCCATTTGGACTATCATCAATGTTATAGCGGTTTTTGAGGATGTTTTTGTCGATTAAATTTAGTTCATTAACCAAATGAAATGCCAAGTCAACTCTGTCTAAAATCTCGTCTTTAATGCTGCCGATGAAAGCGAGTTTATGGGCAGTTTTGATATTTTCGATTTTTGGATAAAGTGTTCCGGGAGTATCGAGAACCTCGAAATAGTCATTCACCTTCACCCACTGCTTACCCCTTGTCACTCCGGGGCGATTTCCGACAGTTGTTTTTGCTGAACCTGCCAAGTTGTTAGTAAGAGTTGATTTTCCTGAGTTCGGAACACCAAGTATCATCGCCCGAAGTTGCCTTTTTACCCCTTTGTTTTTAAAATTATCAAGCCGCTCTTTGCATAATGCTTTTGCTTTTTCAAATATATCTTTGGTGCTTTTTGAGGCTGTAGAATTGACACTAAGCGCCGCACTGTTCCCCTTTTCAAAAAACTTCACCCATTCTTTAGTTGCCTTTTCATCGCTTAAATCCGCCTTATTTAAAACATATATAATCTTTTTATTCGAAATCCTTTTGTCAAACTCAGGAGTCAAGCAACTCCTTGCCGCCCTGCTATCCAAAACATAAACAATAACATCAACAAGTTTTATCTCCTCGTCAATCATTCTCAGCGACTTCGTCATATGCCCCGGAAACCAATTAATCATGTTTTTTCTTTCTTTTTCCACCCCCTAATAATATCACAATTTTACCTAAAAATCAATGAAAAATGCCCTATAATAGGGTGTTTTTTTCATTTTTTAAGATTTTGGATGATTTTCATAAAATCTCAAAAAATAATTCGCCTGTAACTTCGCCTGTAACTTTTCCCCAAAAATTCCCCGAAGCATATTCTTTATTTGATTTATTTCAACACTA
>WRAY01000029.1 GCA_009779975.1 Bacillota bacterium | reverse complement strand
GTTTGGCACCTCGATGTCGGCTCGTCACATCCTGGGGCTGTAGCAGGTCCCAAGGGTTCGGCTGTTCGCCGATTAAAGTGGCACGCGAGCTGGGTTCAGAACGTCGTGAGACAGTTCGGTCCCTATCCTTCGTGGGCGTAAGATATTTGAGAGGATTTGCCCCTAGTACGAGAGGACCGGGGTGAACGTACCTACTGTGCACCTGTTGTCGCGCCAGCGGCATGGCAGGATAGCGGCGTACGGAGCGGATAAACGCTGAAGGCATCTAAGCGTGAAACCCACCTCAAGATAAGATATCTCATACCGTAAGGTAGTAAGACTCCTTGTAGACGACAAGGTAGATAGGCCAGATGTGTAAGCACAGCAATGTGTTCAGCTTACTGGTACTAATAAGTCGAGGGCTTAATCAAGTAACATTGATTTTCTTCGAATTAATGTCATGAAATGAGAGCAATCTCGTTTCCGCTGACTCTAATTTTTTAAACTACTTTTCAAGACAAAAACAGACTAAAACCCAATTTACACCCTATTTTTACTCTTAAAACTCTATTATGCTTTCCGAACAAAGCATTTAAATTATATTTAATATCCTAGTATGCAGTTGCCAGCGTAGCGTTTTGCTATACTATTATTATGCCCCCTCTAGGTACGCATTGCCCCCCAATGCGTGCCATTTTTTTATTACGACAAAATGTATTGACAAATAACATTGAAACATGATATCCTAATATGATAAGAGAAGGTTGATCCAAACAATAAATGCGAAAAAACACTTAAAGAGAGAATTTTCAAAAACACACAAAACTATTAGTTTGAAGAAAAACTGGCAATTATTTGCGAAAAAGAAGAAACCATGAAAATATTAAAAATTGAACTTACTAAATATCGAAAAAAGAAACCAAAAGGAGAACTCGATGTTCTTAACAAAAAGTCATACTACTATAAGTGAAATAACATTTTACTATTACATTTCATTTTTTGTCCACAACAAATTGTAGGGGTGAGCATCGCGAACCCGAAAAACTCTACAATAAAATTTATGGACGACACCTTGTTATTCTAAAGCCAATTTTTTATGTAAAAAAAATCGTATTTAATTACTTGACAAAATATAAGAAAATTTATATAATAATAAAACAAAAAGCATAATTGACTACAAAAAAAAGGCGAAGTGTATTATATGAATATACTAAAAAATAAACAAAGGAGGAGAAAAACTAATGATTAATAATAAAAGCATGGCAATCGTTGAGAAAGTTTGTTCATTTTCGCCAACATGCCAAAAATGCGGATATAATCTAGTTAAAGATGATTGGGGTATATGGGTGTGCCCATTTCATGGAACCGATTTTATGGATTGAGTGCAAGTGAAATAAAAAAACAAATGGAGTGCTGCTTTAATTTAAGTAGTGCTCCATTTTTTTATGCATAAAATCGTGACAAACAAATAACATTGTGCAGGCGGGCACTTACCGTCTCTGCAAATAAAATGATTCTATAGGAAATGAACTCTGAAAATTAGTTGTAGGGACGATTAATTTGAATTTAATCATTTTAAATTTGATAACTCATTTATTAATGACTGTAATTTTAGTTTTGCTTCATTTACTGTTTTAACAGTTTGATTTTCATCAGATATTATATTATTTAATTTATTAATTTTGTTTTCTAGATTTGATTTTTTTATTTTAAGTCTAGTTAATTTTTTTTTATGCTCAATAGTGTGTTTTCTATTGTGTTCATATTGTTGAAAGGCTATCTGTATTGCATCTTCGTTAACAAACCATTCAATATGACAACATTTTTTGCAAGCAAAAGTTTCTGTATTAGTAATATAAGTACTGCCGTCTCCATACTCTCTATATTCTAATTCATAAGGAAACATATCATAACTTTCACAATAAGTGCATTTGATTTTGTTATTCATTTTTTCTCCTTCGACTACACAAAAAAAAGTGCCGTCCTCAATTAAGAGAGCGGCACCCCAAGTGACTATCTCCTAATTGTTGTCACACAATCCACGAAAAGTATGGGGAGAAATCGCCAATGGGCAGAATTCACCATACTTTTCTAAATAATTGTGTGACGATGTCAGTCTATCACATTTTCTTATTTGATGTCAAGCAAAAATAATAAAAAATAATATTGTTTCAACCCTTGACAAACTTATTAAACATGGATATAATGATTTAATTTAAGGAGAGAATCTATGGACAACGACACAAATAATATTTTTGAAGAATATGTAAGGAAAGAGCAACTGAAGTTTAGGCATCAGGTGGCGGAGTTTTTGGCGTATTTTTGGCGGCTTGACTGTTGGATTAGAAAGGGACAGATTGATTATCAAAAACAACTTGGAGTAGGAGTGGAGGTTTCTTTGACAAAAGATTTTTCAGACATTGACCTTTTGCAAGATGTTTTGGAAAAGGAAGGGCAAACTCTATTTTTTCTTACCGACAGTGAAGTTAAAAGAATGAGTTCAAGCACAGGCGTGTTTGTGGTCTTCAAGGACAAAGAAATTGTTTGCGGCGGTGTTTTAATTTATGACAGGCCAACACGACCGGTTGCTCAATTAAATGAAAAACAAATTGAATTTCTCAACAACAACAAAAAACTATTTGACGACATGATAGAAGCAAGGAGTGTCGCTAAGTTGTATGAAGATGATGATTTCTACTCAGACGGCGGTTTTGGTATTGATAGTCAGGACTCATATTTTTGGCTGTTCCGCAATCTTTATTTCCCAATAGTTGATGATGCAATAATAGCATTAAAAAAATTAGGAACAGAGAAAAAAAGATGTCCCTATGAACTTCGTAAAAGACTTAATGAAATTTGGAAAAAGTAGGCTGACTGTTTTTCTATCTCTCGTTGACCGCAAAAATCAAAATGCAACCTATAGTTGCGGAAATGAAAAGTAGATTTAATTGTCGCAACTACTATTTTTGAGATATAATGGAAGTATCTTTAAAAGACACAAACTTTGAAAAAAATAAGGCAACTTAAATGAAGAGTATTTTTTAACACTGTTTGTGACAAAAGCGTCGTGGACGCAAAGGAGAAAAAACTAATGGACTACAAAACAGCAGACAGGCTGATTGAACTGCGGAAAAAGAATAACTACTCTCAAGACGAACTATCTGAAAAACTTAGTATAAGCCGTCAAGCAATTTCAAAATGGGAGAGAGCAGAGTCTTTGCCTGACACCGAAAATCTCATTGCTCTTGCAAGGCTATATAACATTTCGCTCGATAGCCTTGTTCATGGAGATGACACACTTAGCACAACTCAAGACTATCATCAGAATGTCAAAACGAATGAAATTCAAGAAAAACAAAGAACAACAGGAAACAATCGAATTACTTGCTTAATCCTCTCAATCATTGGCGGTGTCATTGCATTAACATGTCTGATACTTATTGGTTACTTTATTGCGGAAATTATTGAAACAGTCGGCGGGTATTATGACCATATGGGGCAAGCATATGTCCGAAGTGAAATTATCGGCTATTCAATCGCATTAGGTTTCAGCATTCTGGGATTTATTGCAGGACTAATAGTCGGAATAATTTCATTTAAAAAATTTCGCAAAACAAACAAATCAAATTAAAAAAAGTGGAACGCTGTCTAAAAACTGCGTTCCGTTTTTTCAAAAATACCTTTAAAACTTTTTCTAAAAAAGTCTTGACAAATTTAAAGAAATAATATATACTTGTTCCATGAGAAAAAGTATTTTAAAAAAAATGATGGTGATAGTTTGCGTGATGGCATTTTTTATCATGCCGTTTTTTATATTTTCAGCGTGTTCTCCTCCGCCTCCGTATAGGACTTATTTTATTGATAGTTACGGAAATTTTTGGGCTTTAGGCGGAGAGGATTGGCATGGAGGTTGGGATAGTGAGTTTGTTTTAAAAGGTGAGAACAAAAAGCAACTAACCGGCACTCATGTTTTAGATAATGAAGGAAATTTGTTTAGATGGAATATGAGAGAAATATGGGATGGTAACACGCACTCTTTTGGTGAAGTTATTCCTGTTTTAGAAGATACTAAATTTACTTATATTAACGGAAATTTTGCCATCGATGAAGATGGAAATATTGTTAATATCTCCGGAAGGTATGTTTGGGATTTTGATGAGAATGGTTTTAGTTTTCATGAGTTTATTGTTAACGGAACGATGATTAATGCCGGAGAGACGAGGTTTGTTAAAATTGCCTCAAATGACCGAGGCGGTTTTTCCGGTTTTTCCGGTTTTAGTTTAGCGATTGACACCTATGGTTATTTATGGACTTGGGGGCAAAATTTGTTCGGTCAATTGGGCTTAGGGCATTCATATGAGGTGCTTATGCCGACTCGTGTGACTAATGAAAGAAGGTTTGTCGATATTTGCATAGGCTCTAATCATTCGCTCGCAGTTGACGAAGCAGGAAATCTTTTTTCATGGGGGGCAAACAATGACGGTCAACTAGGCTTTATCAGGACTTGGGGCGGACGAAATAGAAATGAATACTATCCTGTCCATATAGTGACTGACAGGCAATTTAAAAGTGTTAGAGCAAATGGCGACTCAAGTTTTGCAATAGATGTCAATGGCAATCTTTTTTCATGGGGAAGCAACAGCGATGACAGATTGGGCTGCGGAGAAGGCGGCGATTTAGGATGGTCGTTTTTCGGTTGCTTTAGCGGAAGTAACACCGTTTTTAGAAGTGAGCCGAAACAAGTTTTAGAAAATGTTTCAAGAGTTTATGGTTTTTTTAGACATACACTGGCAGTGACTAATAACGGACATGTCTATACTTGGGGAAATAATCGAACCGGACAACTTGGCTCGGGAAGACAAGGCGATACGAATGTTCCTCAAAGAATACCTGTTTCAGAAGTTTCAACGACTTTAGTTGACTATGATTTTTTTGTTGCTAGCGGATTTCTTCGTTGGCGTGGAACAGACCATGCCACATATAGAGTATATGTTGACAATCATGACGAAAACCCTGAAAGGTTCGTTCAATATGCAAGATGGATTGGTTCCTCATGGCAGAGGAATTATAATTTTGAAGTATCGCTTGATGAAATTAGTTTAACTGAGGGCTATAACACTATAAGAATTGTCAGAAGAAGCAGTGACAGGGCAACTACATTTATTAGTTACTGGAAAATTTATTTAACAGTAGAAGAAGTTGACTATGATTTTTTTGTTGCTGACGGATTTCTTCGCTGGAATGGGCAAGATATTAATCTAAGCGGTGAATTTTATAGGGCATATATTTATTGTTCTGATACGAGCGAAGTAAGATTTGTCGGATATCCGACATGGATTTTTGGACAATTAGAGTATAACATGGAAATTTCGCTCCTTTACCTTAGATTGAATGAAGGCAGCAATATTATTAAAATAACGAGAAGAAGCAGCGACGCAAAAAGTATTTATGTTAGTTTTTGGGAAGTTTATTTGATAAGAGAAGAACCTATTGATTTTGAAGTGCTTATGTTTGGGAGTATGGAAGAGGTAAAAGATGCGTTGGGAATTGGTTGGCATAGTTTAAGTGTTTTTAATCATCGTGGGGTAAATGTTTTTAATCGGTTTTTTAATATGGTTTATGAAGGAATGTTTTTCTATGACATGAGAGAGGAAATGATAAATAATATTCCCTACGGAGAAAGCACAATAAGGTTAGTAATATTCGGTTCTTCGTTGCGATGGTGTTATGATTATGAAATTTTGCGGGAAATATCACTCATTATTCATTGGGACATTTATCGCCATGAAGACGGTCGTATAGAGTTATTATGAAATCAACAATAAAAAAATAATTCAAATCCCTGTTTTTTCTTTGCAAAAGACGGGGATTTGTGTTATAATATGGTTTGATTGTATAAAATAACATAGTAACTTAATGTTTGATACTAAACACTGGGAGGTGCGAATTGGCAGATTGGCATAAATTAAGTTCGGACGAGGTTTTGAAAAGGCATGGGGTCAATCCTGAAAACGGATTGAGTGCAAAACAAATTGAGGAATCTCGGGCAAAACATGGTGAAAACAAGTTTCACGACAAGAAAAAGGAACATATCATTGTCCAAATTTTGAAGCATTTCAAAGACTTGGCAATTATTATCCTTGTTGTGGGTGCGCTGCTCGCTGTTGCACTCTTGATTGTTGATGCAATTGATGAAAATGCGACTATTTCGGTTGGCTCAATTTTAAAACCGGTCATCATTTTCGGCATAATCGCTCTCAACATCGGTCTTGCGGTTATTCAAGAAAGAGGAGCGGAAAAGGCGCTTGAAGCACTCGCTGTTTTAAATTCGCCTCAGTGCTTTGTTTTGAGAGACGGCGTAAGGGTTCAAATTCAAACTGCGGAAGTTGTTGTCGGTGATATTGTTCTTCTCAAAACCGGCGACTTAGTCCCTGCGGATTGCCGCATTATTTCAAGTGTTGATTTCCTTGTTGACGAGGCATCATTAACAGGCGAGAGTGAACCGATTGAAAAAATCAGCGATGTTGTTGAAAAAGTTGAAGGACTCGGAGACCAAAGAAACATGGTTTTTTCAGGATGTCTTGTTCTTGGAGGAAATGCAAGAGCAATAGTTTGTGCATCCGGAATGAACACTCAAATCGGAAAAATCGCAGGCTATCTCAACACAACCAAAAAACTCAAAACACCGCTTCAAAAGCGACTGGCAAAACTGGGTCGTCTAATCTCACTTGTCGCACTCGCCGCTGCTGCTGTCATTATGACGATAGGTCTAATTCAAGAAGGCTGGACAAATGACCATTTGTTTGTTGCAGTCGCACTTGCTATTGCTGCAGTTCCTGAAGCACTCGTCCTTATTGTCACATTGATATTAACTCATGGCGTCAAAAAAATGGTTGCTAGAAATGCACTCATTCGCAAACTTCAAGCGGTCGAAACTTTGGGGTCAACCTCTGTCATTTGTTCTGACAAAACAGGAACACTGACAATGAACAAAATGTCGATAAGACGAATTTGGGCATATGGTTCTGAACCTGTGAAAGATGATGAGGCAAAAGACATTCACGAAGAAGTCATTAAAAAACTTCTTCTTGCTTCAAATGTGTCACTGGAAACTCCCAAAGATGGCGGTGAGCCTCAAATGGTTGGAGACCCGACTGAACGCTCTATCATGCGTCTGGCGATTGAAAAGGGCATAATCAAAGCAGACCTCGACAAAGAATATGAAAGAGTTGCTGAAATTGCGTTCTCCAGTGAGAGAAAAATGATGACCACTGTCGTCAAAAAACCTGACGGAAGCGGCTACCTTGTTCTCTCAAAAGGCGGATTTGATTTCCTTCCGATAAAGAAAAACGACAAACTCTACGAGTTGGAATTGCAGGAAATGCACGATAAGTTCGCTGTTGACGCACTTCGAATTATCGCCCTTGCTTCAAAGGAAATAAAAGAGTTGCCGAAGAACATTGAGGATGTCGAAAAAGATTTGACTTTTGAAGGCATCATCGGCATAATTGACCCGCCCCGCCCCGAGGCAATCGCCGCAATTGCAAGAGCAAAAGAGGCAGGAATAAGAACTGTCATGATAACAGGTGATCATGCTGTCACCGCAAAAGCAATTGCAAAAGAACTAGGGATAATAACTGACTACAAAGGTGCTGTCATGACGGGAGTGGAACTAGCCCAAATCGACGATCAAAAATTATATGAAATCGTTGAAGATGTTTGTGTCTATGCCAGGGTTTCGCCTGAGGATAAAATTCGAATTGTTCAAGCATGGCAACGAAAAGGCGAAGTTGTCGCAATGACGGGAGACGGCGTCAATGATGCCCCGGCGTTAAAAGGTGCTGACATCGGAACCGCAATGGGCATTGCAGGAACTGAAGTTGCAAAATCTGCTTCAGATATGGTGCTTGTCGATGATAAGTATTCAACAATTGTTGATGCTGTCGAAGAGGGAAGAAATGTCTTTTCAAATATTCGAAAAACAATCTACTTCCTATTAGTTGCAAACTTTGCAGAAATTTTGATAATGCTTTTGGGTCGCTCAATTTTTGGAGCAATCCCAATCACCGCTTTAATGCTCCTTCTTATTAATGTCCTCTTTGATGGTATTCCGGGACTTGCTCTTGCGAGAGAAAAAGCAGATCCTCGAATCATGAAAAGAAAACCGTTCGACAGAAAGGAAAGTTTCTTTTCCGGCGGACTGGTGGAAGTCATGATAAGGCAAACAATCGCTTTTACTGTTGCTGCACTGGTTGCCTATATTTTTGGAACATTCTGGCTCGCAGACGGAGTGTATCTCCAAGAAGTATTGAGAGGTTACTATATTCCGACAAGAGAATTGCCCTCACATGTAACAGGTCAAACAATGACATTCCTAACCCTTGGCTGGGTCGCAGTCCTTCATGTTTTCACTGCTCGCTCACGCCAGTCAATATTTAAAAATATTGCATTCAAAGAAAATCCCAGACTTGCATGGAGTGCCGTCATTATGCTGCTTGTTGCTCCGATATTAGTTTTCATTCCGGGCATTAACACTGCTATCGGACTTGATTGGAGGGGAATGAACTGGTATCACTGGTTTATTTGCATAGGGCTTGCAATAGTTCCGACGCTAATTGCGGAATATTCAAAATTTTGGGATAACTACAAATCCAACATCAACGAGAAAAACAGAATAAAGAGACAGCACATTTAATTAAGTGAAAAGTGAAAAATATAGTGTGAAAATTGGTTTTTGTTCTCCAAAGGAACGAGAGCCAATTTTTTTACTTTGTTAACAAAAAACTTTTCACCTTTCATCTTTCACTTTTCACTTTCCGGTGCATTATCAATGCACTGAATGCATAGAATAAAAGTGTGTTTCAGTTTTCAATAACCAGTCCCAACGAATCTAATTGGGTTTCAAAAATGGAGAGGTTTCTTTCAATTCGATTGAAAGACTACAAAGGTGTTTTGGCAAAGAGCGAAAATGTCCACAGGACAAGCATATCAGTCGCTTGCGTGAAAGAACACAAAAAAGAGGTTGTCGCACTCATCAAAGAGGCGATAATCATGACGGTTCTTTGTCAGATAAAGTTTGAATATTTGACCAAAGCAATGAAAAACATTCGCTTAAATGATGAGGCATATGAAATACTTCTTGCCTCACTTGTTGCATTCGACAGAGAAACAGAGAGCGAGATGGTTGATAAAAGTTTGTTTCTGGGTGATAAAATCGCCCTTGACGGACTTTTTAATTTCCGTTTGGTTGAGTTGAAAAAACGCTGGGATGACATAGCACTCTTAGCCAAAAATAACGCAACCTATCTCAATAATGACGATGCGCTATGTGAATTGCTCAGATTTCTATTAAGTGCCATTAGTCCGAAAATAATGCGTCTTGACATCTCTGAGGATAATTCAGTAAGAAGCGGACAAGTTCAAGGATACTACTGTGTTAAAGGTGACTATCAAGGCGGAGGCTTTGAATACAAAATAAATTGTGCCAATCAATTACTCTTGTATTTAATTAATGTCGCCCCGTTAGAAGTCAATCTTCACGGCAGATTCAGCGATAAAAAATTGCTGAGCAGACTGACAAATATATTTGAAACGAGTGTCCGATAATTTGTGATTAGTGGTAGTGATTGGTGATTTGTGAAGGATAAGTTTAATTATCAACTGCCAACCACTGACTACTAATAAAGTTTTCGACAAAAAGTTCCGTCTAACATCAAATAATATTTTCTATAAAATTCAAAATCAACCAATAATCAGTTGATTTTTTATTTTTTTTGTGTTAATATAATATTATCTATAGCAAATGAAATGCATAGAAAAAAACTTTAAAGAAGGTAAATAAAAATGGAACCAACAACATGGATTGTGATTGGACTATTGGTCCTCTTAGTTGGAGTAATCGTCGTTCTCCCAATATTCACAAACAAAAAACGCCGTCAACAAGTCGAAAATCTCCACTCTTCATTAAGAGTTGGCGACAAAATTATGACTGTTGGTGGAATTATCGGAACAATTTTAAAAATCAACAAAATCTCACCTGTTGACACTGAAATCCTCATTGAGACTGGCGAAGGAGATAACAAGACACCTCTTCTTATTGATGTCAAAGCACTCTATCAAGTCCTAAGAACAGAAGCGCCTGTTGTATCTATGGAAGAACAAACAGAAGCAGCAGCAACTGCAACTGAGCCATCTCCTGATATTTTTGACATTCCTTCCGGTGAGGAAGTAATAACTGAACCAAAAGCAGAAGAAGCCGCAACTGAATTTGAGCCGTCAGAAGAAGAAACTGAAGAGTCAATTGTCAGAAAAAGCACCTACAAACCAAGAAAAAAATAGTGAAACAAGTAAATTGTTAAAATATTTTAAAATTAATTTAATCTCACTTTTCACATTTCACTTAAAAAATTGCTTCTAAAACCATAAAACTCTGCATATCTATTTTAGTGTGCAGAGTTTTTGCATTTTTAGGAGTAAAATTTATGGCAACAGAAGTAAAACAAAGAAAACCAGTTTTTGAAGTGATAAAAGCAGTGATTGTGGCGGTGATTTTTTCGCTTGTTGCAATACTGCTTTTGGCACTTTTCATAAGAGTGCTTAACATCGGAGCAGGAGCAATCCCAATCATTAACCAAGTAATCAAAGGTATTTCAATCCTTTTTGCATGTTTAATTTGTTTGAGGATTCCAAAAAACGGCTGGATAAAAGGACTATTTGTCGGTCTTATCTATATCGTTATTGCCTTTATATTATTTTCAATTCTCGACAACGGCAACTTCAACTTTGGTCTAAATCTTTTGAACGACACAGCAATCGGCGGCGTTAGCGGCATGATAAGCGGAATATTAGCGATTGCAATCAGAAGAAAGAAGAATAATTAATGGAAGTGAAAGATGAAAGGTGAAAAGTAAGGATAAGTTATTTTTTAGAAATCGACAAAATACTTTTCACCTTTCACTTTTTACTTTTTATCCTCTTATCACCCCCTTAAAACTGTTGCAAAAGTCCTTCATGTTTGCTATACTATTGGCAATGGAGGATTTTTTTAATGAAACACATTAAAGTTATTGCAAAAAACACAATTTCAAGAGAAAAAGGAACCGGCTGCGGCGAGTGTCAAGCAAGTTGCCAAAGCGCATGTAAAACCAGTTGCACAGTAGGCAACCAATCATGCGAAAGAGAAGCGAAAATTAACAAAGAAAGCAGGGAATAAAGTTAACAGTCATAATACTATATTTAGCATTATGAACTATGCATTGATAAAATGGTTCACACATTCAAATGTCTCGATAAAAATTTTGCCATCGATGTTAACAGCGGCTCTCTTTTTGTTATCGATGAATTAACAAAAGCATTAATTGAAAACAAAAAAGGGGACAGCAAAAAACCACTGTCCTCATTTTCAATTGATGAGGTTAAATCCGCTGAGAGCGAAATTGACGAACTAATAAATGATGGAATTCTTTTTAGTGAGATTATTATCGTTGAGCCATCGCATGAGAGTGTCATTAAATCAATGTGTTTAAATGTGACTTATGATTGCAACTTGGCATGTTCATATTGTTTTGCAGATATTAATCTTCGCAAAAATTCACATATGTCCATGGAGACCGCAAAAAATGCAGTTGACTTTTTAGTTCAAAAAAGCGGTCACAGGAACATGCTTGAAATTGATTTTTTTGGAGGTGAGGCAATACTAAATTTTGAGGTAGTGAAAGGAACAGTTGACTATGCAAGAAAGGAAGCAAAAAAAGCAGGCAAACAAATTCGTTTCACAATAACAACAAACGCTTATGCTCTGTCCGATAAAATAATCGACTACTTTAACGAAAACATGTTCAATGTCGTCATCTCAATTGATGGCAGAAAAAGTGTCCACGATGCTCTCAGAAAAACGACACAAGGCATTCCGTCCTATGATGTTGTTATTAAAAACGCTCTCAAATTCGTTAAACAAAGGGGAGACAAGCAATACTACATAAGAGGCACTTTCACAAGGGCAAACAAAGACTTCTCAAAAGATGCTATTGAACTGTTTAATTTAGGTTTTAAAAATATATCACTTGAACCGGTTGTCTTGCCATATGGCCATCCGCTGGCACTAAGAAAAGAGGACTTGTCCGAATTATGCGAAGAGTATGAAAAACTGGCAAGGTTAATTAAGAATTCATACAACACAGACCACCGACCAAACTTTTTTCACTTCAACATTGACCTTTCCGGAGGACCATGTGAGACAAAGCGGCTTCGAAATTGCGGGGCAGGATGCGAATATATGGGCATATCACCAAACGGAGATATCTATCCCTGTCACCAATTTGTGGTTGAAGAATTCAAAATGGGAAATGTCAACTCCGGTGAATTTAATCCTTCAACTATTTTGCAAAAAAACAGCATACTAAACAAATCAGAATGTTTAAAATGCTGGGCAAAATTCTTTTGCTCAGGAGGTTGTATTGCGAATTCGCATCATTTTGAAAAGAACCTCTTCACTCCGCATTTTGTTTCATGTGAACTGCTAAAAAAACGAACCGAATGTGCCCTAGCACTAAAAGAATAAAAGATATTAAACCACTATAGAAATTTAACAATCATTTATGCATTATGCATTATAAATTGAAATATAAGGAGAATAAAAATCATGTCAAAGTCAAAAGAAACAAAACAAACCCAAAACGCAAAAGGTCTTTCAACAAAGGAGTTGTTTGATATTGCGTTGAAACTGGCAAATGTTGACGCAATTCCGCCGGACTCCGGAATTACTGTCGAGGGTAAAAACATCAAAAAAGTTCTATTCGGAGTGGACATGGACACGCCGGAATTACTCTTGGCTCGTGAACTGGGCTACGATTGTGTTGTGTCTCATCACCCGAGAGTGACAAACAAAGAGATGACAAGCATTTTGGAAGAGGTCAATATTGAAAAACTCTATAAACTCGGTGTGCCCAAAAATCGCTCTCAAAAACTTGTTCAAGCAAGAGCAACTGAATTATCATATAATTTGCATGTTTCAAACACAAGAAGAAGTGAGTCTGCTGCAAAACTTCTCAACATGCCGTTTATGTCTGTTCACAATCCGGCAGACTTAATTGGTGAAAAACATGTTCAAGACTTTTTGGACAAAAAATTTGAAGGCAATGAAAATGTCAAACTAGGCGATATTGTTGACGCTCTTGAAGAAATCGCCGAATACAAAAATTCGGAAAGAAAACCGGTCATAAGAGTTGGTTCAAAGGAAAGTTACGCCGGCAAAATTTTGGTTCATATGGCAGGACTGACAGGACCGGGGGCAAAGGTTTTGCAAGAGTATTTCAAAGCAGGCGTCGGCACTCTCGTCATGATGCATATTCCTGAGTCTGATGCAAAAACTCTAAAAGAACAAAACATAGGAAATGTCATCATAGCAGGACACTTGTCAAGCGACTCAATCGGCATCAACAAAATCATTCGTGAATGGGAAAAGCACGGAGTTCAAACAACAATAATGAGCGGAGTTGTCTCCGACATCATTGAATAGATATAGACATATCAAGTTATTAAAACGCATCTTTTTTTATAAAGATGCGTTTTTTAGTGCATGTTAATTAGGTTGCTTTTAATCATCTTTTGAGATTTCCAAACCCAAAAGAAAGCCGAACTTGAAACCTTCAGCATAATGAACAAAGAACAATTCGCTATTAGCGTTTTCAAGAGATTCGGCTAGTTTAGTGTATAGTTTCAATAATTCAGGGAAGGCGGCAATTTTTGAAACAAATTCTTCTTCATATTCAGTAAACTTTTGCAAAAGATTAAAATACTCTTTTGAAACTTTTATTTGCTCTGAACTGCCTTTTTCTCCATAATACATTTGTCTTATTGTTGATTTCATATGTTTTGTTTCCTCAAGTCAATACAATTATAAATCATTTGTTCCCTCAAGTCAATGATTTTTATATGATTTTTCATATATATTTTTATTTTTTTTTGCTATAATGTTGACTATGGGGAACAAAAAAATAATTTCTTACTCAGAAAAAATAAAAGAAATAAGACTAAGTTTAAACATGAATATGCGAGAATTTGGAGAAAAGGTTGATATAAGTATTGCCAATATTTCTCGATTAGAAAAAGGGTATAGAGGAAAAAACAAAATGCCTATAATACCTTTGATAGATACTTTAAAACAAATTTGCGATAAAGCAGGATATTGTTTTAGAACATTTTTAGAAGAAACCGGCTATATTGAGCCGATTGAAAATCCGTGAGTAACTTACGGATTTTTTATTTGTAGTCGAAAAAAAACCGCTAGCAAAATCGTAGGGGCGGCAGATTGCCGTCCCTACGATTTTATTTTGACGAATGATATTCGGGAGTGGATTAAATTGTAGGGGTGAGCAGCGCGAGCCCGATAAAATTAACATTATAAAGATGAGTCTCAAGCAATGGAACTGCCGAAGGGGCTTTTATAATTGCTTGAAAAAACTGTATATAAACAAATAAATATATAAATACTATTTTCATAAGTTTAGGTTTAAATTTTTAAACAAAGGATATAATCATGAATACACACTACACAATAAAGGTAACAGAGGAAGTGAACAAATTACTTAACGACAACGCAAAAAGGCAAAATGTCAGCGTTGAAAAATTAATTAGCGAAATTTTGAGCCGTTATGTCATTCCGGTGCATATGATGGATAGTGAGACTATGGAAAAAGGTTATGTTGAGTGTGGTGAAATGAATTTGGAATGGGCGAACCTTTAGTTAAGTGCAAAGTTAAAGATGAAAAAGGAAAAGTGTTGCTAAAATGCATTTAATTTGCTTTGCCTTATTTTTCACCTTTTACTTTTCACTTTTCACTTTAAAAAATGATTATAAAACGAGGAGACATCTATTACGCTGATTTAAGCCCTGTTGTTGGTTCTGAGCAAGGGGGCACTCGTCCTGTCCTTATTATTCAAAACGACATCGGCAACAAATTTTCACCAACAGTCATTGCCTGTGCCGTCACAAGCCAACTCACAAAAGCAAAACTTCCAACCCACATTGAAGTGCCGGCAGGAAAATTTGGTCTTGCAAAAGACAGCGTGATACTCCTTGAACAAATCAGAACCCTAGACAAAAAACGCCTAAAAGAAAAGATAGGCGAGATAGACACGGCAACAATGCAAAAAGTAGACAGAGCAACTCTAATAAGCCTCGGATTTTTCAAATAAAAAAACATTAATCATCAGTTAATTGCCAAGAAGATATATCTTCTTGGCAGTTTATATTAAAATATATTTTGTATTTGTTATTCATATTGATAGTTTGTCTTAACAATTAAATAAATAAAAAAATATCCTAAATTGTGTATTATGCATTATGCATTATGAATTGTTTTGTGATATACTAGGGGAGTGAAAGATTCTCATTCATATAAACTTGTTTCGCCGTTTTCTCCGATGGGAGACCAAACAGAGGCGATTGAGCAGTTATCAACAGGAATTAATGATGGATTGAAAAATCAAGTTTTGCTGGGCGTGACAGGCTCGGGCAAGACTTTTACTATGGCGAATGTGATTGCAAAAAGCAATCGTCCGGCATTGATACTTGCTCACAACAAAATTTTAGCCGCTCAACTTTGCAACGAGATGCGTGAGTTTTTTCCTCATAATCGTGTTGAGTTTTTTGTTAGTTATTATGACTACTATCAGCCGGAGGCATATGTTGCCTCAACCGACACCTATATTGAAAAGGACATGGCAATAAATGATGAAATTGATAAACTTCGAAACTCAGCGACATGTTCACTTGGCGAGAGACGGGATGTTATTGTTGTTGCGAGTGTCAGTTGCATTTATGGATTAGGAGCGCCTGAAACTTACTACAAATTGGCAGTGTCACTAAGACCAAAACAAAAAATGGACAGGGATGAGTTGATTTGGAAACTTATCGGCATTAACTACAAGCGAAACGACATTGACATAGCGAGAGCAAATTTTCGGGTCAAAGGTGACATTGTTGATATTTTTATTGCCCAATCAAGCGAAATCGGAGTTAGAGTTGAATTTTTCGGAGATGAGATTGAGAGCATAAGTGAGTTTGATATTTTAACGGGGCACAAAAAAAATAATCTTAATCATGTTGCAATTTTTCCGGCTTCACACTATGCGGTTGACAGCGAAGTTTTAAGTAGTGCTTTAGTTCAAATCGAAAGAGATATGGAGACGCAAATTGAGTTTTTCAAAACAAACAACAAGTTGATTGAAGCGCAAAGAATAGGCGAGAGGGTTAGAAGCGATATGGAGTCAATGCGTGAATTCGGCTATTGCGG
Source organism: Bacillota bacterium (assembly GCA_009779975.1). GTDB lineage: Bacteria > Bacillota > Clostridia > Christensenellales > Pumilibacteraceae > WRAY01. The sequence goes on along the minus strand of WRAY01000029.1, from coordinate 11,963 downwards.
CGGTGTTGAAAACTATTCAAGATACTTTGACGGACGGCAAATCGGCGAAGCGCCCTACACTTTAATTGACTATTTCCCAAAAGATTTTATAATGTTTATTGATGAAAGCCACATGAGCGTGCCGCAAGTGAGAGCAATGTTCAAAGGTGATTTTGCCAGAAAAACCTCACTCGTTGATTATGGCTTCCGCTTGCCGTCAGCCTTTGACAATCGTCCTTTGAAGTTTGAAGAATTTAACGATAAAATCGGACAAACTATATTTGTTTCAGCAACCCCTGCAAAATACGAATTAGAATTAGCAAATGGGCAAGTCGCAGAACAAATTATTCGCCCGACAGGACTTGTTGACCCGCTTGTTGACATTCGCCCTGTGGAAGGTCAAATAGAAGACCTAATAAGAGAAATCAGGGAAACAATCAAAAATGACGGACGAATTCTGGTCACAACGCTAACTAAAAAATTCTCCGAAAAGTTAACAACATTTTTGAACGAAGCGGGGATAAAAGTTCGCTATCTTCATAGTGATATCGACACAATGGAGCGTATTGAAATAGTCAATGGTTTAAGGGCAAAAGAGTTTGATGTTGTTGTCGGAGTTAATCTTTTAAGAGAAGGACTGGACATTCCGGAAGTTCAACTTGTCGCAATTCTTGACGCTGACAAAGAAGGTTTCTTGAGAGGGGAAACCTCATTGATTCAAACAATAGGACGAGCGGCACGAAACGAAAAAGGAAAAGTTATAATGTATGCCGACAAAATAACAGGTTCAATGGAAAGGGCATTAAAAGAAACCGACAGAAGAAGAGAAAAACAAATAGCCTTTAACACAAAACACAACATCACCCCAACGACAATAAAAAAAGACATCAAAAACACTTTAAAAATCTCCTCAAAATCAAACCCCGAAAAAGTTGACGAGAAAGAAATTCCCCAAATGATTGACAAGTTGCGAACCATGATGTCTATCGCTTCAAAATCTTTGGACTTTGAAACTGCAATCAAATTGCGTGACAAAATCGCCGAGTTGCAAACAATTCAAAGACGGTTAAAAGGCGGTCAAAAGGGCAGTCATAAGATTAAGAAGTAGCGGCAGACATTAACTTCCCGAACATCCAAAGAAAGAGCAACAGCATTTACGCTACACTAGATTCGGAGTTTATTCTGAGCAAAGCGAAGAACCTATGCTCAGAATGACATTTAAGATATAAAATTACGCTACGCTGGATCCTTCACTTCGTTCAGGATGACAAAGTTTTAGTAGTTGCCATGTCATCCTTAACGAAGTGAAGGATCTAGCGTAAGCGTAAAACAGGTAATCCACAAAAAACAAAGGAAAAGGAACAATGTATTTCGTTTATATTCTAACCAACTACAACAAAACAGTTTTATATACTGGAATGACTAATGACTTAACTCGCAGACTATATGAACACCGCTATTCTAACTCACAAGACGGAGGTATAAAATTTACTCAAAAATATAAATGTTACCAACTAGTCTACTATGACTCAACAAACTCAGTAAAATCAGCAATAGAAAGAGAAAAACAAATAAAAGGCTGGACAAGAAAAAAGAAAGAAGATTTAATAAATTCCCTCAACCCAAGTTGGAAAGACTTGACTTATGAGTTGAATTTGAGATAATATTTATATTAGTGTTCAAAAAAACCGACAAAATGGAATGTGATGTCAGATTTTCGGACATTGTGAGAAAAGAACATATACCCAATTAAGATATAAAATTACGCTTTGCTAGATCCTTCACGGAGCCTGCCCTGAGCGAAGCCGAATGGGTTCAGGATGACAAAACAAATACTAAAAACATTGTCATCCTGAGTTTAGGTTCTTCGCTATGCTCAGAATAAACTCCGAATCTAGCAAAAGGCGTGAAAAGCGTAAATAAGAGGAACAACACAAAAATACATATGGACAAAATTAAAATAAAAGGTGCAAAAGAAAATAACTTAAAGAATATTAATCTTGAAATACCGAGAAACAAGTTTATTGTTTTTACGGGGCTTTCCGGCAGCGGAAAAACATCGTTGGCATTTGATACCATTTTTGCTGAAGGACAAAGAAGATATGTTGAAAGTCTTTCATCATATGCTCGGCAGTTTCTCGGCATGATGGCAAAGCCTGATGTCGAAAGTATTGAAGGGCTTTCTCCGGCAATTTCAATAGACCAAAAAACGACTTCAAAAAACCCTCGTTCGACTGTCGGAACTGTCACCGAGATTTATGATTATCTTCGTTTACTCTATGCCAGAATAGGCATAGTTCATTGTCCGGAATGCAGCAAAGCAATAACTCAGCAATCAATTGATGAGATTGTGGATAAGGTGAAGTCATATCCGGAGGACGCAAAAATACTCATCACAAGCCCTGTCGTCAGAGGGCGAAAAGGCGAATATTCAAAATTGTTTGAAGAGTTCAAAAAAAGCGGATATGCCAGAGTCAAAGTTGACGGACAAGTTTATTCGCTTGAAGAGATTGACGACATTAAACTTGACAAAAAATTAAAACACGACATAAGCGTAGTTGTTGACCGCCTAGTCATTAAAGAAGGAATTGACAAAAGGCTGACAGACAGTTTGGAAACTGCTTTGAAACTATCCGACGGCTTAGTTATTATCGACAATGAGGGCGAGGAACAACTCTTCAACACTAAATATTCGTGCAGTGACTGCAATGTTTCAATCGCCGAAGTTGAGCCTCGATTGTTCTCGTTTAACTCGCCGTTCGGAGCGTGTGAAAAATGCACAGGTCTAGGCTACACCATGAGCCTTGACCCGGAATTAATCTATGGAGACGGCTCTAAAAGCCTCAGAGAAGGGGCTCTTACAGTCAACGGCTGGAATTTCGATAGTGCCCATATCACTCAGCAATATTTTTCACAACTTTCAAAAAAATATAATTTTTCACTTGATGTCCCTTACAAAGACCTTCCGGAAAACATAAAAAATATACTTTTATATGGCGATGGCGGAACAATAAAAATTGAGATGAAGTTTGAAAGTTTTCAATACTCGGCAACATTTGAGGGTATCATCACAAACCTTGAACGCCGCTATCGTGAAACTCAATCAGAGGGAGTGAAACGAGATATTGAGCGTTACATGAGGACAAATCATTGTGCTGAATGCAACGGAAAAAGACTGAAAAAAGAAGCGCTTGCCGTTACTGTCGGCGGCATGAATATTCATGATTTAACAAACTTATCAATCAAGAAAATTAAAGACTTTTTCACCGCACTTGAACTAAATAAAACCCATGCACTAATTGCAAAAAGCGTTTTAAAAGAAACATTGGCAAGGGTTCAATTCCTTCTTGATGTCGGACTAGACTACTTGACGCTTTCCCGCAGTGCAGGTTCTCTTTCAGGCGGAGAAGCCCAAAGAATAAGGCTTGCAACTCAAATCGGTTCCGGTTTGCAAGGTGTTCTTTATATCCTCGACGAGCCTTCAATCGGACTTCACCAGCGAGACAATGAACGCCTTATCACAACGCTTGAACACCTTAGAGACCTTGGCAACACTCTTATTGTTGTTGAGCATGACGAAGAAACAATGATGCATTCTGACTACATCGTGGACATAGGTCCCGGAGCAGGGGTTCATGGCGGTGAAGTCGTTGCGGCGGGTGACATGCAAACTATCATCAATACGCCAAACTCCATAACGGGAGACTATCTTTCAGGACGAAAAAAAATAGCCGTGCCAAAAGAGAGAAGAAAACCAAACGGAAAGCATTTTGAGGTGGTGGGGGCAACTCAAAACAATCTTAAAGATGTCGATGTTAAAATTCCAGTCGGAGTTATTACTGCTGTCACAGGTGTGTCTGGAAGCGGAAAATCGTCGCTTATCAATCAAATACTCTATCCGTCACTTAGCAATAAGATCAATGATTCTCGCCTAAGGGTAGGTTCTCACAAAGAAATAAAAGGGGTCGAAAACTTTGACAAAGTCATTCAAATTGACCAAAGCCCGATTGGAAGAACTCCTAGAAGCAATCCTGCAACCTACACAGGAGTGTTTGGTGTTATTCGTGAGTTGTTTGCAAAAACTCAGGATGCTCAAAGCAGGGGCTACAAAGCGGGACGATTCAGTTTTAATGTAAAAGGAGGCAGGTGCGAGAATTGCTCCGGCGACGGCATACTAAAAATTGAAATGAACTTTCTTCCTGATGTTTATGTTCCATGTGAAGTTTGCAAAGGTCTAAGATACAACCGTGAAACTCTTCAAGTTCGCTACAAAGGAAAAAATATCAGCGAGGTTCTTGACATGACGGTTGAAGAAGCAGTCAAATTTTTTGAAAATATGCCTTCAGCACTTAATAAAATCCGAACGCTCTATGATGTCGGACTGGGCTATATCAAACTTGGACAATCTTCAACAACACTCTCGGGCGGAGAAGCGCAGCGTGTAAAACTGGCAACCGAACTCTCAAAGCGTGCAACAAACAGCACTCTATATATTCTTGATGAACCGACAACAGGTCTTCACATTCATGATGTCGACAAACTTATTTCGATACTCGCCCGACTAGTCTCAGGCGGCAACACAATAATCGTTATCGAACATAACCTTGATGTAATAAAAACTTGTGACTTTGTCATTGACATGGGACCCGAAGGAGGAGACGCAGGCGGTGAAATAATCGCAACAGGCACCCCCGAAGAGGTTGCAAGATGTGATGCTAGTTACACAGGTCATTTTTTGAAAAAAGTATTGTCATAAAAAAAATTGAACATAACATATAATTAAATTAGAAATTTCAGTTTGCAAAGGACAAATGTTGATAATTTAATTTGTCCTTATTTGTCCTTTGTCCACTGTCCTTTGTAATTTCAAAAAAGGAGACCACCATAATGAAAGTCTTACTACTTAACGGCAGTCCTCGTGAACACGGCTGCACATTTACAGCACTAACAGAGGCTGCAAACACGCTGAATGCTGAAAATATCCAAACCGAAATTGTTTGGATTGGAAACAAACCCGTGCAAGGCTGCACAGCGTGTTTAGCATGCAGAAAGGGAGAGAAAAAAGAATGTCCTTATGATGATGGAGTGAAGTCATTTGTCGAAAAATCAAAAAAAGCGGACGGGTTTATTTTCGGTTCTCCCGTTTACTATGCAGGTGCGAATGGAACACTGCATGCTTTCATGGACAGACTGTTTTTTGCAAATTCCGCTATTTTCAAAGGAAAGCCGGCCGCTTGCGTTGTCAGTGCAAGAAGAAGCGGAACTACCGCAACAGTCGACAACCTGAACAAATATTTCATGATTTGTCAAATGCCGATAGTTTCATCAAACTATTGGAACGCAGTCCACGGTTCAACCCCCGAAGATGTTCGAAAAGATCTAGAAGGATTGCAAACAATGCAAACATTAGGCCGCAACATGGCATGGATGTTAAAAGTTATTGATAAAGCAAAAATTCCATTCCCCGAAGGCGAGAAAAAAATCTATACTAATTTCATTAGAGAATAAGGATAAGTATTAAAAAAGTCGCCATTTAAAGCGACTTTTTTTGAATGCTTAAAACATATAAGGAAAAACAAACATGATGAACAAGAACATCACTCCGACATAGATTGGCAGCAGCACCAAAAAGGTGATAAGCCAGCCCAAACCTTGTCGTTGCTGACTTTTTAGAAATTCTTCTGCTGTCATCGGACGAGACCTTCCTTTTGAACTCATCATATATTTTTCGTGCAACCTTTGCATGCGCTGCCTTTGACCATCGCTCAATGTCGCAATCGTCTTTCCGCGAAGCGGCATGTTCAAACATGCGTTAATAAGACTTACTATTAAAATAACTTCTAACATTTCGGATAATCCCTTTGCGTCTGCGACGCTTTTGGCATAATAATTTTTATCATAAAAATTTATCACTGCCTTATTAATTAAGTATTTTTAAAATATGCTAGATGTAGGAAAGTATTGCAATTACCATTACTGTTATCATAAAAACAACTGAGAGAGCAAGAAAAATGCCCGATATGGTAATGCCTGCAATGGCTTTTCCTTTTGGGTGACTTGGGTCTCTTTTTTTGATAAAACCGAGTTGAATGTTTCCCATCACAATTGATAGAATAAAAAAGTTAATACACATTCCCAAAAAGAAAGAATAGAGCAAGAAGTTGCGAGGATTTGCAAGACCGAGGACAAAAAACAATATCGACAAAGCCATAGAAATAAGTGCGACTACAATAGACACTGTTCCAAAAGCCGTCGGAACAGGTCTTGCCGCTGTTTGCTTTTGAATGTGACCGAATGTTTGATTGTATTGGTCAAAATTTGGCTTGTTATATGAGTCAAAAGGGTCAGGTCGATTGTTATTATTATGGTTGTTCCAACCATTATTATTATCAAATTGACTGTTCATAATATTTAATATATCACACAATAGCCGCAAAGTCAACCATTTTTTTAAAAATATTTTGATTATATTTTTGCTGAAAAAATGTTTCCTTTAAAAAGATGTCATAAAGTTAACCTGTTTGCTCATATAGTAGATTAGTATCATTTTATGAGCAAGGAGTAAAACAGTAAATGGAAATTTTTGATGTCTACAAGGATATAGCGGAAAGAACAAATGGCGATATTTATGTTGGTGTTGTGGGTCCCGTGAGGGCAGGAAAAAGCACCTTTATCACCAAGTTTATGGAACAATTAGTTGTGCCGAAAGTTGCTTCAAAAGCGGCAAGAACTCGTATGGAAGACGAGTTGCCGCAAAGCGCTAACGGCAGAACTATCATGACAACACAACCAAAATTTGTGCCGAATGAAGCCGCACGGATTGATTTGGGCGAAAACATCGCAATCAATGTTCGTCTCGTTGATTGTGTTGGATATTTAGTCGACGGAGCGTCGGGGCATATGGACGGGGATACCCCAAGAATGGTGAAAACGCCATGGAGCGACAACGAAATGTCGTTCACTGCGGCTGCCGAGTTTGGCACCCGCAAAGTAATTGCAACGCATTCAACTATCGGTGTTGTGATGACAACCGACGGCTCAATCGCAACGGAAATCCCTCGTTCTAGTTATGTTGAAGCGGAAGAAAGAGTTGTTAGTGAGTTAAAAGAGTTAAACAAACCTTTCATCATTGTTCTCAATTCAACTGCTCCAAACTCTAAAGAAACTGAAAAACTTGCTCGTTCACTTGAGCAAAAATATCTCAATCCTGTTGTTGCTCTTGATGTTTTGAATATGTCTCAGCAGGATATAACAAGCATTTTTGAAAGAGTTTTGATGCAATTTCCGCTTGTTGATATTGAGGTCAAACTATCAAAATGGATGCAGGCTTTGCCGCTTGACAATACTCTTATTTCGTCTGTCAACGAATTTTTACTCTCGGCATCTGAATCAATGGCGGTGATGAGTGACTATGTCAAGTTGCCGGAATCACTCATCTTGCTCGATGATCAAAGGTTTAAGGCGCTTCATATTGAAAGTGTTGAATTAGGCAAGGGCAAAGTGATTTATTCACTAGAGGTATGTCCAACGCTCTTCTACCATGCCTTGAGCGAACAAGTAGGCATGGAAATAAATGATGAGTTCACCTTAATGAGCCAATTAGCAGATTTAGTCCATGCGAAAAAAGAATATGATAAAATCCGTCAGGCACTCAACGAAGTTCGTGAAACAGGTTATGGAGTAGTTTCGCCGTCAATGGAAGAGTTGCAATTAGAAGACCCTCAAATTGTCCGTCAAGGTGCAAAGTTCGGCGTTCGATTGAGAGCAAGCGCACCCTCACTTCACATCATGCAAGTTGACATAAAAACCGAAGTTAATCCTGTTGTAGGAACAGAGCAGCAAAGCGAAGAAATGGTCAAATATTTGTTGTCTGAGTTTGAAAATGACCCCAAAGGAATTTGGGAAACAAACATGTTCGGAAAATCGCTTTCAAGTCTAGTCAACGAAAATCTAAATAACAAACTAATCTCAATGCCGGAAAACACCCAACATAAAATGAGAAGAACACTCTCAAGAATAGTAAACGAAGGTAAAGGCGGAGTGATTTGCATCTTGTTATAGAGGCAGACAACACGGCACACAATAATTGAAAAATTAAATGCGGGATGCTCAACTGAGATTGTACCTTAAAAAAAACAAAACACTAAGCAGCACTGCTTAGTGTTTTGTTTTTTAGAAAAACTTTTTTAGCCAATAATTAACTTGCAGAAAATAGGCTATCGTTTGAGGGGTTGTCATTAGTTGTCCATACCAAGGCACCGGATTATTTGTCACAAGCAAATTTTCCAAGGATTTTTTGTTTGCTATTTTTAACAATGGGGAAGAGGCATTATCCAGAACTTTTTTTAATTCAGCGCTAACGAGAGACAAAAATTTTGGATTGTGAGTTTTTGGATAAGGACTTTTTTTGCGATATAGGACATCGTGAGGGAGGTAGTTTTTCATTGCGTGACGCAACAGTCCTTTTTCTCTCCCCAAATAGTCTTTGAATTCCCAAGGCACGCTATAAAGATATTCTGCAATACGATAGTCACAAAATGGAACTCGAACTTCAACTCCGCTATACATGCTCATTCTGTCCTTTCGGTCAAGCAGTGTCTGCATGAAATAGTCAAAATTAAGTCTCGACATTTCTTTCATTCGTTTTTCTAAAGGAGAAGAGTTTTTCAGAACGCTCACCTGTTTTAATGCTTCTTCGTATCTTTTTTTTGAGTAATCTTTGTCTATCACTTCTTTTAAATCGTCATGCAAAAATTCGTCTCTTTTTAAAACGCTCCAAGGAAATGTGTCCAAGTTTCTAACTTGTTCATCTCGAAACCATGGATAGCCGCCAAAAATTTCATCAGCACATTCTCCGCTCAAACTGCATGTCGCATATTTTTTGACCTCTTTTGAAAATAACAAAAGGGAACTGTCAATATCGCCCATCCCCGGCAAATCTCTTGCATCGACCGCTTCATAAAGAGAATTAACCAAGTCCTCAGTTTTTAATATAACCCTGTGATGCGTTATGCCATCGCCCAAGAAATCACGCATTTTTTGAATATAGGTCATGTCGTTTTCCGGAGTGAAAACAGAACTTTGAAAAAATTTGTCATTTTCTTCATAGTCAACGCTGAATGTCATCAAACTTCCCAACTCTTGTTTGGCGACACTTGTGATAATTGAACTGTCAAGTCCGCCCGACAAAAATGTTCCAATCGGAACATCGGAAACCAACTGTCTTTTAGTCGCATCAAGCACCAAATATTGAACCTTTTCGCTGGTTTGCTCAAAATTGTCAGAATGATGAACATGCTTTAATTCCCAATACTTTTTTATTTTCAATTCACCGTTTGCAAATATGGCATAATGTCCGCCGATTAATTCCTCAATGCCTGAAAAAACTCCGCACCCCGGAGTTCTCCCGGGACCCATAAGCATTATTTCAGAAATTGACTTCTCGTCAAGTTTGGCTTTGATATCAGGATGAGAAAGAAGTGATTTTATTTCCGACGCAAAATAAAACGCACCATTTTTCAAGTGATAAAAAAATGGTTTCACTCCGATTCTGTCTCTTGCCAAAAACAGTCTGTTTGATCGTTCTTCAAAAATCGCAAAACTAAAAATGCCGTTGAGATAATCAAGACACTTTTCCTTGTGTTCAGCATAAGATTTCAACAGCACTTCAGTGTCGGAATGAGACTCAAAAGTATATCCAATATTTTTTAATCTGTTTCTGACTTCCTCAGTGTTATATAATTCGCCGTTATAGACTATTATATATTTTTCTTCACCCCTGCGATATATCATGGGTTGTCGTCCGTTTTCAAGGTCAATAACACTAAGGCGTGTGTGAGCGAGTGCCGCTCCGTTTCCCAAATATAATCCGTCTTGGTCAGGGCCTCGTCTTTTAAGAGCATGCTGCATTTGAAAAATACTTTTTTCGTCAACTTTGCTGTTTGTTTTTAAAAATCCTGCAATTCCGCACATACATTTATCTTATGCAATTTGAATAAAAATGTGATTTTGTTTGGAAAAAAGTTCTTTTGAAACACTCTTTGAAATATACTATATAGAATATGTAGTGTCAAAGAGTGTCCACAAAATTCGACATGAAAAACATTATTATATCAAAAAAAGATAGTCTGAAAATAATATCCTAAAGGAAGTGAAGAATAAATGAAATTTGTGACAATGAGAAAGAAAAGCGTTTTTAAAATGGCGCTCGCAATTGTTTTTGCGGCGGCTGTTATTGCAGGAGTTTCAATAACGGGAGCGGCAACAGTTTGGAGCGGAAGAAGTCCCAAAAGAATAGCAATCTATTCGGTTGACACACCGCTTCAGGTCGTAGCATTAACATTTAATGTCCACAACACTAATTCAGCGATAACACGAACTGCCATAAATGATATAATTCCGGTATATGAAGAAGGCGATTTCATAAACGATGAACTTCCTGAAAACGGGGAGAAAGACGAGACAAAAACTGCTTCATGCTGCAATGGAATAACTCATGCACTAAGTCAACTTGAAAACCACAACATTGAGGCAACATTCTTTGTCAGCGGACTTTGGGCAAAACAATTTGCCCCAACACTAAATAGTATTGTTTCATCTAACAGGGCAGAAATAGGGAATTTCTCTTCAACTCATCCGGAGAGGTTTCACCGCTTGAATGCTCATCAACTTGAAGCGGAAATAAGAACAGCAAACACAACAATCAACAATTTAGCAAGAGTCACACCAAAAGTTTTTCGTGCGCCCAACGGACTATATTCTGACCGTGTCTTAGAAACTGCGAATGCTGAAGGACTTGTTAGCGTTCAAGGAGACATCCACATCGCAAACGACGGAGTGATGAACAATGAACAAATAGTTTTAAAAGTTCTAAACAGCGTTCAAAACGGCAGTATCATAATGATTGACATAACCGATTGCTGCGTTGAGTTTGAGGCGCTTCCGCTAATCATAATGGGACTTCAAAGAAGAGGTTTTTCGTTCGTCAGAGTCAGCGATTTGGTTTTGAGAGAAAACTACACTCTTGACAGAGCGGGAAGACAGTTTAGAGCATAAATCACAAATTACAGTGAACAAATTACAATCGTTGATAAAAATAATTAGACTTCATTTGTAAATTGAACACAAGGAGAAAAAATGAGAGAAACACTAACAAACATGGAAGAGATTGCAAGAAACGAGTTCGATGACATCGACATTAAAGGCGCTGAAAGCCCCCAAAGCAACAAGGTCTACCTTTCGGGAAAGGTTGCTTCCGATTTGACATACAGCCACGAGTTGTATGGCGAGGGATTTTATGAATTTGTTCTGGAAGTTCCAAGGCTGTCCAATCATTCTGACAAAATTCCGATAACAGTGAGCGAAAGGCTGATAACGGGAATGAATCTTGAACTTGGGACAAAAGTGTCACTGAACGGACAATTCCGCTCCTATAACAAAATGGTAGGGGAGCGTTCAAAACTGATGCTGACTGTTTTTGTTCGGGACTTTGATTCTTGTGAAGAAGCGGATAATCCCAACAGCGTTGAAATTTCAGGCTATATTTGCAAAATGCCGATTTATCGGACAACGCCGTTTAACCGTGAAATTTGTGACATCTTAGTCGCTGTCAACCGAGCCTACAACAAATCAGACTACATACCTTGCATAGCATGGGGAAGAAACGCAAGATTCGTAAAAGACATAGGAGTCGGGCAAAAAATAACAGTCTATGGAAGAGTTCAATCCCGGGAGTACACTAAAAAACTTTCCGACACAATGAGTGAAACAAGAATAGCCTATGAGTTGTCAATAAACAAAATAGCAGTAGAGGAATAAGTGAAAAGTTAAAATTAAGAGGGTGCTAAATATTCGTGATTTTTGGCAAGAGAAAAGTTGTAGGGGGGGCGTAATGTCTAACAGGCACACCTAATGAAGTCAGCAGAACAAAATAAAATTAATGGTGCTGTTGAAAAGACAAGGGGGCGGGCGTCCTCGACCGCCCG
>WRAY01000028.1 GCA_009779975.1 Bacillota bacterium | reverse complement strand
TTATTAGAAATAGGAAGGTGTAATTTAGTGGGGGGGGGGGCCCCCCCCCCCCCAAAAAAACCTTTTAATAATTTTTGGGGGGCGGTGGAGGCCCCCCGCCCCTACAACTTTTCTCTCACTGCCAAATCACGAATATTTACACCCTCAATTATCTCACGCACTTTATCACGGTTGCCACCACCACAAACCTTCAATTGAATAACTCAAGAACTGCATATTTGGACTAGAAAAATAAGACCTCATCACTAGGTTATGCATGGCGGCAATTGAACTCTCACCAAAACTCAAAAAGTTTACCATTGATGCAACCAGTCCGTCATTCGTAAGCCATCCATTATTAAGACTTATTATTTGCCCTCGAAACTTAGAGAATAATTCTGCGGGAGTATATTGCCTTGAACTGCGTGAAACAAACTCAATTGTTCCTGTCACAACATCAGGATTAACTGGCGGGAATATTGGTGGCGGAGGTCTGCTTAACAGGGGAATAAAAATTAGCCCTTGAGATATTCGAACATTGACACTATGAAGAAAATAAACAGGACGAAGCACAAATGCATATGGCACTATATTATATTCATATATGATTACTTGTTGAGGAATTTGATATGTTCTTGAAGCAAATCCAAAAGTGTGCAGCCTGATTATCTCAGTGCCGCCGAATTGTCCGAAAGAAACACTAATAACTTCAAAATTATTTCTTCCCTCAAAAAATTGTCCTGTTGCCTCTAAACTCTGACCGTTAAACATTTGTGCTATTGCCAAAAGACTGTATTCAGTCCGAGAGTATGAAACAAACGAAAAAGTTACGCTTGAATTAGCAACTCCGCTGGAAATTAAAGTCACTGTGTGAACAGATCTTACCAACTCAAACTCAACAGTTGCCTCTCCGCTCCAGCCTTGGGCAAAACTTTCCGGAATAGAATGGCGACCTTCAAGAAAGATGACTTGATTAAATGTCCAGCCTTGAAAGGCGTTGAAACCGATTGTTTCAACTGTCACCGGCAATGTTAGTCTCGTTATGTTTTCTCCCCAAAAACCTTGAAACGCATTGTTTCCGATTGAGACAACAGGTTGTCCGTTGATAGTTTCCGGAATTCTTATTTCTCCGAAAAGAAGCCGTCTGGGGAACAAACCGATATTACCGCCCAATTCCACCAAATCAAAGAAAAAAATTCCCCAGCCCGCATCTATAAAATTCTGATATGAACCTGTCGGAATATTAAAACCGGCAAAATTAATACGAGTGTTTTGAAAAGTGGTTTGATTTATTGCCGGCGGAATTGAACTTTGAACAGTAATGCCCATTGACTGAAACTCACGATAAATTCCGGCAAAAGCATAATCTCCGATATAAGTAACGCTCGCAGGGATTGTTATGTTCCATAATCTTGTGCCAAGAAAAGCGCTTCCGCCGATATGCGTCAACGAATTCGGCAACATTATCCACTCCACTTGAGTATCGGCAAACGCTCTGTAACCGATACTAGTCACACTTTGAGGAACTCCGCCTGTTATACTTGTTAATCCCGCTGCTCCGTCAAACGCTCTGTCGCTTATTCTCGGAGTGCCGTTTGGAATATAGACCGATGTCAGCAAATGTCGGAATTGGGTTGAATCTAATCTGTAGTTATAGTCCCAGTGCAATGACAAATTCGACACATCACGAAACGCATTGACCCCGACATAAACAACAGTTCTCGGAATACCTCCAATAATATTTGTCAACCTCGTCGCCCCATCAAACGCTCCGGCACTTATTCTTTGAACTCCGTCAGGAATATGAACGGAATTCAACAAATGGCGAAAGTTTGTTGAGTCCAAGTAAGGATTGTAGTCCCAATGAAGTGATAGATTTGGAATATCCCAAAAGACACCATTTCCAACAAACGCCACACTTTGCGGAATAGTGAAGTTTGTCAAGTTTGCACCCCTGAATGCCTCGTTCGCAATATGAGTGAGAGTGTTTGGAAAAGTTATACTTTCCAGTCCCGAAAAAGCAAATGCCCAGGTTTCAATATGCGTTACTCCTTCGGGAATAGTAATATTTCTCAAATTCGGATTAGATGAAAAGACCCTGAACCCAATATTCCTTATCTGACTTCCGTTTTCAAACACAACAGTATGTAGTCTTTGATTTGAACAAAACGCTCTCTCCCCAATATGTGTCACGCTTTGAGGAATGGTGACACTTGTTAAATTGCTATTGCTCAAAAACGCATTATTTCCAATACTTTGAAGCCTGCTCCCATTTTCAAATGTGACGCTCGAAATTCCGCTCATCCAAAAAGCATGGTTCCCGATATGCGTCACATTTTGAGGTATTGTGATTGATTGAAGATTTTGAGTTCTTTCAAATGCCCGATAGCCGATACTTTGAAGGTAATGTGGAAGCCTGATTGTGATAATATTTGATTGATTGGCAAAAGCAGAGTTTCCTATTTGCGTTACTCTTCTGCCGTTTATTCTGTCAGGAATAGGCAATGAATAACTAGGCTGCATTGGGTCTTCTGGATTTGGAACTATAGTCGGCCATGTCAAATGAAGTCCATTAATTCTAATTTCATCATTGCCAATATTAGTTGTGTTGAATATCGTCCCATTTGTCACAACAGTGACATTAAGAATTCTTTCAACCTCGCTAATACGACTAGATATGCCAGCAGGAAGCAATGCTCCAGTATTAGGACATGTTTGCGTAGTTCCCGCAAAATTCATTCCAATCAAAAATAATCCTTGATTTCCGGCATTGAAATATAGCGGTCCTCCACTGTCGCCTCGTTCAAAAACATCTGAAAATCTTATGACATTGTTAAATGTCCTATATACTCTACTATTATCATCCCATATTGTAGCACTCCAAATCCTATTTGTTATAGTCCCTGTTGTTATTCCCGTTGTTATTCCAATTCTTTTGACAGGCAATCCTTGAACTATCAAGTCTTCTGTTCCAATCCTAATATCAGCAAAAGTAGTTCCGCCATGTCTTGCAAAAGCCGTTGGAGTCCAATTGTTTTGATTTTCAAATGGAATAAAAGCAGCATCAACTGACCCTCCAATATGACCCGGTCTTGCCCTTCCGATTCTGTGACCATTTTGATACATAATTTGACCCAAGGCAACATGTTGATTTGTCAAAACTCCATATGTTCCATGCACATTACATCTAGCATTCGCAGTTATAGTTCCAGCAGGATTTCTGTCATCTATTTGACTCCCACCATATGCCCTTCTTGAAGCAAAAAAGGAACCGGCACTTTCCTCAACAACAAAATATAATATCTCTGGATTTTCAATATTCAAATATGTTTTAAGTTCATCAACAAAAGATTCACAAGTTAAATAAACTTGCACATGATTTCTTTCTTCGTCTGTTCCTGACCTGAAAACACCAAAATATGTAGTGGTATTCATTACTCTTTCTTGGATTTCTACTAAGCAATTCCAACTAAATGATTGTGGCCGATAGACAACTTGTCCATCATCTCTAAATGTTTTATCATTCAATCCAACCACCCCGACATTCAAAATGCCATTCTCATCAATAAATGCCCCTGCAAAATTATTCTCATTTATTGAGACAGTATTGCTGTGCGAATTGCTTTGAATTCCCATTGCACCATGCGACAAGTTATTCATCAAATTGCCAAAATGCTGAACACTCCTTAACACATTTTGATAATATGTATCTCTTGTGTCCTCAACTTCCGATTGAGCGGAAACCGATGTTTGCATTACAAGCATACTGACTACTAAAGCAATGCTTAAAGCCAAAATTATGATTGCTATTACCGAAAATAATCTTTTGTTTTTAATTCTCATTTATTTTTCTCCTTGTATGGTTATTTTTATTCTTTCGGAAGTCATTGAAATTTGAGTCCAGTAATCCAAAGGATCATTGAATCTTCTCACTATAGTTAATTGAATATCGTCAACAACATAAAATACACCCTCTATTTTGGCCGTCCATTCTATTGTTCTTTCAATAACAGCATTTCTTCGCAAAAAACTATTTCTTCTATCCATAAACCTAGAAAATCTTACCTCTTCTTCACTATGAAAAACACTCACAAGTAAAATTGGACTTGAAGAAGTAACAAGCCGAAGCCTTCTCCCACTCAAATTTTCAAAAGTTGCTGTTGCAACAATTGTGTCGCCAACTCTCGCTTCAGTTTGGCTGACTTCCAAAGTCAATCGAAAATCTTCTTCGCTAAATTCCCTATTACTACTGCACCCGACAAACATGCCTAAAGCAACGCTCAAAACCAACATTATAATTATCATCGCTGATAGTATACT
This sequence comes from Bacillota bacterium, assembly GCA_009779975.1. Taxonomy (GTDB): domain Bacteria; phylum Bacillota; class Clostridia; order Christensenellales; family Pumilibacteraceae; genus WRAY01. The sequence continues at coordinate 25,298 of WRAY01000028.1, read as the reverse complement.
TTTTCTTTTAGTTTTCATTTGTGTTTTCTCCTTGTATGATTATTTTTATTTCTTCTGATATGATACGCACCCACACTCTTTCTTCTTCTTGATGAATTTGACTTGTGTGAGTTTCTCTTCCTTGACTAAAAGAAAATCTTGCAAATGCGACATGATCGATTTCTTCACCTATTACAAATTCTCTTTGTTTTTCTATAACAGCATTTCTTCTAAGTGTTAGTTGTCGAATTCGTCCAGCAACAGGGAAAAAATTATAATGCCCCCTTCCAACATACTCAGGTATAATAGCAAAAACCAATAAATCCTCTATATTTCGCTGAAATGGTGGCATTCCTTGAACTCTAATTCTTCTCCCACTCAAATTTTCAAAAGTAGCTGTTGCAACAATTGTGTCACCAACTCTCGCTTCAGTTTGACTGACTTCAAAAGTCAATCGAAAATCTTCTTCAGTAAATTCATAATCCCTTGAACCGCACCCCAACATTGGCATTGCAAAAACAAATACCAAAATTCCTACTAAAATAAACCTAAAAATTTGCTTTTTCATAATAAAAAAACCTCCTATTTTTAATATAATATATCATCATTCCCTAAATTTGTCAATAAAAAATCATAAAAAAATCTTGTTTATTTTTTGTTCATAATTATCTCAGAGGATGTCAACTCTTAAACAGAAGATAGTTGTCCCAAACACCGTCCCCTAGCCCTCTAGCCCTACCTAGCTCTAAACACCGCCCCTAGCCCTCCGTCCTTTTGCAACAAAAGAAAAACGCATAATGATTTTGAAAATCATTATGCGTTTTGAGTTATTAACTTATTCGTTACTCTAGAATCTTCCTCTTGAGAGGCGGCGCCATGCTCTTGGGAAAGTTTCATAAGTGTCGGTGCGGGTTTGGGTGAAATAGACGATGCGTTGATTTTGCCATCTAGTGAATTCGCCGCCTTCCAAAATTTCTCTTAGTTCGTTTTCAATATTTTCACGAACTCTTGAAATTTGTCCGGGGGTTTCAAAACTGTCGAGTGTCACTTGAGTTCCGGGGTGAACAACAGATGCAAGATACATGATGTGAACACCAAAGTCAGTGATGACTTTTCTTGGCAATACTTGTCCGGGGCTGAAATACCTGTTGAGTTCTCTTGCCCCGTCTGCAAACTCTTGCATATAGGTTTCGCTCTCATGAGGCAATAATTCGCTTACTTCAATATATCCTCTGTTGTTTCCAAACGCTCCGGGGTCAGTGTTGAAGCGATAGATTAAGTCGGTGAACCTTCTTTCTGCCGCCATGACATTTCCGCCGACTTGTGCCATTTCACTGCGGACAAAATTGAAAACTTGGGTTGCATTAAATTCAACTGAATAGTCACTTTCTCCGTTCACTCTGTCAGGAACTCTGATTTGAGGAACAAGAACATTGTCTCTGAAATTTTCAACTGCTCTTGGGTCTCTTCCTGCCGGAGTTTGTCTAAAAGCATTCAACTCTTGAGTTTGAGAGGGAGAGAACGGGAGGAGAATGTGTTTGACGAAGAAAAAGCGTTGGTTGTTGTCTTCAATCACAGGATGATAAAGAACTGTTTCTCCTCCGCGCATAGCAGCGGCATATGCTGCCCAGTTGTTTCTAAATTGCTGCTGCTGCTGGCGTTGCAAGTTGTTGAAGTGATTGCGGATATGATTTTCTTGAACTTCGACATTTCCAACAATTCTTTCTTGCAATCTTTCAATTCGAACTTGCTCAACGGCTTGTCTTCCTAAAAGAACATAGACCATGTGGAGTGAGTTTTCAGCACTATTGACAATATGTCCATGCTGAGAACCATATCCCCAAACCGGGTTGAACATTATCGGGTAAAGATTAGAATGTCCCGGATTCAGAGGAAGTCCGTAAATTTCGGGAATATTGTTTCCGCTTATGATGCCGTTGATAAGAGCATTGTCATAATTGAAAAGTTCTCTATCGGCGTCAGTTACTTCCAAATTATCTTCATCTGTTCTGTTGCGAAGAAGAGAAAGAAATCTCTCCATTACTTGGTTTTCAAAACTGATGTCTGCTTGAACTGTCATGAAATATCCTGGCCAACGGGCACGGTCAGGGGTCCAAGGTTCTTCTTCACGGAGTTCTTCTTCTTCAATCTCATGCTCCGGAAGCGGAGGGCGAACAGGGAAAGTTGTCGGATGAGTGTCGGGCGGAGGGGGTGCAACATCGGGAACACCAATGTTGAAATCTGATAAAACATCAACTCTTATGCTCTCTAGCGTTTGGTCAATTGCTCCATAAACCAACTGACGAACACGGTTTGCATCAGTGTAGTCATAAATCGGATTTCCGTCCTCGTCATAAAGATAGACAAAATTGCCATTTTCATCACGAACAGCCCGACCCAATTCGTCTTCTTCTCTTGCATGACCGGCACGCCAAACAATCTCGCCTTCATAGAGCATTCTGTCAATGTCAATCAAAATAAGTTGACGAATAACAAGTTGCTCAATCATGCTGTCAATAACTGTGTCTCTGTCTTCTCTTGTCATGTCCGGGTGAAAGCCGCCTTGCTGACCAATCATTTGCATTAGTTGCCACATATAGATATTATGCGGCTCGCTCCTAAATCCGTCCGGATTATTAGGGTTGTAGATAGGATTAATGGTCGCAACAACTTGCATCATCTCTCGTCTTTCGTTGTGTTCAAAAAGATTGCAGCCGGCCAAAACACCCATTGCCATCATCAGTGATAATATTACTGTTAAAAGTCTTATAATTTTTGTCTTCATTGTTTTTTGCCTCGTTAATGCCAATGGACGATATTAATCCATTCTATTAGCAATCTATTATAACTTAATTATTAAAGTATTGCAAGCGTTTTATACTAGGAAAAGGAAAACAATTGTTTTAAAAGTATTCTTTTGCTATATTTGTTTTTAGATATTTTTCTTGTTCTTTGTTTGTCATGTTTGATGAGAGAACCAGTTTGTAGTAGAGGGCGAGGGTTGTTATGTTTTTGAAAACTTGTATTCTTTTGTCTAATTTTTCTTGACCGGCATATTGATTGTTGCCTTCTTTTCCGCCTGTTAGGTATATTTGACAGGTGCTTTCGGTAAGCAAATTCAGTCCTTCAATGTTTGCCGTTCCGCTGTGAAATCCTTCAACGACACATGCTGAATAATTGTCTTTGAGAATAGATGAAAGAATTTTGTAGTCATTATAGGGGTCGACAGTGTACGGTTCAATGAGAAAAATCCTAGCGGATTTTTCTGAGTGGTTCGTGATTAGTGAATAGTGATTAGTGTCGGTTTTTATTATTTTCTCATCCTCTCCAAACCACTGACCGCTAACCGCCGACCACTGACCGCCGGCACTCGACACATGTCCGTCGAATGCTCTTGTTCGGAGCATTCTTGCACCATGGTGAATCTTTAATTCTTCATCTGGGTTTTTGTAGGCAACAAAAACTCCGTTTTGGTCAGTCTTATTGATAAAATCAACTGCTCCTTGCATGTTTGCATAGCCGTTTGACCTCTCATCATTGAGAGGATAGTCTGCTGAAACTATGACAACAGGAATTTTGATATGAGCAAGTTTTAGACTTAAGTATGCTGCCGAGTATGCAAGTGTGTCAGTTCCATGGGTCAAGATTATGCCTTCGCAGTTCTTACTTTGACACTCTTTTTCAATCGCCTCTGCAATCATCTGTCTTATTTTCAAATCCATGTTTTCGCTCAAGACATTGCAAACGGCGACAGACTTTTGAAATTTTATTCCGCTGAATGCATCAACCAAATTGGCTTTACCCGCAGTTAATGCCGAGTTGTCCTTCATCGTTGATATTGTTCCGCCGGTTGTTAAAAGAGTTATATTTTTCATAAAAATGAAAAATAAAGTAAGAGGTAAAAAGTAAAAAGTAAAAAGTAATGTCAAATTAATTTTAACAACACTTTTTACCTTTCACCTTTTACTTTTTACTTCATTAATATGCGCTTGACGCTTTATAGACAGTTTGAGAATTTTGGCTGACTTCTGCCATTTCTTCAACTGACAAATTCATGCTTGCTTTTACATCATAGTATACAAGGTCATTCTCTTCATCAATGTCCTCACCGGATATGTGAAAACTGGTTATTGCCCCTGCCTTTTTTAATTCTTTGAGATTGTCATTTATTTCTTTTTTGAATTTTTTTGAGCCATAATATATTGAGCAGCGAAACTGTGCCGCAACATCTGTTGACCCGCGATAATTTGAACAAAGCGTCCTTAGAACACTTTCTGCTTTTTCAGATATTTGTTTCATATCTTCATTATCCTCACTTTTTCTTTTTACTTTAAATAATAAGGCTTTTCCCTTCCATTTCAATTGGCTTTTCCAGTCCCATTACTTCCAATAAAGTTGGAGCAAGGTCACAAAGCGCACCTTCTTTTGACAATTTATTTGTCAAAAACTCATCACTGATGAGCAGGAGCGGAACAGGGTTTGTGGTGTGGGAAGTCATTGGCGCACCATTTGCATAGGTCATTTGTTCGGCATTTCCATGGTCGCTTGTGAGCAGAATCGCTCCGCCTGTCGCATAAACCGCATCAACAACTTTTTTGACTTCGGTGTCAACGGTTTCAATTGCTTTTACAGTTGCATTAAACATTCCTGTGTGACCAACCATGTCACAGTTTGCATAATTCATTATCAAAACATCAACTTTCCCGACTTGTGCGATAGCCTTTTCGGTTACTTCTTTCGCACTCATTTGAGGCTTTAGGTCATAGGTTGCAACTTTTAAACTATTAACTAAAATTCTAGTTTCACCCTTATTCGGCTCTTCAACTCCGCCGTTGAAGAAAAATGTCACATGGGCATATTTTTCTGTTTCTGCAACTCTTGCTTGAGTTTTTCCTTGACTTGCAAGATATTCTCCGAGAGTGTTTTTAATCTTTTGCTTGTCAAATGCAGTTAATAATAATGAATTGAATTCTTTGTCATATTCAGTAAATCCAACATACAAAACTTCTTTAAATCCGCTTTTTCTTTCAAATTCATTAAAGTCAGCGGATATAATCGCTCTTGTTATTTGCCTTGCTCTATCGGCTCTGAAATTAAAGAAAATAATACTGTCTTTGTTTTTTACACCCGAGTAATCTCCAATAACGCACGGCTCAATAAATTCATCGTAAATTGCTCTTGCATAAGACGATTTCATTGCTGCGTCTGCGTTAGTAAACCTTGTTCCCTCTCCTTCTATAACACAATTATACCCGCGCTCTACCCTGTCCCAGCGATTGTCTCTGTCCATATAGAAATATCTTCCGCAAACAGAGGCAATTTGTCCAACTCCCAGTTTATCAATCTTTTTTTGAAGAGCGGCGACAAATGCCAGCCCTGAGTCGGGAGCAGTGTCTCTTCCGTCAGTTATGACATGAATAAGAACATTTTGCACCTTTTCTTTTTTTGCCAAAGATAAAAGAGCATAAAGATGCTCTATTGACGAATGAACTCCGCCATCAGAAGTAAGCCCAACAAGATGAAGAGCAGCGCCTTTTTTCTTTGCGTTTTCCATCGCCTTTTTAAAAGCCGAATTCTTTGCAAACTCGTCGTCTTCAATCGCTTTGTCAATCCTTGTTAAGTCTTGATAAACTACTCTTCCTGCTCCGATGTTTAGATGCCCGACTTCAGAGTTTCCCATGACTCCGCTCGGCAATCCGACAGCACGCCCTGATGCTTTTAAGAGAGTGTGAGGATATTCGCGGAAATACTTGTCAAGACTTGGAGTTCTTGCTTTTAGTATTGCGTTGCCGGCAACCTCGCTCGACATAGCATAGCCGTCCATAATTATTAATGCATAGGTTTTTTTCATTTAAAAATCTCCGATTTTTTGGAGGTGATTGATGAGTTTAGCGATTGATAGATAGTGAAAACTTTATTTATAAAAATCACCAACCACTAATCACAAATCACTAAATACAACTTCCTGCAACACACAAAAAGTCGTGTGCTTTTAGACTTGCTCCTCCGATTAGTCCGCCGTCTATGTCAATCTGGTCAAGCAATTCTTTTGCATTTTGAGCGTTCATTGAGCCGCCATAGAGAATAGGAATTATGTCTTTTACCCCTTTTGGGAGTTGCTCTCTGATAAAAGCAATAACTTTTTGAGCGTCTTCTTTGGATGCGGTTTTTCCGGTTCCAATAGCCCAAATCGGCTCATAGGCAATAATTACTTTTTTAATCTCATCATCAGTTAAGCCCTCTAATCCGTTTTTTGTTTGACGAGAAACAACCGTATTAGTTTCGCCTTTTTCAAATTGCTGTTCACTCTCGCCAATACAAAAGATTGGTGTTAAGTTATTTTTTAAAGCGGTTTTTATTTTTTTGTTGACTGTTTCGCATGTCTCATTAAACATTTCTCTTCTTTCGCTGTGTCCGATAATGACATGGGTGACACCTTGTTCAATTAGTTGCTCGGAACTAATTTCACCGGTAAACGCACCTTTTTCCGCCCATGACATGTTTTGAGCGCCAAGTTTTATGCGAGTGTTTTTTGTCATTGCATGGACAGTTGACAGCAAAGTGAACGGAACACACACAACGACATCAACATCATTCGGCAAATTTTTCGGTGTCCATTTGATGACATCTTTCATCAACTCTTTTGCACTCTCTTGTGTCAGATTCATCTTCCAGTTGCCCGCGATTATTCTTTTTCTGTTCATTATTTTTTAACTCCTAATTTATTGTCAGTTTATATTTTAATGTTTTCAAAAACTTATGTCAATTCTTTTTAAGTCAAAATCAATGTTTTTCTAAAAAACAATTTATTAAAGAATTCTTACGATTTTGACTCGTTAAGTCAAAAACACAGTTTTTTTTACCCTCTAGTTATTGAAGAAAACTTGCGATTTTGACTAAAAAATATGTCGACTTATTTTATCATTTTTTTTAAATACGCAAAAAAAATGGTGTCAACCTTTCAGTCAACACCATTTTATAGATTTGGATTAAAAAACAATGATTAAGACATCTTTAGTTATTTTCTTTGCGTTTTTTAACAGCGATGAAAAGAACTAACGCACCGACAAGAACAAGAAGGACTGCACCGATTGCAGAGTATGCTGCGATATTCATTGCTTTGCAGCCTTCTTCTGCTTGATTGAGGTAGTCTATTCTTGCATTTGCCGCTGTCCTTAGTGCCACCGCATTTGCATGAGTGCCGAAGTTCAATACTCCGACTCCGTCCGCTGTCAAAACCGCATCAGTCATTGCATTAAGCGCTGTTGTTATTGCAACCGCATTTGTTCCGGCAATTGCCGCAATCAAGTTGTCAATAGCAGTTTGTGCCGCTGCATGATTTGCCGCATGGGTTTCATTAAGAGTCATTTCATCATCAGTCAGAATTGCATCAAACGCTGTCCAGTTGAAACCTTCCATTGTGAAAGTGCTTGCTGTTGCATAGTTCATTACATTAATCGCACTGATTTGAGCATCTCTCAATCCTTCAAGGACAGTCCATTGTGCGCCTCTGTAGTCGTTTTCATCAAATCTCGCATTAAATGCATTTGTGAATAATGTTACTGCCGCCGCTCTTGCTGCCGCTAAATCTTGTTGCGGATTGTCAATTGCATACAAAGCATCTTCCGCCGCCTCCAAATGTGCAAGATTTGTCACAAGTTTTTGTTGTGCTTCGGTCAAAGCATTAAATTCACTGCGGACTAGATTTATCAATGCTCTGTGGGCTGTGGTTACATCATTTGCCGCAGGTAGCGTTGCAATAAGGTTGATAACTCTTTCTGCAGATAGTTGATCTATTGCTCCTTCAGCCGCTATTAAGCGCGCAAGGTTTGTCACAAGCGCTTTCTGAGTATCGGTCAAAGCCTCAAATGCCGCTCTTGCCGCAGCAATTTCCACACCATGCACCGCTGTGACTTGGCTGTATTCAGGCAAAGCATTAATCAATCCTTCGACTTGACTTGCTCTTAAGGTGTTAATTCTTGCTTCTGCCGCTGTCAAAATTGCATAGACATCGCTATCAAATGCAGTTTTTTGAGCATCAGTTAATGCATTGAAAGCCGCTCTCGCTGCTAAAACACGAGTTTCATCAGCAAGTGTTAATGCGTTTGTCGGATTGAGTGCCTCAATTTGAACAGTTGTTGCGGCAAATGCAGTTCCGTGAACTAAAGCAGTTGAAACAAACCATCTGCCGAATTCACTGTCACCCCAAATGAGAACATTTCCTACTCTTATGTCGCCTGTTTCATACCATTCAATCGCAAGTTCTTCTGTTCGAACAAAGTCAATAGTAGTAAGACCCATGGTGCGTCCGAAAATAGTTCCGTACACACGAAGACCAAAGTAGTTAAAATGATTTCTGAACATATCGGATTGTATGTTAAGACCCAGAGATCTAAACTCAGCATCCATTTCCTCACGACGATTAAAGTCAGATAAAGACCTTGCAACAACACTAATCGTGAAATTAATTATCTCAACTGCCTCTATATAACCGGCACCCGGCAAAAGATGTAATATCGGAGTAAAGCCTGTCGGGGTTATTCCGCGCAATAATCCAATGTAATTTTCATGTGCAACCCAAGATATATGCAGAATTTCTCCTGCTCTTACTTGATTTTCACCCAAAGAAAGATTGGTTTGATTTCTTGCTCTCGTTACAGTCACGCTTTGAATGCCCACTTCTTGCATAACATTGACAGTAACAAGTCTGAATGTTCTGACTTCAATAGTGACATTAGCATTAACAGGTCCAAAGACATAAACAAGGTTTGCACCTTCAATTGTCGGAGTTCTGACTACGCCGTTAACCAACAATTCCGCTTCATATCCCAAAGATGCTCTGAAAGTGATTGTTAATTCGGCGAAACGAAAAACGCTCTCTCCTGTTGCAACTGCATTGCCATCGTCAACAACCGTTAAGTGTGCTACACCTTGTGCCGCACTTGTTATAGTGACAGTAAATTCAGTAGTAAAGTATGCAACTGCGTCTAGTAACAACTGTCTGTTTGTGACTTCCTCTCTGAGTGTCGGACGGAGAGCGGTGAATGCCGCATAAGCAGCCATTACGACATCTCTGTCTGCAAGCACCAAATTAGCAAGGGACGGCAAGTCATTTATTAATCCTATAACATTGTTAACCGCATCTCTGTCTGCTTGATAGTTTGAAGAATACACAACAATTGCCGTATTTGCCGTCACCCTGTGGGTTGCAACAAACGGATTTGCGATTGTTCCCGCTCCTGTTATACCGGTTGTTACTTCGTTTCCGTTAATATAGAGGAAAGAAGCATATCCGTCTTCAACACTCCATGTTATAGTGAGTAGTGAACCATGAGGAATATTTGTTCCGGAAACAACAGGAATATTGTTTCCATCATAAAGACGGGTAACTGTTGCCGTGATCTCTGGATCTGAACCGATAGTGATTGCTCTTTGAACGACATCGAAAGTAATATTAGTATAGCCGGATGGTGTGATAAGAACATTAAATGTTGCAGTGAAAACTCCTGAATTTTCAGACATTTGCCATCCGATTGCAGCGCCCGGAATTGCTCCGTTAACTCTGGGCTGAACCATATAATGCTCTGTTACTGTCCATGTTAGAGTTAAAATTGTTCCGATATAAACATTTTCACCGCTTGCAACAGCAACAGGAACAGTGCTTCCTGCTCTGCGGCCGGTCGCTGAGATTGATGCCAGTGCCCCGCCGGCAGCAGGCATAGTGATAGTTTGCTGCTGAATAACATCGCTGTCAACATTAACACCGACTGCCCTTAATGCATTGAGCATTCTTGCAGCAGTCAAAGGATGATTCCAAACAACTATATACCGATTGTTAATTTCATCAATAACAAGTCTTGCAGTTTGAGCACCCGTCAAAAGAGATCCGCCGGTGGTTGTGGGTCTTGCATGGAATGCTCTTGCTTCCGCCTCAGATGTGAAAATATGAGCAGTCGCATCTTCTCCGCCAATGCTTCCCCAAACACTGACAAAACTTGATCTCAAAGTTACAACCGCAGAAGTCCAATCATTTGCTAAAAGATGGTCTCTCAAATTGTTTGCAAGTGTTTGATGCTCTGTCTCAACTCTCGGACGATCCGGAATAGGGTTGCCTGCAAAAAATGCTTCCATCGCATTAATTAAAGGAATCGTTTGAGTATAAACACTTCTATCAACGACAGTTGTTCCGCCGCTTCTTGCTCCGAATGCAATGTTATTATGCCAGTGAGAAGGGTTTGTTCCGACTGCCCATGCATTTCCATATAGTTCATGAAGTCCGGGAACATTGAAAGGAGAACCTCTCAAACTGCTTGTTCCGACACCATTCTGCAAAATAGACATTGACCTTGCCCAATCTTCATTTCCGACGATTCTGAATGAAAACGGAACGCTGTTTACGCCCATAAATCCTTGATCGCCTGATGCATTGGTTACATGGAAATGTTCTGAAAACACACCGTTTATTGCTCCGACAACTCTGACGGCTCTTGCAAGCATAAACGGTGAATCACGATTTACTGAAGGGGTCACAATATCAAGATGAGAATGATACCATAGTGTCGGCATTTTCACAAGTTGGAAATGATGTCTTTCGAGTTCTGCCCTTAGTTCATCATATTGCTGCTGATAAGAAGCAAACAGAACTAACTCACCATTAACCATTTCACCGATACGAGTCGGCGCTCCGTTCTCTAACATACTAATGATAACCCATCCGCCGTCTCCGCCGCGATGAACTATATTGTTGTGTCTGTGGAAACCGGTGTTGCCCGGTGCTATAGTGAATTCATGCGCCGGGATATTACCGGAGAAAAATCTCACTACAGAAGGATTAGAAGTGAACGCAGTTCCGAATAAAATTGCATTATTGAAATTAAATAAGAAATGCTCCTGAATATTTCCGGTAGTCGGAATAATTTCAAAGTCCCTCAAATTTATATTGAAGAATGCCGGATCTTCTGCATAAATAGCAAAGTCAGCGAGCAATTCCATCAGTTCAAGACCCTCAACTATCATTCTTCTGTTGTAGAGTCTTATTTCAAAACTCATGTTTGCTGTGATAACAAACGCTAAAACAGGATTTTCCGATGCAAAATCAGCAGCAAAATCACTATTAAATCTATGTTCGTCTCCGCCGCCATAGACAAATCGTTCACCTCCGACATAAAGCAAGCCTATATTATTTTGACCTGCATTCCAAGTGATAGTCAAGATTGTGCCGTAAGGAACATAATCGCCGTTTTGAACCGTGAAAATAAAACCATTATAATCGGCAGTGATAAGAGCCGTCACACCATTAGGAACAATGATATTAACTCTTTCTGTTACTTCAACGGTTACTATTTCAATTCTTGTGACAGGAGTAGTTGCAGTGTGAACATGAGTATGTGCTCCTTGAGTGAACCTGTCAACACGCACTCCGTTGACACTTAAGAATGCCGCAAAGCCGTTTTGCACAGTGAAGTTAATCGAAAGATTAGTTCCGATATCAACCGTGTCGCCATCCTCAACAACCTCAGGATTAGGATCACCGGGTTGAGTGACGGTGAAATTAGTAAGCCCTTCTTGAGGCTCAATTATCTCAATCTCAGAATCCACTAGTTCTTCGGCACCAAAAGCAAACCAAACAGCAGCCCCTGAAACACGATAAGTGAAAACAAAAGGGTCTGAAGCAATCCCTGTTCCGGTTATTCTTCCAATTAAATCCAATGGGGCAGCAGTGTTTGCCGCCGCTTGAGTAGCCGCCATTCTCAAAACTGGAGCATAACCCGCATCAACAGTCCAACGAACTGTCAAAAGCGTTCCTTGCGGTAAATTAACTGCGGTTCCTGGAGTAAAGTCAACAACAGCATTACCGATATCTCTTCTTATTTCAATGTTGTCAACTTGCGGAGATTGTGTTGTTGAAACACCGATACCTCTGTTTTGAATAGTTATAGCAATTCGCATATCTCCTAAAGTTGCTATAGGTCCGATTGAAAACGCCCATGCGTTTAAGACTGCTCTAAATGTTCCATCGCCCAAATTTGTTATTCCTTGAGCAAATATATTGTTACCGGTGTTGGGACCTGCCGCAATAGCATTGTTTATCCTTACTTGAGTAGGAACATGATAAAGCGGCATTTGCCAATAAACAACTATTTGTGAATCTGCACTGATTGTTGTTCCGCTTGTTATAAGAGTGTCATTTTCATCGGTTGTGTTTCCGAAAGGACGAACATAAACCCACATATCGGTAACATAGTCATTTAGTCCGACTTCGGTTGTGCCGTTGTTAAATCCACTCAAATAAACAGTTCTTTCAAGCGGTGCAACATCTGTTATGTCAAGTCCCATTTGACCAAGCAAAGGAATAATTCTTGCAACACCCAGATGAGTAGGAGTTGCACCGCTGGCACCTGTGGCAACATTGTTAAAGACAACAACATTACCAACTCGTCTTGAAACACTTGAATTTACCGTTCCCGCTCCTGTTTCAATCAATGGCGTTCCACCTTGATTTATTCGAGATTCATGAAACCATTGAGCCTCTTCTACAGAAGTGAAAATAACAATGCTAACACCTTGATTCCCTGCAGAACTCGGAACAGAGCCCATCATGTTAATAAAACTTGAACGATTATTTGCTCCGCCTGTTTCTAATTGAGCAACAGTACTTAAACCAGTCCAGCCGTTCTCTTCCATAAGAGTTCTCAAACTAAGCGCAAAAGTATTGTGGGTTGCGTTAACTGCTGGTCTTGCTGCCCATGGAGTGTCCGCAAAAAATGCACGCATCATTGCAGTCACACCGCGCGAAGCAGGAGCAATTGCCCAATCAGTCGCACCTGCTCTGTTTCCAAAAGCAAAATATTCGTGATAATCCAAGAGTGATGCAACAGCAACTCCCGGAGAATTCCCAAGATTGGCAATTCTCACTCGGTTTGTTTCAGCAGCGGGAGCAAAAGGGTTTCTGTTTGATGCCGCCGCTCTTGACCAGTTTTCACATCCAAACATGCGGAATTGGAAAACTGATGCGGTTATTCCGCCGATACCCTGATGAGCAATTGTTGTTTGATGCGCCCCTGTCCCTACCACATTAACAAAACGGGCAAGCATGAACGGATTGTCCCTGTTAGTTCGAACAACATTCGGTCTGTTTCCATGAGCAGGATAAGGCGGTAAACTGTTTGTGAAAGCCTCGGGGCCATAATGCAAACGCAAATGGTTTCTTTCAATCTCTGCTTCAACAGCATCAAATTGTTCTTGAAAATAATCATCCAAAACCAATTCATCATTGACCATTTCACCAATTGCCGTCGGAGCCCCATAAGCAAGCAAATTCATTAATATCCAGTTAAAATCATGTCCGCGCGAAATAATATTATTTCTTTGAACGCTCTCACCGCGTATGGCAACAGTCTGATCCGCAAGCCATAAATCCGCCGCCGCATTAGTTGGAAATATTCTTGTTGGATGAGTAACTGTTGGTGCAAGATTAGTGTTAAAAAGTGTTCCGAACATTAAAACACGGAATGAACGAAAACCAAAATACTCCGGAGTGAAATAAAAACCTACTGGATTGGGATTTGCCGCATTATCAGGAGTAGTAAAATCAAGTCTGAAATGATGATCCATTTCATCTTCAACTTCTTTCAAAAAGTCCATCAGTTCAATGCCGTCTTCTATCATTTTTCTGTTGTAAAGTCTTATTTGAAAAATAAGGTCGTCATCTGCAACAACTTCAATGTTTTGAACTTCATCCAAAAAGTCATCGGATAAAGGCACGCTGTATCTGTGGCTGTTGCCTCCGTCATAGACATGTCTAACATTGTTTTCATAGAGAATACCGACAAAATCTTCATTCGCTTCCCATGAAATGGTCAATTCAGTGCCGATGGAAACCGATTCGCCATCTTCAACATAAACAGTTTCTCCTTCTCCTACATCAAAGAAACTGACCGTCACGCTTTCCATTTGTTGATTATATATAATGCTGACTTCAATTTCTCCTCCTTCTTCGGAGAGAGTTATCGTTGCGGCAGTAGGCGCTTGTGCCCCAACAACAATGCCCTGCCTTCCCATTTGGCTGACTAATGCAAAAACAGATAGTGCCGCCAAGACAAAAACCAAAGACAAAACTGTCAATAGTTTTTTCATTGAAATGATTTTTTTCATTTTTTTCTCCTTTGCGTCTAAAGACGCTTTTGTCACAATGTTTTTGCAAAGATTAATTTGCAATTAATTGTGACATTTTTTGAAGTTTTTTTATTTTTCATGGTGAATTCATTTGCGAAAATGAATTCATATATGTTATAATACCATATATATATTGTGTTTGTCAAGCGTTTTTTACAAAAGAATTTTATGAATTTTTTATGACAATTAATAAGAAAATTTTTTCAATAAAGATTAATTGATTGTAAAAACTTGATAAATTTGATATACTGAAAATATACTACCGATGCTTTTGACTAATGAAAAAGGATTAAGAAAATGAAAAATAAAGAATTTTTTGAAAAACTATATGAGAGTGCTGAAAAATTTTCGGATACTTATAACGAACATCGAAAACCCTTTTTCAAAAAGATGGTGGCGTCTTTCGGCATAAAAGAACTGACTTTGTTTGATATTTCCGCAATGAATATATTGTTTCAACTCGGGAAACAACAATTCTATAAACTTGCCGGTTTTTTTCCTTTTAAACTTCCTAATATGGTGAGATTATTAAATAAGTTAGAATCTTTATATTTAACGGAACGCTTTAGTGAAAACGACAACAAAAGAGCCATTTATGTTCGTCTGACACCTATGGCATATGACAAAATTAAAATAGCAACCAAAGAATTTTTGGTTTGGTATGAAGACACCCTGCTAAAAACATATTCTAAAGATGAATTAAAAATAATTGCCAATGCTGTCTCTTTTATTATTGATATGCATGAAAAGATTAAAATACTTGCAAAAAGAAATCCGTCTCCCTTATCAGCCCACGAAGAATTTTGGCAAAACACCAGTTACTATCGATTTTACAATAACTATTTTTATGCAAACGCTCCATATGAAAAACCGCAACTCCTAAAAAAAGCACGACTCTCCTATGCACAAATGTATGTCTTTGACAAATTTATAAAAGGAGGCATACCTCTGTCTCTTTCATCTTTCGCTGAGTATAATTTGCTAATGCCGTGTCAAACAACTCGTTTAGTGAATAAGTTAGAAGCAGTTAATTTTGTTAAAAGATTTAAAAAAAGTGATGACCATCGAACGGTATATATTGAACCGACTGAAACAGGAAAAGAAGTTTTATCACTGGCATGGAACTCTTATTTATCATGGCTTTCAAGCAGTCTGGGCAGTGTTTTAAGTGACGAGCAACTTGACTGCATGCTAAATCACTACAACTTCTTAATTGAAATGTTTAAAAGATTTTCTGCATAACTGAAATAGCGCTTAGATATTGGCATCCTTTTTTTTAATAACACCAAGTTGTGTCAATTAAGATACCATAAAACTTTATAAAAAAAGTAGATATGCTTATCTACTTTTTTTGTTTTTTGACCAAATTTATTATTTCAGGTTTTTTTATTGCACGAAACAGGAAAAGACAAGCAACATAGACCAATCCGCCAATTACTAGCGAGACTAAAAGAGCAATTGTTGAGGGGAGAAACTGCGGAAGATAACGAACCGCAAAAACACTGATAAGCGCAAAAATAATACCGCTAAGAAGTGGGGCTATGATGACTTCACGGATTTTAAGGTTAAATTTGACATGCTTTTTCATGACGATTATGTTGAGTATTGCAGTCAGTGAAAAACATGCGACAGTTCCGACAACTGCGCCAATAACGCCGATATACGGCAAGAGAATAAGCGTTAAAATAATTTTGAGAACTGCTCCGAGAAGAAGATTTTTTGCGCCTTTGTGAGAAAGATTTGCAGACTCTAGGACACCTGATGAAATTTGAATTAAAGCGACATAGAACACTGCAACGCTTTTAACGCTGAGAAGAAGCGCTCCTAGACGAATTTGAGAAGAGGTCAAGCCTTGATAGTAGATGGTGTTTAGGATTGAATGGGCATAAATACCCAATATAAGAACAGCAAGGATTGAGATGATTATGCTGAACTTTAGATGTTTTCCAACATTTTCGCAGATTGGTTTTTCTTCTTTTAAACAATCTCTGACTTTTGGAACAAGCGTCGTTGAAAGAGCGAATGTTATGACCAAAGGCATATTGATAAGTGAATTTATCGGACCATTCAAAAGCCCGAACATCGCCGTTGCATCGGAAGTTGCCGCCCCGCTGGATGTCAAAATATTGATGACCATTATGCTGTCAATGAACGCAACAAACGGCATAATGAGCGAAGCAAAAATCAAAGGAGCAGCAGAGGAAAAAAGTTCTTTTAAGATGGGTTGAGTGTTTCTTTGTTTGTAGGTTAAGGGTGATAGACTTAGGGCGAGGAAAGATTGTGCAATCAATGATGAGTGAGGAATGAGGAATGAGGAATTGTTGTTAGAGTCGTTTTGATTTTTTGAGGCGGTGCTTGTAGGGGCGGTCATTGACCGCCTGCTGCTTTGTTCAAAACTCAGCCCTGACCGAACAATGTTCGCTTCTGCAATTTCCCTATTTCCTTCTCCCTTCTCCCTTCTCCCTAATTTAATCACTGTTCTTTTTTTGTAGCGAAAATGTTGAACCAAAAAAACTGCAAGCAATGAAAGCAAAGAAACTAACTCTCCCAATGCTACCCCCATTAAAGCACCGAATACTGCAAAAGAAAGTGAATACTGCAAAAGATACCTTGCCAAAAAAAGTCCCAGTCCTAATTTCACAAATTGTTCAATCAGCATTGACGAAGCGGATGGCAGATTATTTTGCCGTCCTTGAAAATAGCCCCGAAAACATGCGATTACGGAAGAAAAAATTAGTGCGGGAGCAATTGCAAGATAAGGAAGCGAAGCAGAAGAATTTCCTTGAATGAAAGCAAGCCTCTCTCTCATCAAAACAATAAAAAGAGTGAAAATTAAGGCGAAAACAGTAAGGGTTGAAAGTGCAACAAAAAAAACTTGTCTTGCTCCTTTCTCGTCTCCCCTGTCAAATCTTATCTTCACAGATTTTGCAATCGACCCTGAAATGCCTCCTGCTGAAATTGTGAACAAAACACTGAATAACGGAAACACCATTTGATAAATCCCAATTCCTTCCGCTCCAATAATATTAGTTAACGGAATACGATAAAACGCCCCTATCATCTTCGAAACAACAGTGACAATTCCAATAAATGCAGCACCCTTAAAGAGTTTCTTCATTGGAATAGTATGTGCAGATAAAAGTGAAAAGTAAAGAGTTAAAAATGAAAAGTATTGTTAAAGTGTTTTGCCGATTAAAAAAAGTGAAAAATAATTTATACTAGGAGCAAAAATGTTTGCTTGCAAGGACATTTTTGCGACAACATCTGGACTGCCTCACGAAATGCAATTTATTATAGGAAGATTAAAAATTGTAGGGGCGGGCGTCCCTACAATTTAATCACAAAAAAGAAATTGTCTCGTCATTATTGAGACAGCCCCATACTTTTCACTCTCCATTTTAAATCTAATATCCAATAGCAACCGCAAGCATTAAAAAGCCTATTAAAAATGTTGTTATTGCCAGTTGAAAGAGGATTGTTTTTTTGAACCATGTGCCATAGGGCATATTTGCTATGCCTAGGGCTATGAGTAATGGTGGGTTTGCAGGGAAAATGACATTTTTGAATGCATCGCCAAATATGAATGCGAGTATGATAACTTGATAAGTCAATGGCAGATTGATTGCAATAAGGAGCGGCATGAGCAGCATTACTTTTGCAGAACCTGAGGGAATGAAAAAGTTTGTCAGCATGACTATGCCGAAAACCGTTATTGCGGCAGTGTAGGGGCTGACATCGCTTAATCCGTTTGAAAGATTGAAAATTAAAGGGTCGATGATTTGTCCGCGATGAGCAATATAGGTTATTGCTTGTGCCATCATTATGATGAAAACCGCAGGACTCATGGCAATGACGCCTTGCAAAAAATATCGTCCTACTTTTTTTAAACTCTTTATGACCAGCATTCCGGCGGTGAAAGCCCCGATTAAAAACGCACCTGCAATTATTTCGATTAAAAATCCTGAGAAAAAAGGAACTGCTCCCGCAACAATCATGACAATAAGAAGTGAGAGAAAAAAGACGCCGAATATTCTTGATTTTCTTTTGTTTTCTTTTGTCAAGACGAAAAGAGTTGTTCTTGATGTGTCGTTGTGGACAGGATGAATTAAACCCAGTTTTGAAGCAAGTCCCCCGCCGCCTGCAATTTCACCTTTGCCTTTTCTTTTTGCATACCAAACAATAAAACATGAAGTTGCAACCCAAAGTATTAAAAAACCGATAATGCGAAACCATATTCCTTCCATGACGGAAACTCCGGCAATTTCGGAAGCAAGCCCAATAGTAAATGGATTTGTCAAATCCATCATAAATCCAACACCGAGTGCGAGCAAACATATCATTAAGCCGACATCTTTTTTCCAACCCATGAATTTTGCAAGGATTAACATCATGGGAAGCAGCATTATTCCCTCTTCAAAAATTCCGAAAAATGCTGCAAACAGCATGAAAAATAATGTTGTTGCCCAAATTAGAGAGTATTTCGCCCTTTTAAATTTTTTGACTAAAACGGTCATGAGCGCTTTCATTCCGTCACTTTTTATGACGATATTTAATGCTCCGCCTGCTATTAAAATGAAAGCAATTAATCCATGAATTATTCCAAAACCATCCATGAAAAGAACTTCAAACGGAGCGGTTATCCAACGCCATGGAGAAAGGCGTATCGAACTATAGGGCAAATTAACAAACGAACCATAAACAATATATTCCCTGCCGTCAGAATGAAATCCCCTTTCAAATGTCCCGGGCTGAACAACATAAGTCAAAATCCCGACAGCCAAAATAATCGCAAGCAAAAAACCGACCACCAAAATGATACTCTTTTTGCCGATTTTGAGAACAATCTCATCTGGATTCGGCGGGTCCATAATTTTCATTTTTAGTTTTTTTAGGAAAATCATTTTGAGGTTGCGTGGGTTTTCTATTGACACATGACACAACGAATAGAATTGTATTGTATTTTTTTAGGAAATTCCCTGTAGGGGCGCCCGAATGTGGATTGTGTTATGATGAGCGTTTTTAATATGGTGCGGGCGGTCAATGCCCGCCCCTACGATTAATACTCCTCAAATCCTAAAAGATAACCTGCTGTTACTTTAAAAAAATCACATAATTTTTTTATGGTTTGGATGTCAGGCTCTCTTACTGCACTTTCATAATTACTGATTGTTCTGCGGTTAACCCCTATTTCTTTCGCAAGTTGCTCTTGCGACAATCCACTTTCATCTCTTAATTCTTTAATTCTTGCTGCTATTGTTTCCATACAAATATTTTGTCTCTATTTAAAATTCTTTAAAGCCTAAAAGATAGTCCGCAGAAACATCAAAAAAATCACACAGTTTTTTGATAGTTTGAAGATTAGGTTCTAAAACTCCTGTTTCGTATTGACTTATTGTATTTGAGCGAAAGCCTATCTCTTCGCCAAGTTGTTCCTGAGTCAAACCTTTTTCTTCTCTAAGTTCTCTTATTCTTGTTTTTATTTTTTCCATACAAATATTTTGTCTCATTTAAAATTCTTTAAAACCTAAAAGATAATCCGCAGAAACATCAAAAAAATCACATAATTTTTTGATAGTCTTTATATCCGGCTCTCTTGTCCCTGTTTCATATTGACTTATCGTATTTCTACTAAAACCAAGTTCTTTTGCCAATTGCAATTGAGTTAAGTTTTTTTCTTCTCTCAATTCTCTAAGTCTTATCTTTTCATTTTTCATATAAATATTTTGTCTCAAAGTGAGACAAAACGCTTGACAAGTCTCGTATTGAGACGCTATAATATAGAATATGAAAACACAAAAACCTTATTTAACCCAATACTGTAATCTAAATTTTGAATGGCATTGCAGAGGACTTAACATTGACGATGTGTCTGAAGAGGAAGCCATTTTTTCACAAGAATTACGCAAAAAAACTCTCGAACAAAGCGGTTTGACAGAAAATGAACTGCTGCTTATTTCCACATGCCGCAATCATAATATTTTGAAAAAAGTTTGTAGTTATGCTCGCAAAGCAAAAAGTGAACAATAATTCAACAATCATTGTGAATTATGCAGTTGCGTGGATTAATTTGAAATTCTGTTCAATTATTATTGCCCATTTTGTTGAATGCAATGGGTTGTCTTTGAATTTGAAAAGATAGTGTTCGCCGTGAAATATTTCTATTCCTTCGTTGTAGTTTAGCGGAACGGCAGGAACATTTTTTAAAGGAATTTGTAAGGAAACTTCATGTCCTTTTTCGGATATGTAGGATAAATAATCTTTGTCAAGTGTCAAAGTCCCTTCGCCAACACAAACTTCTTTTCGTCCGGATTTGTTCCACATGAATAACTGAACAGACTCGATTAGTTGGTGACTAATTTTACAATCCTCATTCCCCTTATTCCCTACTTCTTCATTCATCAATTTTAACTTAATAAA
This sequence comes from Bacillota bacterium, assembly GCA_009779975.1. Lineage (GTDB taxonomy): Bacteria > Bacillota > Clostridia > Christensenellales > Pumilibacteraceae > WRAY01. The sequence continues at coordinate 4,727 of WRAY01000028.1, read as the reverse complement.
AACATCTTCCCTTTGAAGATTATACCATTTCGATATACTCTCGGGAATTATGTCGTCTTCGTTTAATGGAGATATGCTGTAGTCTTTGTTGATGCTTGCACCGTTTCCGCATTTTGGACAATATATTTTGTTATCATGGGATACTATTTCAAATTCAGATTTGCATTTTGGACAAAAATAGAGGGCATAATTAATATTTGTCGCAAGATCTCCCCCCTTCCATTCAATATTGTTTTCTTTTGACCACTTAAAGTCGTCAAAATAAAATTCTTTATTTAGAAGATCTTCAACTTCTTCAACCGACAATTTCGCCAAGTCCTCTTTTGAAATGAGTTTTCTTGCAGTGAGGACTACTTTTCCTTTTCGTATTTCACCTTTGCGCCATTTTGCATTCGTCAAAAATGCTCCGTCAATGCGGTGTGAAATGATGGGAAGTCCTATTTTCTTGACGAGTTTTGCCGTTCCTTGCGCCATTCCCATATATTCACCATTGACAGAATTTATTCCCTCAATCATTATGCCGACATTCCTGCCCTTTTCAACAGAGCGATAGAAATTTTTCAATGCTCCGACATCCGCTTGATAAAGTTTTGTCGGAATTCCTCCGACTTGTTTTAATAAATATCCGGGAATACACCAATGAAAAAAGTAGCGATTAGCAAACATGTTTAGCATCTTTGGCTGAATCGCGCGACATGTGTAGAACGGGTCAAGCCTTGAGGGATGGTTTGAGAGAAGAAGAAATTGTTCTTTTTCCTTTCTCATATCAAGTTGATAATCAATTTTAAGGTTATGTTTTCTTTTTAGACGCCAAAAAACAATAAAAATAAGCAGCCAATGCGCCCACTTTTTTGGCTTTTTGACAATATATTTGTCCAGTTTTCTCTCTAGTGTTTGCTTCATAATAAACTAAATTAAATTACAGTTTACAAATTATAAATAAGGTCAAATTAAAGTTTTTTATTTGTAATTTCTTAATTCTCTTCTTCACTCTCTTGAATTTCATCTTTAACAGTCACCTTCACTCTGACTACTCTTTTCACTGTTGCTTTTATTACTTCAAAGTTTAGGTTTTTGTAGTCGAAATTTTCGCCGACTATAGGAAATTTTTCGGTCATCTCAATAACAAAACCGCCTACTGTCGTTGAATCAATTTCATCATCCAACTCCATTTCCAAATTTTCGAAAAAATTGTCAAGTTTTTCTGTCCCTTCAACAACATAGGTTTTGTCGTCAATCTTTTTGGTCAACTCTTCAATCTCGTCATGCTCGTCATAAATTTCGCCGACAATCTCCTCAATGATGTCTTCCATCGTCACAATACCGCTTGTTCCGCCATGCTCATCAACAATAACAGCGAGGAGTTTTTTTGCCTTTTGCATAAGGCGAAGTGCTGCTGAAATTTTCATGTTTGCAGGCAAGTTCAAAGGCGTTGACATTATTTTTTTGAGTGAAAAGTTTTTGTCGTCCTTGTGACGGATAAAATCTTTTTCATGGATAATACCGACAATTGCATCAATTGAGCCGTTATAAACAGGCATTCTCGAATATGAATGGTCAAAAAACTTATCTGAAACTTCTTCCTTTGTTGCCTCAATACTCACAGCAATAACATTGACCCTTGGCGTCATGATGTCATGAGTGTCAAGGTCATCAAACTCAATTGCACTTCGAAGAAGGTTTCCCTCATCCTCAGTGATACCGCCTTCTTTTTGAGCAGTGTCAACATAACTTTTCAATTCTTCCGCATCAATTTTTTCTTCATTTTTCAACTTAAAAATTTTAGTTGTTAGTTTTTTCAAAACTGCAAAGAACATATTGATTGGGAGCAGGATATAGTAGAAAAGCATAACGAGAGGGTGAATTCCCATCGCTATTTTCTCGGGATGTTCTTTTGCGATTGATTTTGGAATAATCTCGCCAAATGAAACAATCAAAAATGTAATGACTATCGTTGCGATTAGAACACTAAGTGCCGGGTCAATGTTCAAAATACTCGTGAAAAATATCGTGCCAAGTGCAGAAGCAACAATTGCAACTATGTTGTTTCCGACGATGATAGTTGAGATTACCCTGTCGTATTTTTCCAAAATTTTTAAAACTCTCGTGGCTCTTTTTTTTCCTTGTGCCTCAAGAGTCTTTAGCCTCACTTTATTTGCAGTCGAATAACTCGTTTCGGCAAGCGAAAAGAATATCGACAAAAAAATTAAAGCGATAATTGCAATTAATATTCCTATATCGGATCCGTCCATAATTAATAGTAGTATACCCTAAAAAAACCGGTTTGTCAAGTGTTTTCAACACTCTTGTTAGGTTCTGTTAAGACTAGAACAAACCGTCAAAACTACGAGTTGCACAAAAAACTCTCATCATAAATTTGATTGGTTCGTTATTTTTTGTTGGTTTGTGATTGTCGTTTCACATTGTACAGACGATTAGTCGCAGACCGCGAAATGCCTAATCGCCCCTACAGTATTTTAACAAGTTCTGTTCAACAAAGAATATATTTGTTGCTAGGATACGCATTCAAAAGAATTTTATTTTATTGTAGAGGCGGCAACCTGCCGCCCGCATCTTTTGCGTCAAGCACACCCACTTTGTTAATTTTTTCTGCTAACTTCAAGTGTGCCTTATAGAAATCATTCCCCCGCACAATATTATTAAGTTTGAGCGGAAAGTGAACGCCCCTACAAAGTAACAAAAAAATAAATCGTAGAAGCGAATGCCCTCGGACACCTGAATTGAGCGTTTTTTTATATTGGCCGACTGACCCGTCTGCCCCTACAAAAATATGTTATTCACAATATTCTGCAACCATGATTTAGCACCCACCATTTGTTTAGAGTTCTAAAAAACACTTATCCTCACTTTCTACATTTCACCTTTTGCTTTTCTTTTCATTTCATTTAAACTTTCTTTTCTTTTAAATCGTCTATCAAGTCTTTCAGACTCTCTTCTACTTTTCGAGGAGAAAAGCCTAGATGGTCTTTTGCTTTTTGGTTTGAAAAACGAATGTCTTTTTTCATTATGCGAAGTTGTTCATAGGTGAAGAGGGGGTCTTTTTTTCGGAGTTTGAACCAAAAACTCAAGAAAGGAAGCCCCGCAACAGCAACCCAATAAGGGACTTGTCTTTTGATTTCTTTCTTGCCGGCGGCTTTTGCCATGAAGTTAAGAACCTCTATGGTTGAGAAAAATCCGCTTGTCAGAAAGTAGTTCTCTCCTTTTTTGCCGTTTTCGACGGCATTAATTATTGCGTCTGCAACATCTCTGACATCGACAAAATCATAGCCTTTTTTCATGCCGATATTAATGCGGTCTGCCATGAAGTTTTTCGCCATATAGGTTGTTTGAGTGTTCGACGGGTCATTTGGTCCGATTACTCCCGAAGGATGAACGATGACAGCATCCAAGTTTTCGTTTTTCACCGCCTCAAAAACCATTTTTGTTGTGATTGCTTTTGTTTTCGAATAAGACCCCGGAACTGCTCTTTCGCAAAAGTTTGTGGTTTCTCTTATTTCAATCCTTTCAGGCTCAGGCAAAGCATGGACAGATGAAATATAAATAAGACGGGCATTGTGTTTTATGCAAGCGTTTATTATGTTTTTAGTTCCGTTTATATTAATGTCCCTCATTCTTTGAACAAGTCTTCTTTTTTCTCCGAGATAGATTACTGCTGCGGCATGAATGACTATGAATTGACAGTTGGTGATTGATGAATGAAAAGCAAATAATTCCTCAACTTTTTCCGGATTTGTCACGCAACCAAAAACAATATGCCTAATGTCATCTTTGAAATTTGCAAAAACCTCATTATATTTTTTTTCGCTTTGACAAAACAAAACGACCTCTTCATCCTGTTCAATCAATTTTTTAACAATAGTGCTGCCAATAAAACCGGTAGCACCGGTCACAATATAAATTTTCTTCATGGGTTAAAATTCCTTTGTAATAATTATAGACAATAAATTGACTTTTGAAAATTGGAAATAAAATGAATATTAAATTAAAACTCTTCAAAGCCCAAAAGATAGCCTGCTGTGACACCAAAAAAATCACAGAGTTTTTTTAGGGTTTGAAAGTCTGGTTCTCTTTCCCCTTTTTCATAGTGACTTATTGTCCTTTGTTTAATATCCATTAATTTTGCAAGTTCAACTTGAGACAATCCTTTTTCTTCACGAAGTTCTTTTAATCTTTCCATAAAAATATTTTAGCACAAAATGCTCTAAAACGCTTGACTTAGCACTTTAAGTTCTATATAATATATTCATGGAAAATGAAAAAACTTATTTTACACAATATTGCAATGCTCTTTTTGAGTTGCATAATAAAAGAGTTGATACTGAAAATATTACCGATAAAGACTCTGCTATTATTTCAGATTTAAGAAAAAAAGCCGCTGAACAAAGCGGCTTGACTGAAAATGAAATAGATTTAATATATCGCTGCCGCAGATATAGAATTTTTAAAAAGGTTAATGTTTTTAGTTATAAAGCACAGTCATTTTAACGATTATATTTTTTGAGTTTGCACTACTCGCTCCTACATGCTCCCTAGTAGTGTAGGCATTGTTCAGCAAGAGTGGATGGTAAGAAGCAGAAAAAAAATTGGTTCTCACTGGAAATGCTTTGCCCACAATCTAAACAAAAATATTTACTAAGGTAGGGCTCGCAAAGACGAGAAACGAGCGGTTTTCGTCTTTGCGAGCCGTAAGACAAGCAATTATTAAG
>WRAY01000027.1 GCA_009779975.1 Bacillota bacterium | reverse complement strand
ATCACGCAACATTAAAAAAGCAAAAAAAAATGAATACTATCTTAAAAAACTTCGCAAATATGGCTATGATTATAGAGTTGTAGCTGAAATAATTGATGTGGACAAAAATATTATGAAAGTTTTTGGTATTGTATTTGATTATGGTGAACCACTTCCAGTCGAGGCGAAAATGGGTGATTTTTATGAGTTTGTACTAATTCGTATGGATATTGATATTGCAGAAGTCAATGAAAATTAAGGCTTAACTAAAACAAACCCCACCCAAAACACCTCTTCCATGGGGTGTTTTTTTATAACTCACCAAAGTCTAAGTCTTTACGCCCCCAAGGGCGTGGTTTGTCAAGATGAGGAGTGAGAGTTGTGAACAATCAATCGTGCTTGTCCATAACCGAGCGACAAGGCTTTCACGAAGTAAACCTTTTGTCGTTGTCGCACTTTTTTCTCTTGTAAGCAAGAAAAAATGCCCTTGTATAAAGAAAAAACTGTCCACTCGACAAATTGGGACAGTTGTTTGTTGTCTGATTGATGAAAAATTCAAATGCTGAATTTAGTATTTTGCCTAATCTTCAAGCAATCCCAATTGCTTCATGATTGTTTCCAAATCCTCTTTCGGGTTCTGGGCTTCCTCAAAAGAAAAGCCTGCCGGTGAGCGGTCGAGATAATCTTTTTGAGGTGATATTGGACTAGAAGAAGTGACTGCCTTTTCTTCTTTTGAAAGGTAGGTTTTAATTTTGTCCAGTGGGTTGAATTGAGGTTCTGTTTCAGTTTTCATGTTTGCTCTCCCTAGTCGTGACATTTCTTCGGCATAAGTTTTTTCCACTTCACTCATTGTCTTTTTAGGAGACTTCTCATCTGTCAGTTTGAATATGTTTTGTAATTGCTTGTTGAATTTTTCGGCTTGAATGAGGTTGTCATCAAGCGGATAATCTCTTATTATGCGATTGTAGTATCCCAGCCACTTTTCATGGAACGCTTTTAGTTGTGCCATTTCCTGCTCATACTTTTGTATTGATAGACTTTCAATTTCTTCGGCTTTTGTGACGGCATTTAATATTGCTTTTTGAATAAGGTCACTCTTTTCTTGAAAAGAAGAAATGATTTTCTCTTTTTGAACCAACTCATTTTTTAAACTAAAAATCCGCTCTCGTTGTTCTGCGAGAGCATCTTCATACTGCCGTGTTAATTCGGCTATAGTAGTGTCTTGATGTTTGTGTTTTGACATAAAAATATTAAAGTAAAAGATAAAAAATAAGGTCAAAAATAATTTTGTTGTTAATAAATTTAAAAAACTACCTAACAACACTTTTTACCTTTTAACTTTTACTCTTCTCAATTAAAGTTTGTTTTAACCCGCCTAGCCCTTCGCTCACATTTACTTTATATATATGCGGTTTTGATATTCTCTTATACTCATCCCAGAAATTTTCTAATTCGTCTTTTAGTTTTTTAGCACTTTCTGAAACGGAAGGAACTGTGTAAACTAATTTTCCGCTTTTGAAAATCGGAATGAGCAGTTCTCTTGAAGTGAAGTTGTCAAGTGTCACACTTTTCCATTTTTCGGTCTCATGCCTAAGTGTCAAAGGAGTTGAGAGTTTTTCGTTATCAAGCATAATAAGGTCGGCGATAGATTTTTTATTGTCTTTGTCATATAACCTCACAACTTTTTTTAAACCCGGATTAGTCATTTTGAAAAATTGGTCGGAGAATTTCATCTTTGGAACACCGTCAATTTCAGACAGTTTGTAGACAGTGCCGAGAGCAGGGGAGTCATAACTTGTTATCAACTTTGTTCCAACGCCATATGAGTCAATACACGCTCCTTGCATATGAAGTTGACTAATAATCTCCTCGTCAAGGTCGTTTGAGGCAAAGATGATGGTGTCTTGAAAGCCTTTTTCATCAAGCATTTTTCTTGCCTCTTTTGATAAATAAGCCAAATCTCCGCTGTCAAGCCTTATTCCTAAAGGTCTGTGACCTTTTTCTCGCAGTTCTTCAAAAACCTTGATAGCATTCGGAACGCCGCTGGAGAGCGTGTCATAGGTGTCAACGAGCAGCATACATCTATCGGGATAAATTCTTGCCAATTCTCGGAATGCCTCTAATTCGCTAGCAAATGATGCAACCCATGAATGCGAGTTTGTTCCTATTGCTTTTAGGTCAAATAATTTTGCCGAGAGAACATTTGAAGTGCCTTTGCAGCCTCCGATGATTGCCGCTCTTGCCCCATAAATTCCGCTGGATGAGCCATGTGCCCGCCTGACACCATATTCATAGACTTCTTTTTCTCCTGCCGCATGGACAATTTTTGATGCCTTTGTTGCAATCAGCGTTTGATGTCCGATGATGTTAAGCAGGGCAGTCTCAATAATTTGTGCTTCGATTAAAGGTGCCCGAACAATAAGAAGCGGTTCACTGGGAAAGACAACTTCGCCCTCAACAACGCTGAAAATATCGCCGGTGAATTTGAAGTCCTTTAGATAGTTTAAAAAATTTTCATCAAAGATTTTTAGACTTTTTAGGTATTTTATGTCGTCATTTGTTATTTTTAAGTTTTGGATATAATCAATTGCTTGTTCAAGTCCTGCAAAAACTGCATAGTTAAATTGAGAATTAACTCGAAAAAATAAATCAAAAGTGGCCATTTTCTTGTGTTTGTTTGAAAGAAAATAGCCGTTTGCCATAGTTAGTTGGTAGAGGTCGGTTAAAAGAGTAAGGTTCATTTATTTAGATAAAAAACTGTAGGGGCGGCAATCTGCCGCCCATTTGCTGTATTCGTAACAAACAACGGGCGGCAGGTTGCCGCCCCTACAATTATATTAAAAATTAATCTGTTGAATAAAACCCATCATCGTCTTGCTTAGAATTTTTAAAAAACTCTTCTGCGTCTTCTTGAGTAAAGCCTTCTTCTTCAACAGGTTTTTGTTTAGTTTCTTTTTTTTGTTCTTCTTGTGCCGGAGGATCAAGGGAAGCATCCTCTATAGATGTTTCAACTTTTTTTTCTAATATTTCTTCCGTTTTTTTGTTCTCATCTGCTTTATTATAAAATTCTTCTGCGTCTTCTTGAGAAAAGCCGTCATCAGCCTCAGCATAAAATTCATCATCAAGATTTGCTGCTCTTTTTGCTTTTGGCTCATAGATGTTGGGGTGGTGGAGTATACTTTGACGATAGTTAAGATATTTTTCAGTGAGCATTCCTTGGTCGACGAATATGAAAGGTTTCATTCCTTTTGTCCGTGCTTTATATAGATGGTGAATAATAATCACAAGACCGACAACAATTGCAAGGGCAGCGACAACTATATTGAGGACAGAGTTTGCACCCATTCTGAATTGGTCCATGCGAAGAGGCTCTAAAACAACTCGCCCTGTTCCATACCAAATGAGATAGACCGACAAGATAAATCCGTCAAAACTTTTGCGTCTTCCTTGATATAAGAAGTATAGGACACCGAAACCGACCAAGTTCCACATTGATTCATAAAAGAATAAGGCAAGATGAGCATAATGGCTACTTGCGTCAATTCGCACAGTCAAAGGAAAGAAGTGCCAAGTTGTCGGACTTCCGTATAACTCTTGATTGGTGAAATTGCCCCATCTTCCGATTGCTTGTCCGAGTATCATAAACATGAGGGCAAGATCAGCCATTTGCAAGAATGTCGCTTTTTCTTTTTCTGGCTTTCTTTTGAATGGCGGTTTTGGAGTGCCGGATATTTTTGACCATAAAACCTTAAAACCATGAGCAATATGCTCACGAAAGTGAAGCATGACGCCGCCCAAAAGCGCTCCGATAATGCCGCCGAATATCGCAAGACCGGCAAGACCTGTAAAACCTCGTGTCGGATGAAATCCAAAGAACGACCCAAATGTCGGAAACTGGTCGAGATTGAAAAGAACATAGTAAAGGCGGGCGCCGAATATTCCAAAAAGAATTCCGACAAAAGCCATGTCAAAAACCATGTCTTTGTAGTAGCCGCGTTTTTTGGCGATAAAATACGCCCAAACAACGCAAACAAGCATTCCTATTCCAATTAATGCACCATACCAATTCATAATACTAATCAGTATATATGAAAAAAAAATCCTTGTCAAGTGTTTTCAACACTCTTGTTGGATATTGCTGTTACTAGAACAACCCCAACAAAGGGGTCGAAGACCCTTGTCAACAGTCTTCGACTGCTTTGTTGGGAATACTGCTTGACAAACACTCTTCGTCAAGAGGGTCGAAGACCCTTGTCAAGTGTTTTCAATAGTTTTGTGAGAGATTGCTATTACATGAAATTCTTCGACAAATCTGTTGAAGACAGATGTTAATCGTTTGACAATGTATTTTTTAATTTGTATAATATATTAAGGAATAATGATGAGAATAATATTTGAAGGAGAGGTCTGTTAAATTATAGACCGCAGTAATTTTATGAACAAAAAAACAGTAAAAGATGTTGTATTGAAAGGAAAAAGAGTTCTCGTCAGATGTGATTTTAATGTTCCTCAGGGAGAAGGCGGAGCAATCACTGATGACACAAGAATTCGTGAGGCTCTTCCGACAATCAAATATTTGATTGAAAACAAGGCAAAGGTTATTCTTTGTTCGCATTTTGGCAGACCAAAAGACGGCGTTGATCCGAAATACAGTTTAAAACCTGTTGCGGTAAGGCTCAGCGAGTTGCTCGGACAGCCTGTCACACTAGCAGAAGATGTTGTAGGAAACGATGCGAAAACAAAAGCCGCCGCTCTAAAAGAGGGCGAAGTGCTGCTCTTAGAAAATGTTCGATTTGAAAAAGGCGAGACAAAAAACAGTCCTGAACTATCAAAAGAATTTGCGTCACTTGCCGAAATATTTGTTCAAGACGCATTTGGAACTTCTCATAGGGCACATTCATCAACTGCCGGAGTTACGGAATTTTTGCCCGTTGCAGTAGGTGGATTTTTAATCCAAAAAGAAATTGAAATCATGGGCGGAGCGCTTTCTAATCCAAAAAGACCGTTTGTTGCGATTTTAGGCGGAGCAAAAGTTTCAGACAAAATCGGTGTCATTAATAATCTTTTAGAAAAAGTAAACACTATTGTTATCGGCGGAGCAATGGCATACACATTCCTTGCGGCATATGGCGGAAAAATGGGCAATTCAAGAGTTGAATTGGACAAAGTTGATTTGGCAAAAGAACTGCTTGCAAAAGCGGAGAAAAAAGGTGTTAAAATACTGCTTCCGGTCGATACGGTAATTGCTTCTGAGTTCAGCCCAACAGCGGATGCAAGAACAATTAACAGTATGGAAGTTCCGGATGGTTTTGAGGGACTGGACATCGGTGAAAAAACAAGAGAAATTTTTGCTGACGAAATACGAAATGCAAAAACTGTCATCATGAACGGACCAATGGGCGTTTTTGAGTTTGACAAATTTGCTCAAGGAACTTTAGCGGTAGCAAAAGCAATTGTTGAAAGCGGTGCAATAAGCATCATTGGCGGAGGCGACAGTGCTTCAGCGATTGAAAAAACAGGACTAAAAGACAAAGTGACCCATATCTCAACAGGCGGCGGAGCAAGTTTAGAGTTTTTGGAAGGAAAAGAACTTCCCGGAATTGCTGTTCTTAACGATAAATAAATTTATGTGATTGGTGGTCAGTGGTTAATAATTGGTAAATTATTTTTTCTTACTTTAGTAAAAATAAAAAAAGTGGTGACATTCACTAACCCTAATCACTCATCTCCAATAACTAATTATAAAGGAAAACTAACTATGAAATACAAAGGCATAATTTTCGACCTTGACGGCGTTATCTGCTCAACTGATGACTACCACTATGAAGCGTGGCAAAAAACAGCAGACAGTCTAGACATTTATTTTGACAAAGTCATCAACAACAGACTTCGCGGTATTTCTCGTGCCGAGAGTCTTGAGATAATTTTGGAGCGCTATGACGGCAAAATGTCTGATGAAAAGAAACAGGAAGTTCTAAACTATAAAAACGACATCTATCTTCAACTTCTTGAAAAAATGTCAATTAAAGACCTTGACCCGTCTGTCAAAAAAACTCTTGAAACATTGAAAGAAAAAGGACTAAAGTTGACTATCGGTTCATCAAGCAAAAATGCAAAACCAATTTTGAAAAAACTTGGACTGGGTGATTTTTTTCATGACATCAGCGATGGGACAAACATTCAACGCTCAAAACCACACCCTGAAGTGTTTTTGATTGCTGCCGCTCTTGTAAACTTAACTCCAAAAGACTGTCTAGTCATCGAGGATGCCCACGCAGGAGTAGAGGCTGCACATGCCGGCGGATTTGACTGTGCCGCTATCGGTGATGCAATAGATAATCCGCTGGCACAATACAAACTAAATGAATTTGAAGATATTCTGAAAATAATTTAATAAAATAAAGGTATTAACCGCTTTGTTTCTATTATAAAAATACTGCTTGAGAATTCAGCAGTATTTTTTCTAAAAAATCGCTTGTTTTAAATTTTTATTTGTGGTATAATTACTTGTCAGATGATGAAAAATCTTGAAAACAACATAAAAGAAGTTTTTCAAAAAATAACAAAATCTTGTCATGAGGTTGGAAGAAAAGAAAATGAAGTGACTCTTCTTGCTGCGACAAAAACTGTATCTAGCGATTTGATAAAACTTCTTCCGTCATGTGGTGTCACAGCAGTCGGTGAAAACAGAGCGCAAGAATTGTGTTCAAAATATGACGAAAATATCGAGTTAAACTGGCATTTTGTGGGACATCTTCAAACAAATAAAGTTAAGCAAGTCATCGATAAAGTAAGTTTGATTCACTCATTAGACAGACCTTCACTTGCAGAAGAAGTCGACAAACAAGCACAGAAAATAGGGAAAATTCAAGATATTCTTATAGAAATAAATGTTGGCGGGGAAGAAGCAAAAAGCGGAATATCGGCAGGCGAGATTGACACATTCTATGATTTTGTTAGGTCAAAAAAACATCTTAATTTGAAAGGCATAATGACGGTTCTGCCAATAAACGCTCCTGACAACCTATATCGGACAATGCAAGACATTTTTTTGAAATTGCAAGAAAAAGACAATAACATCACAATACTATCAATGGGAATGTCAGATGATTTTGAAAAATCAATAAAATACGGTTCAACAATGGTTAGAATTGGAAGTGCGATTTTTGGCGGGCGTCAGTAAACTGGCAGAAAAAATTAATGTGCGGGCGAAAGGATGCCGCCCCTACAATAAATTTTTCCCGAATACCACACGACAAAATCCATGTAGGGTCCCCGCACAACATAATAAAAAACAAACAAAGGAAAGATAAAAATATGAGCAAATTCGATGATTTGTTTCCAAGAAGAAACAGAGGAGTGCAACAATCTCAACCAAAGAAAGACTATGAGTTCTATGAAGACACTCATAATTCAAAAGGTGAATACATCAAGCCAAAATCAGGTGCGCTAAAAGAGGAAATAAAAAGTCCTTTCAATTTTTCACAAACACATGAAATGCAGTCTCATCATCAGGCTGCAATGCCAACGCAAGGTGATTTTGTGTCCCCAAGACTTTATCAAAATGTCGTGGTGTATGAGCCGAAAAATCCCGATGATGTTCAAAATTTGATTGACTATTTAAAAAGAAGAGAGCCGGCAATTGTCAATCTCGACAATCTCGAAATGGACAGGGCTCAACGCATTTTGGACTTTATCAGCGGAGCGGCATATGCACTGTCGGGAAGCGTCCACAGAGTCGCAAGCAACATTTTTTTAATATCTCCAGAGGGTGTTGAAATAACTGTTCCTTATGAAGAGCCTCGCTAAAGGCTTTTTGTCGAAATTGAAACATAAAAATAGATTTATGGGCGGCATTCTGCCGCCTATCCATTAAAAAAAAGACGAATATATAATGAACGAACAATTAATAAATTTCTATAACAAAGCAAAACCATATGTAATAGGCTTTTTTAAAAAAGCGTGGGCTTATATTAAGTTTGCGTGGATTCCGCTCACTATTTTAGCGGGAGTTCTTGCGTTTGATTTGATAACAAAAGGTGTCGCAGCAAGACAACTGACTTTAAGTTGCACAAATTGCGGAAGCCGCGGACAAAGTGTTGATTTTATTCCTAACTTTTTGCAATTCCGCTACACACATAACTATGGAATAGCCTTTGGCTTGTTTGCAAATCCCTACAGCGGCGGTGCTAGGGCGCTTCTTGTAATAATAACAAGTGTCATGGCAATTGGTTTTATCATCGCAATGTATCGTTTCAGGCGGGAAAACATGTGGTCAAAAATGGCGTTCGCATTTATTATAGCAGGGGCATTAGGCAATATTTTTGACAGAATGTTTTTAGGGTATGTCAGAGACTTTTTGCAGTTTTCCGGCTGGATTGGAGGCTGGTTTTCTTTTATTTTTAATATTGCTGATGTCGCCTTGATTGTTGGAGTTATTATGCTGGGTGTTTGGATGATATTTATGTATCGACCGCAGAAAAATTTTGTGGGACCCGTTATGCCAAAAGATTGGAACGAGGAAAAAGAAAGCAAAATGAAAGATGATAACACAAATATAGGGACGGTCATTGACCGCCCGAATAAAGAGAAGTTATCAAATGCGGAAGATGACAAAAATGTAGGGGACGCCGCCCTCGGCGTCCCGAATGTAAATACCCATATTGATAAGACAGCGGAGGGGGAAGATGAAACTAACAGTTAGGGATGGAGGTGAGAGACTTGATATCTATTTGACAAAAGAAACAGAATTAACAAGGTCTCAAATAAAACAACTTCTTGACAAAGACAAAATTTTGCTAAACGGAGAAGTGGGGGTAAAAAGCGGAAAAGCAGTTAAAGCAGGCGATGAAATTGAGATTGAACTCATTCAAGAGGAAATTGATTTAATCCCACAAAACTTAAAAATTAACATAATTTATGAAGATGATGACCTGGCAATAATCAACAAAGCCCAAGGAATGAGCGTTCACCCCGGAGGCGGAGCAAACACTGGAACACTCGCAAACGCACTGTTATATCATTTCCAAAACCTTTCATCAGTTGGCGATATAACTCGCCCGGGCATAGTCCACCGCCTCGACAAAGACACCTCAGGTGTAATGCTTGTTGCAAAAAATGACAAAGCACATTTGAGTTTATCAAAACAAATAGCGGAGAGAACTGTTGAAAAAATCTATGTCGCACTAGTCGAAGGGGTTTTAAAATCAGACAGCGGAGAGATAAAAACATTTATTACTCGTTCAACAAAAAATCGAAAGTTGATGATGGTAGGATGTGGGAACGGAACAGAAAGAGAAGCAATAACCAATTTTAAAGTCTTAAAACGCTTTGAACAAAACACCCTAGTTGAATTCAAACTAATAACAGGAAGAACCCATCAAATAAGAGTTCACTCAAAACACATCGGACACCCTGTAGTCGGCGATCCGCATTACGGTTTCAAAAAACAAAAATTCAGCCTTATGGGACAACTCCTCCACGCAAAAAAAATAACGATCACCCATCCAAAAACAAACAAACAAATGACATTCGAAACCGACTTACCGGAGCATTTTGAAAATGTTTTATCTGTATTAAAAGAAAATGAATAAATCGTAGGGGCGGTCATTGACCGCCCGTCACTTGGGTTAAAATCCAACACGGGTAACCCTTTCAATTAATCGAAAACAATGTAGGAGTGAGCATTGCGAGCCCGAAAAAATCAACATTAAATAATGCAAGGGCGACACCCTGCTGCCCGAACAACTTAACAAAAAAAGGAGTGCTATTTTATGAAACAAAAAAGAAAAATAATTTCATTATTTTTAAGTGTGATAATGTTTTTTACATTTATTCCGTTTTTAAGTGGTTGCTCTGACCGCCATTTTAGAATTCGAAGACCAAATATCGGTCGTGCAATAGAAACTTTGAGTTTTGAAAAGGGGCAAGAAATTGTGGGGAACTGGATAGATTTTGTTGATAGGGGAGAATATGGTTCGTTTGAAATTCTTTCTCGAATGCAGTTTGATTTTACGCGTAGGACAAGAACTATTCATGACGGAGAGAATTATTATTTTCATATTGATTATCGTGGTTTTTATGTAATAGGTTTGTATCCAAGAGTTTATCACGGAAGAGTTAGGCAAATTTGGATATATGACGAAATCACATATGTCTATGAAAGAGAAATATTTGATGAAAACGATCAAGGTTTTGAAAATGAGAGTAGAAAAACTTTTACAGATAATCCTCGTTCTGATTGGCATTGGCTTCTTCCCTACCATGTTAGGTCTGAACTTTTTTTAGGGTCTATTATGTCGTATGTCATTCCTTTTTTCATGGATCCTTACTCGCTTTATTTTAATATATATGCTACTTACAGGGGATTTCGAAACTACTTAGAAAGAACAACAATCACAAGACATCGAAACCACACAAGGTTTTTAATTAACCCTGATTTTTCTGTTGCTGTTGGCGGTAGAGAAGGAAATATTCAATATGAAGTTATTTTTGATGCTAACGATCGCTTAGTTTATTTTAATCATTCCTCAATTTTTGAAGACGATCACCCTAATTTTATCTTTGTCATTTCCATAATGTTAGATTCAAACATATCTATTCCTCGCTTCAATTCCAACGATTTTGAACCCCTTTTCAACTAATTAAAAAATAAAGGAAAATTAACATATGAAAAAAGATTTATTATATATTAAAGACATGTCAAAGGATGAGATTTTTTCCATCTTGGACACGGCAAAGGACATGAGAGTGTTTTTGGACAAAGGTGAGAGGAAACTTAACATTTTGTCAGGCATGAATGTTACGACATTGTTCTATGAAAATTCGACAAGGACAAGAGTTTCATTTGAGAATGCGGCAAAGATTATGGGAGCATCAACGAGTTCAATTTCGGTTGCAACAAGTTCTGTTCAAAAGGGCGAGACGCTGATTGACACCGGCAAAAATCTTGAATTCATGCTTAGTGATTATTTTGTTATTCGTCACTCTCAATCGGGAGGTCCTTTGCATTTAGCAAAAAATACTAACGCAAGAGTTATTAACGCAGGGGACGGAATGAACGAACATCCGACGCAAGCCTTGCTAGATGCCTATACTATGCGTGACAGATTTAAGGAATTTAAAGGTTTGAATGTCACTATTGTTGGTGATATCAAGCACTCAAGGGTTGCAAGGAGCAATATTTATCTCTTGACAAAACTTGGTGCGAAAGTGACAGTGTGTGCGCCGAGAACTCTTCTTCCGATTGATATTGAAAAAACCGGTGTCAAATATGAGGACTGCATCGAAAAGGCAGCAAAAGGAGCGGATGTTGTCATGGCTCTCAGAATGCAACTTGAAAGGCAAAAGTCGGCTCTCTTTCCGTCGCAAAAAGAATTCCATTATTATTATGGAGTGAAGGCTCATCACATAGGAAAAGACACCATGATGATGCACCCAGGACCTTGCAATCGCGGCTTAGACATATCGTCAAGTGCCTATGAACATGAAAACAGCGTGATACTTCCGCAAGTCACAAACGGCGTTGCGGTCAGAATGGCTATCTTGCAACTATTAAAATAAGAGAATTATGTAGGGAAACTGCCGTTCATTTTGAGCGACGGATTTAATCGGCAGTTTCTAGGGGCGGGCGTCCTCGACCGCCGAGTTGGATTTTGAGCCAAGCAACGGATTTTACCTGCGGAAAAACTTATAGCCCTGTCATCCTGAGCCAAGCGAAGGATCTAGCGTAGCGTAAAAAACAACTAGAAGCACACAAAAAGGTGAGAAAATGTTATGCTTCGCTGGATTTGGAGTTTATTCTGAGCGAAGCGAAGAATCTACGCTCAGAATGAGATTGAGAAAATAAAATGAAAGAGTTTTTTTAGCAGTGGGATGCAATGCAACACAAAAAGAGATTAATCAATTTTTATTGAGAGTCCTTTGGGAGAAAAATAAATGAAATTACTTATCAAAAACGGACAAGTTGTCCAAGACGGAAAAACAACAAAAGCGGATATTCTTATTGAAGATGACAGAATTTCAAAAATTGCTCCATCTGTTGAAAAGATAAAAGACGCAAAAGAAATCGATGCAAAAGGACTTCATGTCATGGCTGGCTTTGTCGACATGCATACTCATCTTCGTGAGCCGGGTTTTGAATACAAAGAGGATTTAGAAAGCGGCTCACGAGCGGCAATCGCAGGCGGCTACACATCTCTAGCGTGTATGCCGAATACTATGCCTGTCATAGATAACGCATATTTGGTTGATTATATCATGAACGCACCGTTCACTCGTGACATTGCTGTCAAAATTTATCCAATCGGTGCGGTGACAAAAGGTCAAAAAGGCGAAGAGTTAGCAGAAATAGGACTTATGAAAAAAGCGGGGATTGTTGCAATCAGCGATGACGGCAGACCAATTGAAAACGCTCAAATCATGCGTCAGGCTCTTGAGTATGCCGATACATTCGGAGTTCTCTTGATATCTCATTGTGAGGACATGGCACTCGCCGGTGACGGAGTTGTCAACGAAGGCTATAACTCAACGATAACAGGATTGAAAGCAATACCGACCGCCTCAGAAGAAGTCATGGTATCAAGAGATATAATACTTGCCGAGTATCTGGGCGTCAGAGTTCACATTGCCCATATCTCAACAGAGGGAAGTGTTCGCCTAATCAGAGATGCAAAGAAAAGGGGTGTGAAAGTGACATGCGAAACATGTCCGCACTACTTTTCGGCAACCGATGACGAAATTTTGAATTTCAACACCAACGCAAAAATGAATCCGCCTTTGAGAGCAAAAAAAGATGTCCAAGCAATAATCGAAGGAATAAAAGACGGAACAATAGATTGTCTGGCAACCGACCACGCTCCCCACGCAAATGACGAAAAGAATGTTGAATTTGCATATGCTGCGAACGGAACTGTTGGGCTAGAGACAGCGTTTAGTGTCGCCTACACTCATTTAGTAAAACCGGGACACATCACACTTGAAAGACTATCTGAACTAATGAGCAAAACCCCTGCAAAACTCTTAGGACTAGATGATGCTGAAATAAAAGTTGGAAACATCGCAGATTTGACAATAGTCGACCTTAATAAATCTCACAAAGTCGACGCCCAAAAACTTTCTTCAAAATCAAAAAATAGTTTGTTTGACGGCTGGAAATTAAACGGTCAAATAGTTCACACCATTATCGACGGAGAAGTGAAATTCTCAAAATAGATGCAAAAAAATATTGTTCGGGCGGCAGAATGCCGCCCCTACATTTTTTATATGGATAAAATTAATCGGGTTCGCAATGCTCACCCCTACAATTTTTGTGGATAACCTCTTTTCAAAAATCCATCAATTGCAATCCCACCACAAGAAAATTGTGGATAACTATTTTTAAAAATATCGAAAAAACACAAAAATTTACAATAAAAGGAAACTCAAAACCACACTTAAACGCTGGACAAAGAAAGAAAGAAAATAATATTCTTGTGGATATCCCAAAATTAAAATTTTCCGCAAAAATATTTAAGCGGAAAAAATTGTGGATAACCACGCAACCTTGAAAAAGACATTGCCTTAAAGCAAGAGATAATTTTTCAAGTAGAGCGTTGTGACAAAAGCGTTACTTACGCAAAGGAGTATAAAAAATGGGACTTTTCTCAAAACCAATCACAGTAAAAGCAAAAGTGGTGCAACCAATGATGGGTGAAATGCCCGGTTGTCAATTTGAATTCGAAGACGGACAAAGAGGCATATTGCGTGTGCCCGGCAAAATGTTTGCACAACTTGTTCCGGGAGATACAGGAACATTGACCTACAAAGGCAACAATGCAACAGAGTGGGTAAGGGACTAAATAAATTAAATAGTCTTTTTAAGTTCAAATTAAGGCGTGGTTTTAACTACGCCTTTTTTTGTTGTCTAAAGTGAAAAAGTGTGATATACTATTATCATGAAAAAACAATCATTGGTTTAACAGGCGGAATTGTCATGATGTCATGTGTCATGGTGTCATGGGGACGGACTCGTTGACACAAAGTGTGTCATGGGGACGGACTCGTTGACACAAAGTGCCCCGAAGGGGTTGAAAAATCTTGCATTTTTCAATCAAGGTGCCTGTCCCCATGACATGGGGTGGGTATTTAGGTGTGCTCAAAAAATTACTTGACGGGGTGAGCATTGCGAACCCGAATACTACTTCATAGTTGTTTAAATATTTTACAAGGAGATATACAATGAGTTTTGAGAAAAAAGAGTTGAAGAAAAAATATAAAGAATTTTTTGAAATTGTAAAATTACACATAGATGACTGGGATTGTATTGGACTGCTTAGTTCGCATTGTCCTAAGAATGAATACGATATTGAAACAGCAGAAATTGTGCCCAATTGCATGGAGAACAAATTGTGTGGAAGAATTAACTGATAAAATTATTAAAACATTTATTGAATACTTTGATGAAGAAACATTTAATGCATCGAGAAAAGAGGTTAGAGCAGTAGCAGAAAATATATTGAAAGATAAAAATTATAAAAATAGAATGAGAGTGAGTTTATAAATCAAAAACATTACAAAGACTAGTATTTCAATGCTAGTCTTTTTTGTTGTTGCCATTCTAATTTTAACGCTGTTTGTGATGCCTTTTTATTTAACAATAAAGGCTGAATATGATATTGTGAAAAATGAGGGAAAGGTAAGGGTTCGACTTTTTTTTATTACTGTTTTTTTAAAAAAATTTGAATTAAGTTCGGAGGGTGTTGCAAATTTTGCGGCGGGCTATATAAATAATTTCAATAAAGACACGCTTGTCAAAAAATTACTTGGGGCTGCTCAAAAGGCGAGAATCTATGATTTATCACTAACTCTTGAAATAGGTAAATCGGATGATGCGTATGTAACGGCCCTTGCTTTTTCATTTTTTCAAATAATAGCGAGTGCGATTTTAACATTCATAAAAAGTCAATATGACCCAGTAATTAAAAAGAAATTTATTCCCGTATTCAATGAAAATCAATTTATAGTGTTTTTAAATGGCATAATTAGTATCAGCATTGCAGATATTATTTATGGTTTAGCAAAACATTCTATCAAGAGAAGGAGAAAAGCAAAAGATGATTCTAGGAAAAAAAGAGCATCCGACAGAAAGGTTGATGGAAACCGCTATCGTGAAAATTCGCGAATTAGTTGATGCGAACACAATTATTGGCTGTCCGGTGAAAACAATGGACGGAGTGAGCATTATTCCTGTTTCAAAACTGTCAATGGGATTTGTTGCCGGGGGCGGTGAATACAGCGACTATTCAAAACGGGACATGGGTTTTCCGTTTGCGGGAGGAAGCGGCGGAGGTGTCAGCGTCACACCGATTGCGTTTTTAGTTAGTGACGGAAAGAGCGTGAAACTCATTCGTATGGACGATAAAGGAGCCATGGATAAAATTTTATCCCTAATTCCCGATGTTCTGGGGAATGTTTTGGAAAGCACAGTCGGAGCAAAAAAGTGCAAAAAGTAGGGGAATTTGAATAGTATGTGTGGCATGGTTTGTAATTAGATTAAAAATTGTAGGGGCGGGCGTCCTCGACCGCCCGATACTTAGATTGTCATAACAGCAATGGGCGGTCGAGGACGCCCGCCCCTACATAATATAAACATGAAAATAAAAATACAAAAAAAGATAATTAACATTATCGCATTATTACTAGCAATACTAATCGTTTGCCTTGTTTTAACAATCGCAAACCCATTTTCCGTTTCCGCTCACTCCGAACATGTCGGTTCATCGGCTCAAAGCATGGTGACAATGGAGACTTCGACAAAAACTGTTTTATATCAAAAAAACCCTCACAAAAAATTGCCGATGGCATCAACGACAAAGATTTTGACAGCCATAACTGTTATTGAAAACACCCCTGACCTTGGTAAAAAAGTGAAAGTTCCGCCTTGTGCAGTCGGTATTGAAGGCTCATCAATCTATTTGCAAAATGGGGAAGAACTTTCAATTCGTGACTTGCTCTATGGATTAATGCTGCAATCCGGAAACGATTGCGCAGTTGCACTTGCCGTTATTACTTCGGGTTCAGTTGAAAAGTTTTCGGAATTGATGAATAAAACTGCTCTAAAATTTGGGGCGGAGAACTCAAACTTCACTAATCCTCATGGTCTTCATGACGACAAGCACTACACAACGGCCTATGATTTGGCATTAATTTCTGCCTATGCCCTTGAAAACGAAATTTTTTCGGAAATATCAAAAACAAAAAAACATACCGCTCCATGGGAGGGACGCAATTATCCAAGAGTTATTAATAATAAAAACAAATTACTAAATCAATATGACGGAGCAGACGGTGTCAAAACAGGTTTCACAAAAAAAGCAGGAAGATGTTTTGTCGGGAGTGCGACTAGAAACGGAATGCAGGTTGTAAGCGTTGTTATTAATTGCGGACCGATGTTTCAAGAAACCGAAAATTTAATGACAAGAGCATTTAATGAATATTCAATGGAACAAATTTTGTATCCCGGGCAAGAAATCGGAGTGATAAGTATTGAAGATGCGAAAAATGAAACAATGAAATATGGCGTGATAACTCAAAGATTCTATCCTTTGAAAAAAGGTTGGATTGACAATATTAACTATGGATGGACACTTAAAGAAAATTTGACTGCTCCGATGAATGCAGGGGATTATGTCGGAACTTTGGAAGTTCATTTGACAGTAAACGGCACAGTTTCAACTATAATGACTGAAAACTTGGTTTCACTTGAAGATGTTCATTCAAAAAACATTTGGGATAGATTAAAAGATATTATTGATTGAAAATCGAAAAATCCTCAAACTATGCCTGATATAGTATTGGTTTAAAATGAAAAGTAAAAGATGAGAAGTCAAAAATAATGTCAAAATATTTGTTGAAGTTATTCGAGGTTAAAAAAACATAACTTAACAATACTTTTTACCTTTCACTTTTTTACTTTCTATTTTCTAAACTTTCTACTTTTATAAAATAAGCGTTTATTTGCTTGACACTATATCTTGAAAAGTTTATACTATATACGCATAATAGTATGCTTTCAAGGAGAGATGAAGAAAAGTGTCAGGCGGAGTTGCAATTTTAGACTTTGGCTCGGGTAAAATTACTGCCATGATTGGCAAACGAGGAGTCAACAATACAATTAAAATTATAGGCATGTCAGAAGTTGAGTATGCCGGCTTTTCTGACGGAGTTTTCTTTGAGCCGTCTCAAATTTCCTATGCTGTCGCAAAATCTCTTTCAAATGCCGAATCGACTGCTCAAGTGCAAATTAAACACCTTTTTATCGGAGTTCCTGCCGAGTTCACTATTTCAAAATGCAAAGAAGTGATTGTTTCATATCCAAAAAGAAAGACAATAACGGCCGAAGATGTTGACCAGTTGTTCACCAAAGGCAATGAGTTTGACAATCATTCGCAATATCAAGTCATTAATATGCAGCCGATTTATTTCACTCTTGATGACGAAAGACGCCTTATTCAGCCTGTTGGATTGAAATCATCTCGTCTGGGCGGATTGGTTTCGTATTCGCTGGCAGAAAAAAGTTTTATTGAAAGAGTTAACACTGTGATGAAAGAAGTCGGCGTAGAGTCTTGTGAATTTGTTTCAAGCATCTTAGCAGAAACTTTGTTTTTGTTCAGTGATGTCAAGAGAGACGGTTATGTTATTTTGATTGACAGCGGTCACATCACAACAAGCGTGACACTCGCAAGGGGTGATGGAATTTTGGCACATTTTAGTTTTCCGCTGGGCGGCGGTCATATTACCGGAGATTTGTCACAATACCTGTCAATTCCGTTCAACAAGGCAGAAGCGTTGAAGAGAAAGGCAGTCCTTTCACTAGATACATCAGAAGGTGATGTCTATGAAACCCACATCAATCGAGACGAAGTTTTGACTTATCCCGCTGACATTGTCAACGAAATAATAATGGAAGGCATCAACAAAATTGCAAAAGGCATTGAAAAGTGCTTAAATACATGTTCCTATGATTTTCCTCAAAGTTTGCCATATCATTTAACCGGCGGAGGGCTTGCCTCAATCAAAGGGGCAAGAGACTATTTATCAAAGGTTTTAAGAAAACCTGTTCATGTAGTCGCCCCGTCACTTCCGCAATTAAACAGACCTCATTTGTCCTCAGCACTAGGCTTACTTGATATGGTTTTAAGAAGCGAAGAAGGTCATGAAAAAAAGAAAGGCGGCTTTTTCACAAGATTGTTTGGGTAAAACTTAATGCATAATTAATAATGCATAATACAGGTCAATTTTATAATTTAACAACAATTCTGCATTTTGCATTCTGCATTTTGCATTGAAACATCGGAGTAATATATGCAAATCAACAAGAAAAACTTA
This sequence comes from Bacillota bacterium, assembly GCA_009779975.1. Lineage (GTDB taxonomy): Bacteria > Bacillota > Clostridia > Christensenellales > Pumilibacteraceae > WRAY01. Next base: position 12,002 of record WRAY01000027.1, on the reverse strand, counting down.
ACAACTTTGCCTGCGGTCATTAAAGTAGTGGGGGTCGGCGGCGGCGGCGGAAACGCTATTAACCGCATGGTCAGTGCTAATATTAAAAGTGCTGAGTTCATTGCTATCAACACCGACCTTCAAGCACTTAATCTCTCGAATGCTCATCAACGCATTCAAATCGGGGATAAGTTGACCCATGGAAAAGGCGCCGGCGGAGACCCGATGCAAGGACAAAAGTCGGCAGAAGAGAGCCGCCTTGCCATTTCTGAGGCAATTAAAGATGCGGATTTAGTGTTTGTCACTGCCGGAATGGGCGGCGGAACCGGAACAGGAGCCGCACCTATTGTTGCAAGTATTGCAAAAGAAATGGGTAAACTAACTGTGGCAGTTGTAACAAAACCTTTCTTGTTTGAAGGGCGAATTCGTGCTGACCATGCTGAAACCGGCATTGAAAATCTCAAAAAGGTTGTTGACACTATTGTTGTTATTCCGAACGAAAAGTTGATGCAAATCGCATCGGATTTACCTTTTGTTGAGGCTTTCAAATATGCTGACGATGTTCTAAGACAAGGTATTCAAGGAATATCAGACCTTATAGTAACTCCGTCAATGATTAACCTTGACTTTGCCGATGTTTGCACAACAATGCGAAACAAAGGCATGGCACATATGGGTATCGGTCACGGCAAAGGTGACAGAAGAACACTGGACGCTGTCAAGCAAGCGGTGTTGAGTCCGCTCTTGGAAACTTCAATTGAAGGAGCAACAAGCGTTATTCTCAATATCATGGGTTCAAGTGATTTGACTTTAAAAGAAATTGACCAAGCAGCAAGTCTTGTTAAAGAGGTAGTTCACCCTAATGCTCATATTATCTTTGGAGCAGATGTCAGAGACAGTCTTAATGAGGAGATAATAATCACAGTTATTGCAACAGGTTTTAGTGCTGCTCAAACTCCGTTAATTCCACTTCAACAGGAGGTCAGAAAAGAAGAATCGAAAGTTGACTTGGTTAACCCTTTAGGAAAAATGGAGCCGCCAAAGCCTAAAAATCCATTTGAGAAAGACGGAGTGAGGGATGAATTGTTCTCAAGACTTCAAGGTGCAAGCCAAAAGCAAGAACTGCATTTGTTCCAAACAAATCATCAAAGACCGGCACCAATGCAACAGCAGCATCAACCGCTTCCGCCTCAACAAGGACAAATGCCGCCTCAGCAATTTCAAAGACAATATCCCAACCAACAGGGGGCTATTCCGCCTCAGCACTCTCAACCTCGTGAACAGCATATCCCTCACACACGAATAAGAGTTGAAGAGAATGGCGAGCAAGAATATGTTCCGGAGTTTTTGAGAAGAATCCGTGGTGATAAATAAAAAAATTAATTGGGCGGTCAGTGACCGCCCGCACGATAATAATAAAGTTCGGGCGAGAAAAAGCCGCAACTGCAAATTATATTATGACTGAAATAACAAACGATGAAAAAGAAGAATTAGTTGAAGAGAAAATTCAAGTCTCTCAAAATCAAAAAAAGAAAAAGTCTTTCACATTAAAGAGGGGTTTGATTATTTTTGCTGCTTTTGCTGTGCTGTTTGTTTTTGTGTTCGGACTGGTTGTTGTGTCTTTTCCTTATGCATCAATGAATATGTATTCAAATACCGGCAATCAAAGAATGGCATTAAGTGCTGCGACAAGGTTTATCGGCAGAAATGAAGACAATTACGATGCTCAAAATCACCCTCCTTATAATTCACGATTTGCCAATGCAATGCTGCTTGCCGTTAATTATTCATCCGATTTGATGTGGCAAAATTTTGAAAATCGCGGCTTTAATGACAGAAGAACTGTGTCTCATTCAAGGCAACTCGATAGGTTTTCGACGGCATATGTGAGTTTCTTGACATCTCGTTCACTAGATATTGATATTGCAATGCTTGCAGATGTGAACATACCAAGAGAAGAGCATGTGAGGCAAATATACTTTCATGAAAGAGTGAGAGGAAAGCAGACAACAGCACGATATATTCATGGAATTAATTCAGGTTACCACATTTGGTATATGCCGGCAAGTGCTTATGCGTGGGGAAATGAAGAGTGGCTGTCGGACGAGTTCCGTTTGACGATGTATGAGGAAATTATTCAGACATTAAGAGCAGGCTTTTCAACTCCTATTGCATTGACTAACTACATTAGAGCCTTAAACTCAATAACACAAATTTTGCAAGTTGACCTATCTCGCATAGGATTCTATGAGCATATCGACATTCATGCCGACAATGGCTTTGTTCATCTTGCAAGAGATAATTTTAGAGAAATTTCAACTCCGGCAATAAATACTGCGATTGGAGGCGACCCTACACTCTTTAACACAGTCTTCTCGCCAGTTTCAAGGGGTGAGGTCATAACTCCAAACCGACTTAATAATTTCACTGTTTTATATGAGTATTTAATAAATCAAATTGAAGATTTATTTGAACTTGTCACAAGAAATTATGGCGAAGGAAATTCAAGAGAAAGATTGACAAGACTCTATAATATTCATATAGTGACAGAGTTCATAAGAACTATGTATCATGTCACGCAAGTCATGAATAACGACAGACAAAATAAATATGTCGGAAATCTTTTGCCGGGTATTCAACATGCCGCAGCAAATTGGCAAAATATTTTCATTTGGGGAAGAGTGGAGCGTTTAACTCCATCGCCGCCGGCAACGAGAGCAAATGTGTGTGCAATGTTCAGAAATCAATTTCTCTATCACTATGTGAACAATTTATAAATTACAAACTACAGATTACAAATTACAAATGTTGATAAATTTTAGTTAGAACATTTTTGTAATTTGTAATCTGTAGTTTGTAATTTTAAAAGGAATTTATATTTATGGAAAAAGTAATCAAAGACGGACTAACATTTGACGATGTTTTACTAATACCCGCAGAGTCGAAAACTTTGCCGAATGAGGCAGTTTTATCTACCAAATTGAGCGAGACAATAAAACTCAATATTCCTCTAATGAGTGCGGCTATGGACACTGTCACCGAATCATCGCTTGCAATTGCTATGGCAAGAGAGGGCGGCATCGGTATTATCCACAAAAACATGTCAATTGAAGAGCAAGCCGAGCATGTTGACAAGGTAAAGAGAAGTGAGCATGGAGTCATAACCGATCCGTTCTCTTTAACGCCCGACAAACTGGTTTCCGATGCTTTGAAACTTATGGAAAAATATCGCATTAGCGGTGTTCCTATAACTGATGAAAAAAGAAAATTAGTGGGAATTTTGACAAACAGAGATTTGCGGTTTGAAAAAGATTTCACCCAAAAAATATCCGCTGTTATGACAAAGGATAAACTCATCACTGCACCTCAAGGCACAACACTTGAGCAAGCAAAGCAAATCTTGGGAAAACACAGAATTGAAAAGTTGCCGATAGTTGACAAAAACGGTGTTTTGAAAGGATTGATAACAATCAAAGACATTGAAAAAACTCTTCAATATCCTCATTCGGCAAAGGATGTTAACGGAAGGCTTCTTGTCGGTGCTGCAATTAGCGGCGGCGGTGACATGATGGAAAGGGCGCAAGCACTAGTTGATGCAAGAGTTGATTGCCTTGTTTTAGACAGTGCCCATGGTCATCATATCGGTATTTTAGATGCGTGTGAAAACATTAAAAATAAATTTCCTCATATCACCATTGTCGGCGGAAATGTTGCAACAAAAGAGGGAGCGGACGCTCTCTTTAAAAGAGGTGTTGATGTTGTCAAAGTCGGCATAGGTCCCGGTTCAATTTGCACAACAAGGGTTGTCGCAGGGATTGGCGTTCCTCAACTAACCGCCATTATGGATGCAGCCGAGGCAGCAAACAAACACAAAAAGACTATTATCGCAGACGGCGGCATAAAATATTCAGGAGATATCCCGAAAGCGATTGCGGCAGGTGCTCATGCGGTAATGCTCGGCTCATTGCTTGCCGGAACAACCGAAAGCCCGGGAGAGATGGAATTATTCCAAGGCAGAAGGTTTAAAACCTATCGCGGAATGGGTTCACTCGGCGCTATGGCACACGGTAGCAAAGACAGATATTTCCAAGAAAGTGCAGATGCAAGAAAACTTGTGCCGGAAGGTGTTGAAGGAAGAGTGCCGTATCGCGGAACACTATCTGACATCGTTTTGCAACTAGTCGGCGGATTAAGGGCAGGGATGGGTTATTGCGGCATGCCTGATATTGAAAGTTTGAGAACAAAAGCAAAATTCATCCGCATAACAGGGGCATCACTAATTGAAAGCCATCCTCATGATATAACGATAACTAAGGAGAGTCCGAATTATTCCAAAGGATAGAGATTAGTGATTGGTGTTTAGTGGTTAGTGATATGTAATTTCTATTATCAACCACTAATCACTAATCACCAACCACCATTAAATGCTTGATTTAGATAAAGACGACAAAAACGACCTTGAACGCTACAAAAAAGCAAGGAATGTGACGATGTTCACAATCTTGATTAATGCTGTTATTATGGCGGCAAAGTTTGTTGTTGGTTTTATAAACGGTTCAATTTCAATAATATCGGATGCAATTCATTCCTTGAGCGATTTTGCAACGAGTATTGTTGTTATTGTATTTGTTAAAAAAGCATCAAAAAAAGCAGATGCTGACCACAACTACGGTCATGAGAAAATTGAGCCAATAATATCTCAACTTTTGGCAATTGTTCTTTTTGGACTGGGTATTTACATAGTATATGATGCAATAACGAGTTGGATAAATTTTGAACCTTCGTCTGCAGAAACAACCGACACAATGACTATTATCGGCATTGTTGTTATTGCTTTTTCAATAATATTGAAAGAAGTTTGTTTTTTCGCTCAAAACCGTGTCGGAAAAAAGATTAACTCGCCTGCGTTAATTGCGGATGCATGGCATTCAAGAAGCGATTCTCTCTCATCAATTGCAGTTTTGGCGGGGCTTCTTGTCGTTTATTTTGTTCCTAGTGCGTTTTTTGTTGAATATATCGCAACACTTATCGTGTCAGGATTTATCTTCAAAGTTGCAATTCAAATCTACTTCACTGCAATAAAACAACTTATTGACAAGGCTGCAAACAAAGAGGTCATTGAAGATATACAAAATGCAGTTGTAAGTATTGAGGGCGTAATGGCTATTGACAGTTTAAAAACTCGTCAACATGCCGGCAAAGTTTTTGTTGACATTGAAATAGCCTTAGACGGAACATTGACGCTTGAAAAATCTCACTCAATCGCCGAGCAAGTTCATGATGCAGTCGAGGCGCTAAATCACAACATAAAACATTGCACAGTCCATGTTAATCCGTTTGTGGAAGTTGAAACAATTGAACTAAATGAAAAAACAGAGGACGATGTCGACAATTTAAACAAAAATAATGAATAACAAAAACAAAAAAAAGAAAATTACTGTTTTAGGGTGCGGGCGATGGGGCTCATTTTTGGCATGGTATTCAAACAGAATCGGACATAGCGTTGTCTCTTGGGGAAGAGAGGACGGAATTTTTGATGAACTTAAAAAAACAAGAAAGAATGAATATGTCAAATTTGATGATAATATTGAGATAACGAGTGATTTGAAAAATGCCCTAAATCATGGTGAAATTATTATTATCAGCATATGCGCTCAGTCACTAAGAGACCTTTTGCAGCATGTCAAAAAATTTGACATAAAAGACAAAAAATTTGTTCTTTGCATGAAGGGAATTGAGGAAGAAACATGCCTTAGGCTCAGTGAAGTTTGTATTGAAGCAGGAATTGAAAAAGATAATATTGCTGTGTGGGTGGGACCCGGTCATATTCAAGATTTCACAAAAAATATCCCCAATGCAATGGTAATCGACAGTCACAATTTCGCCTTAACAGAAGAGTTGGTTGATATTTTCAAAAGCGATTTAATAAGGTTTTACTACGGCACCGACATGATTGGAACCGAAGTCGGAGCGGCAACAAAAAACATTTTCGGAATAATAGCGGGAGCGCTTGACGGCATGGGATATTCTACTTTGAAAGGACCATTAATGGCAAGAGGAGCAAGGGAAATAGCAAGGCTTATTAAAGCGCTCGGCGGAAACGAATTGTCTGCTTATGGACTATGTCATTTGGGCGATTATGAAACGACACTTTTTTCAAAATATTCAAACAACCGTGCGTGGGGTGAAGCGAAAGTCAAGGGCGAAAAATTCACAAAATTGGCAGAGGGAGTCGCAACGGCTAGAGCAGTTGCGAAAATAGCAAAAAAACTAGACATAGAAATGCCGCTCACCGACACCGTTAATATAATGGTTAAAGATGACTATAGACCCTATGATGTCCTATCAATGCTCTTTGAAAGAGAAATAACAACCGAGTTTTGTTCATAAAAAATCTGTAAAAACTGAATTCCAAGAAACATGACAAATGACAACAAAACAAGCCAAAAAATTATTTTTGGCTTGTTTTTTATTATGTTATACTACACTTGTTATGGAAGTCTTCGTGGAAGTTGTCATCATTGATAATTTGTTTTTGACATTTTTGTGCGGACTTTTATCCTACAGGTTTTTGAGTTTAAAGCCCAATTACAAAAGATTAATTTTTGCAAGTGTTTTTGGGACTGTTGTCGCAGTATTTTATCCTTTCATGGGCGGAATACTCTTGACAAATTTAGTTAGAGTTGCTCTTGCCCTCACACTTTCTTTTATACTTTTTTATAAAAAATGCAACTATTTCAAAGGAATAGCGACATTTTTGATTGTCACTTTTTTCTTTGGAGGAGTGCTGTTTTTCATCTCGATGATAGTGCATGGCGATGTTGTGAGTGCGTTAACTATCACGCCGACCAATGTTCCGATAGGTCTTATTATCGCAGGAGGTCTGATTGCATACTACCTGCTAAAACGCCTTATAACTAATCGAAAAAGATTGCAAGTTATTGAGTCTCAACTCATCAAAATTGAGTTGGAAATTTTCGGCAAAGTAATCGAAGGTGAAGGCTTTTTGGATACCGGCAACACACTCCATGACAGCGTTTCATCGCTCCCTGTTGTTATTTTGACCTCAAAAACAATAACAAAGGCACTAGATGACGAAAAACTAATGCTATTTACCCTCGGAAAGGGCGAAAAAATAGATGGGGCGCATTATGAGGAATATTCGACATTAGGCAACAAAAAAAACAAAATTTTAATTTTAAAACCGCAAAAAATGAAGTTCTTTTTTGGACAAACTGAGCATAAAATAGTGGATGTAGCGCTTGGTTTGCCGCAAAAAATTTCATCAAATTTCACTAAGTTCGACTTCATTCTGCCCCCTCAAATATTACAATAAAAATGCAGGACGCCGAAGGCGGCATCACTACAAGAGAGTTATTTTTACTTGCATTAATTGTAGGGGACGCCGCCCTCGGCGTCTCGAAAAATTAACAAATTCCCAAAAAGGAAACATCTAACATGCTAAAAGCCTTAAAAAACTTCTTCAAAAAAATATTCAGCAAACATGATAACGCTTTGCTCTATATTTCAGGCAGTGAACAATTGCCAATTCCTCTTGCTCCTCATGAAGAGCAAGAAATTTTAAAACTGCTCGGAGAAGGGGACGAGAGTGTTAAGTCGACCCTTATTGAGAGAAATATTCGTCTTGTTGTCTATATCGCAAGAAAATTTGACAACACAGGCGTTGATATTGAAGACCTCATTTCAGTCGGTACAATCGGTCTTATTAAGGCGGTCAACTCTTTTGATGTCCACAAAAATATCAAATTGGCAACCTATGCTTCTCGCTGCATTGAAAACGAAATCTTAATGCACTTAAGACGGATTGTCCGCATCAAAAGTGAGGTTTCGCTTGATGAGCCGTTAAATGTTGATTGGGAAGGCAACGAACTTCTAATGAGCGATATTTTGGGGACAGAGCCTGACCTTGTCAGTAAAGACATTGAAAATTCAGTTGAAAAACAACTTCTTTGGAATGCATTGGCAAAACTGTCAAAGAGAGAAAAGCAAATAATGCATATGCGCTTTGGTCTTGACAACTCAAACGAAAAAACCCAAAAAGAAGTGGCAGACATCTTTGGCATATCCCAATCCTACATATCACGCCTTGAGAAAAAAATTATCTTCCGCCTTCGCAAAGAAATTGCAAAAACACTTTAATAAGAAACAGGACAGGGGTAGTTGTTAAAATAAAAACTACTCCTCATTTCGCAAAAATTATAAAATTGATATGAAAAAATGCTTGCTATAGAAGAAAATGTATGATAAGATATATACATGAGAGAAAAAAGAAAAGAAAATTTACAAAAAATGTTAATGGGGGGGGGGGCATTATTGTTTATTTAATAATCTAAAAGGTTATACTTTTCAAATGAAATTATTTTGTTAAATTTTAAGGTGCAGTTTTTTACTGTGCCTTTTTTCGTCTACAGACGACAAAGGAGAAAAAAATGAAAAAAACAAAACTACTAACAATTATCTTAGTGTTAATAATAGCACTTTCGGTATTCTCATTCACTGCTTGTGATGACAATGGAGCAGGAAATGGAACACCGCCGCCGACAAATGGGACACCGGTCGCACTCACTGTGCCGACAGGTTTGCTAGTTGAAGGTAACACACTTTCATGGGTTGCTGTTTCAAATGCATCGTCTTATGAAGTGAGAGTTGGAACTGTTGGAACTATCACTCCAGTCACGGCAGGGACTTCTATTGAACTAACATTAACAATTGGAGCAACATACCGTCTCTATGTTCGTGCAATAGGCGACGGAACTAATTTTACAAACTCTAATTGGTCTGCTCCTTTTATTCATTCAATTCCTGAACAAGGTATTGATATGACTTTGATGGAAGCACTATTTCAAAATCCTATTCCAAATCCATTTGAGTTTTTTCCTCAAACAATGCTCCCAACTCACAATATTGTTAATTCAACCCCAATATTCAACAATTGGACAAACATCTCTGCAATTGGTTCAGGACATGCTTCTCAGTGGAATATGATACTTGAAAATATTGCCGAGATGCAGATATTATTTTCAGCACTTGGAGTTGTCAACACTTTAGCACAAGTTATAGAGGTTGCAGTTGATACTTTTGCAACACCAGATGAAAGTGGATTTATTGATTTTAGCGGAGAACATACCATTGCATTAATTACATATTCATATAGAGTTCAACTTCTAGGAAATATAGCACATCTTACAATAAATTTTGGTCCTAGTCAAATACATATGTCTTTGAATGTGGCAACTGGTGTTAGAGAAGGAAGGGCACAACTGACGGACACAAATGCATTTAGATTTATTTCATCAGCAGATAGTATTGAATTAGGTTTTAGATATTTGGGACTAAGGCGTTCTTATTTGACAATTGAAAGAGTGAATGAAAACTTAATAACTGGAAGTTTAGTTGAGTTTACTGGGCTAGACATATTAGCACATATTAGAAGTGCATCTGATTTTTTCATTACTCCTTCTTACACAACTGTTGTAGGAAATAGAGCAGATTCAATGCTTTTGTTTAGTGGTTCAAATGTAGAAGTTTATCTAAACTCAACAGGACGACTTCTTGGTTGGGCTATAAGAGAAGCCAGTGCTATTCCGCTTGTTCCTGCTTTTCACACCGTTTGGTTAAATTTAAGCGATATTACTGGACTTAGTAGCATAATTCATCTTTCTGCAACTGATAATTTTAGAGTTAATAATCGAACAACTGATTTTGCTCCAAGGACAGTCGGCGGGATTTTACCGCCTAACCCATCAAGAAGATTTGACATCGAGTTCAGAGTTCAATATTTCTCTGTCAATGATGGAGGAAATGTCACAAGAGTTGGAGTTCAAATCCCTCAAATGTTTATTCAGATAGGGCATATTTCAACCTTTACTGTTGATGTTATTAATCAAAATTCTAACTTAAATATTTCAATTGGATTAGCACAAGTCCATTTAAATAGAATTTTAGATGACTATGATAACTTTGTCAGAGAGAGTGGATTCACTGGAATTGAAAAGTCTGTGACGGATATACTTATCTGGATAGGCGAAAGAATTTAGTAAAAAAACAAAATAGAAACAACACAAAAAGTTTGTCACGATTCGTCAAGTTGTGACAAACTTTTTTATTATTTTCTGTCGTGTGTGATGTAGAATATATATATTGTGATATGTTCATATGAGATGTATCAAGGCAAAAGCCATTAGTGGCACAAACAAAAGCGGAGGATAAAAAGTGGCACGCACGATTGTTGTGACAAGCGGGAAGGGCGGAGTTGGAAAAACAACTCTCACTGCAAATTTAGGGCGGAGTTTGACAAAACTCGGTCAAAGAGTGGTTTTGTTAGATGTTGATTTGGGGCTTAACAACCTTGATGTTATCATGGACATTGAAAAGAAAATTGTCTATGATATAGTTGATGTTATTGAAAACAGATGCCGCCCAAGGCAGGCTTTGATTGAGGATAAATTGACAAAAGGTCTCTTTGTTTTGCCGTCTTCACATTCATATGATTCATCTCAAATAAACTCTCAAAACATCAAAGCGGTCATAAACGCACTATCCGCCATGTTCGACTACTGCATAGTTGATTGTCCCGCAGGCATAGAAAAAGGCTTTCACAGGGCGGTTGCAGCCGTTTCCGAGGCGATAGTTGTGACAACTCCTCATGTCAGTGCAATTCGGGACGCAGAAAAAGTTATTCGCCTACTCAAAACTTATCAAATGAAAAGCATTCATGCAATTGTCAATCGAGCAAGGGGCGACATGATTCTCAATTCAGAAATGGTGTCATCAAGCGATGTTTCAAAATTTTTGAAAGTTCCGCTTTTGGGACAAGTTCCTGAAGATGATGCAATAAATCTGCTTAGTAATCTAGGTCTAACAATTAACTCAAGAGCAGACGGTTATGAAGCAATCGACATATTAGCAAGAAACCTTCACTTTGGAACAGACATATCGTTTGATGTGACAAAAAAATACAAAGGCTTTTTCGGAGGAATAAAAAGGGGATTAAGGAAGAGGGTATAGGTTGTATGGATGGCAGTTTCACGGCTATTATTGCCCGCCAAAAAAATTAAAAAACAGTATAAGTAGGCATTGTTCAGCAAGTGTGGATGGCAAGAAGAAAGAAAAATATTGGTTCTCACTGGATTGCTTCGCCCACAATCTAAGCAAAAATATTTACTAAGATAGGGCTCGCAAAGACGAGAAACGAGCGGTTTTCGTCTTTGCGAGCCGTAAGACAAGCAATTATTAAGTGTTTGTGTTACGGCGAAGCAATCCAGTGAGAACCACGATTTGTAACTGACACACAGTTTGAATAATGCCAAAAGTGTAGGGGTGAGCATTGCGAACCCGAAAAATTCAACTAAATGCAGAGGGGCAATCTGCTGCCTGTTGTTGAGTTCTGAGATAAATAGCGGGAGGCAGATTGCCGCCCCCCTATTATTTCAACAACGCACCTAACTTTACTGCTTTCTGCTGACTTCTTAGGTGTGTCTGTTAATAATAAGCCCCTTTACACATTTTGTCCGTATGCAAAACCATGAAAACACAAGCCCAGCAAATTTCAGAGCGATTGAAAAACATCATTCAAATTGACGGAGTCTCCTCAATCGAAAACTTACTAATTGTGTTGAAAAGTGATTTGGCACAACTTTTTTCGTCATATATGTATGTCCAGCCTCAAAACATAGCAGTATCCGCCAAACAAGACGAAGACGGAAATTTTATCTTTACCACCCAAATCAAAACCAGCCACATCCTCGACTTTGGCGTGATGATTTGAAACTATTAAAGAATGTAAGGCAAGGTACGGGCAGCAGTATGCCGCCCATTTTTTTGTGTCAAGAGACATACATGATTGTTATGCTTCCCGCTGACTTCATTTGGAATATCTTTCATTCAATAAGCCCCCTGCATTTTTATGATATTGTTTTTAAAATGGATATAAAATAATTTGTAGGGGCGGCATTCTGCCGCCCGCACCTTTTGCGTCAAACACACCCGTTTTGTTAAATCTT
>WRAY01000026.1 GCA_009779975.1 Bacillota bacterium | reverse complement strand
CACTTCGTGTCTTGGGGACAGGCACTCTGATTGAGGCAAGGGATTGCCTCAACCCCTTCGGGGCACTTCGTGTCAGTGAGTCAGTCCCCGTGACACTTCGTTTCGATTCCCTCTTGGACATTACGCCCCCCTACATTTTGTTTCAAACACACCCATCCTCTGCATGCTCCTAATATTTAGGTGTGCATCAATCCCACCTACAATTTTTTTTGCCGAAAAAAACTCGTCAAAAGACTGTAGGGGCGATTATCAATCGCTCGCACAAAATAAAACGATTAACCACCTCAACAGCACTCATTATTTCACAACATCAATTCTGGCGACAGGATGGCCGCCCCTACATATTTTGCGGTTATATTTATTTTTTTACAATCCGTAAGGGCATTCGCCAAACAAAACACTCCATAAGAGATTGGTTGAACTATAAAAGCAATACATTTGTCAAGTGTTTTCAACACTCTTGTTGGATATTGCTGTTACTAGAACAACCCCAACAAAGGGGTCAAAGACCCTTGTCAACACTTTTTTGCATATTATTTAAATGCTTTTATTGATAGTGGTAAATTGTAAAAGTTAAGTATATAATAAAAGAGTGGACAATGTTTTTCTAATTCAGGGCTTAAGTCAAAACGAGGTTGAAAAATTAACCGAAAGAGGACTAACAAACAAAACTCATGATAATGCTTCAAAAAGAAATTGGCACATATTTAGTGATAATGTGCTGACACTTTTTAATTTGTTCAATCTACTCATTGGAATTGCTCTCGCTCTTGTCGGGGCATGGATGCAGATGGCTTATCTTGTCATCATTTTGGCAAACATTTTAATCGGAATTATTCAAGAAGTTCGCGGGCGAAGGTTGGTTGACGGATTGAAAGTTTTATATGAGGGAAAAATTCGGATTAAAAGAGATGGAGTTGAATGTGAAATTTCACCAGAAAAAATAGTATTGGGTGACATTTGCATTTATTCATTAGGCAATCAAATATCGTGCGATAGTGTTGTTTTGGAAGGTGAAATTGAAGTTAACGAAGCGCTGCTCACAGGCGAGAGTGAGCCGCAAGTCAAAAGAAAAGGCGACAAACTCCTTAGCGGAAGTTTTGTTGTCAGCGGCAAATGTTTTGCAAAGACGGAAAAAGTAGGAGATGATAATTTTGCAAATTCACTCGTTAAAAAAGCAAAAAAGCCGAAAACGAAAAAATCTGACCTTATAGGTTCGATGAGAAAGGTAACAAGAATAACCAGTTTTTTCATTGTTCCGCTTGGAGTTATTTTGTTCGTTCAAGCGTATTTTTTCAGAGATGAACTAATAAGTGCGGCGGCGATAACAAGCGCTGCTGCCCTTCTCGGAATGCTTCCAAAAGGCTTGATATTCTTGACAAGCATTGCACTGGCAACCGGCGTTATCAAACTATCAAAAAAAAAAGTTCTGGTTCAACAAATGCACTCTATTGAAACACTTGCTCATGTCGATGTTTTGTGTCTTGATAAGACAGGAACGATAACGACCGGAGAAATGACGGTTGAGAGTGGAATGTGGAGTGCGGAGTGCGGAGTTAAAGATAAATGCTCTTTATTGAAACTGTTTGTTGAGCATAGTAATGATGATAATCCAACAATGAATGCAATTAGGAATTATGTCAAAAATAAACCTGACAATCACCAACCTCCAATCACCAACCTCCAACCACTAAAAAAAATCGCTTTTTCTTCCTCTCGCAAATACAGTCAAATTGATTTCTCTGAATTTTCTCTTATTCTCGGCGCTCCTGAAAAGTTGATTGAAATGGGAGCAAAAGTTCCAAAAGATATTGCTGATGCAATGAAAAATGCGACTTCAAAGAGAGTTTTGTTTTTGGGTGTCAAATACAATAATTCAACACACAATAATTGCCAAAACAATTCTGACAACAACTCTTTCCTATTTCCTATTGCCTGTTCTCTATTTCTTGATGATCCAATCAGACAAGACGCAAAGCAAACATTGGAACATTTTCGCCGTGAAGGCGTTTGTGTCAAAATAATATCAGGCGACAGCGTTGAGACATGCAGAGAGGCAGCAAAAAAAGCAGGATTCAGTGAATGGCAAAATGCTGTTGATATGTCAAAAGTGAAAAGTTATGAGGAAATATTAAAGTTAATTCAGAATTCAGATGAAAGCGAGTTTGTCAGCCAAATTATAGAAGCGAATGCCCCTATAAATTTGCCAACCACCACTCACCAACCACAAACCGCTAACCGCCAATCTCCCTCAATCTTCGCAAGAGTTTCCCCCGAGCAAAAACAATGGATAGTAAAAGCGTTCAAAGAGTGCGGGCATACTGTTGCATTCAGCGGTGATGGGGTTAATGACATTTTAGCGCTTCGTGAGGCAGATTGTGCTATCGGATTATCCGGCGGCTCAGATGCTGCAAGACAGGTTAGTGAGTTGGTTTTGGGAGAGAATAATTTTTCAGCACTTTTGGAAGTTTTGGGAGAAGGACGAAGAGTCGCAAACAACATAACTAAAGCAGGATCAGTCTTTTTCATCAAAGTTCTCTACAGCGTTGTTCTCTCGGTTCTTTTCGTTATTTTAAACGCTCCATTTCCTTTTATTCCTATTCAAATAACTCTCATTGATGTTGCACTTGAAGCATACCCCTCATTCTTTTTGTCTTTTGAGAATAACAATAAAAAAATAGAAGGCAAATTTTTAAAGACCAGTTTTCAAAAAGCGTTGCCGTTTGCAACTGCGATTATCGTTTCAATTTGCATTTTTCATATTATCTATGTTGTAACAAATATGGACTACACCCAATCAAAAAGCCTCATATATCTTACGCTTTCATTCGTCACAATTTGTGCAGTTTTCCGAGCATGCCTTCCTTTCAACAAACTTCGTCTGTTCCTTGCTTTGTCAAGCGGAATTGGTCTGATAGTTTCAATTTTTGTTTTTCGAAACATTTTGCATTTTGAAATCCCGCAACTTCAATACTTGTGGATATTGATTTTGGTCATGATATTAAGTTCTCTAATATTTGTTTTTGGACTGCGTCTGACAACAAAAGGACGCCCAACTAAGCGTCCCTTGAAAACTATTTTTAATAAGAACTAAACCCGCCTGTCCAGTCGTTAAGTCCGCCCATATTGTAGACTCTCTCAAAACCCATATTCAACAAAATTGTTTTTGCTTGACCGCTTCTGTTGCCTGTTCGGCAATAGAGAATTATTATTGTTTGAAAATCTGAGACTGTGTTTAATATGTTTTCTTCAATAATGCCAAGAGGAATATTTATTGCACCCATGGCATGCCTTTCGTTGAATTCGCTTTGTTCTCTCACATCTATAAGCACTGCTCCATGCTCGTTAATCAAATATTCCGCCCACTCTCCCTCAACTAAAGATTCATTGCACGCAGCAAATAAAACTGCACACAACAAGACAACTAATAAAATTTTTATCTTTTTCGTCATATTCATCCTTTTTAAATAATTGAAAACAATAATATTAATATCAAAAAAACAATGGTTGAGGCATCTAATACGGCACAAATAATTGTCTTTGTTTTCGAATTTTTAACACCTCTTCTCATATTAATTTTATTTTGGATAATCCCAAAAATCATGCTAACTACAAAAACATTTAAAATAAAAGCAAGTGGTATTATGATAATTGTAATCATCGGGATAACTAATATTGAATCACGATATTCCCCGCTCAAAAAATAATTTGCCATCACAAATCCAAAAAACACAACCGCTGAAACAGCCGCAGATATACCAAAAGATAAAGATACCGCCCCGAAAGCGGTCGGAACTTTTTGTTCTTCTTCGTTTGGCGATACTTCAGTAAAATTTTGCTCCTCAAAACTATTAGAAGTAAATCGCATTTCTTGGTTATTATCAAAATGTTCGAATTGATTATTCATAATCTTTCTAATTGTCAGCAATGATTTTTTATAACACAAAGTGCAGACAGCAGAATGCTGTCTGCACTTTACTATTAAAATTTTTCATTATAGGCTGAGATTGCTTTTTGAATAATTTCTTTTGCGGCATCAGCGGAAAGGGTTTGAAGATTGGTTGTTTTCTTTTTTTCAAGTTGTTTGTAAACTGTGAAAAAGTGGACTATCTCCTCCATGATGTGAGGGGGCAGTTCTTTGATGTCTTTGTAGAAATTCCATGTCGGGTCTTTTAGAGGAATTGCGATGATTTTGTCATCAGGAACTTTACTGTCAAGCATTCGCATCACACCGATTGGATAGCACTCGACTGTTGTCAAACCGTCCATCGGTTCACCGCACATGACGAGAACATCAAGAGGGTCATCGTCTGTTGCATAGGTTCTTGGAATAAACCCATAATTTGCAGGATATTGAGTTGCAGTATATAGAACTCTGTCTAATATTAGAAGTCCTGTTTCTTTATCCAACTCATACTTCTTTTTTGACCCTTTTGAAATTTCAATAACAGCAAGAAATTTATCGGGTCTTATGCGGTCCTTTCGGACACTGTGCCAAATGTTCATCGTTTTCCTTCCTTTATTTATTTAATATTTAATATGGAATATCGTTGCATATTTGCAGCGACGGTCAGACCGCCCCGAACTTTATTCCTTTATGTTGTGGAGTGATCAGTAATCACTCCTACAATTAAATATTCTCTTTCATCAAAACAACACAATCCCTTTTCTTCACCACTCCAGTATAAAGTTTGTTTGTTAAGATGTCAACTAATTCGCCGCCTGTGACATAGTTGAAATCTTCGTCGGAGTTATTTAAGAGAGCGGTTATTTTCTGTTTTCCAAAATTCCATGTGCAAAAGAACAGACTGTCGGCACTTTTTAGAATTTCGAATTCCCCATATTTAAATAATTCTTTGTTGCTTTCTCTAAGTTTTCCTAAAGTTCTGTGTAGTTTAAGAACTTTTGAGTTTCTTTTTTCCCAAACAAAGCAACCTCTGTTTAAGGGGTCATGATGTCCTTGCATTCCCAATTCATCACCATAGTATATGCACGGCACTCCCGGAAGCATGAATAGTAGCGTTACTGCGATTTTCAGTTTAGCAAGCGCCCATCTCATTTCCTCGCCCTCTAAAACGCTTTTTGCCTTCACTTTGACATCAGCATCAAGGTCTTTTCCGCCAAGGACTGTCAAAATTCTTGCAGTGTCATGAGTTGACAAAAGGTTCATAAGGTTTCCTCTCACGCATTCCGGATAGTTGTTTTTCTGAGTGATGATTGCCTTTCTTAACGCTTTTGAATTTCCCCAAACAGCATATTCAAGGATTGCTTCTTTGAACGGATAGTTCATGACGCTGTCCATTTGACCGCCGTTGAGAAACCTTCTTCTTTTTCCGTAACTTTCTTTGTTTGAGGCATCTTCCCAAACCTCGCCCATGACGATTGCCTCCGGGTTTGCTCTTTTTGCCGCTCGATAAAGATTGTCTAAAAATTCATCAGGCAATTCGTCCGCAACATCAAGACGCCAGCCGCCGATGCCCATTTTTATCCATGTGTCGATGACGCCTTCAGGACCGTTTATAAACTCGTTATAGGAAGGATTGTTTTCTTCACAATTCGGTAAAGTGTCGAAATTCCACCAACATTCATACTCTTTTTTGTCAAAATCGGTGAAACGATACCACGGATAATAGGGAGACTCTTTTGATTGATATGCTCCAATGGTGTCATATGTTCCGTATTTATTGAAATAGATTGAGTCATCGCCGGTGTGAGAAAACACACCGTCAAGGATAACTCTCATTCCCTTTTTGTCTGCTTTTTTTACTAGTTCAACGAGTTCTTCGTTTGTTCCGAAATCGGGGTCAACTCGGCGATAGTTTGAGGTGTCGTATTTGTGATTGCTTCTTGCTTCAAATATTGGGTTAAGGTAAATTGTTGTGACTCCCATTGTTTTTAGATATCCCAACTTTTTGATAATGCCTCGAAGGTTTCCGCCGAATAAATCGTTGTTGACAATCTTGCCTTCTTTGTTGGGTAAGTATACAGGAGTGTTCCCCCAATCCTCACGATAAACCATGCCTTTTTTTGTTTTCAAACGAGGCTCTCCAACATTGAATCTGTCAACAAAAATTTGATACATTACGCCCGAATCCATCCATGAGGGTGTTATAAAGCCGTCAAAGACAGTTAGTTGCCATTCTCTGCCCTTTCCGTAGACTGCGTTTAATTCTTCGTCGCTGCCGATGTAAATCTCGTCTTTTTTCGTGTGGACAATGAAATGATATGTATATAAACCTCTGCACTCAACGCTCAAATCAATACAATATGAAAACTCACCCAAAGTTGTTTTTTCACAAAATTCCATTGCATAGCGAACTTCATCCTCGCCGTCTTTTGTCAAACACAAATAGACATCTTCGGGGGCTGACGGACGAGTGAATGCAATACGAAAGTACGCTGATTCTCCTGCCTTTTGCGCACCGATTGGTTTTTTGAAATTAATATCGAGCGGATTAAACTTGACCATTTTGAAATGTTACTCCTTTTTTTGAGCCAAAATCTAGCAAAAAATAAACCACCTTCAATTTTAAAACGCTAAATTCAAAACTCCCCATAATTATAATTACCCTCACATAATACCACAAACAAAAAAAAGTGTCAACTCAAAATTCGACACTTTTTCTATGTTATTATAATTGTTTTTTTATAATATGTGGTGCGACAGAATATCCCCCTACTATTTTATTGTTGAACTTGTTCGGGCGACCACTGACCACCGCCACTGCAAGTTTTTTGTCGTGTGATATTCATGGTAAAATTTATTTGTAGAGGTATCTCGAACATTATTCAATTGACTCGTTTTTTGGTGTGCTATGGTTACAAAAGTGTACTATAAACTTACATAATCTCTTAATCTCTTATAAAACGATAGAAAAAAGGCTATCCAATTTCAATTTAGATAACCTTTTTTGATTGTTGATAGGGTTATTTGAGTTCGATTTTTGCGCCGATTTCTTCGAATTTTTTCTTTGCATCTTCTGCTGATGCTTTTGGAACGCCTTCTTTGATTAGTGAAGGAGCGCCGTCAACTAGCGCTTTTGCTTCGCCAAGGCCAAGCCCTGTTACTTCGCGAACGACTTTGATGACACCGATTTTGTTTCCGCCAACTTCTGTTAGGTGGATGTTGAAATCTGTTTTTTCTTCTTCAGCCGCTGCTGCCTCTCCGCCGCCTGCCGCAGGACCTGCTGCTACTGCCATAGCCGCTGCTGAGACGCCGAATTCTTCTTCAAGAGCCTTAACTAGGTCGTTAAGTTCCAATACTGTCATTTTTTTAACTTCTTCTAAAAGTTTATTTATATCTGCCATGATAAATGGTTCTCCTTTTTGTGACAATGGTCACTTTTTATTGTTCGGGAGGCAGGTTGCCTCCCCTACTGTTTTTTTATTATTTTTTGGTTTGTGATTTTCTTTTCACATTGTGCGAACGATTAATTAATCGTCCCTATAGTTTCTTGTCGTCCGCTATAAAAAGCAGGGAGCAACATAGTTGAACAACAGCGTGAGGGAGGCGAAGCGGGATTAAACTTTTCGGTTCATCCCCGAGCCAATCGAATGCATGCAGTTCAAGTATGGCGATGCATACGATTTTATTATGCTTTTTTCTTTGCAATTTCGCTAACCACAACTGCCAATGAACGCATTGGGTGAGTAAGCATGCCGAGCAGTTGACCGATGAGTTGAATTTTTGACGGGATGAGCGCAACTGCTTTCATTTCCGCATCTGAAAGTTTCTTGGATTCAACTATACCGCCTTTGAACTTTAGTTTGTTGTATTTTTTTGCATTTTCCGCAAGGATTTTTGCAGGAGCAACTGCATCTTCAAAGCCGAATGCAACAGCAGTTGGACCTGTTAAAATATCGTCAAAATCATAGCCTGCCTTTTTGAACGCTCTGGTTAACAGTGCATTTTTGATGACAGCATATTCAATATTTTCTTTGCGAAGTTCAACACGCATTGCTGAATCTTCAGAAACTTTTATTCCACGATAGTCAACGAGAACAACGCTTTTTGCTTTTGTGATTTTTTCTGTCAGTTCTTTGACTGCTTGTTCTTTTTGTTTAATTATTTCTTTGTTTGCCATTGAATAGGTTTTACCTCCTTGTTAGATTTAAATATTTTGATTATTGTTTTTTCCATAAGATAAGTGCTTCATGCTTTCCTGCTAACATAAAAATATTAACATTGATTACTCTTTTTCCTTCACTATTTAGTCTCCTATGTTTGTTTTTGTTGTGCGGGCGGTCAATGCCCGCCCCTACAGTTAAATAAAAATAGCCCCGTAGTGATACGAGGCTAGAATGATCCTAAAGAATACATTTTTTTGCGAGATGCCGAGGGCGGCACCCCCTACAGGAAAATATCATTCCCTGCAAGTTTTTAATGTATTGTTTAAAAATTTCAGCCTCGGTAAGATTTATGAGCATATGCCCGCTTACTGTCTATAGCTTTTAATAAATTACAAATAATGATTAAATTAATTTGACCTTATTTGTAATCTGTAATTTGTAATTTACCTGTGGTTTACTTTAATACCCGGTCCCATTGTTGACGCTGTGTAGACACTTTTGACATATTGACCTTTTGCCGCAGATGGTTTTGCTTTTACTATTGCTTCCATTAGGGCTTCGTAGTTTTCAAGCAGTTTTTCTGTTCCGAAAGATTTTTTTCCGATTGGGCAGTGAACGATTGCAGTTTTGTCAACACGATATTCAACTTTACCTGCTTTCGTGTCTTTAATTGCTTTTTCAATGTCGGTTGTTACTGTTCCCGATTTTGGACTAGGCATCAAACCTTTTGGTCCCAAAATCTTTGCAACACGACCCATTTGACCCATCATGTCGGGTGAAGTGATTACAACATCAAAATCAAGGAAATTGTCAGAAAGTATTTTTGCAATAATTTCTTCCGCTCCAACGATATCCGCTCCTGCTTTTTCAGCAATTTCTGCTTTCTCGCCTTTTGCGATAACAAGAACTTTCACATCTTTACCTGTTCCGTTTGGAAGAACAACTGTTCCTCTGACTTGTTGGTCGGCTTGTTTTGGGTCAACGCCAAGTCTGACATGCAATTCGATTGTTTCGTCAAATTTTGCTTTTGCAGTTTTTAAAACATTATCAATTGCGTCAACGGGCTCATAACTTTTCGTCAAATCGATTTCTTTTAGACTGTCACGATATTTTTTGCCTTTCATTATGCATTACCCCCTTCTTCTACCACAACAACACCCATGCTTCTTGCAGTTCCTGCTACCATACTGATAGCGGTCTCTAGTGACGCTGCATTTAGGTCGGGCATTTTGAGAGTTGCAATTTCTTTGACTTGAGCCATTGTTATCTTTGCGACTTTGTCCCTGTTTGGTTTTGCTGAACCTGATTCAATCCCTACTGCTTTTTTGATTAAAACTGCCGCAGGGGGTGTTTTCATGATGAATGAAAACGAACGGTCTGCAAAGATTGAGATAACAACGGGGATAATCAGTCCCGCTTTGTCCGCTGTTCTTTCGTTAAAATCTTTAACGAATCCCGGAATATTGATACCGTGCGGTCCTAGTGATGAGCCGACAGGTGGTCCGGGGGTTGCTTTTCCGGCGGGCAATTGAAGTTTTACCATCGCCATGACTTTTTTTGCCATTTGTTTTTGAACTTATTTTTTCAAATAAGTTCTCCTCCTTGTATTTTTTTATACAATCGCGGTGCAAACGAGCAGCATTGACTGCTCTCCCGTAATTAACATTTTAAATTACAAATTACAGTGGACAAAGGACAAATGTTGATAATTTAATTTGTCCTTATTTGTCCTTTGCAAACTGTAATTTGTAATTTGATTATATTTTTTCTATCTGATATAACTCTAAATCAACAGAAGTGTCTCGTCCAAACATGCTGACAGTGACTTTGCATTTTGAGTTTTCGGGATCAATTGCGTCGATTACTCCGACAAAGCCGTCTAGCGGACCTGAAATTACTTTGACTTGTTCACCGACTTTGAGGTCAACATCAAACACTCGTTGTTCAAGGTTCAGTCTTTTGATTTCTTCTTCGGTCAATGGAAGCGGTCTTCCTTGCGGACCAACGAAGCCTGTTACGCCTCGAGTGTTAGTTATCATGTGCCACATAGAATTATCATAGACCATTTTGACAATAACATAACATGGGAACATCCTTCTTTGGACGACCTTTCTTTTTCCGCTGGCTTTTTCTTCGACGACATTTTCCACAGGGATTTTTATCTCGATGAGCCTTTCGGACATATTATTTTTCTCAAACACCACCTCTAAATTGTCTTTGACCATGTTTTCATAGCCTGAATAGGTGTGGAGAACAAACCATTTTGCGTTTTCTTGTGACATAGTTTTAGTTTTTAAAAGTGAAAGGTGAAAAATAATTCTACATTACTTTTCACATTTCAATTTTAACTTAATTTAGAATAAACTTGCTGCAATTCCAGTTAAAAACTCGGGGAATGATGATGTTTGCAGCAAATTACTGATTTGAAATAGCGGGAATACCGGAATGCCTAGCAAAAGCCTGTAGAGCATTTGCAAAATAACATCCTGCAATAAAAGAGTTAGAAGAAAGAAAATAACAACAGCAAGCACTATGCTTGTTTGTTTCAAAACTTGCTTAGCACTTGGATAAGTTACTTTTCTTAATTCTCCAAACAGGGCTTTTGTTTTCAGCCCTATTCTTTTCGTTCTGGATTGTTGAGGTTGTTGTTGACTCATAAAAAAATACTCCGATTTTTTCAACGCATAACTCATTAATGCATAATACATAACGATTGTTAGAAATATTTAAATACTCTATACTGCGTTTTGCGTTTTGCGTTACTTCGTTTGTTTATGTGGTTCGTGCTTTTTGCAGAATCTGCAATATTTTGAAAGTTCAATCCTTTCAGGGTCATTTTTCTTGTTTTTGATAGTATCATAGTTGCGCTGTTTGCAAACAGTGCAAGCCAGAGTTATCTTTTCTCTTTTATCACTAGCCATTTTTTTTAAATTACTCCTTTAAAAGCGGTCTAAAAAACACCATGCGCGCATGGTGCTATTGGTTATTGTATAATATTAAGGACAGGTTTGTCAAGCGATTTAAACAAGTTTTTTTAAATTAAATTTTAATTCTTTTTGAAATTTGTAAGTTTGCTTGGACAAAGAGAATGTCAAAAAGCAGAAATAGGACAGTGAAAATGACTGCTAACAGTGCGTAGTGGAGGTTGAAGATATTTTCTAGGTTAATGCCTCCATCACCGATGACGGCGATAGCAAAAGTTATAGTAATTAGATAAGTCAGCAAAAATACGATGTTTGCAAAAATAGTCATAATGCCAAAACGAATGAGCATTAACTTCATCTTGGTGTAGTGAAATTTTCTTAACAGAAATGCGGCAAATGAATATGGCGCAAAAATAAAAACTGTCAAAAAAAATGTTAGTGACAACGGCCAAATGAATGCGGAAATCAGGACGGATACGATTATTGAAATAAAACCATAAACAATCCCTGCCTTTTCAAATGCCAAGAAGAAACAAAATGCTGCAATCATTAATGGAAAAAATGTGAAAAACGGAGCAATATTTGTCAGGACAATCATGACAGAAGCAAGGGCAGCACAAACTGATGAAAGTGCTATCCTTTTTGAAAGAGCAATCTTTTTAGACGAAGAAGGGATAGGAAGTTCATCATCGTCAGGGTTTTCAAAATCGAAATCGGTGTTCATTTTTTAAATGAAAAGTTAAAAGTTAGAAATAAAAAGTTTTGTTAAAATTATTTTTTAAAAGTTAAAAGTGAGACAAAATATTTACCCTCACTTTTCGACTTTCATATTAACAGCATTGCAGGCATGAACAGCAGCAATCCGCTATGCAATATGCTAAACAACAGTTTATGCAGGCGTTTCCCCCGCACATTTGTCCTTCTTGAGGGTTTGGATTAGGCGGAGGCTGCCCTACTGTTCTGGGGTCTGTTCTCATATTGCCCATTATTTGTTCAAGTCTTGTATAAGCAGTTTTGTATTTTTCATTCCACGGCTCCATGTTTAGTGCCATTTGGAGTTGAACTCGAGACTCATTCATCCATTCTCTGCGATAGAAGATTATTGACTGCAAGTAATGCCACTCGGCATCTCTTCCCGGATGAGAATCAAGCAATGCTTGGGCTTCAGAATAGTTCCCTGCCCTGATTAGCGCATCAATTCGGGCATAATCTCCTCCGCCATGCGTTTCAGAGAATTTTTTTGCTTCATTGCTGCGTTTTAGTTCTTTGAAAGATTGTTCCAATTCTTCCAAATTGCGTGCGGCATCATTGCCCTCTTCACCGGGCAAAAATCTGTCTTCGCTGAACTTTGCTTTTAGTTCAGTGTATTTCACCTCAATTTCGCTAAACGGTGCATTTTCATCAAGGTTGAATATTTTGTAGGGGTTGAGTGCCATGGTTTTCCTTTTAAAATTACAAATGTTGATAAAATTAATTTGACCTTCTTTGTAATTTGTAATTTATTTAAATTCTTGCTTTTTTTAACTTCCGCTTGCTACTTAAGACTTCCTCAATCTTATCCCTCATTCCCTTGTGAACTATGTTTGTCAAAAGACTTGAGGCTTGGGTGAAGATAATTTGGTTGAAACATTCGGCTGCACGATTTACGACTACTGCCAACATAAACTCCAACTCCTCTTTCTTATCAGTGAAAAATTGTTGACGAGTTTTAAATTGATAAGATGAAAAATATGCTAAAAATGGATTATATCTTTTCTTTTTGAAATCTTCGTCAATATCGTCAAGGGCATCAATTAAGTAAACAAATTTTCCTATATTATAACACAATTTTAAAATGTTGTCACATGTTTTAACCCCCAATATTTCTTTTGCAACTTCTTCTAAAAGTGAAGCAAAACAGTCGGTTACTCTGTCGATTTGGGATGAGTTTTCTCTCTCTAGTGCAAACAGTGCTTCATATTTTGTGCTGACTAATTCATCAATTTTCGGCATTATGACTTTTGCTTTATTATAGGCTTTTGTTAAAAAGCGCTTTGCAACTTTCTTTTTGAAGCCTTCCTTGTCTCGAACGCCGTCAATCATTTTGTAGTAGGACAAGATGATATTTGCTGCGATGATTTTTTCTAGGAGTTCGCTTTTGCAGATTGTTGCCTTTTTTTTGATTGGATTGAGTATGCACTTCCCTGTTTCAAACGCAACATCATAGACAAGATAATCATGCAAGAGAACGCTTAAAAAAGCGATGTCATAGTTGGTTGTGAATCTTGGAAATTGTCCATAAAGTTTGCCGGTTGCTTTGCATATCCCGCAATAGTGTGAGCGATAGTAGAGAAACTCCGCATCACTTAGTTTTGATTTATTTGGAACAACATAACCATACATAATTTCAATGTGCTAATTAGGAAATTACAATTTACAAATGATGATAAATCAAGTTGACCTTGTTTGTCCTTTGTCCACTGTAATTTGTAATTTATTAAAAACCAACCTTCCTATAAACTTTACTCAAAGTCTTTCTAGCAACTACTCTCGCCTTCTCCGCTCCCTCTTGCATTTTTCTTTGCAGAAGTTCCTTATCGGAAGAATAAGCGTCCATATTTTCTTGAATGGGTTTTAGTTTTTCACAGACTAGTTCGCCGACATTTTCTTTAAACTCTTTGTAGGATGAGTTTTTAAATTGTTCTTCCGCCTGTTTTATTGATAAACCTGAAAAACCGCTATAGATTGTCAAGAGGTTTGATATTCCGGGCTTGTTTTTTTGGTCAAAGCGAACTTCGGTTTCAGAGTCGGTGACTGCTCTTGCAAACTTTTTCATGATGACATCTTTTTCGTCCGCTATCATGACAACACCTGACAGGTCTTCATTTGATTTTCCCATCTTTGCCGTCGGATCTGATAAACTTTTTATTCTTGCTCCGACTTTTGTTATGACCGGCTCGGGCATTGTGAAAGTCGGGGAATATTTTGAATTAAATCTTTGAGCAATAGTTCTTGCTATCTCAACATGTTGTTTTTGGTCATCGCCAACAGGGACGATGTCGGTGTTGTAGATTAATATATCGGCTGCCATTAAAATCGGATAAGCAAACAAACCAACATTTTGACCCTTTGCACCATGTTTTTTCGCAAGGTCTTTGAACTGGGTCATTCGTTGTGCTTCACCAAATCCGCAAAAACAATTCAACACCCACGCCAGTTGCGAATGTTCGGCAACATGGCTTTGAACAAAAACGGTGCTGTCCTCCCCTTCTAAACCCAACGCTAAAAACAACGAATATAAGTCAAACGAGTTTTTTCTAAGTTTTGCCGGCTCAATATCAACCGTTATGGTGTGAAGGTCAGCAACACAAAAAAAACACTTCCCTTCGTCTTTAAGACGAACGAAATTTTTCAATGCTCCGAGATAGTTACCGATAGTAAGCATTCCGGACGGCTTAACAGCCGAAAGAATTGTTTTTTTTGTTTGAGGTATTCCTTCTAACATAATAGTATTATATACTATTTTGTGAGCAATTGCAAGCGTTTTAGAGCGGAGTTTTAAGAGTGAAATGGGAGTTGCTGTTAACTAATTTCAATACTATTACCGTATATGCTGTTATATGAAATTCTCAAACAGGATTTTTTTCTTTGCTCCCCCCCTATAACCAAACTCTCCACTAAAAAAGGACGCACGAAGCGTCCTTTTTAAAATTATCTGTCTTTTCTATTCCAATTGTCTCTGCGTGCTTGCTTTTTTGCTTTTCTGCAATCAGCACAGTCTTTGGGCTCATTTTCAAAACCTTTTTCTCTGTAGAACTCTTGCTCTCCAATAGTGAAAACAAATTCTTTTTGACAGTCTCTGCAGTTTAGTGTTTTATCTTGTAGTTCAGCCATAGTTTTTTTACCTCCTATTTTATTTTTTGGACTCACGGAAAAGGTTAGAACTATGACTAGGGATAACCTTGAACTTGGGGCCATTTATTTAATTAAGAATTCAAAATTTAGAATTCAGAATTGATGTTTTATTTTTTTGCTGCGGGCTTTTTAGCAGGTGCTTTTTTGGGCTTTTCTTCAGTTGGAGTTTCTTCTTTTTTTGCTTTTGCAGGTGATTTCGCCGCTTTTGTTTTTTCTTCTTTCTCAACTTTAAGAGGCTTTTCTTCCGCTGCTGCAGGTTCTTCACCTTTTTTCGGTTTCTTTTCTTTTTTTGGCTTTTCTTTTTTAGCGGCTGATTTTGCTTCTTCCTCTTCTTCTCGTTTTTTCCTCTCCGCCGCTGCCTTTTCGTCAAACTCAGCCTTCGCTTTCGCTCTTGCTTCTTTTGCCGCTTTCGCTTTTTCAGCCGCAATTGTCTTGTTGTCTTTTTTGATTGTGATTTGAAGTTTGCCTTCTTTTACATCGTGCAATTTTTTTGCAAGCGACCCTTTTCTGTTTGCTGCATTGTTTTTATGGAGAACACCTTTGTGAACTGCACTGTCAAGGCACGAGAAAACTTCAGGCAATAATTTTTCAGCCAGTTCTAAATTCAATGTGTCAATTGCATTATTGAACTTCTTGATAGTTGATTTAACTTCAGAATTGTGAGAGCGATTTAGTGCTTTCTTCTTTTGGGAAACATAAATTCTTTTTTCCGCTGACTTATGGTTTGGCATTTTGTTTTATTTTTTACTCCTAAATTTGTCGAACTTGTTGCCACTTCTGCGACACACATTGAATATTCTAGCACATTCAAAGATTAAACGCAAGCATTTTGAGCATAATAATTAAATATGAAAAAAAATAATTTCAAAGAGGCTTCAAACTCAAAAAACGATTCCGACACAAAAAAAATGAAAAAATATAATTTGCGAACAGACTTGGCGATGGAATTAATTCCTGAGACTAAATCAAAAAAAATTACTGACAAATTAAAACGGATTGACCTTGTTCTTGATGAGATACTTTCAAGAAAATTGAAAAAGCCGAAAGGAAACTATATCACACTTGAAACGGAATATGTCAAAAGCGGCGAAATCGATGAATACACAAGAGTTTCAAAGGCACTGAGTGAGGCAATTTCAGGGCTTACTAAAGGCATGAAAAAACCTCTTGTTGCATGCTTGGGAAATCCGAGAATGACAGCGGACAGTTTGGGAAGGCATGTCAGCGAGAGACTAATGGTGACAAGAAGTTTTGAGTTTGGCGAAGATATTGCTGAACTAAGTTGCATATGTCCAAATGTTTTAGGGGCCACCGGAGTTGAGAGTTTCGACATAGTCAGAGGTGTTGTTGACAGAACTAACCCTGATGTTGTTATTGTTGTCGATAGTCTTGCAAGTGCCGAAACGAGCCGCCTTGCAAGTGCTTTTCAAGTTTCAAACACAGGCATAACCCCCGGCAGTGGAGTTAGCAATCACAGAATGCGTTTTGATGAAAAATCACTTCGCAGACCGGTTATTTCAATTGGCGTCCCTCTCGTTGTTTATGCTTCAACAATTATATATGATGCTATTAAAGGCGAGAAAAAGACAAAACCAAAAATCGACTTTCCCGATGAAATAATGAATTTGATTGTGACACCAAAAGATATTGATTTGTTAGTTGAAGATTGTGCATTAATAATAGCAAGGGCAATAAACTTATCGTTTTTCGGTGATGAGATGACAAATTTGTAGAAACAACAAAACAATGAAAAAAATTAAGACAGTTGATTTTTCAACTGTCTTAATTTCTTTAAACTCTCATGTCTTTTGGAGCATCTAGCATATCTAAAATATGGGATATTATTTTTCTGTTGCGTCGTTTTAGAATATATCCCAAAAGCCCATACATTCCGTTACGCATCTTTGAGCCGCCGATTGATTCCCAAAAGCACTCTATTTTTATGAAATCATTTTTGTGTTCAAAAGTTATTGTCCACCAATGTGTTGCTCCTGACCCTTGATGCAGCACAAAATACACTTTTCCCTCTTTCTCTTCCATAGAGAAATATCTTTTAGAGTTAAGATATGCCGTGAGTTCGACTTTTTTATCATAGGATAACTCTCCTCTAAATTCTGTTTCCCACTTCTCTGCCCCACACTTTTTTCTGTCGATTATGTCGCCAATAGGCATTAAAATTATTGGTGTTACAAAAAAGATACCCACTAACACAATCATCACAACACTCAACGCACTTTCAAAATAAGGGTCAAGAACTGCTGCAATTATAATGAAAACAAACATCGGTATCCATAGCAAAAAAGAAAGCACTGCTATTCCTGATAAAGTTGTTTTTAACCGTCTTTGCTGCATTTTGTTTTAAACTCCTTTAGTTTTTATCTACGCTAATTATAGCATATTTCTTCTTGAATGTCAAGAGATTTGATAATAAAAAGGATTATTCTTTTTGCCAATGGACTTGTCACGAAAATTCAGCACTCCCAATCAAAAACTTCATCATCAAAAAATTCACTCAAACTCATTTTCAAAACTTTTGCAACTTTCACTACATGCGATAATTTGATGTCTTGTATTGTGCCGTTTTCAATATGCTTCAATGTCAAAGTTGACAATCCGCTTTCCCTTTCAAGCCTGCTTTTGCTCATTTTGTTTCTTGTTAACTTCAATAATCGCACTGAAAATGCCCTGTTAAGTGTCATTATCTTAACCTCCATAATTATATTTAATGCATATCAAAAACTTGCATTAATCTTTTATTAATGCTATAATTATTCATTATATGCTAAAATTACAATAACCCCTCTTTGGTTATTGTGATTATAGTATAGCACGCATTTGAAGATGCGTCAAGCATTTAATACGTATTTGCGAATTATTTTATTTGTAATTTATGGAAAAATTGTAGGGGCAGGCATTGACCGCCAGAACAATATATTATTAATAAGGTTCGGGCGGTCAATGCCCGCCCCTACAGAGAAAATATGGCAATTATTGAAAAAATTTTTGAATTAATGAATCAACAAGGCATCACTCAGTATAGATTAGCCAAGAATTTAGGCATATCTGGCGGACATCTCGGCGACTGGAAAAAAGGAAAAAGCCGACCAACTATAGACAACTTAATCAAAATAGCCGACTATTTTGATGTGTCTGTTGATTATCTTTTGGGAAGAACTGAAAACCCAAAAATTAATTTGTGATGTGTAGGGGCGGCAATCTGCCGCCCGCACAACATATTATTAATAAGGTTCGGGCGGTCAATGCCCGCCCCTACAGAGAAAATATGGCAATTATCGTTTCACATTGTGCGGGCGGCAGATTGCCGCCCCTACGGTTTGTTATGTCGTTGTGATATTCGGGAGAAAATTAAATTGTAGGGGCGAGCAATGCGAGCCCGATTAAGTTATCATTATTATGTTGTCTAGTATTCGGGTTCGCGTTGCTCACCCCTACAGTTTTGTGGATTCGTTTTTTGATGATGGTTCGTGGACAACCATTAACATTGTGCGGGCGCCCCTACGGTTTATTTCACAAGTTCTTTTCAAAACTTTGTTTCAGGGGCGGTTATTTGGCACATTTAAATGATGTCATTCTGAGCGTAGCGAAGAATCTAGCGCAGCGTATTAATATTCATTTCAATTTAATATCAACTCTTATTGACCATCTAAACAAAATTTTTCATTAACACTCTATTAAACATTATGAATAAAAAAGGTTGTGTTAGATAGTTGCTTTTTTTGTCGAAATATGTTATGATGGATATCCTATGAAACTCATACATTGTGCTGACCTTCATATTGGAAAGAACTTTTCTTCACTCCCTCAAGATGTTCGAGGGGTTATGCAACGCTCATTGATTGATAATTTTGTCTCAATGATGCGTTTTGCTCATGATAATGCGGTTGATGTCGTGATGATTTCAGGCGATTTTTTTGACAGGGCGAAAGTTGCAATATCTTGCAAAAAAGAGGTTTTAGGGATTGTTTCAAGTTTTCCTCATATTAGTGTTATTTATCTCAAAGGCAATCATGATGCTTTGGCGGAATTTGATGACGAATTAGTTGTTCCGTCAAATCTTTTGATTGTTCCAAACAATGAAGAAGATGATTGGACATATTATCGCTATGAAGAAGAGGGAGTGACAATTGCAGCAATCGATTTAAATTCCCAATATGATGCCAGTTTTTATGAACGGCTTGTTTTACATAAAGACAATTTTAATATTGTCATGATGCATGGCATGACAAAAGCGATTACAGAAGGCGGACAGTTTGAAAGAGTTGTTGACCTTAATCGCTTGAGGAACAAGAATGTTGATTATCTTGCATTGGGAGATATTCATATTCCCGATTATGAAGTTCGAAAATTGGACAATCGAGGGCATTATGCCTATTCGGGGAGTTTGACAGGGACAGGCTTTGATGAGATTGGCGAGAGAGGTTTTTTCCTTTTGGAAGCCGAACAAAACAAGTTGACCCGCTCATTTGCACGAATGACGAAAAGGCAGTTTCGAATTATTGATGTTGACATCACTCACTGTGACACACATTCAAAGATTTATTCTCAGGTTGATTTTGTTTTGGACAAGTTAAGGCGAAACGATTTTATTAATGATTTGTTAAGGATTAATCTTATTGGAAAATACGAAGCATCAACTATTAAAGACCTTGAAAATTTGGCACTAAAATTGAATGAAGAATTTTTCTTTGCTGAAGTGAAAGACTCCTCCACCCTCGATGTTTCGTCAATAAATTGTCATGAATTGAGTTTAAAATCAAAGTTTGCGTCACTTGTTCTAAGAGACACAACGCTGACAAAAGAAGAACAGGATAAGATTTTGGAGTTTGGAATAAAGGCATTACAGCGAGAAACACTTTAAACAAATTACAGTTTACAAAGAACAAATAAGGTGAAGTTAATTTATCAATATTTGTAATCTGTGATTTTTAATTTAATAACTAAGGATTTTAAAGAAAAACCATGAAGATATTATATGCTTATATTGAAAACTTTGGGAAAATCTCGAAACAGTCGTTTGACTTTCGTGAAAATAATCCCATTGTTATAAAAGAAAACAACTCGTGGGGCAAGTCCACTCTTGCCAACTTTATTTTTTCTATGTTCTATGGCTTGCCTGATTTGAGGGGCAAGGAGTTGAACGATAGGGTTCGATATGACCCTTGGCAAGGCGGAAGTTTTGGAGGACTTCTTGAAATTGAATATGAGGGACGAGAGTATACCATCACTCGCAACTTTGAAAAAAGAACTTTTGAACTCTCGGACAACAAATTGAAAAAACGAGTCGACATCATCAAAAATATGCGGCTTGATTTGAATGGAAGAAATTTGGGAGAGATATTGTTTGGCGTCAGCAAAAATAGTTTTGAAAAAAGTCTCTACATTCGTCAAGGCGATATTGCAATTAGTCATCTTGAAGGCGGATTGAATGAGAAACTCCGAAACACGATTAATGCAACGGACAATCGACATAGTTTTGATGGGGCGCTTGATACGCTCAAAAATGCTATTGAAAAAATATCCCGTCCTCGCGGCGGCGGTGAATTGACTGATGTTTTGAACAATTTGAGACTGACTGACAACGCCATAAATGAGTGCAATGCATTGGAAGACAGAATTGTTGTTTGTCAAAAAGAATTAGAGTATGAGAAAAATATGCTGGAAAAAGCAGAAGAACGACTCTCAATTTTGGAAGTGCAAATAAGCACTTTGAATGCAAAAGATGCCCTTGAAATTGAAAGAAAAAAACAGCAGCACGACAAAAAAGGACTAATTGACCAAAATTTGCAACTGCTGCAAAAAGAACAAGAGGAATTATTCAGCAAAAAAACGCTTGCTCAAGTTGAAAAGTCAAGGATTGATGAAGAACTTCAAATTTTGAGCAAGTCAAAGCGAAGAAGTTTTGGTTATATTTTGTTATGTGTTTTAACTTTCGGACTTTTTGCAATTGTGGCAAGAAAGAAGAGACGAGAAAGAGACCGAGCAATCGGAGCGCTTTCACAAAAATCAAGAGCGTTAGAGGAAAAATTAGCAGTGCTGTTTGACGAATTTGAGAAAAATCAAAAAACTCAAAATGATTTGATACTGCAAAAGGATATGATTGACCAAAACGCTCCTGCAATTCCTAATGATTTGAGCCTTGAAGAGGCAAAAACAAGCAAGGAAAAAGGCGAAAGGTATGTCAGAGAAACTCTTAAAAACATTTCAAGACTGGAAACTAACATCACAAATTGTGAATTAAAAAGTGAACAAAAAGAAGAGTTAACCGGAGAGAAAAGAGCGTTAGTTGAAAAAAGAGCGGAATTGGAAAAGAAAAAGTCACTTCTTGAGAAAACTATTCACTTTTTGCAAAAAGCAAATGACGAGTTAGCAAATCAATATCTTGCCCCGCTCAAAGAAAATGTTGTCACTTTTTTAAATAAATTTGACTACAAAAAACTTAACTTTGATTTTGATGTTGACTCAAAACTTCTTTTGGGCGAGAAAAACACATTGTCATTATTTAAAGCGCTTGACTACTATAGTTTCGGAATAAAAGAAGTTATTAACCTTTGCATAAGAATGGCTTTGATTAAACTGCTCTTCCCCTCTTCCCCTCCTCCGATTATTTTAGATGACCCATTCGTCAATTTGGACGATGAAAAAATGGCGATTGCGCTCGATTTTGTCAAAGAATTGTCAAAAGAATATCAAATATTATATTTCACATGCCATAACTCAAGAGTGTTTGAATAAATGAAATATGAAAAGTATTGCTGGATTTATTTTTCAATTTAAAAGTGAGGTAAAATTTTTATCCTCACTTTTTACTTTTAACCTTGCATTTTTTACTTTTTAAAATGTATATATTTTTGTTTTTAGCAAATAATACTGTTGTGACGAAACTGCGTTCACAAAGGAGAAAGGAGCAATATGCCAACAAAATCAAACACAACTAAAAAAACAACTACTACTAAATCGCCTTCAAAACAAGGCAAAACAACAAAAAGCAAGCAAACAAACAAGGTGGAAACAAAAAAAACAACACCTATGAAAAATGCTAACACAACAACTCAATCAAAACAAACCACTAAAAGCACAGGCGGAAAAGGAACAGGTTCAACCACTAGGTCACAATCTACGCAAAAAAACACGCCTCAGTCTAAAGGAACGCCTCAAAAACAGTCTAAAGGCGGTCAAAATCAAACCGGAAAACAACCGACAGGTTGCTGTTCGTCTTGCGGAAGAACATTGTAATTGAAATTAGAAAACTAGTTAATAACATTTAAGATTTTCACAAATGATAATGAGGAAAAGGAACGGAAAACAAATCCGTTCCTTTTGTTTTGTTATTGATTTAGAGCTGTTTCTCTTGTGTCTTTTGAGTAATAATTGTTTCAAAATATTCGGGGTCTTTTTTTCTTTTTAGCCATTTTGCAAGGTGAACTGCAATAATGGCGACTATTGTCGTTTCTAAAAGAAGTTGAACAGCAGTTCCAATACCTATGCTTGTCAAAATATCCTGCCAGCCAAGTTCAAAGGTGTTTGGAATTCCAACAGGAGCAAAAGCAAGCACCATAAAAATAGTCGAGTCAATGAACTGTGCGATTGCGGTGCTAACAAAAGCGGCTAGAACATACAGATATTTGTATCTGCCTTTTACTATTCTTGAATAACCATGATATTTTTCTTTTTCCTCTTTTGCTCGTTTTGATTCTTCACGAATTTTTGCAAAAAGAACTATGTTAAAAAAACTTCCGAATGCAAAAGCAAGTATTGATGAGATTACTATTCGCCATTGACTTCCGAATGCGCTTGCCCAACTTTCCGACATTCCGATGCCTGTTTCATTAGTTGGCAATATTATTATTATTTGTATTAGACACACAATAAATATTTGACACACTATTGCAAACAGCGTTACTTTGAACGCTGTTTTTTTGCCCCAGACTTCTGTTATCACATTCTGCAAAACAAGAACCGGGGCAATCAAAATTAGTCCTGCATTAGTTACTTGAATGCTCCCAATACCGATTGGTCTTGTTGCAAACAAATTCATCAGCACCAAAAATAGCACTGATAACGATACGAATGCCGTTAACCAGATGTTTAATGGAATTTCATTTATATTTGTTTTTAGTCTGCTAAAAGTGTTTTTCATTGAGTTTTTTTATCCTTATTTAAATGTTGATTTATAAAACTCGTTTAGAGTTCGTTGGTCATTGATATAGTTATAGTTTGCCATTTCTCCGTTGTCTAAAACTATATCTTGCCCTGTTATGCTTTTGTTCGTGACAGTTAAAAAGTATGCTAAGTCTGCCACCTCATCTGCTGTTGCCCACTTTTTCAAAAGTGTTTCATCCGTCACCTGCTTATAAATGCCGGGGCTGTCAATTATGTCTTTATTCCAATCTGTCAAAATTCCTCCGCAACTTATGCTGTTGACAGTTACACCATTTTTTCCGAGCCGTAGTGTTAAATTTTTTGTGTAGGCATGCCTACCTCCTTGCGACGCACAATATAACGGAAGTTCAATACCCATATGAGTTGAAACGCTGTTGATGTTCAAAACTGACTTTATGCTTTTTGAAAATGCATATTTTTCGGCAATATTAATATAGCCGAACAAATTAACTCTCATTGCATCCTCTTCGTTTGACACTCCTGCGTTGTTAATTAAGATGTCAATATGTTCAAGGCATGGAAATTGAGATTTGTCTGACACATCGACTTTATGAAAGATGAAGTTTTTATTTTTGATTAAGCATGGCTTTATATCGAAACCTATCACCTCATGCCCTTCGCTGAGAAATTTTTTTGCAATTGCGTTTCCTATTCCCTGCGTTGTTCCTGTTATTAAAATTTTCATTTTATTTGTTTCCCTTTTGATAAAACAAAAAAAAGATGCCTGCTATTTGTTTATAGCAGTATCTTTTTTATTGGAGTAAAAAATTGTTTTGCTGTTGTTCATAAAATAACTGGCAGGTTGCGAATATTTTAATATAGTCATGCAGCAACCTGCCAGGTTGTCCTCCAAATAGGTTTTAATTATTAGGGACACGACTAATTTTTGAAGCAAAAAAAGTGTTTAAAGTATTCTTATCGTTTTAATAACAACTTCTCTCACAGGGACATCGCCGTGTCCTTGTTTGTCGCCTGTTGCAACTTTTGAGACTTGGATTGCAAGGTTTGTGCTGTCTTCATCGGTTGTTTTTCCAAAGGCAGCGTATTCACCGTCGAGAAATGAGCATGGAGCAACGCAGATAAAGAATTGACTGGTTGCGCTGTCCTTTACCATTGTTCTTGCCATTGAAAAAACTCCCGCCTCATGCTTAAGAGAATTTTCAATCCCATTTGAGGAAAACTCGCCTTTGATTTTTTTAAGACTTTCTTTTTGTTTTAGTTTGCCATTCTCGCAGACGAATCCACCGCCTTGAATCATGAAGTTGGGGATAACTCTGTGAAAGCATAATCCGTCATAGAACCCTTCTTTGGCAAGGTTAACAAAGTTCTCAACCGATAGCGGTGCAATATCGGGATATAATTCAAAATTTATGAGTTTACCGTTAGTAAACTCAAGTTGACCGTTTATTTTATTCATTTTATTTATTCTCCTATTTAAGAGGCTATATTTGAAATGATAGTTGCGTCAGAGGCGGACAGCAGGTGTGAAGAAGGCAAAGCGGGGTAGAACTTCAGGTTCACCCCCGAGCCTACCGAACACACGCAGTCCGCATATGACGATAAATATCATTTCAAATTATGCCGGAACAATTGCATTAACAGGACAAGAATCCACGCATGCACCGCAATCAATACAATCATCATTAATTTTGTAGATTGGAGTTCCCTCTTCGATTGCATTAACAGGACAAGTTGAGGGACATGCTCCGCATCCGATACATTCTTCAGTTATTTTATACATAGTTATTCTCCTTCGGACAACAAAATGTTGCCTCGCTAGTTTATTAATTATATTTTAACATATATAGAAAATAGTTGCAAGCAAAAAGCGTCACATTTTTGTAACGCTTTTTGAGATTTTTTAAAATTAAATAGTGACTACTTGATGATTTTTGAAACGACGCCTGAACCTACTGTTCTTCCGCCTT
Organism: Bacillota bacterium; assembly: GCA_009779975.1. Lineage (GTDB taxonomy): Bacteria > Bacillota > Clostridia > Christensenellales > Pumilibacteraceae > WRAY01. The sequence continues at coordinate 5,634 of WRAY01000026.1, read as the reverse complement.
CACGGATAGCAAAGCGAAGTCCTTGTTCTGCTGCGATTGGGGCGATTAGTTTCACAGTCATTGTGATATTGTCGCCTGGCATAACCATTTCAACGCCTTTTGGCAATTCGATTGAACCGGTAACATCGGTTGTTCTGAAATAGAACTGAGGACGATATCCGTTTAGGAACGGAGTGTGGCGTCCGCCTTCTTCTTTTTTCAAGACATACACCTCTGCTGAAAACTCAGTGTGAGGAGTGATTGTTTTCGGTTTTGCAAGAACTTGACCGCGTTCGATATCTTTTCTGTCGATACCGCGAAGAAGGATACCTGCGTTGTCACCTGCGTTTGCTTCATCAAGAAGTTTTCTGAACATTTCAATACCGGTAACAGTGGTTTCTCTTGTTTCTCTGATACCAACGATTTCAACTTTGTCTTGAATTTTGATAGTTCCGCGCTCTACTCTTCCGGTTGCAACGGTTCCGCGGCCGGTAATAGTAAAGACATCCTCAACAGGCATCAAGAATGGTTTGTCAACATCACGCTGAGGAGTTGGAATGAAACTATCAATTGCTGCCATCAATTCAAAGATAGGCTTGCAAGCAGGATCATCAACTTTGTTATCAGTTGCAGCAGCAAGCGCTTTAACTGCCGAGCCTTTGATGATAGGAGTGTCATCACCGGGGAAACCATATGCATTTAGCAAGTCTCTGATTTCCATTTCAACCAGTTCTTGAAGTTCCGCATCGTCAACAAGGTCAACTTTGTTCATGAAAACAACAATTTTCGGAACGCCGACTTGACGCGCAAGAAGGATATGCTCACGAGTTTGCGGCATTGGTCCGTCAGTTGCAGCAACAACAAGAATTGCTCCGTCCATTTGAGCGGCACCTGTGATCATGTTTTTAACATAGTCTGCGTGTCCGGGGCAGTCAACATGGGCATAGTGACGATTTTCAGTTTCATATTCAACATGCGCCGTGTTAATAGTGATACCGCGCGCTTTTTCTTCCGGCGCTTTGTCGATATCTTCATATCTCATTTTTTTTGACCAGCCCTTTGCTGCAAGCGTCATTGTGATTGCTGCAGTCAAAGTTGTTTTTCCGTGGTCAACATGTCCAACAGTTCCCACATTAACATGTGGTTTACTTCTGTCAAATTTTTCCTTAGCCATAATAATTTCTCCTTTTTTGAGTTGCTACGAACTCAGATAAGTGCATTGCACTTTAAAATTTTTTATTTTTTTGTTGTGCGGAACGCCGAAGGCGCATCCAGTTTTTTTGTTTTTGCTTTTTTATGCGGATTCGCATTGCTAACCCTTACATTATTTTATTATTATAATTTTTTTTAAAGTTGATGTCAACTGTTTTTTAGTAGGAATTGAAAACCTGTGTTCATAAAAAAAAATAGTGGATTTACGAGGAATTTTTGCAACTATCAAGCGATTTTGACGCAGTCGCAGTAAAGAACTACGACAAGGAAAATTAGCATAAATAGGTGAAAAAATAACCGCAAAGACGCATATTTTTTATGATAAGATGGTTATTTTTTTGCTCTCTCTCCAACAATCTTTTCAGTAACGCTTTTTGGAACTTCAGCGTAGTGAGCGAAAGTCATTGTGTATTCGCCTCTGCCTTGTGTTCCGCTTCGCAGGTCTGTTGAATAGCCGAACATCTCACTGAGCGGCACATGGGAACGAACTGTTGTTGTTCCGCCGATTGCCTCAGTTCCAAGAAGGTTTCCTCTTCTTGAAGAAATATCTCCCATAACGAAGCCCATGTAATCTTCAGGAACTTCAACTTCAACATTCATGATAGGCTCCATGAGATAGGCTTTTGCTTGACGCATACCTTCTTTGAATGCCATTGAACCTGCGATTTTGAACGCCATCTCCGAACTATCTACATCATGATAAGAACCGTCATAGACTGTTACTTTGAAGTCAAGAACTTCGTATCCTGCCAGTATCCCGCTCATTTTAGCCTCACTGATACCTTTGTCAATTGCAGGGACATATTCTTTCGGAATTGAGCCGCCGACTGTTTTGTCTTCAAAAACATAGCCTGAACCCGATGGAAGAGGTTCCATGATGATTTTACAATGACCATATTGACCTTTACCACCGCTTTGACGAACATATTTTCCTTCAACTTCAACACGGTCTTTAATCGCCTCACGATAAGATACTTGCGGCTTACCAACATTAGCCTCAACACCAAATTCACGAATAAGACGGTCAACTATGATTTCAAGATGCAATTCGCCCATTCCGGCAATGATTGTTTGACCTGTTTCAGGATGAGTGTAGGTTTTGAAAGTCGGGTCTTCTTCAGCAAGTTTGATGAGCGCCATTGTCATCTTGTCTTGACCTGCTTTTGTTTTTGGCTCAATTGCAAGTGAGATTACCGGCTCCGGAAATTCCATGCTCTCAAGAAGGATTACTTTGTCAGGGTCACACAGAGTGTCGCCTGTTGTTGTGTCTTTTAGCCCGACGATGGCACAAATGTCACCCGCTCCGATTTCGTCAATTTCCTCTCTTGAGTTTGCGTGCATAAGAAGAATTCGTCCGACTCTTTCTTTCTTTTCTCTTGTTGCATTAAAAACAGGCGAGCCTGATTTTAATTTTCCGCTGTAGCAACGAAAGAATGTCAATCGTCCAACATATTTGTCGCTCATTACTTTGAACGCCAAACCGGAAAACGGCTCTTCGTGAGCAGGCTTTCTTTCCGAGGGATTGCCTCTTTCATCCACGCCTTTGATTGCTCCGACATCCAACGGAGACGGAAGATACATTACAATAGCATCAAGCAGTAACTGAACACCTTTGTTTTTGAATGAAGAGCCGCAAAGAACCGGATTCATCGTTCCGTCGATTGTTGCTTTTCTTATTCCTGCTTTGATTTCCACCTCAGTCAACTCTTGTCCTTCAAAGAATTTTTCCATGAGTGCGTCATCAGTTTCAGCAACCGCTTCAACTAAAATTGCTCTGTATTTATCTGCTTCCGCTTTCATATCGCCCGGAATTTCGACAACTTCTTGAACTTTTCCAAGGTCGTCTTTATACATAACAGCATTCATTTTGACAAGGTCGATAATTCCGCGGAATGTTTCGGCAAATCCTACCGGCAACTGGATTGCAACAGGCTTTGCTTTTAGCCTGGTTTTCATCATCTCAATACAGTTCAAAAAGTTTGCACCCTCTCTGTCCATTTTGTTAATATAGGCAATTCGAGGAACTTTATACTTTGTTGCTTGACGCCAAACTTTTTCGCTTTGAGGCTGAACTCCGCCTCTGGCACAGAATGTTGCAACTGTTCCGTCAAGGACTTTTAGTGAGCGTTCAACTTCAACTGTGAAGTCCACATGCCCGGGAGTGTCAATAAGGTTAATTCTTGTTTCAGGCCAGCCGTCAACTTTCCATGAAGTGGTTGTTGCAGCAGAAGTAATAGTGATACCTCTTTCTTGCTCTTGAACCATCCAGTCCATTGTTGCTCCGCCGTCATGAACCTCACCGATTTTGTGAACCTTTCCGCTATAAAAAAGAATTCTCTCACTTGTCGTGGTTTTCCCAGCGTCAATGTGAGCCATGATTCCGATATTTCTGACATTTTCTAAATTATATGTTTCTTTACTCATAAGTTTCGTATATCTCCTGTAAATTCATTTTCAAATTACAAATTACAGTTTACAAATTACAAATGATGATAAAATTAATTTGACCTTATTTGTAATTTGTAAACTGTAATTTATGATTTTTTCTTACCAGCGATAGTGTGCAAACGCTTTATTCGCCTCTGCCATTCTATGCATTTCTTCTTTTCTTTTCACCGCCGCACCGCCGCCTGTTTGAGCATCCATAATTTCAGCGGCAAGTCTTTCTTTCATTGTTTTTTCACTGCGCTTTCTTGCAAAACTAACAAGCCAGCGAATTGCTAAAGTTTGTCTGCGGTCTGCACGAATGTCCATCGGGACTTGATAAGTTGCGCCGCCTACCCTTCTTGCTTTTACTTCCAGTTTTGGTTTAATATTGTCGAGTGACTTTAAGAAAAATTCTTTTGGTTCATTTTTTGTTTTTTCTTTGATTATCTCGAACGCTTCATAGACAATTGCTTGCGCAGTTCCTTTTTTTCCGTCGAGCATAATTTGATTTATTAATTTTGTTATTATTTTTGAATTATATAATGGGTCCGGTAAAACATCTCGTTTCGGGACGCCTGATCTTCTTGGCATGATTCAAATTACTCCTTTAAAATTTTGTTGGTTATTGGTGATTAGTGGTTAGTGGTCGGTGATTAGTGTAGGTCGAGTTTTTTATTATAAATTCTAACCGTCACCAATCACCGACCACTAACCACTAATCACCAATTTATGCTTTTTGCATTAAATTACTTAGGGCGTTTCGTGCCGTAGCGTGAGCGAGATTGCATACGCTTGGCAACCCCCGCTGTGTCTAATGCACCGCGGATAATTTGATACCTTACGCCTGGCAAATCCTTCACTCTGCCGCCACGAATCAGCACGACGCTATGTTCTTGCAGATTGTGTCCGATACCGGGAATGTAAACCGTTCCTTCTTGTTTGTTGACAAGACGGACTCTCGCTATTTTTCTGAGGGCTGAATTTGGCTTTTTCGGGGTTGTTGTCGTGACCGACAAACAAACGCCTCGTTTTTGAGGATTTTGGTCAAGGATTGGACTCTTTGACTTAGACACCTGAATTTCTCTGCCCTTTTTGATGAGTTGGTTAACTGTTGGCATTGTTACTCTACCTCCTTTTTTAGTAGTATTGCTTTTTTGTTGACACTTCGACAACAAAAGACGCACAATATCCATTGTGCGCTTTCATTATTATATAGTAATCAAAAACTTATGTCAAACGATTTTAAGGGGGTTTTTTATCTTTATTATATTGTAGGGGCGAACCACATCCTCAGTCGTCCCCTGCAAATTATTTTGTTGTTACTTTGCAGGGACTGCACTTGCGCCTGCACATTATTTTATTGATTTGTTATTTGATTGTAGTTCGTGGTTGTCGTTTCACATTGTGCGGGCGGCAGATTGCCGCCCCTACGATTTTATTTTGACGAGTGATATTCTGGAATGGGAATAAATTATAGGGTCGAGCAACGCGAGCCCGATTAAATTATCATTATATTCAATTATCAATATTATGCAGCCCAGTATTCGGGTTCGCTTCGCTCACCCATACAAATTTTGATTGGTCGTTTTTTGATAGTGGTTCGTAGGCAACGAATAACATTGTGCGGGCGGTCAGTGCCCGCCCCTACAATTATTTTAATGAGTTCTGCTCAACAAATGATTATTAAATTGTAGGGGCGGCATTCTGCCGCCCGAACGAGGATTGAATATAATGAATATTTAAAAAAAACGGGTGGACGAAGGCGACATCCCCTACAATTTATATTGATATGTTATATATTCTAAAGTCTCCGAATGATACTGCTGGAAAGCGGAGTATCCTCTTTATTTGCAATTTCTTCCTCTTTCATATCAGTCAAATTAATTGTTATTACAAAATCATAGGTTAGTTTTGAGGGAGTGGCTTTGATATTAATTTCTATTTCTTGTGTTTTTTTATTAAATGTTTCATTTGAAAGAAGTTCGCTGAATGCAGACAAATATTTTTCAACTGTTT
>WRAY01000025.1 GCA_009779975.1 Bacillota bacterium | reverse complement strand
ATCGAAACGAAGTGTCACGGGGACTGACTCACTGACACGAAGTGCCCCGAAGGGGTTGAGGCAATCCCTTGCCTCAATCAGAGTGCCTGTCCCCAAGACACGAAGTGGGTATTTGGATGTCAGACACTACGGGGGGCGGGTCAGTGACCGCCCGCACAACAAAAAATATAAAGGCGGGCGTTTGTGAACACACCTGCAATCATTTGACACATCTTGATGTTTGTGTTAAAATATGTTCAAATGAACAAACATATTATAGTCAGAGTAGGAGAGATATTTCTAAAAGGCAAAAACAAGAACTTTTTTGAAAGTTTACTCCATCGAAACATCAAATCCGCATTAAATAAAATTGATTGCAAAATAAAGCGAGAGCGAAACCGCTTTGTTGTTTGTGATTTTGCTGACTGTGATTTGAGCAATATTTTGGACAAACTAGGCAAAGTTTTTGGCATTCACTCATTTAGTGTTTGCCATATTTGTGACAGTAATTATGAAAGTATTCTAAAACTTTCGCAAACCCTCATTCCGCTTGACAAAAAAACATTCCGAGTGAATTCAAATCGGTCTGACAAAAGATTCTCATTGAATTCGATGGAATTATCTCGTGAACTTGGGGGCGATATTTTGAAACAACACACTCACTTGAGTGTTGATCTTCATAACCCCGATTTTATTTTGTTTGTTGATGTCGGAGTGGAATATTCTTATGTTTATCAAGACAAAATTTTTGGTATGGGCGGAATGCCGGTTGGGTCTGCTGGACATGGACTTTTGCTTCTTTCGGGCGGTATTGACAGTCCGGTTGCGGCAGTTCTAGCCGCAAAGAGGGGACTGTCATTATCTGCTATTCATTTTCATTCTTATCCCTACACCTCCGAGCAAGCAAAGCAAAAAGTTGTTGACCTTGCCAAAATTATCGCTCCTTACACAGGCAGTTTTAAACTTTATGTTGTTTCAACGACAAAATTGCAAGAAGCGTTCAACAAAAACTGCGAAGCGTCTTATTCAATAACTCTTTTGCGACGGGCAATGATGAAACTTTCCGAAGATTTAAGTGTCAAAATAAAAGCGGAATGCCTTATCAATGGCGAAAGTTTAGGACAAGTCGCCTCACAAACTATTCAAAGCATATCCGTGACAAATTCAGTGGTGAAAAATATCCCTGTCATTCGCCCTCTAATTTGTTTTGACAAATCAGAAATAATAACACTTGCCAAAAAATTCAACACCTATGAAATATCAATTCTTCCATTTGAGGACTGCTGCACAGTATTTTTGCCCTCAGCCCCGGCAACCCGCCCAAAAATAGAAAAAGTTGAAAAAGAAGAGGGAAGAATAAAAAATTATGAAGAACTCCTAAAAGAAGCATTAGAAACAGTCGAAATTATTGAGATTTGAGTTTGATATTGTGCGGGCGATTAATAATCGCCCCTACAGTATAATTTGTAGGGGCGGCACTCTGCCGCCCGAAACAATGCAACAACATAATAATTAAAATCACATTAAAATACTTTTCTTGACAAAAAAAACATTTGACAATCAGCGATTCAACTGCTAAACTAATTCTATTATGAAAAAAATACTTATCTTTTTTGCTTTGATAGCAATGCTTATGGGCACTCTCGCTCTTTCGGGTTGTCAAGTTGTTGGTCTCGGGTCGATGACCTATCGTTACTTTGAAGAGGAAAATTTCTCCTCAATTAGGGTGAGCGGTTCATTTAATGTCCATTTTTCCTACACTGAAATGGAATATGGAACATCAACAAGAGTTAATGAATTTTCAGTCAGGGTTGCTATGCAGGAAAATTTGTTCAACTATCTTGATGTGTCGGTAGATGACGGAACTTTGATTGTCAGTTCTCGTCGTTCATTTGTTGTGACGCCGTCAAACAACCCCCGTCTCTATGTTCAGGCTCCAAGTTTAACAGGTGTAAGATTAAGCGGTTCAACCAGATTTGAAAATTCCGATAAAATTGTTGAAGATAGTTTTAATCTTCACACAAGCGGTTCATCAAGAGTTTCTCTCGACATTGATGCTGACAAAGTTTATGTGACAACCTCAGGCTCAAGCACCATTGACCTTACTGTCAGTGCGGACTATTTGACAATAGACAGTTCAGGCTCGACAGTGATGGATATTGACATGGAGGTTCTTTGGCTAAATCTAGAAAGTTCAGGTTCTTCGAGATTTGATTTTGTCGGTGAAGCATTCAATGCAAATTTTGACACATCAGGCTCAACAAGAATAAACGGACTATTTTTGATAACAAGAGACGCTGAAGTTGACTCTTCAGGTTCTACCAACATCTATATTCATGTTCAAAACACTCTTCATGTCGCTGCAAGAGGCTCTTCCCGAATTCGCTATATGGGCAATCCTCATGTCACGACAAACCTCAGCGGCTCAAGTTCTGTTCAAAGATACGCCCCAACCGAATGATTGCCCTGATAATAGATGTTTTATCTATCCGTGAGATAGCAGGGCTTATTTTGGAGAACGGTGTCGAAAACACTGATATAAAAACTTAGCATTTTTAATCAGTGTTTTTCACTTTTTAAATTGATTAACCTGAAAAATTTCCATAAATTAACACGAAAAAACTGTTGACATATAATAAATTATGGTATATAATACTAATACTATACTTACTGCACTTACTGCTTTGTAAGGGGTGAGAGTAGTTATGCGATTTATGGAACAGCAATAACTCTCAAGAAAGGAATGATGAATGTTGACAGTGCTTTTATCTGTCGAACATTTTTTGTGTATTGTTTTGACAATTATTAAGACCAAAAATTATTAGATAAAACTAGTAATTCGGAGGAATAGAGACATGAGAATAAAAATGAACAAAAAAATCAAAAGACAAGCATTGGCAATATCGCAAATAGCAATCATTGCTCTTATTGCTTTTGTCATGATTTTCACCCATATGGCACTGACAAGCCGTGCAGTTGTGCCGGGTAATGCTCGTCCTGTAATTACTGATGTGACAGGGGTTTTTCGCACCGATATGTCTGAATTTCTAAACCCTCGCTTTGTCATGGACGAAGAAGGGATGCGTCCTCAGCCGACAGACCATGTGACTGTTATATTGGGACTTCATGGAACGCCGACTCATGAAAGATTCAGAGACGACAGAGACAGATTTTCTGATGACTACATTACATTCCTAAACTCTCCTCAAGGGCGAAATGCCATGAGAGCAATTTCAAACGAGCAAAATCAATTAATCAGAAACATTTCAAGCGCTCGCATTTCTCATACTGTTGACTTTAGGTATCATGCAAATGTCAATGCAGTGGCAGTTACTATTCAATATCAAGACCTTGAAAGAGTTGAAAGAATGCCCGGAGTTGTCTCATCAGTGCTTTCTCGTACATATGCTCCGATGAGCGCTCAGCAATCCTCGGAGGTTTTTGACGGACTATGGCAATTGACCGATAACGACACCGGCATGCGTATTGACAGAGACACCGGTCACTTGTATTCGGGAATTCACGGCATGGACGGAAGAGGGACTGTTGTTGCGGTAATCGACACAGGTTTCGATTTCGGTCACGAGATTTTCTCAATAATGCCGCCGGAAGATTATATTCGTTTCACAAGGGAAGAGGTCGCAAGAGTTTTTCCTCAAACCCATGCATATTCTGCCGGATTTACTGTTGCGGATGTTTTTCAAAACAATAAAGTTCCTTTTGCTTTCAGTTATGCTTATCGTGAGCCGAATGTCTACAATGTTGACCAAGAACACGGAACACATGTTGCAGGAACTGTTGCAGGGCATACTCCCGGATTTGCTCACTACTCAGTTGTAGAATTGGGCGATGGGGAATACACAATAAGAAGAAATCAAGCACCGCCGCGCCCAATGATAAGAGCAGCGGCCTACAATGCTCAATTGGTCTTGATGAAAGTTTCACGCACTCGCAATTTTATTGATGCAGTTGCTAATCAACTTGATTCGGCAGCAATCCTTGCGGCAATCGAAGATGCAACATTCTTGGGTGTTGATGTCATCAATTTGAGTTTAGGAAGTGCAATGGGCTTTTCTCGTCCGGACACTGAATATGCGGCAACTATCTATGGTGCTGCAAGAGAAGCAGGCATTCATGTTGTTGTTTCTGCTGCGAATTCATGGACAAGTGCAAGGGGCAGCCCATGGGGGGACACCGGTCAAACCCACAATCCTGACACCGGAACAGTCGGAAGAGCAGGAACATTTATGACTTCAATGGCAGTCGGCTCAATTGACAGAATGCTCTCGCCGTATATGATTGCAGACGGTGACCTTTTGGTTTACTACTATCATCTTACAACTGTTTGGCCTGAAATGGACAGAGTTTATTTCTTGGAAAGAGTTGATGCGGAGTGGCGTCGCCAAAACAACAGGCCGCATGACTATGCTGATGTTCCGAATGTCTATCCTTATATTGTTGTTCCCGGTCAAGGTCTGCCGGTTGACTTTATCGGCGCTCGCGGAAGAATAGCGGTTGTTGCAAGGGGTGGTTTGACATTTGAAGAAAAACGAGCAAATGCTTATAATGCCGGGGCACTGGGTCTTATTATTCACAATAATGTGCCGGGAAGATTTGTTGTTCCTGTTGACCACATCAGACATTTTGGAACAACAATGACAACTCTTGAAATAGGTAACACTCTCAGAGCAAGAGGTCAAGGTTATTTGCAAGTGAGAGGGGCAAACGGCGAAGCACAAGTTGCGGGACCTTTTATGTCAGATTTCTCATCGTGGGGTCCAACTCCTGATTTGAGGCTGAAGCCCGAAATAATCGGACCGGGCGGACAAATATTATCCGGTTACTATGGCGGAAGATACCATGAAACAGGCGGAACATCAATGAGTGCGCCTATCGTTTCAGGCTCTCTTGCAGTAATCAGGCAGCATGTTCTCCATGAAATTCAAGAGACTGTAATATGCAGAAATACAGATGCTCCGAGACGCGGAATATATGCTGACATATATCGCGGGAATAATCCTAACGGAATGGAAATTATTCAGATTGTTCAAAAACTGGCAATGGGAACAGCGGATATAATAAACACTCGCTACAATGTTCCGTATTTTACAAGAACACAAGGAGCAGGGCTCATCAATATGCATGACGCAATAAATACCCGCTCCCTCATATCAATTCCTCAAGAAGCGGGAAGAGATGGTGATTTTACCGATTTTGCAAAACTTGAACTTTTTGACTGCGTAAACATCAACCATGTCTGCACTGTCGCAAATTGCTCTCATCTGAACTGTAATTGGACAGGCGAGTGGGAAATGAGTTTCAACATTCACAACTTCTCTGAAACTCCTTTGCAATACAGGCTGTCGCTTGACATCATGACCGAAACTGCATCGGCAGACGGAAGATTCGTTCTTGAGCGTCCTCGCAGATTGGATGACACAGTGCTTGATAATATTGTCGTTACCGGCGGAGGTGCTAGAATTGGCGATGCTATCAGTGTTGTGCCGGACGGAATGGCAACTGTCACTGCGACGATGAGAATATCTGAGCAGGCTCTAAACCAAATCAGAAACTCTTTCAGATACGGCATGTTCGTTGAAGGATTTTTGAGAATCGGCGTCAGCGGCGGAGCGGCAAATCAAGTTGACATGAACCTTCCGATACTTGCCTATGCCGGAGACTGGACAGCAGGACCAATGTTTGATATTGACATATTCAGATATGACATTGACGCATTCAATTTCTCATTGCTCCCTGAGCAAAGAATTCGCCCTGACCTTATCGCAACAACTCCTTTCGGCTTTGCATCTAACGCACAAGCGGCAGGTATTTTCGGCATGCTTCAAATGGGAGCATATCTTTGGGATGACCCGATGTCACCAATGGGACACCCATCAAGACAAGAACTCGTTGCAATATCCTTTGACGGCTTGTTCGGGGGAAGCGGAGGATTTAGCGGACTGTCCCGTGTCGGAGCAGGAATGCTAAGAGCGGCCGGATCTATGACCATGACAGTATATGAGGCTGACACCGGACGAGAGATATTCTCCAGAGATATAATACATGTTAGTAAAGCAGGAGCAGCAGGAGGACCTATTATTCGTCCTGGTATGATTGTTGCTGACCATGACAATTGGAGCGATGACCTTGTTTGCTTTGTCAGAGACGGACTAAGAAATAACACTAGGTATGAGGCAGTTTTCACAGGTCATGTGGATTTTCCGAATCGCCCGATATATCAGCACGCAACAAATAACAACACATGGGCTCTTCCATTCTTTGCAGACACCGAAGAGCCGATGCTAAAAGATGTTGAATTAATAACTGAATGGGATCAAGGTTTGAGCAGAAACAGGACATTCTTGAACCTCACTATGTTTGACAACCATTTCCTAAAAAGTGTCACCCCTCAAATTGCGGCATTGCCGGCAAGAGGAGTGCCTTACAGGTTCTTAGACAACCTTCGTCATCCAATGCGTATTTCGGGAGGTATGGGGGAAGTTGTCACTCAAAGACTTGATATAACCGACCTTAAGCACTCTATTGAAAATCATCCGATTTCATCAGAGAGAGGAATGCTTTATTTAACGCTTCATGACTATGCATTGAACCAAGCAACTTTTTCAGTAAATGTTGGGGAACTTCTTGAAAATCATCAAGGAACAACAGGCGGAAACGAGCCTCCTGCTCTTAATTTCAATTCATTCAGATTTACTGAGCAATGGCATGTTGAGCAATGGGGCAACTTCCCAACGCCTCCTATCGGCAGACTTCACCACATTGGCTTCGGCGGAACAGGAATAGGCATTTTTGGCGGAGAATCGGTCACAGTTTATCATAATTTCAGAGGTTTTGACCCGGAACGAGCGGCAAACTTCAGGCTAAAAGCGGAGGCAAATTCCCCTCATATTGCCCTAAATTTAGATGAGAATGGATATATTGCAGATGATTTTATTCAAATCAGTGCGATTGCCGACAACGCAACCATAAATAATGCACCGGTGACTATAACTGTCTTTGCCTATGAAGGGGCGCTGAGAGTATCGACTGCACTACTCCATATCAACCATCGAGCATCATTTGTGATGGGGGATTGGGAATTGGGTCAAAGTCCTTCAACGCTAGTTATGTTCAGAGGTCTCGGTGAGGCTATCCTTGATGATAATGGGATTGAAATCGGACGCAGAGCCGTAATTCCTGAAACAAGACGAGTTAATGAAATCGGGGCGTTCGCATTCTCTAACTATGAATGGAGAAGAGCATTTATTCCTGACTTAGGAAGATACAGTCTTGTCGGGGTCGGAGGAAGTGCTGTTCGTGAATTCCTCGGAGACAGCAACATAACCGAAATTGTTTTGCCCGGGACTGTCAACACAATCGGAAGATATGCTTTTGCCGGCATGCCTTATCTCGAAACAGTCCTCCAAGTTCCGGACAGATTTGGTGACAGACAACTTGCAGGTATTATGCAAGGAGCGTTCAGAGATCTTCCGAGTTTGAGACATGTTGATATGCGTCATGTCAGCATGATTGGACATCAGGTTTTCTACAACTCACCTCTTTTTGTGCCCGAGTCTTTGTCAAACTTGACTTATATGGGTAATCTTGCGTTTGCAAGAAACAATTCAATCACAAGCGTTGATTTGAGAAATCTTCGCTCATCCGGTCATGGAATATTTGCTCATAACACGGCTCTTGTTTCTGCAAGAGTCGGCGACATAACCTATTTTGGACCGGGAGTATTCTTTGAAAACTCTAACATAAGAGACTTGACAATTTCAGCAAGAAGCATTGCGGACGGCATTGGAACAACGAGTGCCGGCAACATAGTTGTTGCGAGCGGTGCATTTGCTAGAATGCCGAATTTGGAAACAGTGACATTCACTCGTCCCGAAGGACTTTCGGCGAATGAAGCATTCTCTGTTGATATTGGTGTCGGAGCATTCTTGGGTGCGCATAATCTGCACACCGTAATATTTGAAGAAGGAGTGAGCGTCGGAAGAATTGGTCGAGAAGCGTTCAGCGGAACAAACATAAGACATTTGAGTTTAATGGGTGCAAGCAATATCATAGTTGAGCAATCGGCATTCCCATCAACGCTTGAAATGATAACTCTCGGAGTGAATACTCGTCTTGACCTTCACAGAGGAGCACTGAGAAACACTCACAACATGCTTTCAAACGGATTGAGAGTCGGAAGGTTTGTTAATAATGTTTTTGAACCTTTGCCTCACTCGTCTTATACTATCAACGGACTTACTATCACAGAAACTGCAGGCGACAGAACAACGCTTGTTGCGGCTTTCGGAAACAGAACAGAACTAACCGCTGCTGACCAAGCAGGCATTCATTATATTGGAAGAGGTGCGTTCAGCGGCTCAAACATCAGAAATGCAGTCATTGCTTCTCATATCATAATAAGAGAAGAAGCATTTGCTGACACACAATTTTTGACAAGCGTAACATTTGAAGCCGGTATCAGTCCGCATGTTCTGTCAGGTCCTGCGATATTTGCAGGAGCATCTGCCTTATCTCATGTTAGTATGGTTGGAGTGATGACTATTCCGGACAGAACATTTATTGAAACTTCACTTATCAACATCACTGTTGGAGGTGTTGCGGGAACACTAACAATCGGCGAAGAGGCGTTCATGAATGCAAGAGTTTTGAATACTTTCACCGTTCAAAACGGACCAACTCGTGTAGATATCGGGGACTCTGCATTCTGGCAAGCAACTGAACTGAGAACAGTCACTCTTCCGGCGTCTGCTGACCCTGATTTGCCAAATGGAGAAGGTGTTGTCATCGGTGAAGAGTCATTCTTATTTAACATAAGACTCGAAAGAATAGTAAACGATTTCACAATTGTTGAAATTGGAGAAAGGGCTTTTTACGCCAACATACACCTAAGAAGCATTAATATGCCGCACTTGATATATGTTCCCGAGGGAGCGTTTGAAGGTGAAATCATGAGATTTTATTTTGATGTGATGGGATGGTTTGGTTTCCCGTTTGCGATCTATGATGATATCGGTTTCCATTTCCTCTCTCAACTAGAGTTTGTTAATATTCCGAATGTTGAAGTAATCGGAGAAAGAGCGTTCATGAACACTCCTTTTCTGAGAGAAGTTGTGACAGGAGAAAACCTCCGCTTTATTGATGAAGAAGCATTTGCAATTGGACCGCTGGACTGGTGGATGTATGGGTCTCATGACATGTATTTGCCGGGTCGTTGGTCAAGACTTGAACCGCATCACTTCAACGGAAGCAACACTCCTCTTCAAATCAATCTGGGTTCAGTTGAAGAAATCGCTGATCGTGCGTTCTATCAAAGAGGCGTTCTTCATGCAGATTTGAGAGGTATTGCGGCAGATGGATTGGGGATTGAAGTTTTTGCAAATGCGGAAATAATGGAATCAATTCAATTTGGCACAGCAATAACCCATATTCCATATCGAACATTCTATCGTGCAGGACTAAGCGGAACAACTTTTAATCTGCCAAATCTTGTTCATATCGGAGATTTTGCATTTGCTGATTCTGACATTCGTCATTTTGAGTTTGCAAACATTAAACATATTGGTCACAACGCATTCAGAAACAACAACAATATGACAGTGGGAGCAGTTAACAGCCTTGAATTCCTAGGAAACTTTGCATTCTTTAACTCAAGCATTGAAACATTTGAAATTCCAAGAACTCTTGAATTCTTTGGCTATGCTGCACTAAGCGGAACGCCTCTAAGAGAACTGACACAAAGTGCTGAGGGTCTCAATCCAAAATTTGAACTAACAGCAAACGGAATGCTTATTGAAACAGTTTCAGTAAGAGGAGTTCCAAACGGACACAGAATGCTTCTTGTTTTCCCGAATGCAAGTCAGATTGAAAACGGAAAATTGCTTGTTCCTCAAGGAGTGACGATTGTTGGTGACAAGGTATTCTATCAAAACACCAACATCATTCACATCACATTCCCTCACTCCCTCAGCATAATAGGTGACAGAGCCTTATATGGTGCGACAAACCTTGAAATCGTTGAGTTCACTTCTCATCGTGCGCCTATTTTGTGGTCAGCATTTGATGAGATTCTCGCAAGAGAATATATCATCAGAAGTCTTTTTGGTGATGGTGTTGAATATGTTCCTCACTCGCCATATGAAAGATTTGAGACGCATTGGGGTCACACTGTAATGCCGATGTTCTATGCTAACTTTGTTGCAAGAATTTCTGACATGGTGGCAAATCCTCTCGTCATGATAAGACCTGAAAACGGCATTGGCTTTGACACATTTATTTTCAACTCATTCTTCAATACTCAACTGTCAAGCGAAGTTTTAACAAATGAAAATTTTGTCATCATAGCACAAATAAGGGAACTCAGTGCAAGACCGCTCACTGCTGATGACTTCCCGATTTTGCAAGAAATTGGAAATCAAATCAATGCCATTCGTCTAGGCTCTCCTGTTCAATATCAACTAATGCAAGCGTTTGCAGGAAATAACTATGTTGTTGCATTCAATGCAATGTTCGCTGTTATTGACGGCATAGTGTTCAATTATATACTTGGACTAATCGATAATCTTGAAACTAACATAACAAGAGAAAACTTCCGTGTCGTTCAAGACGCAATCACTGAGATTCAGATAAGACTAATTCAAATTCCTCAGCAACTGCCGTCATCTCAAAATGACCGTTTGACAGCCGCATCTGCAATGGTAAATCATTATGCAGCGGTGTATGCAGTTATTGACTTGATTGAAGGTTTGCCGCCACTAGAGCAAATTGAAAACAATCCATACAGATATCTGCTTGAGGTTACTAATGTCAGTGATGCTTTTGATGCTTTGACTGATGCTCAAAGAGCACTAATTTCTAATGAACACCGTAACACATTGAGAGATGCACTAATAGCAGTTGGACTCTACACTCCGGTAAATATTCTTGCAATAGTCCTTGGCTCAGTCGGAGGAGCGCTTGTTCTTGTTGGAGTCGGAGTATTCTTGTTCTTCTTTTTGAGAAAAAGAAAGAAAGGAAAAGAGCAGCCAGAAGAACAAAACGAAGACGAAACAAATGAAACTTCAGAGTTTGAGACCATTGAGACAAAAGAAGAAGAAAAAGTCGAAGAGGTGCAACAGATTGAAGAGGTTGAAGAACCAAAAGCAGAAGAAGAAATAAAAGAAGAGACAAAAGTAGAAGAAGAGCAAAAAGAAGCAGAAATGCCTGAAAAAACTGAAGAGACAGAAAAAGTCGAAAAACCTAAAAAGCCGAGAGCAAAGAAAACAACCGCAAAAAAAGACTAAGGAGGCGGCAAAGAAAATCATGTCTAAAGAACAGCAAAAAAAATCAAAACTAAAAATACTAATAATAAAACTGGTATTCCTCACAATGCTTGGTGCGCTCAGCATCAGCGGACTTGTTGCATGCGGTCGTATTGCATGGGAAAATCACACTGTTGATGTCACCTTTAATTTAATGCTGCCCTCGCTTGCAAACACTGAACTTCCGACAGGCAGTGAGGAAAACCCTGTGAACCCTCTTACCGACAGGTTAGTCAGAACGCCTGTTACAGTAATGTTCACAGAATATACTGAATTTCCTGCAAGCCACCCGCTAGCAGGTGAATATCAAAGAACGCCACTTTTGTTTTTGCACGGCACTGAAGCAGGTCCTCGTGAAATGAACATTTTGGATGATTTGGGAATAAGGAACTACAATTTAGCAGGATACTATCATTCTGTCAGAACGATCTTGCCTGCTGATGATGCTCCTGACTATGAAAAGTATGTCGTCAGTCATTTTGTTGCGGGTGAGCCGGTCTTTATCTATGCTTGGCATCCTCTTTATGAATGGGTTACCGGTGAAGATGGAGTAGAAAGAATTGAATATGAAAGAGATGAAAACAACCGTATAGTAAGAGAGCAGAGACGCCTTTTGAATGTCACTCATGAATTCCCGGAGTGGCGGCTTGATGATGAAGGCAACGAAATGTGGTTAGTATGTGATGAAACAGGGGGGGCAGTTTATGACTATGATAGTGCAGGCAATCCGATTTTTGTTTATGACGAAGACGGAAACCCTGTCTATGAGGATGACGAAAACGGAGTTCCTCAAAGAGTGAGAAGAAGGCTTGGTGTTCCAAATAAAATAATGGGACAAAATGAGAACGGAGACCTTGTGCGTGTTCCGCTTGTTGACAGACCAACAGTTTATCCCGGAATGCAAATTTTTGTTCGCTTTGAGCCGGAGTTCACCTTTGAAATCGGATATGTTGTTGACACTGAAGTAGAAGGGAATATTGTGAGTGAATTTAGAAGTGTTTTGAGCATCAGAAAGCCAAGAGACGGCTATTTTAGACCGATGAGTTTGACAGGAACTTTTCTTGATGAGAGAAGTCATGACGGTATCAGTAATATCACTACTCACCTAAATCAAATAAGACTGACAGAATTTTTTGATGAGGACGGAAACCCGGTAGCGGAAGATGACGAAGATGTCCATAGAAGCAGGACAAGAACGCTAGTCATGTTTAGAGATGCCGAAAGAGACCGTGAAGACCCGCTTTTTGGTCAACTGAGATATCCGCGGCTTCCTGAACAATTTCCAACGCAATGGAACCCTAACAATCCGGGAGAGTTTGACATTTCCTATATTAGAGACGGCGGACCAATCGGTCTTGCAGGTGTTGTTGTTGATGGAAGACTAACCCATGAAACATGGATTCAACACAAACAAGACAGGACAAGACCTGAAGGCTTTAATCACAGAATCTATTCAAGTTGGCTTGAAGGCGAGTGGACGATAGTCACTCAAGCACCAAGACTGTCCGATGCTCTTGGCGATGCCGGAGCAGGAGGCATATTCTTGCTTGGAAATCTTGATTTTTCGCCTGTCGGCGTGAATTGGCCGCTTCACAACACTTTCTTTAGCGGAACTTTCCAAGGAAACGGCCACACCGTTTCAAATGTGACAAGAACTATCACTCCGGCAGATTTTGCTCAAAATCCGCCAACTAATATTGCTGCTCTTTTCTCAACGCTTATGCCTTCGGCAAGAATTCACAATGTTTCTTTTGAAAACATAATGATGAATTATAACTCGCATCTTCCTCATCCCGGCGGACTTATGAAAAATGTGGCACTACTTGCAGCACAAATCCATAGTGGTGCGGCATTCAGCGGTGTCACAATATCTGGAGAAATAAATTTATTGCAATATGCGCTAGACCTTAACCCAATTTCAATGGCTGCGTTATGGGGAGGGGTGACTGGAAATATCAGACTTGGGCGAGTTGCAGCATTTTCACCGACATCGCAAATTGCGCCTTTAACCGGAATAAATTATTCTAACATTAGAATAACTCATCGTCTTTATTGGCCGGACAGCAGAGAAGAAAGGTTGAATATCACTCATGGTTCATTCAGTTGTGCAATTAGAGATAACACATTAATTGAAAACTGGAATTTTGAACGAGTTGAAAATCTAATTTCATCTTTGCCGTCAAACATAACTGTTGCAAACAGAGCGGCGGTTGAGGTTGCACGAGCAGCATTTGTTGCATTAAGTGAACAAACACAACGAACTGTCAGCAATCAAGCGGTTCTTGAAAATGCCGGATTAACAATTGTTCAAAGCCTTATTAATGCATTGCCGGCGTTTGCAAATATAACTGTTGCACACAGAGCAATGGTTGAAGATGCAAGAGGAGCATTCAACACTCTAATAAGCGAAGAAACCAGAGTGCTTGTTGTTGGACAAGACGCATTAAATGCTGCTATTGTAAGAAGTGCATATCTCTTGATTGAGGGTCTTCCGGCACCGGCATCAATAACTTTGACAAATCTTGTTGCAAGCAGAACATCAGTTGCAACAGCCAGAGAGTTTTTTGAAACATTAACTCCTGCTCAACAAGCATTAGTTGGCAATCTAAACACTTTAGTTGCGGCTGAGGCAAGAATTGTAGAGTTAACACCTTAAAAATATTTGAAAAAACTATTGACATATGTTCATGTAATGTGATATAATAGCCATTATATCGAAAAAAATAAAAAAATAAACCAACAAAATGGAGGTAAAAAAATGAAAAATTTACTCAAAAGAGCATTGCTCTTAGCACTAACAGTCTTTTTGATTGTGCCGACACTGGTGGGATGTGAAAATTTTGATGAAGTAACATTTCCGTTTGTCATTGGTGTTGACCCGATAACGGGAGTATTCAACCCATTCACTGCAACGACAGGTGTTGACAACTCTATCATCGGAATGACTCAGATGAACCTTACAAGACTTAACGCAACCGGAGATTGGGTTGAGTTTGGTGATGACATATCTGTTGCCGCTCAAGCATTAGTAGTTGAAAACTTGAACTCTGACGGTCAAGTGATTTCCTATAACGACACTAACACGAGTGCTTTTAGGACTCTCATCACAACAGGAAACACTGCCATCTATCAAACAAGATTCACTTTTGTTTTGAAAAATGACATCTACTTTTCTGACGGAGTCCGCATGACGCTAGAAGATGTTTTCTTCAATCTCTACACCTATCTTGACCCATCATATATGGGACCAAACCAGTTGAACACTCTAAACATTGACGGACTTCCGGCATATCGCCGTCAAGACCCTATGTTCACTGATATCAATCAAGTTCTGGGAAATCCTTTTATGGGAGCAGCAGGAGTAGCGTTTGGAGGTTTCAGAACGAGACTAGGTGAGTTTCACACTGCTCAACCTGGAGCAAGAATATCAGTGCCTAACTTAGTGAATTCTACTGTTCCTTTTTCAGTTCAAGAGCAAGGATGGTTGGATATTCTTCTTAGAACCTACAGAGAAGAAGTATCAAGACATTTGCAAAACGGAGATATTGCAGTTCCGGAGGGTCATGAATTTATTTCAGACAGGCTTGAAACTTTCCTTCACAGAGTACAAATTGCCCGTATTGGACCTCCGGCGGGTCAGCCTGATGCTCCTGATATGTTTGATCCGGACGGTCGTGTTCCCGGTTTTCGTCCAATCTATAACACTGCTGTAGCAACCGGCAATTGGGAGCCTTTGATTGAAGAAGTTATGACTGCTGTGTTGACTACTTCTATGTTGGTTTCAAACATGACATTTTCAACAAGTGCGTTTGAATTGATTTCAATCATTGCAAACGAAATGGAAGCGGCAGTTCGCCCTCCTGTTTCTATCCATAATATTCGCGGTATTCGCAGAATAATTGGAGAAAGAGAAATCGGCGGAACTCGTTTCAACTCTAACACAAACGAAATGTTTTCAATAACAGTTAACGGAGTTGATCCAATGGCTATTTGGTCGCTTGCTTTCTTGACTGTTGCGCCGATGCACATCTATTCAGGAGTTTTTAACAACAGAGACTACAGACTTACAGCAAACTGGTGTTGGTATGGCGGAGACCCTGCTGTTTCCGGCTCAAATCCAAACGGCAGATTCGGACTTCCTTTCGGTCAAGTTCGTTTCCATCAAGATGTTATTCGCTCAGTCGAAGTTCCTATTGGAGCGGGAGCCTATATGGCAACAAACACAACATTTAACGCACACGGTCCCGGTGTCACGATAACTTATCATCAATTTTTCTCAGGGAACACAGTTAATTTCTATCGCAATCCGCACTATAGATTCGGACCAGCAACAGAAGAGTTTCCAAATGGCGGACCGGCAAGAATTCACAGAGTTGCAATGCGTGCAAGGTCAAGAGCGGCTCTAATTCCGGCGCTAAATGCAAGAGAGTTTCACTACACAGTTGTGGATGCCGTTCCTCGTGATCAACCTGTAATAGCAGCCTCTCGTGATTTGACCGGATTTGGAGAAGCAAACATGGGTTGGGGTTATGTCGGAATTAATGCAAGTCAAATTCCTGACATTAGAGTTCGTCGTGCAATCATGATGGTTCTGGATCCTGACATGACACTTGAATATTATGATGGTTTATCAACACGAATCACAAGAGCGTCAACAATTAACAATTGGGTGTTTGATGGTGGCATGCCTGCTTGTATGTATCCATTCCAAGTGCGGAGACCGGCACCGGGAGGCGCTCCTGGTTTGGTGACTTATTCTGGTGAAGTTACAAGAATAAGAAATCTATTCCAAGCAGCAGGCTACACTCTAACCGGCGGAACAACAATAGGCGGTATCGCTAATGTCAATGGTATTTTGAGAGATTCAAGCGGTCAGCAACTAAGATTAACATTCTCACTTCCCGGAGACACAACCGAACATCCGGCAAGAGACATGTTCCTAGAAGCAGCAAGATTACTGCGTCGCTACTTTGGAGTCAATGCAAATGTTGTTCCGGATCCGCAAGTGTTGACAAAACTGGCAACAGGAACACTTCAAATTTGGGCAGCAGCATTTGGCGGCGGTCTTGACCCTGATATGTTCGGACTATTCCACATGCACTCAAGAAACAATATCCTTAACTCATGGGGAATTGCGGCAATAAGAGATGGTCAACTAGAAGCATATAATAATGTTTTACCGGCAAGAAATCAAGATTTCCTTATGGAGTTGCTAGCAGACTATATTGAGAGAGGAAGAGCATACACGGATCCTGCTGTTCGCACTCCTATTTACAGAGATGCTCATGATATTTTGATGGAGATGGCAATTGTTCTTCCGACATATCAGCGTGAAAACATGTTCATTGTAAATCATCGAATTGTCAATATATCATCTGTCTATCAAAACCGTTCAATATTCCGTGACCCTATGTTTAACTTTACTCACTGGGAATTTAACTAATAACTTTTAAGCATTTTGGTGATTTGTTTGCAGGGGCAAAAAAGCCCCTGCAAAACACCAAAGACAAACAAAAATATGTTAAAATATATCATAAAAAGAACGCTCTGGGGAATTTTGATACTTCTTGGAGTTGGAATAATAACTTATGGAGCGTTGCGCTTAATGCCGACAGATTTTCTGTATTTGCGTTATCGCAACAACGAAATAACCTATGAAACTATGCGTGAACTTGAAGCGCAATTAGGGTTGAATTTTCGTGTGTTTCGTGGTTTTTTCGTTTGGCTTGGGCATGCTTTCCAAGGAAATTTTGGCTATTCATTCACCATTGAGCAACCCGTTATGCAAGCGATTTTTTCGCCAAGGATGGGAGTGACGGTAATGATTGTATTTATAGCCATGATTTTCCAGTTGGCAATCGCAATTCCTCTCGGTATAACAAGTGCTGTTAATCAATATTCAAAAAGAGACTACACTATAACATTCTTTGTCATGATGCTGTTCTCGTTCCCATCATTCTTTTTGGCGGCGCTCATCGTGAGAGTGCTCTCAGTTTGGCTTGGCTGGTTTCCAACGCAAGGTATGTATACACCTGGTACGCAAGGTTTTGTTTTATTCCTTTCAAGAATTCATCACCTTATCATTCCAATAGCAACCATAGTCCTCATAAGCATAGGCGGAATGTTGAGATTCACCAGAATGAACACTTTGGAGGTTTTGAGTGCTGACTACATAAGAACTGCCCGCGCAAAAGGATGTTCTGAAAGAACAGTTATCTACAAACATGCATTCAGAAACACCCTTGTTCCTTTTGTCACTTTGATGGCAACTCTGCTACCGGGGCTTTTCGCCGGCTCAATCATACTAGAGCAGTTCTTCGCAATAGAAGGACTTGGACAAATGATATTCCAAGCAACCATGCGAGGAGATATTCCGCTCATCATGGGCTACAACATGTTTCTGGCAGTCTTGACTGTAATAAGCGTCCTGCTTGCCGATCTAATGTATGGAGTGGTCGATCCAAGGATTAGAATAACAAAATAAATTAAGTAAAAAGTCAAAAGCGAAAGATGAAAAGTATTGTTAGAATTTTTTAATAGTATTTATCCGTATCTTTCATGCTTTTCACATTTTACATTTCACTTTAAAAATTATGGAAGCAACACTAAAACAACTAAATAATGATGCTGCAAACGAAGAAAAAAAAGACAGCGAACAGGAGATGACCAGAGGTCTTTCTCCGGGTCGTATTGTTTTACGCCGTTTTCTAAAGTCCAAACTAACAATTGCCGGGCTTTGTGTTTTGGCGTTCTTGTTCTTATTTTCATTTCTAGGTCCTGTTATATTTAGAACCGGTTACCAAAATGAAATCCACAGAGCGCAAGTTTACCATGATAGCGTATGGATTCCTATCGAAGGAACGAGTATTAGAGTTTTTCAACGCTTTGATGAGTCTCAAAATCGAATTTATCGATATGGAAACCCTTCCAGTGATCACTGGTTTGGAACAGACACCTCGGGAATGGATATTTTCACAAGACTAATGCATGGTGGGCGAATATCGCTGACAATCGGCTTTGCAGTCGTTGCAATATCAACTATCATAGGTGTGCTTTTCGGGGCACTGGCAGGTCTTATCGGAAAATGGGTTGACCATGTCATAATGCGTGTCACCGATGTCCTCTCATCCGTTCCGTCACTCCCGTTATTATTAATAATAGGTGCGGTTTTGAATGAGCATCATATAATCGGGAACATACGAATATTTTTGCTCATGGGTATGATGGCGTTCATAGGTTGGGCAGGCACCTGCCGACTTGTTCGAGGACAAATATTAATGCTTCGAGAACAAGAATATATGACCGCTGCTGAAGCCATGGGCTTTTCAAACGCACGAAAGATACTAAAACACTTAATCCCTAATATCATGCCGCAACTTATTGTTTCAATGACATTAGGACTTGGTGGTGCAATGTTAAGTGAGGCATCGCTTAGTTTCCTTGGGATTGGGGTTTCTCCTCCGACTGCAACATGGGGAACAATGGTAAGTTCAGTGAATAACTTCTATCACCTTGAAAACTATCCGCTCTTTTGGTTGCCGCCGGGTCTTATGATACTTGCTGCCGTTATGTCATTCAACTTTGTAGGTGACGGCTTGCGAGACGCAATGGATCCAAGAGCAAGAAGATAATATTAATAAGTCAAAAGTGAAAGATGAAAAATATTGTTAAACTTTTTGAACAATATTTTCCATTACATTTCACTTTTTACATTTCACTTTTCACTTAAACTAAGTATGGAAACAAACAAAATAAAAAGAGGCTATCTCACAAGGCAAGAAGAAAAAGAAATTGCTAAGGAGAACAAGCAGCAAATAAAAAGACTCGAAAAAGAAAAAAAGCGTAAAAAAACGCTTGACGAATACACGAGTGTGATGCGAGATGAAAACAATCTTGTAGAGTTTGATAATCTCAACACAAACTTTTTCACTGAAAGAGGAGTTGTCAAAGCCGTCAACGGTGTCAATTTCAGCGTCAAAAAGGGTGCGACAGTAGGAATTGTCGGAGAGAGCGGTTGCGGAAAGTCAGTAACTGCAATGTCATTAATGCGTCTTATTCAAGGACCTATGGGTCAGATAACCGACGGGGCAATTCGCTATAACTCTCGTGACGGCACTGTCTATGATATGGCAAAAATGCCGATAAAAGAGGTCTATAAAATCAGAGGAAAAGAAATTTCAATGATTTTCCAAGAGCCGATGACATCTCTAAACCCTGTTGTCAGAATTGGAAATCAACTTGATGAAGTTTCAAAAATTCACTTAAAATCAATCTGCCCAAAAACAGGAAACGAAATTCCAATGACAAAAGAGGATGCAAAAGCAAGAAGTATCGACATGCTTGCAAAAGTAGGCATTCCGGCGCCCGAGCATGTCTACAAACGCTTTCCTCATGAACTGTCAGGCGGAATGCGTCAAAGAGTAATGATTTCTATGGCACTTCTTTGTGATCCGTCGCTAATCATTGCAGATGAGCCGACAACGGCACTAGATGTTACTGTCCAAGCACAAATACTTGAACTTCTTAAGGTTATCCGTGAGCAGTTTAATGGTTCAATAATGCTAATAACCCATGACCTAGGTGTTATTGCCGAAATGGCTGACTATGTAATAATAATGTATGCAGGACGGATTATTGAAGAGGGAACAGTCGATGAATTGTTCTACAACCCTCAACACCCCTATACTGTTGCTCTCCACAAATCAAAACCAACAATCTCCAGTGAAGGCAACCGCCTTTTCAATATTCCGGGCAATGTTCCAAACCCAATCAATATGCCCACGCATTGTTTCTTTAGAGGCAGGTGTTCTCACAAGTGTGAAAGAGGTGAAGCCTATCCTGAGTTAGTTCAAATATCTGAAACCCATAAAGTTGCATGTTTTAGAGCACAGGACGAGATTGAAAGAAAAAAGAATGAACCGGTGATAGATATTGTTGCAAACAACACAGAAACAACAGCAACTGTCGATGGAGAAAAACCAAAGAAAAAAGCACCCGCAAAAAAAACTGCAACAAAAAAAGCAACAAAGACTAGCGAATAAATTGCAGTTGTGATGAAATCGCAATGACAGACAAATTTTTAGATTGTCACACATTTGAAGTCGCCGAAGACTTAAATGCTATTGCGAGCAAATAAAAAATCTTCTATTATATAACAACAATAATTATCAATATTCCATATTCAACATTTAACAAGGAAAAAATCATGTCAACACCACTTCTAAAAGTAAAAAATCTAAAGAAATATTTTGTTATCAAAACAAACCTCATCGGACAGCCACTTTTGCATCTAAAGGCGGTTGATGATGTTTCTTTTGAGTTGGAAGAAGGCAAAACTCTAGGTGTTGTCGGCGAAAGTGGCTGCGGAAAAACAACCATGGGTCGTGCAATTTTGAGACTTTGGGATGTTGACGGCGGTGAAGTAATTTTCAATGGCGACAATATTGAGAGTATAACAAAAAAGCAAATGAGAAAATACAGAACTCAAATGCAAATTATTTTCCAAGACCCTTATTCATCACTGCCTCCAAGGATGAATGTCGGCTCAATTATTGCCGAAGCAGTCCATGTTCATGGCATAATCGGTGGAAAACCAATCGGTTTTTATGAATTAGTGATTGACCCTTGCGTTAAAGTTATTGACAGATTTATTGTTCAACCAATCGCAAAATTCGTTGTGAAGCCGGCTGTGAAAGGAATTAAGTTTGTTGTCCACAGCCTTCGTTACAAGTTATGCAAAAAATACAAAGCGAAATTTGATGAGCAAAAAGCAGAACAAGAAAGACTTGAAGAGGAGAGAAGAAACAGACCTCTGCAAGAAACAATTGTTCAATCAGAAGAAAATCAAGAAAAGAAAGAAGTCGTAAGCCAAGGGTCTCAAAAAATAATTGATGAGACAAAAGGACTGAAAAGACCATATTTCAGATGCTCAACCTACACCAAAAACCTAAAACGCTATACTATTGAAGTAATGCGTGAATGCGGGCTGCAAGCCCATTTCTATGAAAGATACCCCAACGAATTTTCAGGCGGACAACGCCAAAGAATTTGCATAGCCCGTGCCTTAGCAGTAAAACCTCGTCTCGTTGTTTGCGATGAGCCGGTTTCAGCACTTGATGTTTCGATTCAAGCCCAGATTATAAATCTACTTGAAGATTTGCAAGAAAACTTTAATCTTTCTTTCATCTTCATCTCGCATGACCTCTCAGTTGTCCATCACATTTCAAATGATGTCGCAGTTATGTATTTGGGAAGTATTGTTGAAAAAGGACCAAAAATTTCAATGTTCAAAAACCCTCTTCATCCTTACACACAAGCACTTCTCGACGCAGTTCCGGAACCTGACCCAAGAGCAAAAAAAGAAAAAAACTTTCTCAAAGGCGATGTTCCAACTCCAATCAACATGCCAAAAGGCTGCAAATTCTGCACTCGTTGTGAACATGTTTTAAACATTTGTCACGAAATTCGTCCTGAACTAGTCGAAGTTGAACCTGAACATTTTGTGGCATGTCATCTTCACTTTGATTACTTTGCACTAAAAGGCGAAGAAATCTCACAAGAAGAAAAAGAAAGACTCTACAAAAAGTTTGAAAAAATTGCTATTCAAGAGGAATTGCCGAAAACAGAAGAAGAAAAACTAATAGACGAAGCCCTAAAAAGCGAAGAAAATTAATAAGTAGAAATGTTAGTTTTCACTTTTAACTTTCAAAATGAACAACAAAAAATTGCAGAGGGCGGTCATTGACCGCCCGCTTCAATATTAGAGTAATAAACTAAGTCATCTTTTTGTTTTTAAAAATCTAACTCAATCTATTCTCTATTTCAAAAACGGATGTATTCTAATACTTTTAAAAAATGAACGAAAAACAAAAAACAAAAAACAAAAAAATAACGAAAGGGCAGATAAACGGCAGCATAGATTTATCTGTCCCTCCTTTTACAACTAATGACGGAAAGAAAAGTCAACAGAGCGTAACTGCCGATCTTTTTCCTCGTGACAATAATGAGAGTATTAGTAAATTAGAAATTGAGAATAATGAGCAAGGAATGAAAAAAGATGATTGCATAAAAGGAAACGGCACCTTTACCGCCTCAAAAAACGAAATAAATCAAATTTGTCAAGTGGGCGATGGTGTTGATAATATCAAAGAAGATGACAAAACAAGCAATCTTCAACCCTCAACATCTAATAAAAAAAGAAAAGAGAAAAAAGAAAAATTTGTCGATGACGGCAGAGTTATTGCCGACATGAGCCTGAAAGGAACAAAGCACTACGACAACCGCTACAGCGAACGCCCTAAAAAGAAAGAACGCATAAGCATAACAAGAGGCGAAAGATGGGCAATGTTCAAAGCCGCCATGCTGGTTTTTGGTCCATGGCTTTTAATATTTCTTGCCTCTATCGGCGTAGTCATATTGCTTTTGTGGCTTTGGTGGGGAAGATAAAAATAGAAACAAAAGGAAACTTAACAATGTTGAAAATTAAAAATCTATTATTCTTATTAACAATAGCAATATTAAGTCTTTCATTTTTCGTGGCATGCCAAAATGGCAATGCTTTTGAAATAGAAGTATTGAACATTACCAATGAAATGAGAGCAGAGCATGATTTGCCCCCGCTTATTTGGAACAGAACCTTAGGGAATGCCGCAAGGCAACATAGTCTGGATATGCAGGAAAACAACAATATGTCCCACACCTCTTCCGACGGAACGACATTTTCAGAAAGAATGCGTGCGCTTGAAATTGAAAATTTAAGAAGGTGGGGTGAAAATGTTGCAAGAGGACAAAGAACTCCATTAGCAGTAGTTTAAGCATGGATGAATTCACCGGGACACCGTGCAAACATATTAAATGAAAATTTCACTCACCTCGGCGTTGGTTTTGTAGAAGCAGAAAATGGTTTATGGTGGACACAAAAATTTGCAGAAATAAGAGAATAAAAGGTTAAAAAATCCCACCCCCAAGGGGTGGGATTTTTTAAGATAAGGAGTGAGAGTTGCGAACAAGGAAGTTTGCTTATTCATGACATAATGACGAAGGCTTTCACAAAGTATATCTTTTATCATTGTCACATTTTCCATTGAAAGCAAGAAAAAATACTTTTTGTATTAAAAGCCTGAGACGATTATTTCGTTTGAGGCTCTGCTTTTAACTGCATGACATTTGTTTGCTTTCGGCAAACTCGGCTATGTTCAAGGATATTTAAAACTGTTAGCAGTCGATTTTTTACTAAGACATAAAAATTTTTCAATTTTTTGCAACGAAATGCTTTTGTGGATTGTTTTATGTATAGGAGTGTTAATCTATGGTGAAAATTCATAAACATATTGTAGGTCTTTTCATTTTAGACTACAAACATATTCTAACAACACAACCGACGGTGTCATTCTGAGTGAAACGAAGAATCTAACGAACGAAGTGAGTGAAAAAACAATTTTTGCAGAATAAAACTTTTATGTTTCGCTAAAAACTTCACGAAGCATGCCTTGAGTAAAGTCGAATGGGTTCAGAATGACATTGTCTTATTTTTTTGCTGTGTCAATTGGATAAGCGTGTTAGATTATAATTCAAAATGACTCAAAAAAATAGGAGAAATTTTTTATGACAACAAAATTACTTTTCAAAAAAATGCCTAAACTTGTGTTTTCGCTACTGCTGATGACACTTTTTTTGATTGGCTGCGTGCCTAACGGCAGACCGCCGCTTAATATCTCAGCATCCGATTTGATGGAAGGCATAACTCCGCAGCAAGTTGCTGAAGTTAATCTAAACAACAACTTTATCACCTCAAAAGCAAACTTTTCACTAAACCTTTTCCGTGAAACTGTTCAAGAGGACGAAAACACTTTAATCAGTGCAACCTCGGTTTTGCTCGCTCTTGCCATGACGGCGAACGGAGCAAGAGGTCAAACATTAACCGAAATGGAACAAGTCTTGGGCGGCGGCATTCCTGTTTCACAACTTAACCGCTACTTGTTTTCATTTGTCAACAATCTTTTCAGCGGTGAAAAATCACAACTCGATATTGCTAATTCAATATGGTTTAGAGAGGGCGGACTAAATGTTAGTCCGGAATTTTTGCAAACTAATGCCGACTATTTCGGAGCAAATGCTTATGCCGCACCCTTTGACCAAACAACAGTTGATGACATAAACTCATGGGTCAATCACCACACTGACGGCATGATTGAAGAAATTTTGGAAACAATTCCGGCGGATGCCGTGATGTATTTAATCAACGCAATAATGTTCGATGCTGAATGGGTTAGAATTTTTGAATCATCCGACATTTGGGACAGAAATTTCACAACATTCGAGGGAAGAGAGCAATCAGTTCCATTTATGACCAGCGGCGGACATGGCGGGGGCTTGAGATATTTCATTGAAGACGATTTAGCAACAGGCTTCATAAAACCCTATCACGGAGGACATTACAGTTTTGTCGCACTCTTGCCAAACGAAGGAGTTAGTATATTCGACTATGTCCAAAGTTTAACCGGTCAAGGTTTTGTCCGCGCTATCAACAACGCTCAAAACAAAAGTGTGTTTGCAAGTATTCCAAAATTTGAATTCGATTTTGATTTGAATCTTAATAATGCTTTGCAATCACTGGGAATGAAACAAGCCTTTTGTGAAGAGGAAGCAAACCTTAGCGGAATAGGGCAATCATGGGGAAATCTATTTATCAGCAATGTCCAACACAGCACTTTCATTTCCGTTAATGAGCGAGGCACAAGGGCAGGAGCAGTCACCAGTGTTGAAGTAGGTGAATCATCGGCTCCACAATTTGATAGATATGTCATCTTAAACCGCCCCTTTGTTTTTGCAATAATAGACAATCAAACAAGCCTTCCAATATTCATGGGAACATTGTTAGAAGTATAAACTATAAACTTTTGTTGTGCAATTTAATCAATGATTATTAAATTCAATGCATAGACATATAATATAATTATATGTCAGCGTTTCAGGCGTTTATTTTGGGGATTGTGCAAGGGCTCACTGAGTTTTTGCCCATCTCTTCTTCTGCCCACACAATACTTGCAGGCAAAGTTTTAGGCATTGATGAAGTGCCGATGCTTTTCCAACTTGTTGTCCATCTTGCAACACTTATGGCAGTCATTATCGTCTTGTTCCCGCAAGTTTCAAGATTAGCAAAAAAACCTTTCTCAAGAGAGATGGGTATTATTGTTACGGCTGTCATTCCGACTGTCGCAATTTTCTTTTTGTTCCGCAATCTTTTCAGAGACGCCTTTTCGGGTGAATTCATAATCTATGGTTTTATTGCAACAATAGTTTTGATAGCAGCAAGTGATATGGCATTACGAATAAGGAATAAAAGGTCAAAGCACAACGAAGAGCGAATTTTAGGCGGCAGTAAAATTGAGGGATTTGACACCTTCGTCAGATTGAAAAAAAACATCAACAACCGCCAATCACCAATCATCAATCCACAACCGCAAATTTCTTTCTTCTCCGCCTTCATTATTGGTGTATCACAAGGTTTTGCAGGTTTTCCCGGACTGTCAAGAAGCGGAACAACCATCTCAACAGGCATGCTTTTGGGTGAAGAAAAAAAATCCATCGCACGATTTTCATTTCTCATAAGCATCCCAATCATTATTGGCGCATCGCTATACGAAGTGATTTTTAACTTCACTCATCTTCCGATTCCATTTCATATCCTCTTAATAGCATTCGTCTCATCTTTTATCAGCGGATTTGTTGCTGTTAAACTATTAATGAAACTCTTAGAACACTCTTCACTCTTTCCGTTTGCGATATATTTAACACTACTTTCAGTATTTTTAATAGCAGATAGAATTTGGCTAGGAATATTTTTTTAATTGAAGTTGGCAAATTTATAGGGGTGGCATCGACCGCTCGAAAACGATTGCCACGAACCACCATCAAATAACGAATCAACAAAACTGTAGGGGTGAGCAAAGCGAACCCGAATAATTAACAACATAATATTAATAATTGAATATTAATGATAATTTAATCGGGCTCGCGCTGCTCACCCCTACAATTTAATCCCACTCCCGCATATCACTCGTCAAAATAAAATAGTAGGGGCGACAATCTGCCGCTCGCACAATGTGAAACGACTACCACGAATTAACTCCAATAAACGAGATAATAAAATATCGCAGGGGTGAATGACCGCCCCTGCGATAAATTATTATTTGTTGAAAAGATCTCGTCAAAATGACTGTAGGGGCGATTATTAATCGCCCGCACAATGTTAATGGTTGCCTACGAACCAACCCACAACTAAACGAACCAACAAAACTGTAGGGGTGAGCATTGCGAACCCGAATACCAGACAACATAATAATGATAGATTTATTCGGGCTCGCGTTGCTCGCCCCTACAATTTAATCCCACTCCAGAAATACCACTCGACAAAATAAAATCGTAGGGGTGGCAATCTGCCGTCCGCACAGTGTTTATTCGTTGTTAACGAATTACTATTAAATAACGAACCAATAAAATAAAGTGCGGGCGGTAGGTTACCGCCCCTACAATTTTTAATTTATTCACACTCTATTAAAAATAAATTTTTTTACGAGTATTCTTCGTATTCCAAGACAAGACTTAATTTTTATTATATAATAACTATAACAAGATAATTAAACCACTTGTGTTCAGTAAAGTTTTTTAATCTACTAATGCTATAATTTTTATAAGCAATGCGTTTAAGTAGAAAATCCATGGAAAAATCATGTTTTAATTGCGAGCATTTTGCAAGGTATTCTGTCAGGACCGGAATAAGGTTCAGAGAAATAAAACAAGGTCATTGTTGTTATGACCTCAGGCGAAAAGTTGAATTATGTGAAAATTGGCAAGACAATGAAGAGTCTCGCCAAAAATTTGAAAATTCAAAAAACCAAGTTTTAGAAAAAATATCAAAGCAACTATACGATATTATTTTACATGGTTATTCTAATAATACAATCTAACCTCTCAATGTCGTGCTGAGTGAAGCGAAGCATCTAGCGAAGCGTAGGATATGTTTTTACGACACTTTGTGTCCGGATCTTTCACTTCATTCAGGATAATTGGTCTTTGGTTGTGTCATTAAGATAAGTGTGTTATTTTTAATCGATTCACAAAACAACTCTTGTCTCTAATGCTCTCGACAAAGTTGCTTCATCCGCATATTCAATATCGCTGCCCATAGAAATGCCTTGGGCAAGTCTTGTCACTTTTATGCCTTGAGGTTTTATTAATTTTGCAATATACATTGCTGTTGCCTCTCCCTCAACATCGGGGTTTGTTGCAAGTATTACTTCACTGACATCTCCATATAAGCGCTCTAACAATTCCTTAATTCTTAAGTTATCAGGTCCTTTGCCGTCTAGTGGGGAAAGAACTCCATGCAAAACATGATAAGCAGTTCTAAGATGAGTTTTTTCAATCGCAGCAATATCTTTCGGATATGCAACAACCGTGATAATATCGCTTTGTCTGACTGAACAAATATCGCAAACTTCAACATCTGTGAAATTTCCGCACACTATGCAAAACTTGACATTATCTTTGACCTCTCTAATCACATTTAAAAACTCTTCCGCCTCAATGTCACTCATTGAAATAACAGCAAAAGCATACCTCTCGGCAGTTTTTTGACCGACACCGGGAAGTTTTCGGAATTTATTAATCAACTTTTTGATTGAAGAAGTCATGTCAAAAACAAAAAATTGCAGGGGCGGTGACCTACCGCCTGCACAACATAATATTATGCGGTTCGGGCGGTAGGTTACCGCCCCTTACAAATGGTTGTGATTCGAAAATGATTGTTGCCTGAAGGTGTGTCAGGTGAACAGCAGGTGTCAAGAAGGCGAAGGGCGCATACTTATCATATGCAGTCGAGCCGACGAGGCACACGCAGTTCGCATCACATACCTTCAGGCAACAATCCTAAAACATGCCGCCAAGCGGTGAAATTTCCTTCTCCATCTCTTCCGCTCTCTCAAATGCATCATTATAGGCTGCGACAATTAAATCTTCGAGCATTTCAAGGTCATCAATGTCCACTGCGTTTTTATTAATCGCAATGCCAAGCATTTTCTTTTTGCCTGATATTGTCACTCTGACCATGCCTCCGCCCGAGATACCCTCGACTTCGGCATTAGCCAACTCTTCTTGTGCCTTCATTGCCTCTTCTTGCAATTTTTGGGCTTGCTTCATCATTTGCTGCATATTCATGCCGCCGCCAAATCCGCCAAATTTCATAATATCGTTCTCCTTTGCGTCCATGACGCTTTTGTATTAATTAATATATCTAAAATATACTGTTACTACATCTAGCGTTTATCTTAAAGTCTATATCATTTTTTAGGCAAAAGACTATGATTTTGTCTAATGAGTTTTTTGCAGATGTTAAGTTCTCAATTTCTTCAATCATTTTTTTAGATTTATAGTTATTTTTTTCATAGTTGCGACGAGTAATGCGGCTTTCTATTGAACTTTTATCATCGCTTGAAAATAATAGTTTAATTTTTCTTGGATATTTTTACTTTCAATTAGGTCAAGAAATTTTTGAGTATCTTTGTTTATTTCTAGTTTAATTTCACTTTTTTCACTTTCGCCATGGTCAAAAACTGTTGTTGTGTCACAGGAATTATATTCACTAATAATAATTCTTTCAGCAAATTTTAATAATTCAAAATCAGTTCTTGCGGAACTATTACCGGAAGAATATCCATCCAGTCTAATTTTAAAACTTACTACATTTTCCATATCATTATTTATAACTTATCTTTAATTTAACCCCTTCTGTCATTTCTTTCAACTTTCTAATTTCCTTGTCCATATCAATTGTGTCCAATTTTGTTTTTTCAACTCTCAATCGAAATGGGAAATTTAACACTTTTAGGGTATCATTAATTTTGTGATGGACTGACGGATCGCTTAGCACCATAAAGTCCTCATCTTGTGTTTTCAAAACCAACTCATCGTTTTCAATCTCCGCATTTTTTCCTTTTCCCAAAACAATATTATATGCCTGCATATCGTTTGCTCTGCGGAAATAGGTTGTGAGTTTGCCCCAAATATCGGTTGGAGAGTGAAGAGAGGAGGGGGAAGAGGGGAGATTGGAGATTGGAATTGAGGGTGATTCTTTTTGTTGCTTAGTTGTTTTTGATTTTGTTTCGACCTTATCCGTAGGGGCGGCATCCTGCCGCCCGCTGTTGTTTTTTGAATCAAGTGTTTTATCTGTAGGGGCGTGTGTTGTGCGCTCGTTGTCGACAGGCGGGTGGTAGGCTACTGCTCCTACGATTATCTCATTCTCAACAGGCGGCGGTTCTAGTCCGAAATCTTCGTCGATAGTAGGCGGGCGGATGGGGTCGTTCGTTCCTGCAATTTTTTCAATCTTCTCAACTATCTTTTTTTTTTCGGTTTTTTCAATTGGGTTCACATTGTTCACCCCTGCATTTTGTTCGGATATATTGTGCGGGCGGTTAGTGACCGCCCCTGCAACTTTACCATCATTGTGTATTATGCGTTGTGGGTTATGAGTTGATTTAATTATTGCCGCTTGCAAAACAATTTTCGGATTTACCGCATATCGTAAATCTGCATCAATTGATGAAAAAATTCCGATGAGTTCAACCAATAATCCTTTTTCATAAGATTTCGCCTTTTCCTTAAAATAGTCTAAATGCTCCTTTGTTCCTTTGACAAGGGTTGTCCCGAGTGTTTTTGTGACAAGTAGGTCTCTTGCGTGATAAACCAATTCTTTCGCTAAATAACTCATGCTCTTTCCTTCAAATTCCAATTCATGAGTAATTTTTAATGCATTTCCGACATCACCCTCTGCAATCATTTCAAACAATTCAAATATCTTTTTCCGATCAACCGCTCCTAAAACTTCCAAAACGGCTTGAGTTGTTAAAATGCCGTCGGAGAAGTTTATGCATGTGTCAAGAAGGCTAATACTATCCCGAACACTTCCTTCCGCTAAACTTGCAATATAGTCAATTGCATCATCTTCAAACTCTTTGTTTTCTTTTTTCAAAATGCCTGCTAAATGCATTTTTAGATTGTCACGACTGACAAGGTGAAAGTCAAACCTCATGCATCTTGAAAGTATTGTCGCAGGCAATTTGTGAACTTCGGTTGTGCCTAGAATAAAAATAACATGACTCGGCGGCTCTTCAAGCGTTTTTAAAAGGGCATTAAAGGCACTGTCGGTCAGCATGTGAACCTCGTCTATAATATAGACTTTGTATTTTGATGAAACCGGTGCAAAATTAATAGTGTCTCTTAGTGCCCGAACTTCATCAACTTTGTTGTTAGACGCTGCATCAATTTCCAAAATATCGGCATGAACATTTGCCTTAAGAAGGGAACAGACGCTGCATTTGTAACAAGGGCTTCCGTTCTTTGGTTCAATGCAATTGACAGCAGACGCAAAAATCCTCGCACTAGTCGTTTTTCCCGTTCCGCGGGAGCCTGTGAACAAATAAGCATGACGAATTTTACCGCTCTTTATTTGATTGACAAGAGTAGTAGTAATATGATTTTGTCCGATTACCTCATCAAATGTTGAGGGTCGGTATTTTCGATAAAGTGAATTCATAGTTTTTTTACGCACAATGCTTAACGCATAATGATGATCAAGTTATTTTAAAATAATTCTATCAATCATTAAGCGTTAAGCGTTAAGCGTTATGCATTGACATTAAATAACAAGCCAAGTGATTTTTTTGTTGATTATCATGTCAACAAGACCGATAATCCAAAACACGAAGCCAAAGAAAATATTGAGTATTCCTGTTAAAAAAGCCTTTCTGGTGAATCTTTCAATAATTCCGCAAACCCATCCTGTGATTGGAATGATTGCTAGTATTAGAGAAACGATGTAATCAACTTTCAGAAACTCATATCCTTGAGATTTTGCCATTTTCTATCCTCCTTTTTAAGGGAATTTTTACCCTAAATATTTTAAAAAAAATCATGTGCTATGATTTGACAATAATCAATATTCACCAATTGACAACAGTGTGTCTATATAATAACATATTTTTTATTAAATGTCAAAATAATTAAGCAAAAAAATTTAAAAAATTAATAAAAAAACCCTTGCATTTTGTTTTTAGTTTTGCTATACTAATTTGGTTGTGTTATTGATTCGACTTCATTATGAGAATAAAACACAACAACAATCATGCATTATGCATTTTTTAAAGTATGGCGGCGTAGCTCAGTTGGCTAGAGTACTCGGTTCATACCCGATTGGTCACTGGTTCGAATCCAGTCGCCGCTACCAAACAAAAAACTCATTCCTTTGAATGAGTTTTTTTATTTACTCTCGCCATCTTGCTTTTTTGACGGCACTGGGGGAAAGACCTATTAGTTGTTTAAATGAGCGGGAAAAATAGTTGAGGTCATCAAAGCCGCATGATAAGGCTATGTCGGTGATATTTCTGTTGATTGTTGAGAGTTGGTTGAGGGCAACGGTGAGGCGATATTCGTTGAGGTATTGCAGTAATGTTTTGCCGGTTTGTGATTTGAAGATGCGGGAGAAATAAGAATAGTCAAGATGAATAAGACTGCTGACAATTTCTTTGAAATCAATTTTTTCGGTGTAGTGATTGGCTATGTAGTTAATGACAGTGTTGACTCTTTCAAAATTTGGGTGAGTGTCATCATGGTCAGGTATCGTAGAAAGATGAGGATTCAGTTTATATAGTTCCGACAAGAAAGCATAAAGATAACCTTTAAGTGCAATTTGATAGCCTTCATAACGGTTTTGGTCAGCCCTTTCACACAAAGTAAAAATACTTCTTAAAGTGTCTGCTTCTTTATAGCAATTTTTGAAATAAATTCTTTTTTCAGTCAAAGGCTTTATGTATTTGCTTTCGCATATGTCAACGAATTTACTTGATAAATAAGACGGCAAAAATTGTAAGCAATACGATTTATATCCCGGATATGTTTTTATGCAACTGTGAATTTCATCACTATTAAAAACAAAAACATCACCCTTTCGTGCTTCGTAGTGACAGCCCCCCCCCCCCCCCCCCCGCACAAAACTCCCTTTTCCGCCCGCAACAACAAAAAACCT
>WRAY01000024.1 GCA_009779975.1 Bacillota bacterium | reverse complement strand
GGAATCGAAACGAAGTGTCACGGGGACTGACTCACTGACACGAAGTGCCCCGAAGGGGTTGAGGCAATCCCTTGCCTCAATCAGAGTGCCTGTCCCCAAGACATGAAGTGGGTATTTAGATAATCACGAAAATTTAGCACTCCTGTTTAATTTTGATAAAATTGAATAAATTGAAAAAGTGCAGTCAACTTTTCGACTGCACTTTTTTATTAACTTAAAAAGCAAAATATATTTATTAATACTTTTTTAACTTTATTATTGCGTTTCTTTAATCCTTTGCTCTAACATTGCTCTTTCATCTGTCTTAATCTTTTTGACATATCCTAAAAGCAATTCCGTTTGTTTTTTGTTAAGGACAATTTTCTGAGGATTTTTCTTTAACAACTCAATAAAAACAGTTTCCAATAGTTTTTTCATCACCTCACCAAATTTGATTTTTTCATTTTTAATAACACATTTCAAAATTTCATCAGCAAGTTCTAATTTATTTCCCACAATCAAATTCACGAGAACTTTAAAATTTTCACCGGAAAGGCTGTTTGCACAATATTGATAAACCGCTTTTTTAAGCATTACTTCATCTGATAACGCTTTTAAGCATTTTTGAGAGTTGTTTTCAAAAAACAAATTAAACATATCATCGCCAAGCATAAGCGCAATGCGCGCATTCTTTTCAAGGTCTTTTTCTCTCGTTGTGATTAGATAAACCCAAACATCGACTGCCTGAGAAAAGTCAAGCGAGAGAAAAGTTTTCATGTTTTTCATCAGGATGTCTTTATCCGAGAAAAAATCAACTTGAATGAATCGTTCAAAGGTTTGCAAAAATTTAAATTTCTTTGTATCCATGCCTTTATTTTAACATATATTTAACCTTATTTGCAAGTGATTTTGTTGACTTATCCCAAAAAAAGTGCTATTATAGTGATGAAATAATGATTTGGAGCGGTAACTTAGCATGAAAAAATCTATCAAGAAGTTTTATTATAAGTTTCAACTCAAAAATAGGAGACAAAACAAAAATGAGAATGACAAAAATTGTGGCGACAATTGGACCTGCTTGTGACAGCGTGAGCATGATAAAACGCCTCATCAAAGCGGGAATGAATGTTGCAAGGATAAATCTCTCCCACGGCAATTTCGACAAACACGAAAAACGCATCAACATGGTCAAAGAGGCGAGAGAGGAATTAAATGTTCCTGTTGCAATAATGCTCGACACTCGCGGACCTGAAGTTCGTGTTGACAGGTTCGTTAATGATTCAATCTATCTAAACGAAGGCGATGAATTCACCTTGACAACTGATGAGATTATTGGAGACCAACAACGGGTAAGCATTACATATAAGCCGCTAATTAACTTCGTTAAGCCCGGGGTCACAATTTTAGCAAATGACGGACTAATCGAGTTTGAAGTTATCTCAGTTACTAAAAAAGATATTGTCTGCAAAGTTTGCGCAGGGGGTGAGTTGTCAAACAGAAAGAGTTTGAATTTGCCTGATGTCAAGATTGAGATGCCTTATATTTCTAAGTATGACAAAGAGGGCTTTTTGTTTGGAATCGCTCAAAATGTCGATTGTTTTGCACTCTCATTTGTTCGAGACACTAATGATGTCTTAGAGGTAAGGGAACTTCTCGACAAAAACGGAGGAGAAGAGATTCACCTTGTTTCAAAAATTGAAAACAGAGAAGGCGTTGACAATTTCAAAAAAATAATCAAAGTTTGTGACGGTGCAATGGTGGCAAGAGGAGACTTAGGGGTTGAAATACCATTTGAAGAAATCCCGAAAATTCAAAAAGACATGATAAAAATTTGTGTTGATGAAGGCAAAAAAGTCATCACCGCAACGCAAATGCTAGAGAGCATGGTTCATTCAAAACGCCCGACCCGTGCTGAAATATCCGATGTCGCAAATGCAATCTATGACGGCACAAGCGCAATAATGCTCTCAGGGGAAACTGCTGCCGGAAAATTTCCGATTGAGTCAGTAAAAACAATGGACAAAATCGCTTGTCACACTGAAGAAAATATTGACTACAAAAAGCAATTTTCAAGATGTGATGCAGTCATCAACAATGTTGCGGACGCAGTCTCACACGCAACAGTGATGTCCTCATTTGACCTCAACGCATCAGCAATTATTGCAGTGTCACAAACAGGAGAAACAGTCCGAAAAATTTCCCGCTTTCGCCCAAACTGTCCGATACTGGGTTTGACCGCATCAAAGGCAGCCTATTATCAACTTAGTATGAATTGGGGAGTTCTGCCAATGCTCACAACAGAACATTCATCCTCAGACGAATTATTCAATTCAGCAATGAAAGCAGGAGTGGATAGCGGCTTATGCAAAAAAGGCTCACTGGCAATAATGGCAGCCGGAATTTCCGTCGGTGAGAGCGGCAAAACAAATGTAATGAGAATAGAGAATTTATAAAAGTGAATGGTGAAAAGTGAAAAATATTGTTAATATTATTCATTCTTCAATTTTAACTTTTCATTTGAAATCCATCCTTACTTTTCACTTTTCGAAAAGGAACTTTTTTTTATGAAACAAAAGATATTAGTAGTTGAAGATGAACAAAAATTAGCAAGGCTTCTCTCGCTTGAACTTGAGCATGAGGGGTATGAGGTTGTTTGCGCTCATGACGGAAAAGAGGGTCTGGACTATGCATTAGCACAAGATTTTTCGCTTATAGTTTTGGACATCATGCTTCCGACTCTTAACGGCATTGAAGTGCTTCGTCGATTGAGAACAGAAAAAAACACTCCTGTTGTTATCTTGACCGCTCGAGACGAGTTGCAAGACAAAGTCTCGGGACTTGATTTGGGGGCAAACGACTACATGACGAAGCCCTTTGAAACAGAGGAGTTGCTCGCCAGAATTCGAGCAAACATCAAAAAAGGGCAATCAGCGAAACTCTATTCCCATAAAGATTTAATCATTGATGTGACAAGCCGCCTTGTCACATTCAGAGGCAATATTATTGAGTTGACAAAAAAAGAGTTTGACCTTTTGCTGTTTCTCATTGAACACAAAAATATTGTCATATCCCGAGAAAAAATTCTCGACACAGTCTGGGGCTACGAATATCACGGCAACACAAATGTGGCCGATGTTTATGTCCGCTACTTGAGAAGTAAAATTGACGAAAAATATGAAGTTAATTTAATTGAAACGGTTAGAGGAGCGGGGTATATTATCAGAAGTTAAGAGTAAAAAGTGAAAGGTGAAAAGTATTTTTAAAAATTAAAAAACAATTGAACCTCACCTTATCACTTCTCATTTTTCACCTTTCACTAAAAAAAATGTCAACTTATCCGGCAAAAGAATTAGTCGAGGACACAATCGATGAAATAAAAAAAGAACAAAAAGAAAGACGAGTTAAAAGCAAGAAAAAATTCGGTCTTATTTTGGCATTGAAAATACTTTTTTTTCCTTTCTTTTTCATATATTTTATTGTTGTCAAATTCAACAGATTTTTTAAACTCAGACTGACGACAAAAATGATAATAATATTCACTGTCGGTTTTTCTCATATCATTGCATTTTTTATTATTTTCAACATTTTATTCACTCGAAATTTTCTCAACAACGCCGGATTTGACCCCTATGAATACATGTCATTTTTGACATGGCTAACTTATGTTAATATTATTTTGGGCGGAGTTTTTGTTGCGTTGTTCATCGGACTTGTTTTGGCAGTTTCAACAATGATGCTTCGTCCTATTCGCAAAATATCAAAAAAAATTGACAGTATTACAACAGAAAATCTATCCGAGAGAATAGGGACTATTGACACTCAAGACGAGTTAATGGATTTGACGGCAAAAATCAACAAAATGCTTGATGAAATCGAAGATGTTTTCAAACGCCAAAACAACTTTATCGGAGATGCATCCCATGAGTTAAAAACTCCTCTCGCTGTCATCTCAGGCTACGCAAGCATGTTAAACAGATGGGGAAGCGAAAAGCCCGATGTTTTAGAAGAAGGTATTGGCAACATTCAAAAAGAGTCTGACAACATGAAACGCATCCTAGAGCAACTGCTTCTTCTCGCTCGCCTTGGAAGCATGAACATGTCAAAAACAGAATTTGACCTAAAACAAGAGTTGCTTTCACTAATGTATGACTATCGAATGCTGAGCGAAAATCATGAAATTAATTTTGTCTGCAATCACAGCGAAGTTTTTGTGACATTAGACAAAGAACTGCTTCTTCTATCGGTTCGGGCATTTGTCGACAACGCAATAAAATATACCCCAACCGGCGGCAACATCTCAATAAATTGTGAAATCAAAGAAGAAGATGAAAAAATCGCCATCTCAGTCAAAGACACAGGCATAGGAATTGCCAAAGAAGAACTGTCAAAAATCTTCGACAGATTCTATCGAGTTGACAAGGTGCGAGGCCGTGAAGACGGCTCGGCAGGACTGGGACTTGCCATTGCCAAACAAATAGTAACGATGATGGGAGGAGTAATCCATGTTTACTCAACTCCAAACAGCGGTTCAAATTTTATGCTGGAACTCCCAATAGACAGGGAGTAGGACAAAAGGCAGATTACAAATTACAAACAACAGTTTACAAATGATGACAAAATTAAGATGGTGCTAAATGTTCGTGATTTGGCAGTGAGATAAAAATTGTAGGGGCGGTCGAGGACGCCCGCCCCTACAATTAATCGCTCATCATTATCACGAATATTTAGCACCTCCAAAATTAATCTATCATTTGTTAAAAACACATAAAGTCTTACAAAAAATTTATTGCTGAAAAACCTTGACATTACTCAGATTTTTATAGTATAATAATAATTGAAATTATTGTTTTAACTGCCAGAAAAACAAAACAAAAAAACTGTAGGGGTGGCATTTGTGAGGGGCACACCTAATGAAGTTAGCAAAAAGCATGTCGAAATTGAATGTGCTTGACACAAAAAATGTAGGGGAGGAAACCTGCCTCCCGAAAAAAATCAATGTCATTTAAATGAGAGGAAAGAGATTTGATGAAAAAACTAAAATTGTTATTTTTGGGGTTGCTTATTGCCCTGTCATTGTCCGTTGTCGCATTTGCTGGAACCGGTTGTGATTTGTCTGATGACGGTCCAAGAGAGAGGTATCAATACATAAATCTTGAAACCCTAGTCAATCACCTGGGCGAAACCGGCTGGCAAGTTGTTGATGTTTCTCATATGGGTTCCCGAACTATCACAGCATCCCGAATGAATGCTGATTTTACTGTTGAGTCGCTCTCAATTTCAAGATTTTCAACTCGTGACATGGCAAACATGGGAGAGTTCACAAATCAAGGAACTGCCAATTCATTTGGTTATGCATTCTACCGGGAAGGATTGACCATGTTTTTCGGAACTCCTTTTGCAATTGAAATAATTCGTGCAGTCCAAGAGGGAAGAGACCCGCCAAGAGGAAATGATAACTCAAATGAAGAAAATTGCCTCGAATGCAGCAATTTCCCATGCATTTGCGATGACCCGCTTGCAATTTGTCCCGAATGCGATTGGTTTGTTGTGATTTGCCGTTGTTGTCCAATCTCCAACACTTTCCCGTGCGAGTGTGACAGCATGACACTCTTAACCTTAAACGCTCTTAGAAATGCAATGTCCCCATTAGGTTGGCAAGTTGTTTTAACTCCGCTTCCCGGAATGTCAAACACTTTGACATCATCTGCGATGAGCCCGACAATGCAAATGCATGGTCTCATTGTTATCGTCTACTATGACTTAAATCTAATGAACGATATGTATTTTTTTGACAATTCACTGGCATCATCACTTGGTTATCAAATTCAAAGAAGAAACAACATCGTCATCATGGGAACGCCATTTGCAATTGAGGCGTTTGACAGTTGGCAAAACACAGGAATATTCCTCGACTTTCCGCTCGCAAATCCCGGCTTTTTCAGAATAACATTTAACACAAACGGCGGAACTCCGATTAGTTCAATTGAAATAATCGCAGGCTCGTCAGTGACAGTCCCTGCAACAATCAAAGGCTTAACTCCGTTTTTGGGCTGGTATTTTGACGAAAACTTCACTCAGCCTTTGCCTTTTGGATGGATATTTGTTCCGACAAATCACACAACTGTTCATGCTCGCTGGCATGAATATAACCTCTACTTCAACACCAGAGGCGGAAACATTATAG
Source organism: Bacillota bacterium (assembly GCA_009779975.1). Classification (GTDB taxonomy): domain Bacteria; phylum Bacillota; class Clostridia; order Christensenellales; family Pumilibacteraceae; genus WRAY01. The sequence continues at coordinate 28,053 of WRAY01000024.1, read as the reverse complement.
AGGCAAGGATAGTCCACTACATGGAAAATGTTACTAGGGCGAGTATGCCGATTCCTATAAGGGATAATTTCTATTTTGTTCGTTGGAACACTAATTCCGCCTTGACAACAATAGTTCCATTGAATGTGATAACAAACGGACATCGAACAGTCTACGCTTCATGGGAACAAAGAATAACATTTAACACAAACGGCGGGAACAATCTTAGCAATCAGTGGGTTTTAGAAGGAAACAGTTTAAGTAATCTTCCAACGCCTGTAAGAGCAAACTACAGATTCTTAGGTTGGTATCATGATGAAAATTTCATCCTCCCGGTTGCTCAACCATTCACTCCAAACGGAAACACAACCCTCTATGCTCGTTGGATAAGACAATTCACAATATCCCTTAACCTTAACGGCGGAGGCGGCTTTGACTTAACTCCTGTGGCAGTTGATGTCGGCAGCGTTATTGCTGAACTTCCATATGACCCTATCCACAGGCTTAACTATTCGTTCCGCGGTTGGTATATAAACAATGTTCCTCTTGTTTTACCCCACACCATAACTCAAAACATAACCATCACAGCAATGTGGAACAAAACATATATTCCGTCTCAAATGATAGACACAGCCAATTCTCACAACCTCATGATTGACACTCAAGGAAGACTCTTTGCATGGGGATATAACGGAAGCGGAAGACTTGGCAACGGTTCAACAGAAATGCCTTTGAACCCTATCAACATAATGCCGAGTTTGAGGTTCAATGATGTTGCAGCCGGCTGGTCTCACTCTCACGCAATCGACAGAGACGGAAGACTTTGGTCATGGGGAAATAATTTTAACGGAAGACTGGGCGATGGGACAGAGATGCAAAGACTAACTCCTGTCAACATCATGCCAACTTTGAGGTTTGTTTCAGTTTCAACAAACAATATGCACTCTCTTGCAATAACGACCGACGGAAGACTTTTTGCATGGGGTTCAAACGAATTTGGTCAAATCGGTTCAGGAACGATAATTTCAACCTATCACACGCCTGTTCAAATCGGAGGAGATTTGCGGTTTAGTCAAATTGCCGCAGGGCACTGGCATTCTCTTGCGATAACAACCGACGGAAGACTTTTTGCATGGGGCAGAAACCATGAAGGAATGCTTGGAGACAACTCAACAACTCTTAGAAGAGCGCCTGTTCACATCAGCACAGCAAACACATTCAAAGCAATCTCAGGAGGCTCACTTCATTCACTCGCTATTGCAACTGACGGAAGATTGTTCGGATGGGGACTAAACACTAACGGAAGAGTTGGAGACGGAACACAAACAAGAAGACTATTGCCTGTCAATATCAGCACCGCAAACCGCTTTACGGCAGTATCAGCAGGAAATGCCCACAGCATGGCAATCCATAATGACGGCAGGCTCTTTGCTTGGGGAAACAACGCTAACTCAAGATTGGGCGACGGAACAACAACTCAAAGACTATCTCCTGTTGTTATTAGTTCCGCTCAGCGTTTTGTCTCAATCTCAGCAGGCGACCTCCACAGCATTGCAATTAACTCTCAAGGCTCAGTAGTTGCAACAGGAAGCAATGCTAATCTAAGGCTGGGTTTGATTTTTAACGCCGTTGGAGACTTTGCAAACGCTTCTGTCATGACAACTATTGTCGAGGGCAACGCAAGACAAATATCATTCCAAACAGGAATGACGCCAAACAAAATGCCGAGGCTGTTTTCTCAAAACTCGTCGATAATTTCTTCTGATATTCCGACTCCCGAGCGGCATGGCTACAACTTTGTTGCATGGTATCTTGACAACGCCTTAACTCAACCGGTTCAATTCCCATTCAACTTAAGCGATGATGTCACCTTCCATGCAAGATGGCTAAGTTGGCCAACAATAACATTCAACACTATGGGAGGAAATCCTCTTGCTCCTCAAAGACATCAATTCGGAACGATTTTAACTTCTCTTCCGACACCGACTCATCCGAATTTCCATTATGGTCTTGTCGGTTGGTATATTGGAACTACTCCTTTTGCCTTGCCTCACACTCTTACCGCTGACATAACAATTGAAGCAAGATGGGAAACGGTTCTTGTGACATCAAGCATGATTAGTTCTGCTTGGCACAATTTAATGATTGATGCTCAAGGTAGGTTATTTTCATGGGGACCAAACGGACAAGGAAGATTGGGGGACGGAACAACAACAACAAGACAAACACCTGTCCACATAAGATCCGATATAACATTCACTTATGTTTCGTATGTTTCGGCAGGCAGACATCACTCTCATGCAATTGACACTTACGGCAGACTTTGGGGTTGGGGAAACAACGGAAGCGGAAGGCTCGGTGACGGAACAACAATTCAACGCAATTCGCCTGTTCAAATCGGCGGAGCAAATAGGTTTGTTTCAGTTTCAGGAGGTTGGGAACACACTCTTGCAATCGATACCTATGGCAGACTTTGGGCATGGGGAAGTAATGTGAACGGAAGACTTGGTGACGGAACAACAACTCAACGCAATTCGCCTGTTCTGGTAAACACAACAGAAAGATTTAAAGCGGCATCTGCCGGAGGAAGTCATTCAGTTGCAATAACAACTGACGGACGAGCATTTGCATGGGGTTTTAACGGACAAGGAAGATTGGGCGACGGAACAACAACAAATCGCTCAAACCCTGTCCATGTCGGAGGAGGCAATCGTTTTAGTGTAATTTCAGCAGGATTTTCCCACACTCTTGCTATTCATATGGACGGAAGAGCATTTGCTTGGGGCGAAGGAACTAACGGCAGACTTGGCAACGGTTCTGTTCAAACAGCAAACTCTTCGCCTATTCATATCGGCGGAACAAACCGTTTTAGTGAAATTTCAGCAGGAGAAGCCCATAGTTTGGCAATTGCAACAGACGGAAGACTCTTTGCATGGGGACTAAATGGAAGCGGCAGGCTTGGAGACAACACTATAAACCAAAGAACAACCCCAACACACATTGCAACAGAGAGAACATTCAGGTCAATTAGTGCTGGAGTTGAGTCAAGTATGGCAGTGGACACTAAAGGCTCAATTTTCGCTTGGGGCAGCAATAACTATGGAAACTTTGGAAACGGCACGACTTTAAACAGTTCTATTCCACTTCTAATAATGCAAGGCGACGGTGTCATTATTAGTTTTAACACAGGCGGAGCAAGAAGTATTCGTTCACGAATTGTCGCAACAGGAACTTTATTTAATATTGAAACAGAAATATTTTATGAACCTGTAATACCTTTCTACAATTTTGAAGGTTGGTATTTTGACGAAGATTTCTACTATCCTGTCACCGCTCCGTTTGCCGCAATTCAAAACACAACCCTCTTTGCAAGATTTTCATCTATTCCGATTGAGGCAGGAGTGTTTGCCGCATTCGGAGCATTCACATTCAAAATAACTGATGACGGCTTTCTCTATGCTTGGGGAGCAAACGCAAGCGGCCAACTTGGTGATGGGACAACAACGCAAAGAAACTATCCTGTGCCGATAATGCCAAATTTAAGGTTTAGAGCAGTTGACGGCGGAAGTGCTCATTCAATGGCGCTTGATACTTATGGAAGACTTTGGGTGTGGGGAAATGGCGGTTCCGGAAGACTTGGGAATGGTGATACTGAAAATGTTTTTATTCCGATAAATATTATGCCGCATTTGAGATTTGCTTATATTTCAGCAGGCTTTCTACATAGTGCTGCAATTGATGTCTACGGCAGACTTTGGACATGGGGAAGTAATCAATTTGGACGACTTGGTGACGGAACAACAACTAATCGTTCAACGCCTGTTGCTATTCGCCATGATTTGATATTTTTGAGCGTTTCAGCAGGAGGTGAACATACTCTTGCCATTGACAGGGGCAGAAGACTATGGGCTTGGGGTTGCAACTGTCAGGGTTTTGTTGGTGACGGAACAACAGCCCAACGCTCTTCACCGATAAACATTCGTCCCGACCTTCAATTTAATTCAGCATCCGCTGGAAGTTTGCATAGCGTTGCTGTCGACTCTCTCGGAAGACTTTGGGGTTGGGGACTAAACACTTCGGGGCAAGTCGGAGACGGAACAAACACCAGAAGATTAGCCCCTGTTCAAATAAACGCCTATGGAAAACAATTTATTTCAGTCGCAACAAAAACAGACCACAATCTGGCGCTAGATACTAACGGCGGACTTTGGACATGGGGGCATGGCGGAAGCGGAAGACTGGGTAACGGTAGCACCGGAAATATTTTAGCCCCTCTGCAAATTCTCTCATCGCCGCATGTCATAACTTCTTTTTCAGCAGGCGACAACCACAGTATAGCAAAAAGCGAAGACGGAGTAATTTTTGTTTGGGGTGGAAATGCCTTTGGACAACTCGGACTGGATGACAATAGCGGTTACAGAAGTGTTCCGGCAATACTAAACCCTGAACAACTCCAAGAGCGAACAATCCGAGTTTGGTTTCTTGGCGGAAGAGATGGTCACTGGTCAGCCTTTGGAGCCGCTCATATGAGAGCATTCAGCGGAACAACCGAGTTAATGGCAAGAAGTTATATGCAGTGGCACTCCGCTCACTCCATTTTTCAAGGTTGGCGTTTTGCCGATGTCGTTGTTCCAACTAGTTATCAGTATTTCCGAGTAGAATTTTGGGGGACAGCCGAATCTATCGCTCCATTCGCAATGTCCAATCAAATAATCCAAGATATGTTTTTCTATGGTGGACATGACGGCTGGTTTTACTATATCAATCTTGCCCCCCAAACTCTAAGGCCAATAATCTAACAAATCATAAATAAAAAAACTTGCAGGGGCGGTCAATGACCGCCCGCACCTTATAAAAAAGTGACTAAAAGCAATAACGCTTTTAGTCACTTTTTACAAAAAATATAGGGACAGTCACCCTCATCCGTCCTCACAATGTGAAACGGTAATCACATAAATCGTGTATATAACGAACCAACAAATATTGTTCGGGCGGCACTCTGCCGCCCGAACAATGTTGATGGTTGCCCACGAATCACCCCATCAAATAACGAACCAATAAAACTGTAGGGGCGGCTCTGCCGCCCCTACAATAAATTATTTGTCGAAAAGAACTCGTCAAAATAACTGTAGGGGCGAGTATTAATCGCCCGCACAATGTTATTCGTTGTCTGCGAACTAACTTCCAATCAAAAGAACCAACAAGCAATTGTAAAGGAGGGGGTCTTCGTTTGACGGTAAAGCGGATTGTTCGCTCAAATGGGGTAGTTCACTGGCCGCCCCTAAACAAATATTCCTCTAAAGTAAAAATAACGAAGTCATCAACACCAAAGTCACCAAAACCACTAAAAATCAACAAACTGCTTATTAGTTCCGATATTCTTTGTGATATGCTCAAACGCCTCATCCAAACAATCTGTCAAAATAAACAAATCCTTGTCGCTCTTTGAAATGAACCCATGTTCTAGTAACATATCAAAATTCAAAACCTTTTCAAAGAATTTTTTGCCGAAAATAACAAAAGGCGGAGTTTTTTGCATTTTGTGAGTTTGTGCCAAAGTCAAAATCTCAAACAATTCGTCCAGAGTGCCGAAGCCTCCGGGAAATATAACAAACGCTTTTGCCAAAAACGCAAAATAAAATTTACGAATAAAAAAGTAGTGAAAGTGAAAATCCAACTCATTCGGAATATACGGATTGGCAGTTTCTTCAAAAGGAAGAGTAATGCCAAATCCGACAGTTCTCTCGCCCGCCGCCGCCGCACCCTTATTTGCAGCCTCCATTATTCCGCCGCCGCCGCCTGTGCAAACATAAAATTTGTCTCTCGGATGACAATCCTTAAATGTCTCCTTCGACCACACAGCAAGCCTTTTTGCCAACTCATACGCCGCATCATAATATGGCTTTGCCAGTTTGTTCTCAGAATTATGCCGAATTCTTGCCGAACCAAACATAACAATTGTGTTCTTGATAAACTCTTCTTCAAGTTTATTTTTTGTCTTAATAAACTCCTCAAAAATACGAACAGCCCTCTCATTCCCCTCAAAAAACTTCCTGTCAAATAACTTTTCAAAATCTGTCATTTATAACCTCCTTATGACACCCCCAATATATCACATAAAAAAATCCTTGTCAAGAGTTATAAACTGTAACTTTTAATAAATTTTAAAAGTTAACACACAAATAAGAGTGCTGAAAACACTTGACAAATGTTTTTGATGGGTATAGAGTATAGTTGTTATGGAAAAGAAACCAATTAGTTATAAAGATGCAGGCGTTGATGTTGAGGCGGGCTACAAAGCGGTTGACCTTATTAAAAAAAAGGTAAGGGCTACTTTTGATGAAAATGTCTTAGGCGATATCGGAAGTTTCGGCGGACTTTATTCAATTGCAAACTTCAACTTTAAAAATCCTGTTTTAGTTAGCGGTACTGACGGAGTCGGAACAAAGTTGCGTTTGGCATTTATGCAAAACAAACACGACACAGTCGGCATTGACCTTGTTGCAATGAGCGTTAACGATGTTGTTTGCCAAGGCGCAAAACCACTATTCTTTTTGGATTATTTTGCGTGCGGAAAACTTCAGCCTGAGAGTATGGCGGAGGTTGTCGGCGGAATTGCAGACGGTTGCAAACAAGCAAACTGTGCATTATTAGGCGGAGAAACTGCCGAAATGCCGGGCTTTTATGAAAACGGTGAGTATGACCTTGCCGGATTTTGCGTTGGAATAGCGGATAAAGACAAATTAATAACAGGGAAAAATATTGTGGCGGGAGATGTTCTCATCGGCTTAGCCTCGTCAGGCGTTCACTCAAATGGTTTCTCATTAGTGAGAAAGGTTGTGAGCGAAGAAGAGTTGAAAGGGGAATTAGGAAAAGAGTTATTGACACCAACAAAAATATATGTCAAAACTATTCTCGCTCTAATAAATGAGTTTGAAATCAAAGGTATATCACACATAACAGGGGGAGGCTTCATTGAAAATATACCTCGAATACTGCCCGACGGACTATGTGCAAAAATCGATTTAATCAACTATGAAGTCCCAAAACTCTTCAAATTGCTTACTCAAAGAACAAGCCTCGACACAAGAGGATTATACAACACTTTTAACATGGGAACAGGAATGGTTCTCTGTGTTAATGCGAAAGATGCTGAAAAAGTAATAGCAAAAGCAAACAAACTCGGCGAGAAAGCCTATTTTCTTGGCGAAGTGTTAAACAAGAAAGATACTTGTTTGGCGGATTGCCGTATAGGGTTTAAAGAGTAAATTTCAAATGACAAATTAGAGTGGACAAAGGACAAATGATGATAAATTAATTTGACCGTATTTGTCCTTTGTCCACTCTAATTTGTCATTTTTAATGGAAAGGAATGATGAAAAGAATAGCGATCCTAGTATCAGGCTCAGGCTCAAATATGATGGCAGTAATTGAAGCGTGCAAAAATGGTCACATTGCGGGCAAAGTTGGTTGTGTCATCAGTTCAAATCACACCGCACTCGCAATTGAAAAAGCGAAACAGTTCAACATATCGACATATATCTCTTCAAAATCAGACTTTTCATCACCGGAAATGAGAGATGAACATATGCTCACTATACTGGAAAAGAATAAAACTGACCTAATCGTTCTTGCCGGATATCTTGGAATTTTGAGTTCCCAAATTATTAGAAAATACTCCGGTAAAATAATCAATGTTCATCCCTCACTTCTTCCAAAGTTCGGAGGACACGGCTTTTTTGGAATGAATGTCCACAAGGCAGTTATAGAAGCAGGTGAAAAATACAGCGGAGCAACAGTTCATCTAGTCGATGAGGGAATAGACACAGGCAAAATCCTGTCTCAAGAAAAAGTCAAAGTTGAAAAATCCGATACCCCCGAAACACTCGCAAAAAAAGTCCTCAAAATCGAACACAAAATCTTAGTCGAGACAATAAAAAACTTAACTCAAAATGAACAAAAGCATTTGACATTTTCACAAATGGCAAACTCCGGTTGCTATTACACGCCTCACAAATTCGTTTCATACCTCATTGAACTAATCAAAAAAAATGTACCTGACTATGAAAAAGCAACTCTTATTGACACCTCATGTGGCTATGGTTCAATGTTTTATGGCAATGATATAAAAGTTAAAAGACGAATATTGTCGGATATTGACGAGAAAGCAGTTGAAATTGCAAGGGGAAAAATAAAACAAGAGGCGGAGTTTTTTGTTAAAAATGCACTTTGCAATACTTCGAGAGAAAAATATAATTTAAGTGAAGATGATAAGATAATAGTAATTGGCAATCCGCCCTATAATGATGTGACATCGCATGTAAAGAATGAAATAAAAACCTCTAATAAAAATGAATTCACAATTGATGAAGACCTCAAAACTCGAGACTACGGTATTTCATTTATGTTGTCTTATGACAAATTTAAAGCAGACTTTGTTGCAATTCTTCATCCGTTTTCTTATTTGATAAAAAAAGCAAACTTCAAACTTTTGGAGAAGTTTTTTAAGCATTACTCCATAGTTGATAGTGTTATTATTAATAGTCAAGAGTTCTCTCAAACCTCACGATTGACAGGGTTTCCTATTATTATCGCCCTCTACAAAAGAGGGGGGGCAACAACTTATTCAAGCATAATGGAAAGGAAATGGTATTTGCCTTGCGGAAAATCGTTTAATCTTAATAAAAAATTTATTGGAGAGTTAATAAATAAATATCCTCCCAAAATATTTCCCGACATACTAAAGGCTCCTTTGTTTTGGACAATGAGGGATATAAACGCACTAAGGCGAAACAAAACATTCATAAAGGAGGTATGTGCAAATGCAGTGCTAATTGACATTGAAAAATTGCCGTTTTATTGTTATGTCGATGTTTTTAAAGACTATGTGAAACATATTCCGTTTTATTTGGGTAATTTAGATGTTTTTATTGATTTGGAAGAGTTTGAAAAAATCAAAACTCATTTCATGGCACGAAGCGCTGAAAAACATCCTCACTTAAAAACTTGGATAAAAGAGGACAAATGTGATAAAACAATAATTGATGAATATTTCAAGAAATTACTAGGAGGGGATTATATTGATTAAAAGAATTATTGAAAACGAAAAAATTGAGGTGAGCATTCCGCTAACAAAAGGTGCTGAAAAAGTCAGAATCAAAAAAAGACCAATGCTTAATGCTTATGGAATTCCTGTTGCAACAAAAACCGAGACATTTTCTAATGCATGTTATATTGAATGGCAAATTGGCTATGATGTTATAACCAAAGACCACGATAAATTGCTTTTGACAAGATTTCACGACAAAAGATTTATTGGGGCAAATGGTCTTGAAAAAGCCTTGTATGAACTGTCTGAATACATAAAATTGTTTTATGATTGGAAAATAATTAGCGAAGGTGATTTAAGTGAATTTGAAGATTATATTAAAGGAATTCAAGAAGAGGACTTTATTGAAAACCATAAGGATTTAAAAATTCTTCGACAAGAGTTTGAGGACAAAAAAATTAATGGATTTGACTTTTTGTTCACGAGAGTGATGTATCCGTTGCTTGTCTATAAAGTTGGGAATTTTGAAATAATGTCTGAAATTATAATAAAAGAAAAACAACGGGCAAGAGGCATTATGCCAATGCTTTATCTGTGTTTCCCGATAACAGAATTAGACAATGGCTCAAGTTATATTGGAAGAACAGCAAAAACAAAAGAATTGGGAACTCTAACCATAGACAAAAATAATATCAATGTTTTTATTGAAATATTTAAACTATTTGGAACTTTGTCTCAAGCCCACAATCATGACATTCAAAAAATCATCGAATGCATAAAAAAATAAAAGAATGATATCTCTTCACTGCTTATTTTTTTGTCCGTATTTTTGAGTTGACACTTATTTGTTTTTGTGGTAATATGGAATGACAGCGATTAGGCATTGTGAGTTTACACGCTATGAATTGATATAATGAAAACGACAAAAGGAAAAATTGTATTAGAAAAAGGGCAAATTGCAAAGGTGGCGGCATTTTTTAGTGTCTCTGCAATTGTTGTGATTGTTGCGGCTAATTTAAGACTTGGCATATTGGATGATTATTATTTTCAAAACTGGTATGCATATTTGATGGTTGCTATCGGTATTCTTTTGTTCATGGGGGCGCTTTTGACTTATCTTCTTCACACAAGACGAGTGCTTTTCACAAGCCCAAAAGTTCTTTATGCCACCTGCACGGCGATTGTTGTTGTTTTTATTGTTAATATATTTTTAAGTCACATAAATTTGTTCCTTATGCCGATGTATTTGACTGCTTTTATTGTTGCGCCTTTAGTTCGTCGCCGAGTTGCTTTCATCTCAAATCTTTTCACCAACTTCTTAGTTGTGTTTGTTCTTTTATCTCAATATCTGCAAGGGGCTGATGTTATCAATATCTATGCTGTTTTATCAATGTTTCTGGTAGGCACTGCTCTTGGTTCAATCGCTGCCTACACCATTTCAGTCGATGTTCGCAGAGTTCACTATCTTGCAAAAGGCTTTGCGATTGCAACGGCGGCGTATTTCACCCTCATCGCCTTGCACTATTCATTTGCACCTTATCCAAACATTTATGTATTTTGGATAGCGGCGATTGGTGCATATTCGCCGATAATTATCGGAATGCTGACGCAGCCGCTATTTGAAATGATTTTTAACCTTATCACAAACTCCCGCCTTGTTGAAATCACAGACCACAATCATCCTTTAATCAAAAGAATGAGGGAAGAAACCCCGGGGACTTATAATCACGCTTTGACAGTTGCTAACTTTGCAGAAATTTGTGCGTCGAATATCGGTGAAAATCCATATCTGGCAAGAGCGTGCGCTTATTATCACGATGTCGGAAAACTAGCGAATGCCGTCTACTATAAAGAAAATCAAGGCGACACTAACCCCCATGATGATTTGCTGCCTGAAGTATCGGCTGAAATAATCCGCTCGCACACTGTTGAAGGGCTGAAATTATGTGACAAACATCGCATACCAAGAGAGGTCAGAGAAGTGACAGTTGAACATCACGGAACATTGCCCATACCGGTTTTCTACAACAAGGCAAAAAGTTTCACAGACAGCGATGTTGATATTAGTGAGTATTCCTACAAAGGAAAAACCCCGACAACAAAAATCAACGCAATTATTATGATTTGCGATGCGGCGGAAGCGGCAATCAGAAGCATGACTAGTCCTGATGCCGAAAATGTTGACAAACTTCTAAGTGACCTCATAAGTGAAAGAATTGTCCAAAAACAATTTGATAACTGCGATATATCTCTAAAAGAGTTGAACATCATCAAACACACTATAATAAATGTTTTCGGCGGATTATATCACAAGAGGTTGAAATATAAATAATTCGCATGTTGCATAATGATTTTAAATTAATTTTATTTTTCATTATGCATTGAGAAAAAATGTTAACAGTAGAAACTGAAAAGGATATTGAATTTTTTAATGAATTGGTGAAAGAAACCTGCTCTTGTCTTAATATTAATGGCAAGGGTTATCTTGAATTGATTTTCGTGTGTCCAGATGAAATGAAAGAATTAAACACATCATCACGAGGTAAAAACGAAGTGACGGATGTTCTTAGTTTTCCGTCGCTTTCATGCCTAAAGCCGTTGACAAAAGAAAACTATCCTTTTGAATATGATGAAGAACTAGGTTCTGTTAACATCGGAAGTATAGTCATCTGCGAAGAAAAAGCCATAGAACAAGCCAAAGAATATGGGCATTCTATTGAAAGAGAACGATCATATCTTTTCGTTCACGGACTTCTGCATTTATTGGGGCATACTCATGATGATGAAGAGAGCAAGAAGGCAATGAGAGAAAAAGAAGAAAAAATCTTAAAACATCACCAATCACCAACCGCTAATCATCAGTTGCCAACCACTAGAAAATCAGGTTTTGTAGCAATAATCGGAAAACCTAATGTCGGAAAATCGAGCCTTATGAATGCTCTAATCGGTGATAAAGTTTCAATCACATCTCCTCGCCCTCAAACAACTCGTGATAAAATACTCGGCATTTTGACAAATGACGAATACCAAATGATATTCATTGATACTCCCGGCATTTTGAAAGCAAAAAACAGATTGGGACAACACATGGAAAAGGAAATAAAAGAGGGAACAAGTGCTGTTGATGTTGTTGTTATTGTTCTTGACGGGCAAAAAAATGTGTCGAAAGAAGAATTTGAACTAATCGAAAAATTTACCAAAAAAGGTGTGCCTGTCTATATTGCCCTAAACAAAGTAGACCTTGCGGGCTTTAGCAAAGTCTATCCGACGCTGGAAAGATTAGCACCGCTAACTTCTGAGAGCGGAGATACTGACAAAATTAATTTATCATCAATCACCAACCGCCAATCACCAACCGCCAATCACCGCAAAATTGTTCAAGAAATAATCCCTGTATCCGCCTTGAAAGGCACTAACATCGATAAACTTCGCTCTTTTATAGCCTCTCATCTTAAAGATGAAGCACTCTATTATGACGAGGAGCAACTCAGCGACAAACCTTTAAACTTCATGGTCGGTGAAATTGTCCGTGAAAAAGCACTATTGTTTTTGCAAGAAGAAATCCCTCATGGCATTGCAACCGATGTCATATCATTTGAAAGAGAGGGAAATCTCACCCGTATTGAAATCGACATAGTTATTGAAAGAGAATCCCACAAAAAAATCGTTATAGGAAAAAAAGGCGAAAAACTGAAAGAAATCGGCACAAGTGCCAGAAAGTCAATCGAAAAACTTCTCCAAACAAAAGTCTACCTCAAACTATTTGTGAAAGTTAGAGAAAACTGGAGAGATAAGAAAATGCAACTGGATAGTATGGGATATAAATAAGTAAAAAGTGTAAATTAAGGTTGAGTATAGAAAAAAATTCATCAATACTTTTTACTTTAACTGCACATACTATTCCCATGGATAAAAAAAACAAAAAAGACAGGTCAGTGCAACCTCTTGATATAGCATGGGACATGTTCCGTGAAACAGGCAACATCGGCTACTACATGCTTTATTCAAGATTGAACAATGACGAAAATCCATCTATTGAATAAATCAAAACAAATAACATTAACCGCAATAGTTATTAAAAGCAGTGAATATGGTGAGTTTGATAAAAACCTTACCCTTTTTTCTCATGAAGGAAAGACAGTTCGAGCAAAAATAAGGGGAGTGAAAAAGGAAAAGGCGAAGTTGAAGTTTGCCGCCCAACCTTTTGCGTTTTGTGAATTTGAACTAGCGGAAAAAAACGATTTTCTGACAGTGACAGGGGCAACTCAAATTGAGGATATTTCAAACATTGTCCATGACTATGACGCATTTGCTCTTTCAGCACTTATGTTTGAATGCACAACTATTGCAGTCTCTCATGCTCCGATACCTGAACTGTTTCCGCTTCTGCTAAATTGTTTTCGTCACATACTATATAAGAACATATGCCCATTTACCATTGCCTGTTTCTACATAGACAATATTCTTATTTTAGAAGGCTATCAAAAAGACAGCAACAAAACAATTGAAACCTTGTTTGAACAAGACAAAAGCGACTTTAAAAAAACAATAAACTTTTTTGAAACTACCTACAACATCAAACTAAAAACAAAAATTAATCATTAAAAAACAATTTTAGATATATTGACACTATCTACAAAAATTTTATTTGGAAAACGCTTGACTTTCTTAATTTTTTGATGTATAATTTTGTTAGAAGATCAGTGCAGTATGCATTGAACAACAGGTGATTATGCTAAACTTTTTTTCACAATTAAATATTTTAACCGTTAATTTTGTTTCAAATGTTTCGTCATCATTTTTTTGGTGGCATATACTTCTTATTGTTCTTGGAGTTGTTTTCTTTGGGGGAATAATTTTTTTAATGATTGTTTCAATTCATCTTCGCAGAAAGAAACTAAAAAGAGAAACAAAAAAAATACCCAAAGAAAGTCAAATCTTTTGGAACGACAGATAGAATTTGTAAATTTGAAGATAGCAAATTAGAAATCACAAAATAAGTAAGTTTTAATGCTTGCTTATTTTTTCATTTGATAGTATAATGTTTTTTATGAATGACAACTCAAAAAAATTTGTTTTAATCGACGGAAACAGTTTGGTGAACAGAGCGTTTTATGCTTTGCCTCCAATGAATAATGCACATGGAAATCCGACAAACGCTGTCTATGGCTTTTTGACTATGCTCTTAAAAGCAATAACGGACCTAAAACCCTCACATATTGCAGTGGCTTTTGACGAAAGAGAAAAGACCTTTCGTCATCATGAATATCCATTATATAAAGCAACCAGAAAAGGAATGCCGGACGACCTTGCCTCCCAGATGCCTTTGCTAAAAGAAATGCTCGAAATTTTAGGAATAGGAATTATTTCAAAAGTTGGCTATGAAGCGGATGATATTATCGGAACACTCTCAAAAAAATCATCCGATGAAGTTGTCATCATAACAGGTGACAGAGATTGTTTGCAATTGGTGGATTCTAAAACAAGCGTCATGCTCACTCGCCGCGGGCTTAGTGATGTTTTGACAATAACTCAAAAAAATATCATTGATGAATATGGTGTCAATGAAACCCAAGTTATTGAATTAAAAGCGTTGATGGGGGATAGTTCCGATAATATTCCGGGAGTCAGCGGAATCGGTGAAAAGACTGCACTTGATTTAATTGAAAAATATTCATCACTTGACAATGTCTATCAAAATATTGAAAATATATCAAGTGCGAGCGTTCAAAAAAAACTCAATGAAGGAAAAGAAAACGCATATCTATCAAAAAAACTTGCAACAATTGAGACAAATGCCGATATTGACATTTCAGCATATGACTTTTCCTATCAGTTTCCATTCTCAGAAAAAGTCAGAGATTTTTTTGTTAAACACTCTTTCAAATCAATGCTAAAAAGAAGTGATGTTTTTAGCGGCGAAGTTCACACAATCAAAGAAAAAAAAGACAGAGTAAAAGCATCAATTGAAAAAATAACAAGTCTTGAAAAACTCAAGAGCCTTTTGGGTGCGACGGAAATAAACACTCTTTCTATTCATATAGCAAGGGATATAAATTTTGCTCTCAACACAATAGTTGAATATGAAGTTGAACTAGGCAAAAATATGCTGGGCGAGGGGGTTAACTATGAAGAGGCAATAGGGGTTTTTAAGCCATATCTTGAAAACGAAAAAATCAAAAAAGTATTTTTTTCATTAAAGCAGTTTCTATCTTTAACCAAAAACGAAAAAATCAATTTGAAAAACTATTCTTCAGTTGAACTAATGCAATATATAGTTGACTCACGATTTGACACATCTGATATTTCTCAATACCTTGAAGAAGTTTTTGAAAACAAAAAAACTCCCGCAACCGCTCTTATCAGCCTTGATAAGGAACTAAAAGACACTATCAAAAAAGAGGACAAAGAAAAACTATATTTTGACATTGAGTTGCCGCTGGTTGAAGTTCTTATCAAAATGGAACAAAGAGGATTTAGAGTTGACATAAAAAAACTAGATGAATTTGACATATATTTTTCTCAAAAACTAAATGAATTGCAAAAAGAGATTTTCAATCTCTCCGAACAAGAATTTAACATAAATTCTCCAAAGCAACTGGCAAAAGTGTTGTTTGAAGATATGCAAATAAAATTTCCCCAAAAAGGAAAAAAAATCTCAACAAATGAAAAGGTTTTGCAGATATTGGCGGAGAAGAACGAAGGCGGAGGAATTGCGAAACTACTTTTGAAATATCGAACCTATTCCAAACTTCGCTCAACCTATGTCATTGGGTTAAAAAACAAAGCGGACACAAAAAATTTCATCCACACCGAGTTTAAACAAACCTTGACTTCAACAGGACGCCTATCATCAGTTGAACCAAACTTGCAAAACATTCCCGTGCGTGAAGAAGAAGGAAGAATGCTAAGAGGTGCATTCATCGCAAGTGAGGGAAATATTTTAGTAAGTGCGGACTATTCCCAAATCGAGTTAAGACTGCTTGCCCATTTTTCAGACGATGAAACACTGATAAAAGCCTATGAAGAAGGAAAAGACATTCATGCAATAACCGCAAGCGAAGTTTTTGGGGTTGATTTGGAAAAACTAACAAACGAGCAGCGAAACAGTGCAAAAGCAGTAAACTTTGGAATAATCTATGGCATTAGCGATTTTGGGCTTAGTGAGCAACTTGGAATTCCGCCGTATAAAGCAAAGGAATATATCTCAAAATACTTTGAAAAATTTCCGTCAATCAAAAAATATCTTGAAGAAAGTGTTGAAAAAGCAAAAGAAAAAGGCTATGCCTCATCGCTTTTGAACAGAACCAGAGCGTTGCCTGATTTAAAATCAACAAACTTTTCAATCCGCTCTTTTGCTGAAAGAGCCGCAAAAAACATGCCTCTTCAGGCGTCAGCCGCTGATATTATCAAAATAGCAATGATTGAAGTTGCAACAGCACTGAAAGGTTTCAAATCAAAGTTAATACTCCAAGTCCATGACGAACTAATAGTAGACACTGACATCAATGAAGTTGATGAAGTGAAAAAAATACTAAAAGAAAAAATGGAGTCGGCAATAAAACTAAAAGTACCTCTAGAAGTAGATGTCAAATCAGGAAACAGTTGGCTTGATTGCAAATAACCATATTCGACGGATTTGTTGATTGCGCTAATGAAAATAAAAAATGATTGTCCAAATTATTTAGACAATCATTTTTTTAATGTGCATCACACGCAACATGAGATATTTATATTTTCTTTATCACAATCACAATCCTCTTCAGGGCAGCATGGTTCACATTCGCATGGTTCATCATAATAATCACACCAAACTTCTGTTATAACAAATGCCCTAAGTGGCAAGAAAAACGAACTATCTAAATAAACATTGCCGTCCCTTTCTCCGCCAATTGCTCGAACAGTGGCATAATAAACTCCTAAGGGAAGTCTTAATGACATGAGAGAAAAACTGCCGCCTTGCAAAACAAGACGACTTGCAATAACTTCTT
The DNA here is from genome assembly GCA_009779975.1 of Bacillota bacterium. Taxonomy (GTDB): domain Bacteria; phylum Bacillota; class Clostridia; order Christensenellales; family Pumilibacteraceae; genus WRAY01. Next base: position 11,034 of record WRAY01000024.1, on the reverse strand, counting down.
CGCCTTGTCTTATTTCAATTTCATGACCGCCAATAGTAGCCGCTGAAGTCCAAGAGGCAATAAGATTTGTGTCAATCTCAAAATTTTGAGGCACCCAAAGTTGATATTCTTCCTCCTCATCACATCCGGAGAGAACAATAACACTCATTAACATAATAGCGGCGAGAAGAACCGCCAACGCAATTTTAAATTTCTTTAGTTTAAACATAACCACACTATATAATAATTTTGTTTTTTAGTCAACTGTTTTTCGTTGACGATTTTTTTTTGTTGTGATATAATTATGTCGTATGAAAAAAAGAGTGTTATTATCAGTTAGTGATAAATCCGGCATCGTTGAGTTCGCAAAAGGACTTGAGAAGTTAGGATATGAAATTATTTCAACAGGAGGAACGGCGAAAATCCTCAAAGAAAACGGAATATCTGTTCTTAGTGTGTCTGACATAACTAAGTTCCCCGAGTGCCTTGACGGAAGAGTGAAAACACTCAATCCTAAAGTTCATGCCGGAATTTTAGCGGTGAGAGGAAACAAAGACCACATGAAGCAGTTAGAGGATTTAGAAGTCAACACCATTGACATTGTTTGTGTGAATCTTTATCCATTTAGAGCAACTATTGAAAAAGAGGGGACAACCTTTCTTGACGCTGTTGAAAACATCGACATAGGCGGACCTTGTATGCTGAGAAGTGCCGCAAAAAACTTTTTGGATGTCATTGTTGTTTGTGACCCGAATGACTATGGAATAATACTTGAAAAACAGCAAAAAGGAAATGTTGACATTGAATACAGAAAAATGTTGATGTTCAAAACTTATCAACACACGGCATCATACGACACGATAATAGCAAACTATCTTTCAAAAGAAATTGGCATTAAAAGTCCCGATTTTTTAACGCTCGCATTTGAAAAAAAGCAAGACTTAAGGTATGGTGAGAACCCGCATCAATCGGCAGCGTATTATGAAGAAACTATTCCCAACTTAAAACTATCTTTGTCAAAAGCACAGATACTAAACGGAAAGGAGTTGTCATTCAATAACCTAAACGATGCTCAAGGAGCAATAGATACAGTCTTAGAGTTTGATGAGTGTGCTTGTGTCGCAGTAAAACATGCAACTCCATGCGGAGTAGCACTCGGCAAAGATTCATTTGAAGCCTTTAAATATGCACACGATGCCGACCCGGTCAGCATATTCGGAGGCATTATCGCTTTTAACAAAACCGTTAATGAAAAGTGTGCAAAAGAAATGGTCAAAACATTTTTAGAAGTTATCATCGCCCCCGACTATGACAAAAATGCACTTGAAGTTTTGAAAACAAAACCAAATTTAAGAGTTTTGAAACTCTCGGAACTAGACGGCGGAAAGCAAACTTTATGTGACATCAAAATTCTTCACGGCTCAATGCTTGTCCAAAAAAGAGATAGCGATTTATTTGACAAAAACTCTTTAGTATGCGTGACAAAGTTAAAGGCGAACAAAGAAGATTTAAAGCAACTTGAATTTGGTTTTAAAGTCGTCAAACACCTAAAATCAAATGCGATAGCAATAACAAAAGACTTTACCACAATCGGCACAAACGGCGGACAAACAAACAGAGTGTCAGCCGCCAAAAACGCACTAGAGCAAGCAGGGATGAACGCTAAAGGGGCATATCTCGCCTCAGACGGCTTCTTTCCGTTTGCCGACATCATAGCATTAGCCAAAAACTATGGGATAAAAGCCATCATTCAGCCGGGCGGTTCAGTCAAAGACGAAGACAGCATAAAGGCATGTGATGAAGCGGGAATTGTAATGGTGATGACTGGGATGAGGCATTTTAAACACTAAATTTTTAACGCACAACTCATAATGCATAACGCATAACGATTGTTAGAAATATTTTAAACAAATTCTATCCTTCGTTGTGCGTTGTGCGTTGTGCATTATGCGCTGATTTAAAAGGAGTTCAAATGGAAAGAAAGAACCTACTAATCATCGGCGGCGGTGGCAGAGAACACGCAATCATTTGGAAACTTGCTAAAAGCCCTCATGTCGGAAAAATATATTGCGCTCCAGGTAATGCCGGGATTGCTGAGTTGGCAGAATGCGTGAATATCACAGCAACGGATATTTCTGCAATTTTGGAATTTCTAAAAAATCATCCCGATATCTACATGACGGTCGTAGGTCCCGATGATCCTCTATCACTCGGCTTAGTCGATAAACTCGAGGCAGAGGGTTTTCGTGTTTTTGGCCCAACAAAAGCGGCATCACAACTTGAAGCATCAAAAGTTTTTTCAAAAAACTTGATGCAAAAATATGATATTCCGACAGCAAACTATGAAACATTTTCAGACTACTCAATGGCGATTGAGTTTGTAAAAGGACAAAAAACATATCCGCTTGTCATAAAAGCAGACGGATTAGCCTTAGGGAAAGGTGTTCTAATCTGTGAAAACTTTGAAGAAGCAGAACAAGGCTTAAAACAAATCATGCTTGACAAAGCATTCGGCGAGGCCGGACAAAATGTTGTTATTGAAGAGTTCCTAAAAGGCTTTGAAGTGAGCGTTCTTGCGTTTTGTGACGGAAAAACTATTCTTCCGATGGCGTCCGCAAGAGACTACAAAAGGGCACATGACAATGACATTGGTCTAAACACCGGAGGTATGGGCACATATTCACCTAACGACAAATACCTTCCAAAACACGAAGAATTCGCATATGACCATATATTAAAAAAGACCGTAGACGCTTTAAACAGCGAAGGCATTAAATTCAAAGGGGTAATTTTCTTTGGTTTTATGATAAACGGAGACAATGTTAAAGTCCTTGAATACAACGCACGATTCGGAGACCCCGAAACCCAAAGTGTTTTGCCAAGACTGGAAAACGACTTAATGGAAGTTTTTGAAGCAGTAATAGATGAGAGATTAAACGAAATCGACCTTAGATTTAAAGAAGAAAAATGCGTAACAGTAGTTTTGGCATCAGGAGGCTATCCTGAAAAATACGAAAAACATATCCCGATAACTTTGCCCGACAAACTACCCGAAGGTGTCACCATCTTTCATGCAGGAACTGCTATGATTAATAATCAACTAGTAACCAATGGCGGTCGTGTCATCAACATTTCCGCCCTAGGAAAAACCATTGAAGATGCCAGAAAAAAAGCCTATAAAATCGCAAAGAAAGTAAAATTTAAAAACAAGCATCTCCGCACCGACATAGCGAAATTGTAGGGGACGGCACCCACAGCGTCACAAAATAAGTTGCGGGCGGCAGATTGCCGCCCCTACAATTTATGTTTTCGCTTTTCAAATGGAATAAAAATACTGTAGGGGCGGGCACTGACTGCCCGAATAATGTTAAAAAATTATCACGATAACATAACAAAACCAAACAACGGGCGGTCAATGCCCGCCCCTACAATTTTCATAACGACAAACCAATGTAGGGGTGAGCATTGCGAGCCCGAGCAAAAAACAACAAAAAAATGTAGGGGCGGCATTCTGCCGCCCGCCTGAAAAAAAACCAACTACTAGGAAAAAATCATGAATAACATTAAAAGAATATTTGTTGAAAAGAAAGAAAACTTTAATCAAAAATCAAAAAAACTTAAAAGTGAATTGAATTCACTTCTTAACCTAACTCTTTCCGATGTCAGAGTGTTTTTGCGTTACGATGTTCAAGGAATTGATGAGGAAACTTATTCAAAAGCATTAACGAGCATTTTTTCGGAACCTCCTGTTGACACCGTCATTGAATCAAATGAACTCGAGATTCCTTCCTACTCAATTTTTGGTATTGAATATTTGCCGGGGCAGTATGATCAACGAGCAGATAGTGCAGAGCAATGTGTTCAACTACTTTCCATGAAAGAACGGCCGATAGTGCGTTGTGCTACGATTTATGCAGTGCAAGGAGCAAACGAGGAAGAACTCGAGAGAATAAAAAAACACCTTATCAACCCTGTTGAAATGAGGCTTGCTCAGCATTCTATGCCTGACACACTTGAGTTAAAAGTGCCCCAGCCTCAACCTGTTTATATGATTGAGAATTTTATTGATTTTTCAACCGAGCAACTAAAACAATATCATATTGACAGCGGTTCAGCCTTGACATTAAATGACTTAAAATTCATTCAAGCGCATTATCGTGCTCAAAGACGCAATCCAACTGACACCGAGATGAAAATTATAGACACTTATTGGTCAGACCACTGCCGTCACACCACCTTTTTAACTCATCTTGAAAAGGTTGTGATAAAATCAAAAATTCCACAAATTCAAGAAACCTACAACGAATATATCCGACTTTTCAACAAACATCATGAAGGAAAAATAGACAAATTTCCATGCCTAATGGACATTGCGACTATGGGGGCAAGAGAACTTAAAAGGGAGGGCATCTTAAACAATGTTGAAGAAAGCGACGAAATAAACGCTTGCTCAATCAAAGTCAAAGCCTTAGTTGATGATGAGGAAGAAGATTTTCTAGTCATGTTCAAAAACGAAACCCACAACCATCCAACGGAGATTGAACCTTTTGGCGGAGCGGCAACATGTTTAGGGGGGGCAATTCGTGATCCGCTCTCAGGTCGTGCATATGTCTATCAAGCAATGCGAATTTCGGGTGCTGCTGACATCAACTCATCATTTGAAAAAACCATAAAAGGGAAACTTCCTCAAAGAGTAATTTCACAAAAAGCAGCGGAAGGCTTCTCGTCCTATGGCAATCAAATCGGACTTGCGACAGGTATTGTTGACGAAGTCTATCATAGCGGGTATTTAGCAAAACGATTGGAATGCGGCTTTGTTGTTGCGGCAGCAAAAGCGGAAAATGTCAAAAGGTTAAAGCCCGAAACAGGTGATGTCATCATGTTAATTGGCGGTGAAACAGGAAGAGACGGCTGCGGAGGGGCAACAGGCTCATCAAAATCCCACACCGCTGACAGCCTTTCAACATGCGGAGCGGAAGTCCAAAAAGGAAACCCGATAGTTGAGAGAAAAATTCAAAGACTTTTTAGAAATCCATCCGTTCAAAAACTAATCAAAAAATGTAATGACTTCGGGGCAGGTGGAGTTTGTGTTGCGATCGGCGAGTTAGCAGACGGCTTAGACATATTCTTAGACAATGTTCCGAAAAAATACTCAGGACTTAGTGCGACCGAAATTGCAACAAGCGAGAGCCAAGAAAGAATGGCGGTCGTTATTTCAAAAAATGATGCTGACACTTTAAAAAAATTAGCAGACGAAGAAAATCTTGACGCAACTCATGTCGCAACCGTCACTGACACTAACACTCTTAGAATGTTTCACTCCGGAAAAATGATAGTTGACATCCCGAGAAAATTTCTTGACTCAAACGGAGCAAGACAAGTAACCCAAGCAAGAATTGAAGATGTTCCTCCGATATATTTTAGCACTATGCGTGATGAGATTAGCAGTTATTTCAAGAAAAAAAACTATTCAAATGCATTAAAAACATTACTCTCATCACCCAACACAGCATCAAGAAAAGGCATGATTGAAATGTTTGACTCGACAATCGGAGCAGGCTCAGTTCTCGTCCCATTCGGAGGCAAAACTCAAAACACTCCCGCTATTGCAATGGCGGCGCTACTTCCTTTAGCAAAAGGAAAAACAAACACAGCAACTGTCGCAAGTTGGGGCTTTGACCCATATTTAATGGAACAATCGCCATATATCGGTGCGATGTATTCAGTGATTCTATCGGTCATTAAAGTAGTTTTGACAGGAGCGCCGCTCTCGTCAATCCGCCTCACTTTCCAAGAATATTTTGAAAGACTTGGCAATGATGAGAAAAAATGGGGCAAACCTCTTTCGGCACTTCTTGGCGCACTCTACGCCCAACTTCAACTAGAACTCGGTGCAATCGGCGGAAAAGACAGCATGAGCGGAACATTTGAAAAATTGAATGTTCCTCCGACTTTGATTTCATTCGCACTGGGAATTGCAAATGCAGAAGAAATTATTTCAAATGTTTTGAAAAAAAGCGGACAAAGAGTTTATCGCTATGCCCTCAAAAAAGACAAATTTGGTGTTGTAGATTTTGAAAATTTAAAAGACTTTTTGAATCTCTTGCATGGCGAAATTAAAAGAGGTCATGTCAAATTTGCAACTATGGTTGAAAGCGGCGGAGCAGTGTCAGCAATCGCAAAATCATGCTTTGGAGAAGAACTGGGCTTCAAATTTGCTGGCACTAAACCAGACCTATTTTCTCCGCAACTCGGTGATATTTTAATCGCAATAGACGATGAAGAAGACTTTATCGGCTATGACCTAGAGTTTATCGGCGAAACAACAGAAGAAAAAGAATTCATATTCGGAAATGAAAAACTCTCATTAGAGGACGCATTAAAAGCATTTAACGGAACATTTGAAAATATTTTTCCTCAAACTGTTCCAAACACCGGCGAAGTTAAGCCATTGGAATTCAATACTAAAAAAATAATCACTCCAAAGAAAAAATTTAAAACAAAATCTCCAAAAGTGTTCATTCCATGTTTTCCGGGAACAAATTGTGAATACGACACCGCACGCCCGTTTTTAGAAGCCGGAGCGGAAGTTGATATTTTTGTTGTCAAAAATCGTTCAAAAAAGGATATTGAAGAGTCTGTCGCAGAAATTACAAAACGCATTAAAAACAGCCAAATCATTGCATTCCCCGGAGGATTTTCGGGCGGAGACGAACCTGATGGCAGCGGAAAATTTATCGCAACAACATTTCTAAATCCACGCATTTCCGAAGAAGTTCACAACCTTCTCTACAAAAGAGACGGACTTGCAATCGGAATTTGCAACGGTTTTCAAGCCTTAGTTAAAATGGGCTTATTACCATATGGTCATATTAAGCCAATGGACGATGATTCGCCAACCTTGACCTATAATAATATTTCTCGTCATGTGACAACCGTGTCATATATTAAAGTTGCCTCAAACCTTTCACCATGGTTAAGAAATGTGAAAGTAGGTGATGTTTTCGCCGTCCCGAAATCAAACGGAGAAGGCAAGTTTGTCTGCAATGACGACCACTTCAAAAAACTAATTGAAAACGGTCAAATAGCAACCCAATACTGCTATCCTTGTGGTGTCGTCACAAACACCGCACCATTCAACCCAACAGGTGCCCTCTATTCAATCGAAGGCATAACCAGTCCCGACGGCAGAATTCTCGGCAAAATGGGACACTCCGAGAGAGTCGGAAAGAATTTGATGAAAAACATCGATGCAAACTTTGATATGGAAGTCTTCAAAGCAGGGGTTGAGTATTTTAAGTAATATCCAAAATTGAATAACGCTCATTTCGGGCGGCAGGTTGCCGCCCCTACAATGGGGATAAACTTGGTTCTATTGGTAGGGGCATGATGTCTGAGGGGCACACCTAACGGAATGTCATGGGGACTGACTCCTTGACACGATAGTGCCCCGAAGGGGTTGAAAAATCTTGCATTTTTCAATCAAGGTGCCTGTCCCCATGACATAGAGTGGGTATTTAGGTGTGCCAAAAAAATTACTTGACGGGGAGAGAAATGCGAACCCAAATAATTAAACAGAAAAAAATGTAGGAGCGGCAACCTGTTGCCCGAATAAACTTAAACGCTAACAAAACTATGAAAATTGAAATCCCTAAAAGAACGGACTTTTCTCGCATAACTGAAATTGTCAGTCAAGTTCAAAATCAACACATTGAATATCGTCCCGATATTTTTAAACCTTGTGAATTCCCAATATCTTTTGACGATTTCAATTCAATGATTTTAAAAAAAGAAATTTTTGTCTATAAAAATGACGAAATGATTCTTGGCTATATTGCTCTAAAAGTGTTAGAAAAAAATTCATATGTAACCTATAACCACAAAACTCTTCTAGTAGATATGCTGGTAGTTGATAAAAACCATCACAACAAGGGTATAGGGCAAACCCTTATGAACTTTGCAAAAGATAAGGCAAAAGAACTACACTGCACTGCCCTAGAACTAACTGTTTCTCCCGAAAACATTGCAGCAATAAAATTCTATGAAAAACAAAACATGAAACAAAAAACCATCAAATATTCAATGTATATCTAAAAAACAAAATATTGTTTGGGTGTTCAATTAACGCTATTGCAGTAAAATTTAGTATCATAAAATTCGTCAAAATGTTGTAAGGGCGATTAGGCGTTCTGCGGTCTTCGATTAAATCGCCCGCACAATGTGAATCGTTGCCCACTAATCAAAGCATGTTCCTCCCAATTTCAAAAACAGAATTAAACGAGATGGGAATTTCTCAACTCGATTTCATCATGGTGACAGGTGACGCTTATGTCGACCACCCGTCTTTTGGTCATGCTTTGATTGCACGCCTTGTTGAGAGTTTTGGATATAGTGTCGGGATTATCTCGCAGCCTCAAAATGAAAAAGATTATCGTGAATTGGGTGAGCCGAAGCACGCTTTTTTAATTTCAAGCGGTGTTGTTGACAGCATGGTCAATAACTACACCGTTGCTTTAAACAAACGAACAAAAGATGAATACAGCGACAATGGAATTTACGGAAAACGCCCCGACAGGGCATTGACAGTCTATAGCAAAAACCTTAGAAAATATTTTCCTGACATTTTTCAAATTGCCGGCGGAGTTGAAGCATCCCTTCGCCGTTTTGCCCACTATGATTACTGGTCAAATAGTGTCATGCCGTCAATACTGGCAACTGCCGAAATAGACCTTCTAATCTATGGCATGGGCGAGTCCGTCCTATTCGAAATGTTTCGCCTCCTAGATAAAGGCGTCCCTCTTTCAAAAATGAAAGACCTAAAAGGCACGGCATATCTATCAACAAAAGAAAATATGCACATAGATGCACAAAATGCAATATCAGGTCCCACAAACAAATTCATGCCCATATCTTCATATGAGAAAGTAAAGTCCGACAAGTTGCTATATGCAAAAGCATTCATGCAGTCGCAGAATCACGAAAAAGGAATAATCCAAAAACAAGGTTGTCGATACTCCCGTCCCTCCGACAACTTAAGCAATTCAAGTTGTCAAGGGGACGGGGGTATCGACAACCTTGTAGGGGCGGCATTCTGCCGCCCGCTGCTGAACGCCGAACAAAACAACGGGTGTGCAAAAGCCGCTTCTACAAGCACTACTTCTAAACATCAAAACAAATCTGACAACAATTTCTCATTCCTCATTCCTCATTCCTCATTAAATTCCGACAACCAACCACCGACCGCCGACCACTATGTAATCTGCAACCCTATCCCTGAACCAATCACATCTACTCAAATGGATCTCGTCTACTCTCTCCCATTCACAAAAAGAGGTCATCCTAAATATAATCACATACCAGCCCTTGACGAAGTCAGTTTCTCAATAACATCCCATAGAGGCTGTTTCGGCAACTGTTCATTTTGTGCCCTGACATTTCACCAAGGAAAACAAATCATTTCTCGCTCGGAAGATAGCATTATAAGTGAAATCGAATCTCTAACTACTCGTCCCGATTTCAAAGGCTATATTCACGACATCGGCGGTCCCAGTGCAAATTTCTACAAATCAGGCTGTAAAAAAGGACATGGGGAACGAGGAGCAGGAAATGATGATTGTCAAATTAATTTACCATCCACTAAACACCAATCACCAATCACCAATCACCAATCATGTAAATCCGAATGCATCGGCACTCGCATTTGCAAAAACCTTAATACATCTCACTCCGACTACCTTAATATTCTTCGTCGTGCCAGAAAAATCAAAGGTATCAAAAAAGTATTCATTCGAAGCGGCATTCGATTTGACCATCTTCTTGCAGACACAGATGAAACATTCTTCAATGAACTTGTCCTTCATCACACATCCGGTCAATTGAAAGTTGCTCCCGAACATGTGTCTGATAATGTTTTGCAGGTGATGAACAAACCTTCTCATGAAACTTACAAAAGGTTTGCAAAAAAGTTCAAAGCATTGAACGCATTTCATGACAAAAACCAATTCCTCGTCCCATACTTCATGTCTTCTCATCCCGGTTGCACATTGCAAGATGCAGTAAAAATGCTTGAATATCTTCTTGAAATTAATTATCACCCCGAACAAGTCCAAGATTTTTACCCAACGCCGGGAACACTATCAACCACAATGTTCCACACTGAATTAAATCCCAAAACTCTAAAAAAAATATTCGTTGCGAAATCAAAAGAAGAAAAAGCAATGCAGCGAGCGCTTTTGCAATACCGCAACCCAAAAAACAAAGAACTAATTAAATATGCATTAAAAATCACAAAAAGAGACGACCTTTTGAAAAAAATTTAAAAATCTTAAAAAATGTTGTCAGGTTTGGTCTTTTTGAATTGTATTATTAATAGGAGCATGTTTGATAACTCTAACTCATGAAAAGATTAATGATGTTGTTGATAATTATTCGACCCTTATTTTTCGGATATCCTTTTATCATGCAAAAAACAAAGAAGATGCCGAAGACATAACGCAAGAAGTTTTTTTCTCGCTTCTAAAAAAGCCGAAAATTATCAATGAAGAACATCTCAAGGCATGGTTAATAAGGGTAGCAATTAATAAGTGTAAAAACTTAAAAAAGTCTGCTTCACTACGAAAGAACATCCCTCTTGATGAGACAACAGTTCATAAATACAATTTTGATGAAAGCAATATTGAAGTAATGGAGTGCATTCAAAGACTAAAACCTCTTGATAGAGACATTATTTTCTTGCACTACTATGAAGGTTTTTCAGCCAAAGAAATTGGAAATATCATTGAAAAAAAAGAAACATCAATTTTCAAAAGACTCGAAAGAGCAAGAGATAAACTAAAAGGGTTTTTAGAAGAAGGTGAATAGAATGTAGAAACTTGCTAGGAGGGAGATTCCAGCCACCTATATGTTAATAATATGTCGTTTCCTAACGCTATTATATAAAAAGGAAATAAAAAGGAGGAGAACATTTATGAGTGAAAAAGAAATGTTCAAAAAGTATTATTCCCGACTGAGAACGGAGGGGATACTAAAAGCAGTATTGATAGGCTTGGTCGCAGG
>WRAY01000023.1 GCA_009779975.1 Bacillota bacterium | reverse complement strand
ATTACTTATTTCTCCTTAAAATGCACATCAAAAACTTGCATTAATTTTTTATTAATGCTATAATAATTCATTGTATGCTAAAATTACAATAAGCCCTTTTTGGTTATTGTGATTATAGTATATATAATATTTGTTAGACAGTCAAGCGTTTATCTAACATTTATTAGATATTTTTCTTGTAATTTATGGGAAAAATGGAACTGGATATGAAACAAAAAGATAAAGACATTATAAATAGAACACTAAAATTATTAGACGATAATGAAGAGACAGGTTATAGTTTAGAAAAAAAAGGTGTTTTAAAAAGCGGAACTGTCGTGATAACACAGTGGAAGCAATACCGAGCAAAGCCGTCTACAGATGCTTTAATGCAAATAGCCGACTACTTTGATGTATCTGTTGATTATCTTATGGGGCGAACCGAAAATCCAAGAATTAATTTGTGATGTAGGGGCGGCAATCTGCCACCCGCACTTTATTTTATTAGTTCGTTATTAAATAGAAGTTCGTGGTTATTGGAAATCATTGTGCGGGCGGCAGATTGCCGCCCCTACAGTTTATTTCACAGTTGTTTCAAAACATATTTTTTGTGGCGGACATTGACCGCCCCTATGGTTTGTTATGTCGTGTGATATTCGGGAGTTATTAAATTGTAGGGGTGAGTAGCGCGAGCCCGTTTAAATTATCATTATTATGTTGTTCATTATTCGGGTTCGCGTTGCTCACCCCTACAATTTAAAGCATCATACAAACAAATTAATTTTAACAATCATTATGTGTTGTGCGTCGCAGACAAATAAAAAAATCAGGTTTTCCAATTTTGGAAAACCTGATTTTTTTATTTGTCTGCTAAATCAGTGATAAAGTTTGCCGGGTCCACAAAGCGGTTTGTGTTTTGATTCCACATTCCGACATGGACGACAGGACCTGAATGGCTTTTGTTAGGAGTGTGTTGAGCCACTGTTCCGATTTGGTCGCCTACTGCGACGGTGTCGCCTACTGCAACTTTGATATATTCATCGTCGACATTGAGTCCTTTGTAGCGAGAGACCAGTCCGTCTGCATGCTGAATTTCAACGATAGTGTTGTAGCGGCTTGTTCTGTCTACTCTTGTGACAGTTCCTGCTCCTATCGCATAGACATTTGCTCCTGCTTGTGTTGCAAAGTCAATACCGTTCTGTGTTCTGAAGTTTCTTGTCGACTCATGCCACACAAGTCTGTTGAGTGAGACTGGTTTTGCAACGCTGAACTCGCCTTTGACAGGCATTGTCCAAGTTGGTGCCGGAGGCGGTCCGCCAACATAGTCGCCGCCATTACCCGGACCAGGGTCTGGTCCCAGTATCGGAGTGTCAGGCCTTGTCAGCACCACTGAGAGAGTTATAATCACAGCAGCCACTAGGACTAAAGCCGTGAAAAACACTCCATACCACAACTTCTTTCTTGAGTTGTTGTCATTTGTTTTTTTTGAGTTTCCATAGGTTCTCATAGTTTTTTTATCTCCTTTTTTTTGCGTTCTTCACGACGCTAAAAATAATTATTGACAAGTTTTTGGCGGTTATACATGGATTTTAAAAAAATTTAATTAAGTGAAAAGTATTGTTAAAGTTAATTTAAAAACAACTTACCCTTATTTTTCACTTTAATTAAAAACTTCCTTTTAATAATGGACTTCCGACACTGATGCGATTGTCTCTTAATGCTATCATGATATTTACTTTTTGAGAGTGAACTCTTTCATATTTTGTGATTAGCGGTGTTTTTGCATAGATTATGATAATGTTATTAACTTGTTCACGAAATAGTTCTCTTGCCCCTAGGTTGCGAAGAATGCCGTCAATGTCGCTGATGTTTCCATAGGTATCAAAACGAGTAAAGTAATTTGGAGTTTGATAACGATAAAAAATTGGTCGTTCATCATAAATTCGAACATTGTCAAATTCGTCAAAAACAGAAAAAGTTCCCTCTCTCTCAATCATTAAAAGGGAGTTAGAAAAAAGGCTAACTCCGACGACGAGACAGATAATTCCAAGAAAAAGAAAAAACTTTTTCACAAAAAAAATTATTGCCCGAAAGCAATAATTTTAAACGGTTTTAATTAATATAGTTTTATTCAACAATGTTTAAAAGATGTCATCATCGTCTGTCGGGACTTTCACATCCAGAAGTTCTTTTGCTGTTTTAGCGGCAAATGCCTGATTGGGCGAAGGTTCGGGCGGGATATTGTCAGTTTTTTTCGGGTTTGCGCTGCTCACCCCTGCAATGTTTTTGTTCTCTGTTTTAGAGAGTGGAATATCACTTTCATTATCATCATGAATTGTGAATTGTGAATTTTGCGATGATGGAGGAGGAGGTTCGGGAGAATAATCAACATCGACAAAGGAAGTATATTCGCCTTGCCATTTCAAATCGATTGAGCCTGTTTCACCGTTTCGATGTTTTGCTATTATTAATTCAACTTTGCTGCGGGTTACCTCATCAACTGTTCTGTCGTTTGAATCGTGTTCACGATGAATGAAAAGTATTATGTCTGCGTCCTGCTCGATTGCTCCGCTTTCCCTAAGGTCGGACATTTGAGGACGGGCAACTGCTTTTTTTGTTCCTCTTTTTTCAATGTCACGAGACATTTGAGAAAGGAGTATTATCGGAACATCCAATTCTTTTGCAGCAATTTTCATTGTTCTTGTGATTTCGGCAACTTCTTGCTGACGGCTCTCAATACGGTTTTTTCCGCTTGACATTAGTTGCAAATAGTCAACCATGACAAGATCCAGTCCTTTTTCTCTTTTTAGACGGCGGCATTTTGAGAGGATTTCAATAGGGGTTGTTAATGAACTGTCATCAATATAGATATGGGCTTTGTCCAATCCGGATTTTGCCTGATAGATTCTTTTCCATTCATCAGGTTTCAAATCACCTGAATTTGCTCCCTTCATGTTGACTTTTGCTCTTGCACAGAGCATTCTTTTTGCAATTTGGGATGCTCCCATTTCCAATGAAAAAACAGCGCATTTGTAGGGGTTTGGATTTCCTGCGTCTGTTCGGCGATTTGAATTGAGGGCGGCATTTAAAATAAAATTCATGCCGATAGAAGTTTTTCCTTGACCGGGACGAGCCGCAACCAGAACTAAGTCGCTTTTTTGAAAGCCGTTTAATATTCTGTCCAGTCTTTTAAAACCTGTCGGAATACCCCTTGCTGCATCCGGATCACGGAACAACATTTCCATTCGGGAAATTGCTTCTCTCAATCCTTCGCTTGAGGGCTTGAGTTTTGAACTATCTAACTTCTCAGCGAGCGAAAAAATTTCAGCCTCTGCAAAAGCAAGCGCATTGTTTTCAATGTCACCGGTGTAGGCTTTGTCACTAATTTTATTTGCACTTTCAATCAATTTTCTAAGGATTGAAGTTTTTTTGACAATACCTGTGTAGTGTTTCAGATTTGATGCAGACGGGACAAGATTTGTTAATTGATTTAGATACCCGATGCCTCCGATGCTGTCAAGACTGCCCATTCCTTTCAAAGTTTCTGCAACAGTCAAAGCATCAACAGGTTTGTCATTATTTGTCAGATGCTGAGCAGCGTTGAAAATTTCTCTATGTGCAAACGACATAAAATCAGAGGTGTTTAATTCAGTCAAAACAAGTGACGGAGCATACTCGTCAATAAGGACACATCCTAAAACTGCCTGCTCACTTTCATACGACGATGGCAAAATGCGTGCTGATATATTGGGGTGCTGCTTTTGTTGAGATTGTTTGGTGTCCATAAAAATTTTTCAAATTACAAAGGACAGTGGACAAAGGACAAATAAAGGACAAATAATGTTGATAAATTAAATTTTACCTTCTTTGTCCTTTGCAAACTGTCCTTTGTAATTTCTATTCGTTTGGGTTGTAGGGAAAAAAGTCCTCCGCCCTCTTCCCTGATTGTTCTTTGTTTCGTTTTACTAAAAATACTGTCAAGATAATGCCAAAGGCGACTATTAGTCCGATTATTATCGAAAGAACATTCCATGTCACAGTGTAGGCACGACGCATTTGAAGGATTAGTTGGTCAGTTTGCACTCCGTCATCCGCTATTCTTGTTGAAAAAGTGTGGACGGTGGTTTGCCCGATAGTTTCTTGAGTTCCGTTTGTCACCATTCTTGTGTTGTTGAGCCAATGATAAAACAAATTTATTTCTTGCAAATTAAGCATTCTTGCAATTGGGAAAATTTCAAAAAATGAAGGGAGCATACGAGTTCTTTCTCCGCCTAGTCCGATTGTTGTCCAACCGTTTGTAAATTTGTCTATAATATTTGTTCCTGCTTGATATCCGTAAATTCTATCGTTATTTACACTTGCATAGTGAAAGTCGTTGATATAGGAATTGAAAGGATGTTCCCACTCAAAAGTATGGGTGTTCCAAAAAAATCCTTGCTCGGTTGAGGAGTCGGGTCTTGTTGTTGTGCCGCCTGTTATTGTTCGGATTGGCTGCGGTGCATTTATGTCCTCGTCTTCAGGGATTGAAAATCTTGCACGCCAAATATACCTTTCTCCTGAGCCATGAACATTACTAAATTCCCTCTCGAATGTGTCTGCTCCCGGAGTTACCCACTGAAATTCTTCGTCCATAGAAGTTTCAATCAACACTCTTAAATACTTCTCAACACTCCAAACGCTATCATCGGTTATTATATAACCCCTTTGTCTAAGAAAAGTGTTCCACCTTTGAATCTCCTCGCCTGTGGCATTTGAGTTTAATAAATTCAACTCGGCACTGCAAAATCTTGCTTCAAAAGTGAACTCAATGTGTTCTCCGTGAATTTGGTCATATCTCCACACTTCAGTGATATGAATAGCAGTATTCGGCGAACATCCGATGAGGAAGAACGCAATTAAGAGGGTGGCTGATAGGATGGTGAGAAGTTTTCTTTTCATGAAAATCCTGTAGTGGGACGCCGCCCTCGGCGTCCCATTAATTTTGATGACTTTAATGCGGGACGCCGAGGGCGGCGTCCCCTGCTATTTTTATGTTAATTTTTTTAGTTCCTCTAATGTTTCTCTAAACTCTGAAAACGCTGCATCAAACGGGGCGTCTGTCATTAAGTCGCAGCCTGCATCTTTTAGAATCTCATAAGGAGATTTTGAACCGCCTGCCGAGAGGAAATTGTCGATGTAGTTTTTAACCGCACTCTCCCCTTTTGCCAAGATGTCTTTTGCAATATTCACGGCACTGATTAGACCTGTTGAATATTGATAGACATAGAATGGTCTGTAAAAATGCGGAATTCTCGCCCATTCACAAGATATATCGTCATCGTGAACAACTGATGAACCATAGTATTTTTTGTTAAGGTTCAAATATGTCTCATTGAGGCTCTCAACTGTAAGCGGCACTCCTTCATCTTCCATGCGATGCGTTTCTGCTTCAAATTCTGCGAACATAGTTTGTCTGAATAGCGTTGTCCTAAACATGTCAAGATAATAACTTAGGAGATATTTTTTTGTTTTGACATCGGTTGTGGTTTTTAAAAGATGTTTTAGCAGCAAAACTTCATTGACGGTTGAGGCAACTTCCGCAACAAAAGTTTCGTAACTTTGTTTTGCATACGGCTGACATTCTTTTGAATAATATGAGTGAAGCGCATGCCCCATTTCATGAGCAAGGGTGAAAATTTCGTTTGTGCTTTCTTGATAGTTCAGCAAAACAAACGGGTTTGCCTCAGACTGTCCTGCTGCATATGCTCCGCTTCTTTTGCCTTCAGTCTCATATACATCAATCCAACGGTTGTCTCTTGCTTTGATTAGGAGATTGCGGTATTCCTCTCCCATTGGTTTCAATCCTTCCAGCATCAAATCATATGCCTTGTCATACGGCAGTCTGATGTCTGCTTTTTCAAACATCGGAGCATACATATCAAACATAAATAATTTGTCATAGTTAAATATTTTCTTTCTAAGAGCAACATAGTCATGAACAGCGGGCAGTCCGTCGTTTGCTTTTTGAACAAGTTTTTCATAGACTTTCGTTGGAACATTACTTTCATGAAGCGAGCCTTGCATTGCGCTTTCATAGCCTCTCACTTGCGCTAAAAAATTGTCTTTGTTTACTGATGAAGCATAGGTTATGCTGAGTGTGTTGATGAGAGATTTTATTGCTTTATACATGCCTTTATAGGCATCTTTTCTCAATTTCCTGTCGTCGGAAGATAACCATAATCCATATTTGCCATGAGTTAATTGCTCTTTTTTGCCGTCAACTTTAATCATCGGCAACGGCAAATCAAGATCCTCAATTCTTTGATGAATTTCCGAAAATGCTCCGAATGTTTTTCCGCCCATAGCAATAATTTTTTCTTCTTTTTCGCTCAAAATGTGCTTCTTGCTTCGAATTATTCCCTCTAGCATATAAGAGTAGTCGGAAAATTCTTCGTCATTCATGAATGAAGTTAACAACTTTTCGTCAAGTGCTGATAACTCGGGAGTGATAAAAGAAACTATGGTTGAACATTCAACATAGAGAGTGTAGCCTCTTGAAAACATAGATATTGCCTCATTGCTTCTTCCGTCGAGGTCTTTGTTCAGATAGGCATAGAGAAAAAGTTTGTTGAATCTTTTTCCAATCTCATCGTTTTGTTTTAGTATTTTCAACAACTCGTCTTTTTTTCCTAGTTTCCCTTTGAATGTCAGAATCGACGGAATTAACGCTTTCAATTCGTCATGCTCATTATTCCATGCTGCCTCGTCACTAAATAGCACGCCTAAATCCCATGTATATTTTTTTTTAATTTCATTTCTTTTCATAATTAAAAATACTCTCCTTATTTGTTGTGTTTAATTATATTATCACAATTAAAAATTAATTGCAAGTAATTTTTATGGTTTGATTTTCAAACTTTAATATCCTTTTTATTTATTATCCTTTTTAAATAATGAATGCAAAATAGCAAAAGATGTTAAAACGAAACCAAAAGCACACAGAAGGGCAAAAACGACAGGTATTGTCGACGGTGCCCATATTATTGTCATTGCCCATGTGGCATATCCGAAAATAGATGGTATCAAAAATGTGATTATCAAAAACAATATTGTTAAAAGTGCAGCGATACCTATAAATATCCATTGCTTAGTTTTAGGTTTTGTGCGTCGTGATAATCCTTTTTTCACAAAAAATATTTTTAAGATTATTAAACCGAGCAATGCAGTAATTGCAATAATAAGCACAATCGACAAAACAGATGACATTGTGTCAAAAAGAACCAACTCGCTTGATGGTGAAATATTGATAGAGTTGCCCTCCAGAATATTTAATATGTTTCTTGCAAGATTTCCGGGCGAGCCTGTGGCAGAATTCATCAAAACTGCAACTGCTTTGTTTTCTTGCGGCAAAAATATAAGTTCTGTGACAAAATGCGGATTGCCTCCAGCATGCCTTATGGTGTTTCCGTCTTCGCTTATGTTCCAGCCTATGCCATAAAAATTACCGTTTGTCATCTCAACCTCTCTATTCGGCACTTGCTGCCTTTTAATTAAGTTCATTAAAAGGCGCAGGGGCGTCAGTTGGATCAAGTTGAAAGTTAAGCCAATTTGCAATATCATTTGCATTTGATATAATATATCCCGTTGGAGTGTGCCCTCTAAATTCCGGTGAAACAAAAGGACGGGAAGAGAACCATCCGGGCTTATATCCCGTTGCCATAAAGCCTTCTTCACTTTGATTCGCATCGTTTGCAGATGTGAAAGTGTTGTTAAGTCCGAGCGGTCTGAATATGTTAGCGGTCATAAATTCTTCATATGGCATGCCCGATATTTCTTGAATTAAAAAACCGGAAAGAATGTAGTTTGCAGAAGCATAGCCGTGTCTTGTTGACGGAGCAAAGTCAAGTCTTGAACCATTGAGCAGTTTAACAGTTTCTAATAACGCATCGTCACCGCTTGAAGGAGGCAGTGTTAGTGAATGACTTGAAAGCGTTAGTCCGCTTGTGTGGTGCAGCAAATCAATTATCCTAAAATCATTCATCGAAAAATGCTCGTCAAAATTGAAACTCAACCATGGAATATGTTTGTTAACAGGGTCGGTTAAATTTAATTTTCCTTCGTGTTCCAAATATAGCACACCAAGACCCGTAAAAGCCTTGCTGACTGAGCCTAACATATATAAAGTATTTTCATCAACTTTAGTATTAGTCCTGATATCGGCATATCCTGTTTGCGCGAAAAGCGTTTCATTTTCACTAATTACCGCTACAGAAATGCCCGGCACTCGTTGTGCTATTGCCGTTTGTTCAACTAAAGAATTTATGCTGTCTCTAGTGCTTAAACCAATTGTCGGCGATTGTGCCGCTGTCGCAGGGAAAGAAAAAGCAACCAAAGATACGGCAACTAATGCAAATGCAATGAATGCCGCAAAAATAACTTTAGATATTTTTGAATTAAAAAAAATTTTATTTTTCATTAAAATATTATAACACAAAATCCTTGTGCTTGCAACTAATTGTTCGGAATATTAAATATTTAATATCAAATACTAGACAATGCTTGAAATGTGTGGTATAATATTTCTCTATTCATATGGGATTTTTGAAGTTGTCAAGTGAATTAGTCAAGCAAAAAAAGGTGCAGTTAGAGCATATTTTTTTGACTGAGTATATGCCAAGCGCTCCTAGTGACTTTTTGAAAGTCTATTTAGCAGGGCTTTCCTTTGCAGAAAATGAAAGTGATAACGGCATTGAAAAAATTGGGGAACTACTCAATATCGACACAAAATTTATTTTTGAAGCATATGCATATTGGAAAGAGCAAGGATTGGTGGATTTCACTATTGAGCCGATGAGTGCAACATACTTGCCTGTTCTTTCAAAAAGCGAACAGCCTAGCCGAAAATATCCGGTAAAAAAATATAAAGATTTTGTTGACAGATTTCAAGCAATTGTGCCTGAAAATTTTCTCCTTGCAAATGAATTGAAGTATTACTATGATTTCATGGACTATAACAATATTGACCCGGCAACAATGATTGAAATCATCGGGTATTGTATTTTAAGAAAAGGCGATAGTTTTAAGCCGCCATACTACCACTACATATTAACCGTTGCAAACTCTCTTTTGAAAGATAATTATCGGACATTTGATAAAGTTAAAGAAAGGCTTGGATATTTGGAATTATTGGACAGCGACATAATGACAATTCATAAAACGCTTAACTCAAAAAAAATTGCTGATATTCAAGACAAGGAAATGTTTGAAAAATGGAAAAATGAGTTTAAGTTTTCTTTGGGAATTATTTTATCAGTTGCAAGAAAAGTAAAAGTTGGCGGAATAAAAACTCTTGATATGCTTCTTACAAGATATCACGAAAACGGACTTAATAACATTTTAGAAATTGAAGAGTTTGAAAACAAACGCAAAGATTTGTATGCACTTGTTAAAAAGATAACAAAAATATTAGGGCTTCGTTATGACAATCTTGACTACATAGTTGAAAATTATGCAACAAACTGGCTCTCATACGGACTTGACAATGATGTTTTAATTGCAATTGCTAAGCAGTTGTTCGAAAAAAACAACCGAAATGTCAGCATTCCTCACTATGATGAACAAGTCGAAAAATTTTATAAAGACGGCTTAAAAACTTTGGAAGATGTCAAAAAAATTGCTGCGCCTTTACCAAAACCAACCATCAAAAAAACAGAAAATTTCGTCTCCCGCACTCTTTCAGCGGATGAAACTAATGACCTGTTCGGAAAGTTGGATGATACAATTTAAAAGGCGTTACACCTATGAATAAACATAAAGAATATATTGCATTAGCAAATAAAATGGGGGCAAAAAATGCCGTTCCTTTTTCTATTGAACAAATAGCGTTTGACCCTAGAACGATTTTGAAGTGCCGTTGGGGCTGCGATGATTTCGGGAAACTGCACACTTGTCCGTCTGCTCCGCATTCATTAAGTGTTGAAGAATATATCCGTATTTTCAAACACTATAAATCCGGTGTCATTATTAATTGCCATGACAAAAAAGATTGTCAAAAAATTTCAATGGAGATTGAAAGACACGCTTATTTGGACGGCTTTTATTTTGCGATTTCTCTTTCGGATTGTGCTATTTGCACTGAATGCAAAGGAAAATTCGGAAAGCCTTGCGTTGCTCCTAAACTTGCAAGACCTGCTTTTCACAGCATAGGGGTTGATGTTTTCAAGACCGCAAAAAATATGGGACTTCCCCTTCATCCCTTAAAAGAAAAAACCGACGAACAAAATTGGTATTCGGCGGTTTTTATTGAATAAACTTAAAAACCCTCTTCATGTCTCGGGGACAGACGCAAGGGATTGCCTTCACCCCTTAGAGGGCACTTCGTATCAATGAGATAACTACGCTGCTTTATAAAACCAAAAGCGTTATCAAGGCGGAATGCCGAGGGCGGCACCCCCTTACAAGTGAACAAAAAGGCTGTCAAACTATTCGCAAGATACTCCCTCCATGCTCTTTATTCCTCTAATTTTTTGAAGTCTGCTTTACCCATCATGGTTAAGGCAGGCTTTTTTCGAATGCATTAGATATGATTAATTGCAGACTAATCGACTATAGTTAAAAAGACAGTCGGACTTTGTAGCGTTGGAATAAATAAGCCATGATAAAAAGCGGAATCATCATGATAGCAAGAGAGAGGAATAAATGCCCTGCATTAACGGAATAATACCATGCCCAACCTCCAGGCAAATAATTATTTCGTCCTATTCCGATTAGTCCGAGAACAATCCATGCAAGTTGGCTGAATATTCCCCCACCACATAAAATATCAATGCATTTTGTCCCATAGCACCAAAAATCGGCAAATGCTTTTTATGCAGATATTTCCATTTATCCGCAAGCATAAACACACCGACTACTATGGCAAGAGAAATTGTCATAAATGATATTGATTGGTGATGTTTGTTGATGAAAATATAAGGCATGAAATTTGAGTCCGCAGGGACAGCAAAACGCAAAATAATGAACAGTATTGCAAGCCCTCCGGTTATGATACTCAAAAGATAGAACCTTTTTTTGTTTGAAAAATACAATTCACCGATTGCCGAAGACACAAGCATTAAACCCAAGTAAGCAACAGTTCCCACAATTCCGCCATCTGATGTTCCGGGAACAAAACTTGACATCGCAGGGTAAATTGCCGTAAGCACAACATGATAAAGGAGCATTATGCCAAAGCCGATGCCGAATCTGATTTCTGCTTTTTTTATCGGCATAAACGCTAACATAAACATTGATGCTAAGCCATAGGTTGCAAGCACGCTCCAGCCCGTCAGACCTAAGCCATCTGCGAAATAATTCATTATAAAACCGACACCGATAAGAGCGGTTCCCCGAACAATACTCGCTTTCACAACAACTTTCACACCCTTTTGAACTATGTTTCTTTTAAAGTTGTAGGACATCATCATGGAAAGCAAAAAAATAAACGCAGGCATGCCGATATCAGCAAAACCTAATCCGTTTGTTGCCGCACTGACATGTCCGAAAAAATACGGTATGAAATGAAATCTATACATTACAACCGCAAACGATAATAGCAGCACCAAAAATCCCCGAATATTATCTATAAAGAAAAAACGGTTCTTAGAGTCATATACCGCAGTTTGCGGCATGCAACTCGCTTCTTGAAAAGAATTTTCTTCTGTGATAATTTCCTCTTCACACACAGATTCTTCTTCGCCTAATTTATCTTTTTCCATAAAAACTCCTTGAATTATATTTTTATGATAGCACTAATTCGTTTGAAAGTCAAACAAAAAATTGTGTTTTTGTGGTTTTTGTTAAAAGTCGCTTGCGTTAATAAATAATATGGTGTATACTTGCATAGTAATGTATAAAAAATCTATTCTAGAAATACAATTAAGACGGGAGAGAGAACTCTCTAAGGCGAAAGAAAAATTTGAGGATGCACTAAGGCGCAATCCTGAACTTTTGTCTGTTGAAAAGGAACTTCGGGAATCTGTTTTGAAAGATGCAAAAGATGAAAAAACAGCATCTTTGAAAACACAAAAACTAAACAAAAGCCGTGATGAAATCCTTTTAAAAATGGGCATAACTAAAAAAGAATTAGAGCCTCCTTTTAAATGCAAATCATGTTTTGACACAGGTATTTTTAATAAAAGTGTTTGCGATTGCGCAAAAGTGCTTGCGCTGAATTCGACTGTGAATATCGGTATTCCGCTATATAATTTCAAAGATTTTAATCCTTCATTGTTTGAAGAAGAAGTTCGAAAACACACCATAAAAATCTTTGCAAATGTCCAAAAGATAGTCAGTGCTTTTCCAAACGATACAAGACGCATTATCACAGTTCTCGGACCGACCGGAACAGGCAAAACATTTTTGGCAGGGTGTGTTGCTAATGAATTTCTACACAAAAACTACAGTGTTACTGCCATTACCGCTTTTGATTTTGTTAATCGAGCATTATCTTATCACACCACATTTGATGAGGATAAAATGTATTATTTATCACCACTCTTAGACAGCGATTTGCTTATTATTGACGATCTTGGAACTGAACCGATCCTAAAAAATGTCTCGTTAGAATATCTGTTTTTAGTGTTAAACGAGAGAATGCGAAACGATTGCTTGACTTTTATTAATTCCAATCTTGATGCGGCATCTTTGAAAGCACGCTACGGTGAGAGAATTTATTCGAGAATAAGCGACCAAAATATTGCTTACCCCACTTTATTGAAAGGCAATGATATAAGGCGTCTTGAAAAAAGATAACCCTTATTACCTTAAACCTATGCAAACAATAATGACTCATCAAAAAATGCCTCGGCCTTATATTGTTGACACTCACACTCATACGGAGCATTCCTATGACGGTTCGACCAGTGCTGAAAATTTCATCAGAGCGGCGATTGCAAGAGGCATTTCTCATCTTTGCATTACCGACCACTCGGAAACTTTTGTCAATAAAGATTTAAAAATTTATCAGCAAAGAGCAATGTTTTATGTCAATGATATTTTGGAGTTAAAGAAAAAATATAGGGACAAAATTTATGTGAGTGCAGGCTTAGAATGCAATTGGTCAAGGTTTGATGAACCTCTTAATAAAGAAATGTTCGAAAAAATTGAGCAAGACAAGCATTTTCCTTTTGAATATATTCTGAACTCTTTTCATGATGTTTTCGGAAGTCGTGAAAAAGGAATAAAAAAAGACAATTTGTGTTCGTGTGAGCGGTATTATCAAAATGTGTCACAAAGCCTTGATGCTCCTTATCATTTTCATGCTGTCGGACATATTAATTTTATTTCAAGATATATTGACAAATGCGATTGCGGAAATGATTTTTCAAAATACAATCCTGTTTTTGATGAAATCTTGAAAAAAATAATAAAAAGAGGTGTTATTTTAGAATTAAACACCTCGACAAAACCGGGACACTTCCCCACCATTCCCGATATCAATATTTTAAAAAAATATCGTGAGTTCGGCGGAACAATGATTTGTCCGGCATCCGATGCCCACATTAAAGAACATATCGGCAGAAACTACAACCTGGCAAAAGAAATAGCAAAAAAAGCAAACTTTGAATATTGGACAATAATTCAAAACGGACAATCTTTGAAAGTTAGGTTTTAGTTTAATGCGTGCGGGCGGACAAGCCGTCTGCCCCTTCAATTTTTTACCGTCGCATTAAACAACAAAATTAACCTTAGCGGGGATTGATGCCTCCTCTGTAAATTATGTTGATGATTTTACCGTTTGCTCTCGTATAGCAGAGTAAATTTATCTTTTGTTTGGATTATGAAGTCATTTAACATGCTGTGGCGTTTTGCTATATAGTTGTTGCGGGTCATTTTTTTTATGTTGTCTTCTTTGCCGATAAGGACGACCATTTTTTTTGCCCTTGTTATTGCGGTGTAGAGAAGATTTCGGGTCATCATTATCGGGTTATAAGTTACAATCGGAATGATAACGGCATCAAATTCGCTTCCTTGCGACTTGTGGATAGTTATTGAGTAAGACAGCGTTAGTTGGTGACGAATATCGGGAGTGTAGGTTGCAAGCCGCCCATCCTCAAACAACACATCCATTTCACCGCTTTCGTGACGAATGTTTTGAACGATTCCCATGTCACCGTTGAAAATACCTTCGCCTTTTTCGTAGGGGACAGCGCCCTCGCCGTCCCGCTGTCCGTTGGATTTCGAAACTCCGAGAGCGGCCGTCCCTACATGGCTATTGTGCGAGTGATAGGCTGCGTCCACTGCATTTAAATATCCTCCGGTTCTTGTCCATTCGAGGTCATAGTTATTGACGGTGTGCATTACTCTGTCGCCTGCTTTTAACTTTTGTTCGCCGTCAAAGAGGAATGAACGGTTGTTTTGATTTAGTTTTTCACTTAAAAGCGAATTAAGGTTTATTGTTCCCGCTTCGCCGTTTTTCATTGGACACAAAACTTGAATGCTTTTTGAAGAACATTTTAGAAATTTTGGCAAGCGCTCCGAGACCAGCCCCAGGATAGTGTTTGCAATTTTTGAAGTGTCACTTTCTTCAATAAAGAAAAAGTCTTTTGTCGGGTCGTTTGATAAAACAGGATTTTCGCCGTTGTTGATTTTGTGGGCATTTGTTACTATCAAACTAATTTGAGCCTGACGATAAATTTGAGTGAGATATATAACGGGAATGTATTCACTGAATATTATGTCAGAGAGAACATTACCTGCTCCGACTGATGGCAACTGGTCTTTGTCGCCGACAAATATTACTTTTGTTCCGTCAATGATACTACTAAGCAGGCGGTGCAAAAGATAGACATCGACCATTGAGACCTCGTCAACGATGACTACATCTGTTGTTATTTTTTCCGCCGGCAAATCATTGTTTGGATTGATGTTTAGTTTGCGATGAATTGTTGAGGCATCTTTACCTGTTGCAAGCGACATTTTTTTTGCCGCCCTTCCAGTTGGGGCAAGAAGTGTGTAGGATTTGTTTAAACTATCTAAAACTCTTAAAATACATTTTATTATCGTTGTCTTTCCTGTTCCGGGTCCGCCCGTGATAACGCTTACTCCGCTTGTTGTTGCAGATTTAACGGCTTCTTTTTGAGTTTCATGAAGAGTGATTTTCTCCGCTCTCTCAAACTCTTCTATTAGTTTGTCACAATCATATAAAACTTGATTTGACCTCTCAACTAATTCAACGAGCCTTGTTGCAGCACCCTTTTCCGCACGATGAGTTTTTGAGTGCATTAGACCGTTTTTAACTCTTTTTAGTTTTCCGGAAATGATTAACGGTTCTATCGCATCTTTGACAAGGTCTTGCGATATGCCGAGTATTGAAGCGGCATCACCTATTAATTCGCCATAGGGTAAGTATGTGTTTCCGCTTTTGTCACCGGCAACAGTCAGTGCATGAAGAATACCTGCTGAAATTCTAAAGGAACTGTCTTTTAAAATCCCGACCTCTTTTGCGATTTTATCGGCTTTTTGAAAACCTATGCCCGGGATGTCTTCAACTAGTTTGTAGGGGTTGGTTGTGATGATTGCCCTTGTTCCCCCTTCATAGACTTTATAGATTTTCATCGACAGCGATATTGTTAATTTCTTTTCTTGCAGGAACAGTAATGTGTCTTGCATTTCTTTCAAAGAACCGAATTGTTCGGAAATTTTTCTCGCCTTTTCTTTTGATATTCCCTTGACCCTTGCAAGAGAGTCCGGACTTTTTTCAATGACTGAAATAGTATCTTCGCCAAATCGTGAAACAATCGCCGCAGCAGTGACAGGCCCTATTCCTTTGATTAAACCGCCTGCAAGATATCTGGTCATTGCTTCTACTCCTGTCGGCTTTGTGCCGGCAACTTCCGAAACTTTGAATTGTTTTCCGTATTTTGAATGATTAGTCATCTCCCCTTTCACACACAAAAATTCACCCTCCGCAACAGGCGGAAAGGAGCCAACGCAAGTTAAAGGCTGACCATCCACATCTAAAACCAAGATAGTGTAGCCGTTTTCTTCGTTACGGAAAATGATGTCTTCAATTGAACCTTTAAACTCCATTAAAAAGAATATACCATATTTAAAAAATAAACGCAAATCACATAAAGGGGTATTTTAACATAACATGTCTATGAACCTCTTGAAAATCTAATGCGGTTAGATAAGATGCAGATTTTTTAGTTCAAAATTAAATAATCTACGACGCTTAATATTTTATGTATTATATAGGAGATTAGTTAATTTTGAACTAAAAAAGATGAGTCTTAGATGCCGCTGCAAGAGGTTTAAAAAGAGGTGAAAATGCGAATACACTTTGTTGGAATTTTAGGGGCTTCTATGAGCGGATTAGCAAAACTTTGTTCAAGTTTTGGAGATGTTGTCACCGGCTCGGACAGGAATTTGAATGGTCACGATAAAAATAATGTTGAAAATGCTGATGTCGTTGTCTATACTAATGCAGTTGGCGAGAATAATGTTGAGGTTGTTTATGCAAGAGAAATTGGAAAAAGAGTTATTGAAAGAGCAGAATTTTTGGGCGAGATTTTAATGCGATATGAAACTGTTTTTGCAATTAGCGGAACTCATGGAAAGACCAGCACGGCCGGATTTTTAGCGAGTATTTTTCAGCCGTATTCTCCAACATTACATATCGGCGGACAATTAGCAAATGATTTTGAAATTGTTGGAGGCGATGAATACATAATTTGTGAAGCATGTGAATACCGAAATAGTTTTCATTTTGTTAAAAGTAATATTGCCTTGATTTTGAACATGGAGTTTGACCATCCCGATTTTTTTGAAGGTGAAAACGATTATGCCGCTAGTTTTCAAAAGTTTGCAAAAGGGGCAAAAAAAATTATTGTTCATGAGGATATTGCAAATTATTTTGGCAAATGGAAACAGGATAATTTCTGCTTGAAATCCTCATTTGTTACTTTTGGTCTTAGTGAAAATGCTGATTACTTTGTCAAAAAAATAAGAGCAGCACAAGATGGTGTCACATTCAATATTTTTCACAATAGAAAAATGCTCCTCAAAAATGCAAAAATCCGTCAGTTTGGACTGCATAGTGTTTTGAATGCACTCGCATCTGTTGCACTGTCACATGAAGCGGGAGCAAATAAAAAGGAGATTAAAGAGGGGCTTTACAATTTTAAAGGTGTTAAAAGACGGCAAGAATCAGTAGGGAGTTTTAATGATGCTTTTGTCTATACTGACTATGCCCATCATCCGTCGGAAGTCAATTCAATTTTAAAAACTTTCAATAATATCAAGTCAAAGGGAGCAAAATTACATGTCGTTTACGAGCCTCACACTTACTCAAGAACTAAAACTTTTCTAAGAGATTATGCCCTCGCACTAAACGAGGCAGATGAAATAGTTCTCACAAACATATTTGCCGCCCGTGAAATAAATACAGATAATTTAACATCTCAATCACTTGCCGGAGAAGTGACAAAATGCTCGGATAAACCTGCATATTATTTTGAAGATGAAGATTTTATTTTGGAATATTTGAAAAAAACTGTTCAAAGCGGTGATATTGTTTTGTTTTGCGGAGCAGGAAATATTGACAAATTGGCGAAAAGATTTATTAAGTAGTATATTTCCGCTTGCTTTTTTTCTTTGATTTACATATAATATCACCATGAAAGAAAAATTAAAAAAAGAATTATCACAATCTGAAAAAATGGACATACTGGTTGCTAATGCCGAAACAGCACTGGCGGAATTTATGGACATGACGCAAGAAGAAGTCGACAAGATTTGTCAAGCAATGGCGCTTGCCGGCGCCGGAGAAAATTTTCCGCTTGCTAAAATGGCGGTTGAAGAGACCAAGAGAGGTATTTTTGAGGACAAGGTTATCAAAAACCTTTTTGCTACCGAATACATTTGGCACAGCATAAAAGGTGTCAAAACTGTCGGCATTGTTGACGAGAATGAGTCGGACGGCTTCATTGAAGTTGCAGAGCCCGTCGGTGTTGTTGCGGCGGTTACTCCTGTTACTAATCCGACTTCAACAACAATGTTTAAGGCTCTCATTTGCTTAAAGGCGCGAAACCCTGTTGTTTTCGGCTTTCATCCGTCCGCACAAAAATGCTCACAAGAATCTGCAAGAGTTTTAAGAGATGCTGCGATTAAAGCAGGAGCGCCGAAAAATTGTATTCAATGGATTGAAGAGCCCTCACTTGAAGCGACAAGCGCCTTGATGAACCACAAGGGCGTGAGTTTGATACTTGCAACAGGCGGTGCGGGACTTGTTAAGGCAGCATATAGTTGCGGCAAGCCTGCTCTTGGCGTAGGTCCCGGGAATGTTCCGTGTTATATCAACAAAGATGTTGATATAGGGCGTGCCTGCACAGACTTAATGCTTTCAAAAACATTCGACAACGGAATGATTTGTGCTTCCGAGCAAGCGGCGATTGTTGACAAAGAGATTGCTCCTCAATTTGAAAAGTATTTAAAAGAGCATAATTGTTACTTTTTGAGCAAAGAAGAAATAACAAAGGTTGAAAATTATGTTATCAAAAAAAATACCGAAACAGGAAGGTTTAGCGTAAACGCTGAACCTGTCGGACAGTCAGCATATTTTATCGCACAAAAGGCAGGAATAAAAGTTCCTGAAAAAACTAAAATACTTCTTGCAAAATTGCCTGAACCGTCTTTTAAGCATCCCCTTTCAATGGAAACTTTAATGCCGCTTCTTGCATACTTCATTGTTGACGGAGCAGAGCAAGGCTTTGATTATTGCAAAAAGATGCTTGAGATTGGCGGCATGGGTCATACTGCGGTTATTCACAGTGATGACAAAGAATTGTGCAAGCGCTTTGGTCAAGAAATGCAAACAGGGAGAGTAATTCTCAACTCCCCTTCTTCACAAGGCGCTATCGGCGATATTTATAACACAGCGACTCCGTCATTGACATTGGGCTGCGGTTCATACGGAAAAAATTCAACAACAGCAAATGTCTCAACTGTTCATCTCATGAACAAAAAAAGGGTTTCAAAAAGGAGAAACAACATGCAGTGGTTCAAAGTTCCGCCGAGAATTTATTTTGAAAAAGGCTCAATTCAATATCTTGAGCATATGCCGAGAATTAAAAAAGCGTTTATCGTCACTGACCCTGTTATGGTTGAGTTGGGATATGTTGACAGAGCCCTTTATCATCTTCGCAAAAGAGAGGACTATGTTCATTCTTCGATTTTTAAGTCCGTTGAACCTGACCCTTCGGTTGAAACTGTTATGAAAGGCGCAGCCGCTATGAAAGCGTTTAAGCCTGATGTTATTATTGCGCTCGGAGGCGGAAGTGCAATTGATGCAGCAAAAGCAATGTGGCTGTTCTATGAACATCCCGAGACTGATTTTGAAGCGTTGCATTTAAAATTTTTGGATATTCGCAAACGAGCGTTTAAGTATCCGAGTTTGAGGCAAAAAGCACAGTTTGTTGCAATTCCGACAACAAGCGGAACAGGAAGTGAGGTCACAAGTTTCACCGTCATAACCGACAAAGAAAACGGGAACATCAAGTATCCTCTTGCGGATTATGAGTTAACTCCCGATGTTGCAATTATTGACCCGCAATTTGTTGCGACTATGCCCTCTTCAATTGTTGCCGACACAGGTCTTGATGTTTTAACTCACGCAATTGAGACTTATGTTTCGGTTTTAGCGTCTGACTACACAGACGGGCTAGCGATGAAAGCAATTGAGTTGGTGTTCAAATATTTGCCGAGAAGTTTTGCGGACGCTAATGACCAAATAGCAAGAGAAAAAGTTCACAATGCTTCGTGTATTGCAGGAATGGCATTCACTAATGCGTTTTTAGGAATTAATCATTCATTGGCTCATAAACTAGGCGGAGAGTTTGGAATTGCCCATGGAAGGGCAAATGCACTGCTGCTTCCTTTCGTCATTGAATACAACTCACAAAAACCTGAAAAATTCCCAATCTTTCCAAAATACAAAGAGTTCAAAGCAGACGAAAGATATGCCGAGATTGCAAACAGTTTAAGACTTGGCGGAAAAGATAAAAACAGCGAAATTCAAGCGTTAATCAATGCAATTTGGGACTTGATGAAAACACTCGGAAT
Organism: Bacillota bacterium; assembly: GCA_009779975.1. Lineage (GTDB taxonomy): Bacteria > Bacillota > Clostridia > Christensenellales > Pumilibacteraceae > WRAY01. The sequence continues at coordinate 14,826 of WRAY01000023.1, read as the reverse complement.
GCCGACAAGTTTAAAAGAATGCGGCATTGATGAAAAAGAATTTATGTCAAAAATCCCCTCACTCGCTGAACGAGCCTTCGACGACCAATGCACCACTGCAAACCCAAGGTATCCGTTAGTTAAAGACTTGGAAGAAATTTATCGCAAAGCGTTTTATGGAAAAGACGGGAAGAAATAGTAAAAATTAGTTTAAAATTTTAGGTGCGGTCACTGACCGCACCTAAAATTTTTACCATGGAATATGTTTTGATGTTAAAACTTTACCACAATCGCAAGTTATAGTATAAATATAGCATTTACACTGATAACAGTAAATTGTTCGCGGTGACTTAGAACAAGAAACAGTATTCGCATGACAACCGGTACACCGATAGTCAATCAAATAAACTGTTTTTCCGCATGGACAATCTAGCGTTCCATTCACGCTCCGTTGCTTGTGTATTTCTTTGTTTTGCCGCTTGATTTCACTTTGCTTTTCACGATCTCTATCTCCTTGCGTTTTTGGAGTGAATATTGAGATTATAAACATAAGAACAAAAAATCCTATTATTCCAGCACCAATACCTATAACAACAACCATGAATGGCCCGCCTATATAATCAATTCTCTCATGATTCCACAAAATAACTATTATTATAATAGCACCAATAAGTGAAAGCGGCAACGGAATCAGCCATCTAATTAATTCAATTTTTTTATCTCTTTTGTTCGTATTTTTATTGCTCATATCTTTTCCTCAAGGTTATCCACAATAATTTTCTCATGAAAAATTTATCAGAAAATTTGTTTTTAAGATTTCCACAAAGATATTATATTCTTTCTTTCTTTCTTTCTTTGGCAAGTGATTGAGCACTATTTTGAGTTTCCAATTGCTGTCAATTTTTGTGTTTTTGAGGTTTTAAAAAAAATAGTTATCCACAATTTTTTGACAGCGGATTTATTTATGAAAATGAATTATCCACAGATTGATTGTTGTTGATTTATTTCGGGTTCACATTTCTCACCCCGTCAAGTAATTTTTTTGACACACCTAAATATCCACTCTATGTCATGGGGACAGGCACCTTGATTGAAAAATGTAAGATTTTTCAACCCCTTCGAGGCATTTGTGTCAATGAGTCCGTCCCCATGACACCATGACATTTGTGTCAATGAGTCCGTCCCCATGACATCCCCATGACAGTCCGTCCCCATGACACCATGACACATGACACCATGACATGGAGTGAGCAATGCGAACACGACTAATTAGTGCTTATATTTTTTTGTCCTTTTTTGTTTTATTTGTTGACTTATTTTTGATAAGGTGATATTATTGTTTTATGAAAAAGTATAATGATAATCCGCTTATTCAAACTATGCGGTTAACTAAAATTATGATGTGGTCGATTTTGGGCATTGTTGTCAGTTTTATTTTGATGTCAATATGTATTCCTATTTCTTTTGTTTTCGGAGGAATTGCGGTCGGAATTCCGATGACGGTTGTTTTGTTTTTGTGTTTTGTCATCTGTATTGTTGTTTTAAGAGTTTGTTTAAATAAACAAAAAAAGATGATGTTTGACATGGGAAAAACTTTGCATGATAGTTTTGAAAAAGGTTTTAGCGGTGAGACTATTGGCAGCAGTAATGATGTTTATGAGGAAGTTGAATTTGAAGAAGTTGAATAAGAAAAAATAACATGGTTTAATACCATATTTGTCGTCGTTGCATTTTTTCTCTTGCAAGCAAAAAAATGCTTATTTATATAAACAAATTTGTGCGGGAGGCAGATTGCCTCCCCTACTTTTTTTAGTAATTAAAGTAGGGACGCCGCTCGGCATCCCCCTACAAACTCTGTTGGTTAGTTTCAAATTTATTTTTTTGTTGTCTGCTTTTGTCGTTTTTTCAGTTGACAGATATGTGTGGAATTTGTTATTATATTTAGTGGGGGAGTTTAACATTTGAAAAAAAAGCAAAGGAGGCTTTAAAAAAATAAAACTATGAAAAAAATGGAACTGACAAAATTTGAGAAGGTCTGCGAAATTTTGGACAAGTATGAAAAAGACCCCGGCAATTTGATTGCGATACTCGGCGGCGTTCAAGAAGAATACTCATACTTACCGGAAGATGTCATCACATTTGTGGCGACCGCCTTGGGAGTAACTCCCGGACATGTCTATGGTGTTGCAACATTCTACGCTCACTTTACGCTTGAGCCTAAGGGTAAGTATGTCATCAAAGTGTGTGACGGGACGGCGTGTCATGTCAGAAAGTCCGGTGATGTTATCAAAACTTTTGAGAGCGAATTGGGTCTTACTGAAACTCGCAAAACTAGTGAGGACATGTTATTTACTTTGGAGGTTGTTGCGTGTATCGGTGCATGCGGATTAGCGCCTGTTATCACGATTAATGAAGATGTCTATGCTGCGATGACAATTGAAAAAACCAAAGAATTGGTTGCAGAATATAAAAGAAGGGAGGCAGAAGGACAATAATGAAACTACTTACACTTGAAGAAAGAAAGGCACGATACGAGCGCTCAAAAGCAGGCACTGCTCCACGCATTGTTATTTGTGCCGGAACCGGATGTGTTGCATCCGGTGCGATGAAAGTTTATGAAAAGTTCCGTGAAATACTGGGCAAAAAAGGTTTGAGCATTGCGGTTGTTTTAGAGGATGAATCAAAGCCTGACAAAGGTGATTTTTCAATTGCGGAAACAGGCTGCAAAGGCTTTTGTCAAATGGGACCTCTTGTTTCAATAAAACAAAAAAACATTCTTTACTGCAAAGTTCAGCCTGAAGATGTTGAAGAAATTATTGAAAAATCCCTTTTAGGAAATGATTACATAGAGAGACTTCTCTATACCGACCCAAAATGCGGCTCAAAAGAAAAAGAGATGCAAAAAATTCCTTTTTATTCACTTCAAAACCGCTTGACCCTTGGACTTTGCGGAAATATTGATGTTAATAACTTGGACGAATATATCCATCATGGCGGCTATTTTCAAGCAAGAAAAGCAGTTCTTGAAATGAGTGATAAAGAAGTTTGTGATGAGATTATGGCGTCGGGTCTTCGCGGTCGCGGGGGCGGCGGCTTCCCTACCGGTCTCAAATGGGATTTGACAAGAAAGCAAAAAAGTGACACGAAATATGTTATCTGCAATGGTGACGAGGGTGACCCGGGTGCATTTATGGACAGATGTTTGCTTGAAGGCGACCCGCACTCTGTTATTGAAGGAATGATAATTGCTGCCGTTGCAATCGGTGCAACCGGCGGGCATTTCTATTTGAGAATGGAATACCCTCTTGCTATCAAAAGATTGCGACAAGCACTAAAGCAAGCAAGAGAAGCAGGATTTTTGGGCAAAAATATTTTTGGCTCAAAAATGAATTTTGATTTGAAAATCAAAGAAGGAGCGGGTGCGTTTATTTGCGGAGAAGAAACTGCTCTTATTGCTTCAATTGAAGGAAAAAGAGGTATGCCAATACTAAAGCCTCCCTTCCCTTCTGAAAGAGGATTATACGGCAAGCCGACTGCTATCAACAATGTTGAAACTCTTGCGTCAATTCCGGTCATTTTGAGAATGGGTGCAAAAGAATATTCTAAACTCGGAACTGCAACTGCAAAAGGAACAAAAACTTTTGCTCTTACCGGTCATGTTGCAAACACAGGTCTTATTGAGGTACCTTTTGATATCACTCTTCGTGACATTGTCGGTGTTATCGGCGGCGGTGTTATCAATGATGACGGAACTCTTTGCGGAAAGGTGACAAACGGTCCCGGCTCAGATTGCGGCTGCGATTTCAAAGCGGTTCAAATCGGAGGTCCATCGGGCGGTTGCTTAACACAGGACCATCTTGACTTGCAACTTGATTATGATAACTTAGCAAAAATCGGCGCAATGGTTGGCAGCGGCGGACTTGTTGTTATGAACCAAGGCACTTGTATGGTCAAAATTGCAAAGTATTTCATGCAATTCACTCAAAACGAAAGTTGCGGAAAATGCACAGTTTGCCGTGAAGGAACAAGACAAATGCTCGCCCTTCTCGATGATATCACTGAAGGCAGAGCAACTGAGAAAACACTTCCTCTTTTGGAAGAGTTGGCTCAAACTGTCAAAGTCGGCTCATTGTGTGCTTTGGGAAAAACTGCGCCTAATCCGGTTTTATCAACGCTTACTTACTTTAGAGACGAGGTAATGGCACATATTAATGAAGGAAAATGTCCTGCCGGTGCATGTGAAGCGCTTGCATCGTTTAAAATACTAAAAGACAAGTGCAAAGCATGCACGCTATGCAAAAGAACTTGTCCGGTAGATGCTATCAGCGGTGAAATCAGGCAGCCTGAAACTTGGGAAATTGACCAAGAGAAATGTATTAAGTGTAATGCTTGCGTTCCTGTTTGTAAGTTTGGCGCAATCATTAGGGGTTAAGGAGGAGAATTAAAAATTATGAAAAAAATAACAATTGATAATATTGAAACAACATTTAAAAATGAAAGAAATGTTTTGGAGGTTGCAAGAAATTTAGGGATTGAACTGCCTACTTTTTGTTATCAACCGGAACTCAGCATTTTCGGCTCATGCAGAATGTGTTTGGTTGAAGTTGAAGGAAGAGGCATTCTTCCGGCATGTTCTACTGTTCCATGGGAAGGAATGGTTATTCAAACTAACACTTCTCAAATCAGAAGCATTCGCAAAATGATTTTGGAAATGATGCTTGCAAGCCATGACCAACAATGCACAATTTGTCCAAAAAGTGAAAATTGCAGACTTCAATCTTTTGCAAAACAGCATGGTGTTGACGAAGTTCGTTTTCAATCATTCAAGCCTGAGGCCGAAAAAGACTTCTCTTCCCTTGCTATCACCCGTGACCAAACAAAGTGCGTTCTTTGCGGAAACTGCGTTAGAATGTGTGATGAAATTCAATCTGTTGACGCATTGAAGTTTTCGTTCCGCGGTGCTAAGGCAAAAGTCGGAACATTCTTGGATAAAGGCATCGGGTTTGAAGAGTGTATCGGCTGCGCTCAATGCGTAAAGGTTTGCCCAGTTGGCGCATTGAATGAAAGACACAACATCAAAGAAGTTTGGAATGCGGTCTATGACAAAAACAAAACTGTTGTTGTTCAAATATCCCCTGCCGCTCGTGTTACTTTGGGCGAGTTGTTCGGAAAAGATGCCGGAACAAGAGTGACCGGAAAAATAATAACAGCCTTAAAAAGAATGGGCTTTGACAAAGTTTTCGACACTTGTTTTGCGGCAGATTTTACTGTTGTTGAAGAAGGAAACGAGTTTTTGGCGAGGAAGAAAAAAGGCGAAAACCTTCCCCTTTTCACTTCGTGCTGCCCAGGCTGGGTTAAGTTTGCTGAGCAAAATTTCCCTGATTTAGTCGGAAATCTCTCGTCAGCAAAATCACCTCAACAAATGCTCGGTTCAATGATTAAAGACAGATTGACCACTGACATGAAAATCAAAAGAGAAGATTTGGTTGTTGTTGCACTAATGCCTTGCACAGCGAAAAAATTCGAGGCTGCAAGAGAAGAGTTAAGCGTTAACGGCAATCCTGATGTTGATTTTGTTTTGACAACTAACGAGTTGGCACTGATGATTAAAGAACGGGGGCTTGACTTTAACAAATTAACGGAAAGTGAGTTGGACGAGCCGTTTGGACTTTCAACCGGCGCAGGCATTATCTTTGGCTCAAGCGGTGGTGTTTCTGAAGCGGTTTTGAGATATGCTGCTGAAACTCTTGAAAAAGGCTCAACTCCTGATTTGAAGAAACTAAGAGCGGACAAAGACCTCAAAATTACTGAAATTAAACTTGGCGGTGAAACACTAAGACTTGGTGCAGTGTCAGGACTTAAAAACGCAAGAAAATTGATAGAAGATGTTAAATCAAGCAAAACGAAACTCGACATTATTGAAGTCATGGCGTGTCCGGGAGGCTGTGTTAACGGCGGAGGACAGCCAAGAGCGACTGTCAACAAAGCAGTGTCAAAGAAAAGAGCCGGAGGTTTATACAATAACGACAAAGTTCTATCTGAAAGAATTTCTTCAAATAATCCTGGACTAAAGAAAATTTATGCTGATATGGGGGAGAAAAAAGCACATAATCTTCTCCACACTCATCATCAGCATCGTCAAAAAAATAAAAATGAAGGTTATGTCATTGACGAAACTCCCGGTGAAAAGTCATTGCACCTTGACATCTGCTTCGGGGCAAGTTGTTTAAAAAATGGCGGACAAGAGTTGTATCTTGGTGTGATGAAACATTTAAGAGAAAATAATCTTGTTGAAAAGACCGAATTCAAAGCAACCTACTGCATGAAAATCTGCACCAAAGGACCGGTTCTAAGAGTTAACGGAAAGCAACTGGAAAAGTGTTCAGTTGACATGGCAATTGCTGAAATCAAAAAAGCGAAATAACAGTCTTTGTTAATAGACAAACTCACACACAAAGCATCCTCTTAGTTTTGAGAGGATGCTTTTTTTATTGGAAAATCACAGAACTGTAGGGGTGAGCAACGCGAACCCGAATAATGGACAACATAATAATGATTATTTAAGCGGGCTCGCGTTGCTTGCCCCTGCAATTTAATTCACTCCCGAATATCACACGATAAAAATCTCGTAGGGGATGCCGCCCGCACAAAGTGAAACGACAATCACGAACCATCCATCAAATAACGAACCAACAAAACTGTAGGGGTGAGCAACGCGAACCCGAATACTAGGCAACATATGATATTATTTTTCTTGTTCGATGATGACATAACAGTCAATGCTATCATTGTCTGTCGGGAGTCTTACTTTTTCCGAGACATAGTTTTCTAGTTCTCTAAATCTGGAGTAGAATCCTTCATCTTTCATTAAATTGCAAAAAACATGCAATCCTTCCAAATAATCAACAGCATAGTGCCAATGATATGGGTGTTTTGTTATAATTTTTTCTTTCATATGAGAATAGTATAATACTACGATTGTAGTATGTCAAGCGTTTTTATTACATTTGTGATATATTTTTTATTATGTTAAAATTTGCACAAAGACTAAGAGAACTAAGATTGGAAAAAAATTTGACTCAAGTTGAACTTTCCAAAGAAGTTGATATAAGCCAATCCGGAATTACTCATTGGGAGAATGAAAAACGAATTCCAAATGCACTTGTGATAATAGCATTTGCAAAGTTTTTTGATGTTACAAGTGATTATCTTTTAGGATTGACTGATGATTAATTTATGCTAGCGATCACTAACCGTCACTCAAATAGTAATTAAAATTCTTCCAAAAACATGACCCTTGTAACAAATAACTAACTATTTGTTGAAAAAAACTTGTCAAAATAACTGTAGGGGCGATTATTAATCGCCCGCACAATGTGGTTCGTTGTCCACGAACCACCATCAAAAACAAACCAATGAAATAATGTGCGGGCGGTCAATGCCCGCCCCTACAATTTAATTATCATCTTCTAAAGAGAACTCGTCTAAACAATTGTAGGGGCAGACGCCCTCGTCCGCCAGCACTTTATAAAAAAACATTCATTAATATATTCAACTCTAATTCGGGCGGCAGAATGCCGCCCCTACAATAAATATAGATAGTTTTTTTTGAAATAATCCACAATAACAAATACTCCTTCTGTGTTGAGAAGAACTCGACACAAGGGGCGATTATTAATCGCCCGCACAAATATAAATGCAATTATGACGGAAAGTGAATGCTCACACAATATTGTCAAACAAAAAACCTCATGATTTTTTCGTCATGAGGTTTTTGATTGCCGTCGTTATTGTCCTTCTTCCTCTAAAATTTCTTCTTCAGGCTCGGCTACTGCAACACAAACTACTTCACCCGCTCCCTTCAATCTCATCATTCTCACGCCTTGGGTGTCACGGGAGATTTTTGAAACATCTCTAGCACGCATTCTGATTATTGTTCCGTTGTCGGCAATAACCATTATGTCATCTTCGGGGTTGATAAGTTTGAGGTTAACAAGGTTTCCTGTTTTTTCGGTGAATCTTCCTGCTTTTATTCCCTTTCCGCCCCTAAATTGCAAGCGATAGTCTTCAAGGTCGCTTCGTTTTCCATAGCCGTTTTGAGAAACAGTCAAGACTTCATAGCCGTCTTTAACAACCGTCATGTCAACAACATAATCCTCGTCTCTTAATCTCATTGAGCGAACACCATGAGTGCCTCTGCCCATTTTTCTGACATCGTCTTCAGCAAAGCGAATAACTTTTCCTTCATGGGATGCAATTAGTATTTCGTCTCTTCCTGTTGTTAATTGGACGCTCATTAACTCGTCGCCTTCATTTAGGGCGATTGCAATTTTTCCGACTTTTCTGATGCTCTTGAACTCAACTAGGTCAGTCTTTTTGACAAGTCCTCTTCGAGTTGCCATCATGAGGTTGCCTTGAGTGTCGTCTTTTAGAGGAATGATTGCTTCAACTTTTTCACCTTCTGATAATTGCAGCAAATTAACAATTGCTCTTCCTCTTGCAGTTCTTTCAAATTCCGGCACTTCATAGGCTTTAATTGCATAAACTTTTCCGAAATTGGTGAAGAACAGCAAGTTGTCGTGGGTGTTAGTGACGAACATTGTCGTGACAAAGTCTTCTTCTTTCGGGCGATGAGCAGTGACGCCTTTTCCGCCTCTTCTTTGAGCGCGATATTCATTTTTCGGCAAGCGCTTGACATAACCGAAGTGGGTCATACTCACTACTACATCTTCTTTGTCAATAAGGTCTCCGATGTCAATCTCATCATAGTCAATCTGAACTTCTGTTTGTCTTTCTTTTCCGTGTTTTTCAACGATTTCAGTCAACTCTTCTTTTAGAATATCAAGAACTCTTTGCGGAGTGTTTAGTATATTTTTTAAATCAGCGATTACTTCTTTGATTTGAGCAAGTTCGTTTTTGAGATGTTCAACTTCCAGACTGGTTAATCTTGATAAACGCATTTCCAAAATTGCGTTCGCTTGCTTGTCACTCAAAATGAACTTTGCCATTAATTGCTCGCATGCTTCAACTTTATCACGGGATTTTTTGATAATAGCGATAACTGCATCAATATTTGCAAGCGCTTTAACAAGACCTTCTAAGATGTGTTCTCTTTCTTCTGCTTTTTCTAAATCATATTTAGTTCTTCGAACGATTATTTCTTTTTGATGCTCAAGGTAGTAGAAGAGCATTTCTTTTAGATTAAGGATTTTCGGCTCGCCGTTTACTAAAGAAAGGAATGTGATACCGTTTGAAATTTGAAGGTTGGTGTGTTTGTAGAGCAAATTCAAGACAACATTTGCTTGAGCATCTCTTTTGATGTCAATAACAACTCTTAGGCCGGTTCTGTCGCTTTGCTCATGAACAGCACTAATGCCCTCAATTTTCTTTTCTTTGACAAGGTCAGCGATATGGGCGATGAGTTCCGCTTTGTTGACTTGATAAGGAAGTTCGGTGATGACAATCCTTTCTCTTTTCGCCTCGCCTCCCTCTCTTGCAGAATACTCTTGAATTTCACATTTTGAACGAATGACAACTCCGCCTCGACCTGTTTTATAGGCACGGCGAAGGTTTGCCCTTCCCATGATGACACCGCCGGTAGGATAGTCGGGCGCAGGAATGTGAGAGCATAATTCGTCAATTGAAATTTCCGGATTGTCAATGAGAGCAATGACAGCACCGACAGTTTCCCCCAAATTATGCGGAGGAATATTTGTTGCCATACCGACCGCAATACCGTCCGAACCGTTGACAAGTAGATTTGGAAATCTCGATGGCAAAACTTGAGGCTGCTCTAAACTATCATCAAAGTTCGGATACCAGTCAACTGTTTCCTTGTCGATGTCTCGAAGCATTTCCGCTGCAATTTTGCTGAGTTTTGCCTCAGTGTACCTTTGAGCCGCCGCCGGGTCGCCGTCAACAGAGCCAAAGTTTCCATGGCCGTCAACAAGCGGGTGAAGTATAGAAAAAGGCTGAGCAAGTCTAACCAATGCGTTATAGACCGCACTATCGCCGTGTGGATGGTATTTACCCAAGACATCCCCGACAATCCTAGCACACTTTCTATAGGGTTTGTCAGGATATAAATTTAATTCGCCCATCGCATACAAAATTCTGCGATGAACCGGTTTTAGTCCGTCACGAACATCGGGAATAGCGCGCGAGACATTAACCGCCATCGCATAAGAGATGAACGACTTTTCCATCTCTTCCTTGATTTGGCGTTTAATAATCTTGGTGTTATCCACGATTTTTTTTAGTTCTTCGTTGTTGCTGTCTTTCTTTTTCATATTGACTTGTCCTTATTTTTTGGGCGGCAGGTTGCCACACGCACATTATTGATTATCCTGCTGTTAATTCGCTCCAAATTTCTTTTAATGATTTTTCGTTTATTTGAACTTTTTCAAAAAGTTCTTCGGGTGAGTTGTAGGTTATTGTGTTTTTTTCGAATTCTTTTTCATCAAATTCTTCTTCACTTGCACTTGTGAAAGATATTTCGCATCCCATATCTTCACCGTTAGAAATAACAAAACAAACTTCTTCATGAATGAAAACAAATGGACATAATGCCATGTTTTCAAATATTATGAAAAATTCGTCATGAGTTAGGTAATCGCTGATTTTCCTGTCCTCTGTTATGTTATCTAAATACGCAACATACTTGCTTAACAACTTCGGCTCAATCTCACCAGTCACAAAACTATTAATATCCAACGCACTGCTTTCATTAATTGCCTTATAGTTAGGATTTTTCATTGTTCTTTTGCTTGATTTCCCTGCTTTGCTCATCTCTCTTAATTCTCGGTTAAGTTCTCTATTACTTTTTATGCCATCTATACTGCTTCTTACTTCATGTAAAAATCCTGCAAACATTTCTCTAACTTCTTTCTCGCCTCTTTTGCCTTTTTTTATTTTCCATTCTTCACCATCGGGATGAAAAACTTTACATTTGGAAGAACTAAGCAAAAAAAGCAAAAACTCAACTGGTGCCGTGTATCTTTTATCTCTAAAAAAACCTGTATGAATTGAAAAAATTTTAACTCTTTTTTCATCAGCATAGAACTCCCATGAATACCAATCCATATGCCCTCTTGCTCTTAACATTCCTCTAACAAACATTCTCATTTCTTTGATATCTTGAATATTAACTTTTATTTTCTTGCCAAAAAATGAAGAAACAATCGCAATCTTACTTTCTTTGTCCACAACAACTTTTCTCATAACAGACACACGAGTATAAAATAAAGCAATAATAATAAGGATAAAAATAAGAGGATACATATAGGTTCTTGCTCCGTCTTCACTAGGAAAAACTAAGAGCGGAAGAATAACGAGTGCCGATACTAGCAAAAGAATACCATAGATTGGGATAAGATAACAGGAAGTCACTTCTATCACATTTGTGTTTCGTTTTCTTGCTTGCCGTCTTATTTCTTCCCATAAAACATAACCAAACATACAAAGCAAAATTGTTAAAAAAATTATTGCAAATATTAAATCTAACATATTTTTAAACTCCCTTGTTGTGTAGTCGTTCCCGCTCTTATAGTTTTTTATAGTTGATTATTCTGGCTCGCGATGCTTGCGCCTACATATTTCATTTGAATTGAATATCGCAAATTTGCACAAATTGACAACTTGTATGGGTGAGCAACGCGAACCCGTTCATTTTTTAAATATCCAACTCTTTAACCAATTTCGCATTGTCTTCAATGAATTTTCTGCGAAGTTCGGGGAGGTCACCCATTAGTATGTTGAAGATTTGGTCGGCTTCGAAAGCGTCGTCCATTGTTACTTGAATGAGGGTTCGGTTTTCGGGGTTCATTGTTGTGTCCCAAAGTTGGTTTGCGTTCATCTCACCAAGACCTTTGTAGCGTTGAACATCACAGCCTTTTCGCCCTAGTGAGTTTAGTTTGTCGTTTAGTTCTTTGTCGTTGTAGCAATAGTGTTCTTGACGAGACTTTGTCACTTTGTAGAGAGGGGGTTGAGCAATATAGACATTTCCGTTTTCAATTAGTGGACGCATATACCTAAATAAGAATGTTAAGATAAGAATTCTGATGTGAGAGCCGTCAACATCGGCATCGGTCATACAAATTATGCGGTTGTAACGAAGTTTTGAGGCATCAAAATCTTCACCAATTCCGCAGCCGAAAGCAGTAATCATTGCTTTGATTTCTTGATTTTCCAACACTTTTGCAAGCCTTGACTTTTCGACATTCAATATTTTTCCGCGAAGAGGAAGGATTGCTTGAAATCTGCGGTCTCTGCCTTGTTTTGCCGTTCCGCCTGCACTGTCACCCTCAACAATATAAATTTCACAATTCGCAGGGTCTCTGTCTGTGCAGTCGGCAAGTTTTCCGGGAAGAGTTGTGTTTTCCAAGATGCCTTTGCGGATAGTCAACTCTCTTGCTTTTCTTGCAGCATCTCTTGCCCGTTGAGCGGTTAAACATTTTAGTATTAACTCTTTTGCCTGAGTCGGGTTTTCTTCTAAAAATGTTCCTAAGCCTTCAGTGAGGGCTTTTTCAACATAACCTCTCATTTCCGAATTTCCAAGTTTTGTTTTTGTTTGACCTTCGAATTGCGGATTAGTCAGTTTCACGCTGATGACTGCCGTTAGACCTTCTCGGACATCTTCCCCTGCCAGTTTATCGTCCGCTTTTAGTATGTTTTGGCGGTGAGCAAAGTCGTTAATGATTTTTGTCAATGCATTTCTGAATCCTGTTAAATGAGTTCCGCCCTCTTCTGTGTTGATGTTGTTTGCATAGGTGTAGACAATTTCTGAGAAACTGTCGTTATATTGAAGTGCGATTTCGACAGTGCTATCTTTATATTCTTGTTCGGTGTAGATAGCGGTTGGGAAAAGTGTGACTTTGTTTCGGTTGAGATAGTCAACAAAATCCAAAATTCCGCCGTCAAATTTAAATGTTTCTTCTTTTTCACGACCCACTCTTCTGTCTGCAAGAGTGATTTTTAGACCCTTGTTAAGATAAGCCGCTTCACGCATACGAGTTCTTAAATAATCATATTGAAAATCAAGTGTTTCAAAAATATCGCCGTCGGGGAAAAAGGTCACTTTTGTTCCTCGTTTTGAACTTTTGCCAACTTCGGCGAGCGCACGCATCGGAATACCGCGCATATATTTTTGGCGATAAATTTTGCCGTCTCTATAAACTTCGACTTCAAGCCATTCAGAAAGCGCATTAACAACACTCATGCCCACGCCATGAAGACCGCCGGATACTTTGTAGCCGCCATCGCCGAATTTTCCGCCTGCATGAAGTTTTGTCAAAACTACTTCAACAGTCGAAATTTTCTCTTTCGGATGAATTTCAACAGGAATACCACGCCCGTTGTCAGTGACTGAGCAAGAGCCGTCTCTTTGAATTTCAATCAAAATATCGGTGCAATGTCCAGCCAATGCCTCGTCAACAGAGTTGTCAACAATCTCAGTCACAAGGTGATGAAGTCCTCTTTCATCGGTTGAACCAATATACATCCCCGGTCTTTTTCTGACCGGGTCAAGTCCTTCAAGAACCTGAATCTTACTGCTATCATATTTTTCGTTTACTTTAGACATTTTTAAATGCTCCCAGCAATTTTTGATGATAAATTAACTAAATTGCAAGAGCCCCCCACCCTCGGTTCACGACCAAGCAGGGAGGCATCCTTTGTAATTAAAAAATCATCAAAAAATCACATTTTCATTATAACATAACCAAAAAAAATACGCAAATGAATTATACTCATTTACGCATTTATTTTAAGAAATTTTGTTGATTTTGCTCTAAAAGCCCTCAATTAGGGCTAAATCGCACGAAAAATCTTTCTGCGAAAATATTCTTGCTCAAATTAACAACCATTAAATGCCCTCTAAATGCGTTTTTAATCAATTGAGCAACGACAACGGCATGAAAAAGCCGTATTAGACGGTCTCCCTTCACTTGAGTTTCGTCTTTTTATATAATTAATCTTCTAGCCCTAATAGGTAATCTGTAGAGACTTCAAAATATTTAGATATAGCAATAAGCATGGGGACTTCCGGAATTTGCCTTCCTGCTTCCCAATTGCTTATCGCAGCTTGTGACATACTAAATATTACAGCCATATCTTTTTGGCTTTTCTTCCTCAATAATCTTAATGTTTTGAAATTATCTCCAAAAGTTTTCATATAAAAATTATATCACTTTGGCGAAAGTTTTGCTTGATATATTAGTTTGACGAAAGTATAATATATATATTATAACACATATTGTCTGTGGACTCCTGTTTATGGACAACGAAAATGGTTCTTCTCTTATTTACTATTGAGTAAAAATCCATTTTCTCTCCTTTCATTGCAAAAGCCTAGCCTCCGCTCGGCTTGGGGTTTAATTTGCTTGGAATAACAATATCCTCAGCAACCTCCATCTCCTCTAGGCTGAGCCTGCCGTTCTTGTTGGTTCTTGCTTTTTGCTTAGTTCCGCAAAATACGCAAGTCATAGCCGCTCGACTTGATGTGTCTAGGCTCATTGGCTGTTCTTTTTTACATTTGATGCAGAATAATTCTCTCATGTTTTTTTTCTTATTTTACTCCCTCCATTAGAGTCATCGTAGGTCTTTCAAAACCTTAATTGCTACACCTTGAATTTGGACGCTATTGACTACGATGTCTTGGTGGTCGTCATTCTCAGGCTTTAATATTACCTTTTTTCTTTTTTTGTCTATAAAATATCTCTTGAGCGTATTTTCTCCCTCATCGGTCAGGGCTACGATTATGTTGCCCTCGTATGCCTCTTGAGTCTCTCTTACTAGCACTAGGTCGCCGTTGTCTATCCCGACATCCCTCATGCTGTCCCCCGATGCCCT
>WRAY01000022.1 GCA_009779975.1 Bacillota bacterium | reverse complement strand
TTGGTGGTTGGTTGTTGGTGGTTTGTGGTTGGTGGTTGGTGGTTGGTGGTTGGTGGTTGGTGGTTGGTGGTTGGTGGTTGGTGGTTGGTGGTTGGTGGTTGGTGGTTGGTGGTTGGTGGTTGGTGGCTCAAATTTTTTTTTCAAAAAAATTTGAGCCTTATCCAATCACAAAAATCAAATCCACTTAACGCTTGAAACCAAAAACTCCCCATTCGCCCAAATCTCAAAAGTGATTGCTCCTAGTCCTGCGAGAAGAACTTTTTCGCCTTTTCTGAAATCTCCCTCAGAAAGATTGATTGTTTCCCATTCTTTTTTTCTTGTTAAAGATTTTGTTGAAAGGTATTTTTCATGGAAAACTTCGCCGTTTATTTCATTTTTCACAGTAAGAGCAAAAGTGATATCTTCGCTGCCTCCCATGTTTGCAAGCATTATTTGCAGGAACGCTCCTTCATGAGAAGCATGAGACGGGTCAGCAAGAGAGAAAGTCGAGAGGATATTTATTGAACTTGTCACGCCTTTGATTTTAAAAGGTCCTTCTTTTATTGAAACTTGCGCTCCTTTTTCACCTTCATATAAAACCATCCACTCAGCAACACCCATTTCGTCCGCATCATAAATCAATCGTTTTTGAACGGCTTTCTCCGCTTTAATGTTGTGGGATTTCGGATTTATTTTTAGAACCTCACTTGATATGACCAGTCCGTTTTGCATTGTTGTGGAAACAAAAGCAAACACAGGCTTAATTTCGTCATAAATTTTTATTTTTGAAAGAAACTCATTTTTTCCGACTCTCTCAAAAGGCGATTTTTTCCAATTGCGATAAGACGAATTTTCCTCAGAGTGGGCAAGATATAGTTTTATGCTATCTTCTTTGAAGTTTTCGCCGTCGAGTGAAAACTCGCCGTAAAGAACTCTTTCGCTTCCCTTTGCTTTAAGATAAAACACAGTTGTGTCAAACTCATCTTTAAAACACAACTCAAAAAAATTCAAGATATTTCCTTGATAGTTTTTTGAAAGCGTTCTTGCAGCACGAGGTGAGATTGAAAACAATGCTTTGTCTTTCGGAGCAACTTTGAAAATATCGCTCATATAGTCAAGGGAATTGTTTTGTTCGTTTGAGGAAACTTGAATAAAAAGCGGGTTTTTGATGTGATGAGCATAACTTGCACTTGAGAGTGCCTCTTCTTCCATTTCGTCACTGCCGCCGGAGTGCGAAAACAATATTGCTCCGCATGTGAAAACATTATCAAAATTTAATGCTGTGCAAACTGAGGATCCGCCTTCACCAATCCCCAAAAAACCAACTTGATTGTATCCTAATTTTTTGACAAACTCACAAGAACGGATTGCAATTGTTGTCCAAATGTATTGTTGTGATTTTTTCAAAGCATCTTTTGTTTCATCAAAAGATTTATTTGAAACACCCGGAGTCTCGCCCCCTTCTTCCTCATCTTCCGCATTCCACTGACCCAAGTCTTCATCTCCTTCAAACAATCCGCCTTTAAAACTATTGGGATACATAGTGAATCGCTCTTTCATCTCAGTCTCACCGGCATAGTCAACAACAAAAACTGATATTCCTTTTTCTAAAAATGGTGTTGCATCAAAAAAATCAACCGAGTGAAAAGCATCATCAAAAACAACAACTGCCTTTTTCATGTCTTTCGACCACACTGATGACGAAAGCCCAAGTGCAGCCAATTTTTCTTTTTCTTCTTCTCTTTCTTTCTCTCTCTCCTTATCACATTTTTCAAACAACTTCGCATAAATCCTTATTTTTTCCTTTCCTTCCTTCTCTCCGTCAAAATAAAAAGACTTGACAAGGACGCCGTCCGCTTCCTTAACATTGAGCAGTGTCTCATCAAAGACAAATTCATCAATTTTATAGTCTTTCCATAACTCTATGGGGGTTACTATCATAACAATAGTTTAACAGTTCTAAAAATGAAAGTCAACAAAATAAATTACAGTTTACAGTTATAAATGTTGATAAATTATTTTGACCATGTTTGTAATTTGTTATCATTCCCTAATAACCTGAACCAATTGTTTTCTTGCAATCCTTATAATCGGCAAAAATATTGAAATGGCAACTCCGCCGACAGCAAGTGCTGACATTAAAAGAATTTGCCGCCATCCATAACTAATCAAAGTGTAGGCTTCGGCGATATAGCCCAGTTCCGAGATGAAAAACATGTTCAAAAAGTAATATCCCAAAAAGCCCAAAACACCGGAAAAAAGTATCATTAAAATAGCAATTATTATCCCTTCTGTTATGAAGATTTTTGCAATGTCTTTTTGACTTGCCCCTAATGAGCGGAGAATGCCGATATCTTTTTTTCTGGAATTGATTGACGCGGCAATAAATGAATACATCAAAAGAACAGAAAACACCAAAAACAAAAATGTTGCAAGCGAGAAAATACCGACTAACAAACTAAACATATTCCCGACATTATGAATTTCTCTTGCGTTTTGGCTCCAAACAACAAACTCAAACAGTTGTTCTTCATAAAATTCATCCAGTTCAGTGAAACGACCGTAATTTGACAAAACGCTTAATAAATGCATTCTTTCTTCATGAGTTGATGCAGAAACAAGAACCGAACTTGGTCTTATCTCTATTGCATCATCAAAAAAATCATCGCTCGGCCAAAAAACATTTCCTGCTCTAAAGTGAGGACGAATGCCGATGACTGAAAAGACTCCTCTGTCTTGTGTTCCTTCGCTAAGACTTATTGTCATGTCATCCAGCAGTCCGTGATTATGAATAAAGTAAGTCATTACCGGAAAAGCAGCATCAACTTCATTCATTCCTCCCATAATTGCCAATTGAATCATGCTGACTATTAATTGGCTCATATCATGAGGCAGCAATTCTAAGAGCATATCTACTGTGATGATAATTTGCCCTGCGTTGTGAATATCTCTTTCAATATCAAAATCTGGTCTGAAAACATTTCCCCAAAGTCCTCTGGTCACAAAATCTTCAATGCACCTCACTTCATGAAGTCCGGCATTAACTGTGTGATTAGTTGATTGACCTAAAATTTGCATTTGAGCGGAAAACATGTAATTTCCCCCGAAACGCCCAAGATACCTGTTATTTTCAACAAAGTTTTCAAAAAATCCCGGAACAACAAAATAATTGTTTAAGTGAGAATCTCTTAACCCACTAAACTGCTGAATAAGTCTTCGCTGCTCACTTGTCACCGGAGTTGTTTGAATTTCATTGGGAAGTATTGACTGAAACGGTTCCAAAACATCAAAGCACACCATTCCAACAATACGATATCGTCTCCCTGAAAAAATATGAGCATGATATTGATTAATGACTATTTCTTCCAGCATCTCGTATTCAAGAATTTGGTCAATTGATGTCAATCGTTCACTAATTCCAGCCCTATAGTAAGGAGACGGAACTGAACCGAAAAGATACCTAAAAACATCTGACCCCTCCGGTGCAACTCTTATGCCATATCTTAGCCATCTTTCAAACATGAAGTTAGTAACAACTATTTCATAATAATTTCTCGCCCAGCGCCCGGCAGTTAAATAAACTCCCAACTCATTTGACTCATTATCATTTAAGGGTGACGGCACTTCAAAAACACCGTTAGCATGTGCAAGAAAAGTGTAGACAGTCGGAGTTGGAAACATAGTGTGATAAGAAATAAATCCCGGAATCTTTAATAACGGAAAAGTGTAATGAACAGCATAATTTAAATTCAACCTCCTAAACTCATCAACTCTTTCATTTTCAAAAGGGACTCTTTGCTGCCTTGGAATTAAAGAGTTCTCGTCTTCTGTTTGCATAACGGCTATCGGAGTAAAAGGAAAACCGGAGTTTTCCAACTCTTGAGCCATTATGTTGTTTGCACTAAATTGACCGACCATGTCAGCAAAACCGAAAAATGCAACTGCACACATTGACAAAATAACAGTGAAAAGAACCCTGAGCCATTTTGTCCGCATTGAAAGCATTGAGAGTTTCAATGAACTTTTTAGCGGCAAACGAACTCTAGTTTCAAGGTTAACCGTTGAAACTGCTTTTTTTTCTTGTGTTTCAATTATTTCTTTTTCGGGAATTTTTTTGACAAGAACAACTTTTTTTCCGCTTTTTAATAATTCGTTTATTTCATTTTTATTTGTTTCATCAATATCATCAACTGATAGTCTAATGGTATCTGTCGTTTTGTCCCCAACATAAACATCATTAATTAAGCCGTCGCTTAGTTCAATAATTTTATCCGCATAACGATGAGATGATTCAATATCATGAGAGATGACAACAATAAGATTGTCCTTTGACAACTCTTTGAGCAGTTCAAATATTTCACGGCTAGTGACAGAGTCAAGATTTCCTGTCGGCTCATCAGCCAAAATAATTTTTGGACACTTGACAATTGCTCTTGCAATCGCAACTCTTTGCTTTTGTCCGCCGCTCACCCCTTTTGCATAACGATTTTCAAATCCTGATAGACCTACTTTTTCTAATGCGCTCGCAATTTGTTCTTTTGTAGATTCTTTCTGACCAATCTCAAGGGCAAGCGAAATATTTTGCCCAATAGTGTATTTTTCAATAATATGAAACTCTTGAAAAACAAAACCGATATTTAACGCTCGATAAGTGTCCCTTTCTTGAAAAGTCAATCCTTTACTCTCTTTCCCCTCAATCAACAACTGTCCGTCATCGTAGTCGTCAAGAAGTCCCAATAAATTCATCATCGTCGACTTTCCAGATCCGCTTTCTCCAACAATAAAAATCAGTCCTGTTTCGGGAAAATCAAAACTCACCCCCTTCAAAGCATGAACGGACTGCCCATTCTTGTCATCATATATCTTATGAACATCTTTTAACTCAATCATTTTTCTTTTTTCCTTTTATGAATATTAAAGAAAATCTATTTCAAAATAAGCATAACTGTATATTCTATAGATAATAAACACTCCGTCTACTAATATTACCGGAATAAAAGATCCTGTTCCGTGAACAATTTTCAAGACACTTATGTCGTAAAAAAATTCCAGAGGATTTTGCACAAATACATTACCTGAACTTCCTCCCCAAGCAAATCTTTCAAACTCATTTGACCCCGGTCGTTTCCTCCAAAGTTCATAGCCCCCTATCGTTACATGCTCAGGAATGTCCCATCTCAAAAAACCTCCCTCTACTCTCAAGTTTTTTGGGGGCGGAACTTGTCTTACTTCAATGTGCAAGCAGAAAAAAGCAGGCTCTGAATCTCTATAAATTTTCAAATTATTCCCATCAACGGTAAAAGGCATATTAGGGTGAAATGAGTGTATTATTTTGAAGGTATGCTTTCCTGTTGCCAGATAGTGCACAGTATCCAAACCCAAAGAAGCCCTTGTTGGAAAGGATGGCCACCACTGACGAAAATAGTGTTCGCTTTCATGTCTGCTATAGAGCCTAAATCCTGATCCTTCAATCCCGCTCCAACTAACAATCTCCCTGTTCAAAGGAATGCTTTGTGCCAAAATTATATCATACGGTTTTTGTCTTTGTCCAAACGAAACATTAATATCAAATGTGGCTGCTTGAGGAGCAATATGCCTTGTTAAAATTCCCATTTGAAAAGAATAGTCGAAAACTAATTCTTCCACAATTTTTATAGTATTGATACCTTCAGTAAATGGATGTCTTTCATCTCCGTGTTGCAAACCAAGAAGTTGCAAACTTACAATCGCAAATTCATTTATTAAAGAAAAAGTCTCTTCTCCCGCTCGTTTTATATATGCCCTGCTTCGAAAAAACGGAAATGTCTCTCGTGATGAAGGATTCCAACTTAAAGTGCTTCCGCCGCTGCTTAATCTAAAATTAGTTGGTCCTCCCAACTGCACTTTTTGGAATTTGAAAGAAAAATATCTAGATTCAGAATCACCTGAAAAATACAAATTATAATCCTCAAAAAAAGTAAGGTTGAATGTTCCGTTTGTTATGAACCGAAAATTATTTTCTCCATTTATCAAATTGTCAGAATTTAAAACATAAATGACTCGATTTTCATATGAGTAAACTGTTTCAATATATTGATATTCTCCATAAATATTTTGATAAATCCTATGGCTTGTTCCGTCAGGGGAAAATGTCCCAAAAGTCAAATGTGCTCCATCGGAATTGTAAGGACGAATATATGCTCCGCCCGGCATTGAAACACTCATTTCAATAAAATTATAATTATTATTTCTAAAAATTTGTATTGTTTCTCTAACTTCTCCTACTCCCAAAGTCAAAAGCAAATAACCATTTCCTTCAACAAATGATGCATAAGTAAAAGTTGGAAACAAAACGCCTCCTGACGGAGATTTGAATTCATATCGTCCATTTAAATAAGAAATATTTGAACGAACATAAAAATTGTCAAGTCCCATCACAAAATAAGGCTTAAAATGCACCACATTTTCTCGTATGATGAGAATTCTATTTTGAATAAAATTATCAAAAAAATACCGATCTCTCAAAAGTGTTCTCTCATATTGACTCCAAATTTCTTCTGCCGTATTAAAAGACATGGTCAAATAATCATCTAAGAGTTCTAGTAATAATGGCACATCACCGGATGCACCTTCTCCAAACTTTTGTTCAATTAATTGCCTTTCAGAGGCAACAGTTACTCTAACATAACTAGACCAAGACTGTGTGTTTGCAAAAAAAACCCCGTCTTTTCCATCAGCAAAATTTTCCCGTTCTTCGCCATTACGCAAAACAAGAACAAGAAATAATACTGCCAAAATTATCACCACAAACAAAAAAAATAAAGAAATCAATTTTCTTTTTGTTGTTTGAGTGAAAAAATTTATAAAACTATTCTTTTTCATACTCACTCTCACTGCTAACTATACATAAAAAATTATCGCATTCATATATAGTAACAATAATTTTTCATGTTTATATAATACCACACCCTTCAAATTTTGTCAAGCATCTTTGATGCTTTTGTCGGGTTTTGCTAGTCCGGTAACCAGCCCAACAAAGCACCCGAAGGGTGTTGTCAACAGTCTTCGACTGTTTTTTCGGATATTACTAATAAAATCAATCACTCCAACAAATGGGTCGAAAACCCTTGTAAAATATCTTTTCCGCTGACACTTTTCATTTCTCTTTCTTTTTTTTCTGCCCCTAGACAAACATCTTTATAGTCACATTTAAGGCATTCGTCTTTAAGCGGCTTAACTTCAAATCTTCCTTCATTCATTTCATTGACTGCTTGCTTGCAAACTTTAAACGAATAGTCAATTATTTTTTTAAACTCCTCTTTGCTGAATGCATTTCTACTTTTGTTTTTGTTCAAAGTTCCGTCTTTTTTTGTTGCCGCCCTAATAACGGAACTCTCAGACAAAGGAATGCTCAGCGCAATGTCGTGAGCATTTAAAATGTCTGCATTATTTGAGTATATTCCCTCTAATCTAAAATCAGTCTCATCATCATTAAAAACTCCTGCATTAAGCGGAAAATAAAAAATTCCCGCAATGTCAAAACCGTTTTCCAAAAGCACCTTTGCATATAACGCTAATTGCACTTTTTTGCCATAGTAAAGTTCTTTAAAAGAAAATTTCGTTTTCTCTCTTTTTCCTGTTTTGTAGTCAATAATCCGAGCATAAGTTTTGTCGGTTTTTGGGTCATGGAATAAGTCAATGCGGTCGATAGTGCCTTTTAGTTGGTGACTGGTAGTTAGTGGTTGGTGGTTGGTGATAGTGCTTGCAGAAGAAAACAACTCAAACCCGCTTTTATCATTGTTAAATTTATTCGGGTTCGCATTGCTCATCCCTGCAATTTGACTATCATTATACATTGTGCGTTGTGCATTGTGCGCTGACAAATCCCTAACACCTTCATCGTGTGTTAAAAATTCTAATGGCTTTTCAAACTCACTCAACTTTTTTTCAAAATATGTCGGAACAAACGCTCCTTTTTCAACTTGTTTAATTAATATTTTCGCAAGTCTTACCGCCTCATTAATTAACCTCTCCTCTTGCCCTTTTTTCAAAATTTTTTTTAGCCTTTCATCCTTTTCTAAAATATCCTGACAAATTTCCCTCACTCGTTTTTCAATTTCATCATCACTGCTCCCTGTTCCCCAATCTCTATTCCCTAAAACTTTTTCCATCACCTCATGCAAAAAATTACCTGTTTCATAAGGCTGAATTTCATCCTTTTCAGTTTTTTTCAAATTCAAACTATATCGCAAAAACGCTTTTAAAGGACATGAAAAATATGTTTCAAGGCGAGAAGCGGAAATAGTTTTTAACGAGGAATGAAGAATATCAAATGAAGCATTGTTGTTGTTTTGGGGATTTGTGATTGGTGATTTGTTGTCGGTGGTTGTGGAATTGTTTTGCGTTGAAAACAAAAACCTCTCTTTCGCTGTGTCCTCAAACTCCTCCACTCTCCCCTCCAATGCATCAATTAAATCACCATGAAAAAAAACTCCCCTCTCTCCATCTTTTATTGCCTTTTCACTAAGCAGTGCTATTTCAACACCCCTTGCCTCGTGCGACAAAATTTCATATATAGTGTTTAATGATTGCTGATCGTTGATTGCTGATTGATTATTTTTAAACAAAAAATCATCTGAAAACGCTGACCTGTTTTCAACAACTTTCGCACTCTCTTTCAATTCTTTGACAAATGGCTCTTCATCGCTTCCGTCTAAAATTGTTAAAAATACTTTTTCACTCTGTCCTAACACTGTTTTTAATCTTTTCTCTTCTCTCTCAATGTCTTTCAAATCGTCTTTTTCAATCCCTAGTTTTGTCAAATCCTTATTTGACAATGCCAAATCTTTTTTGCGGAAAAAATAATTTTCTTCTGAAAAATTAAGAACAAATATTTCTTTATATCGATTTCCCAAAAAATTATCCGCTCCCCCGATTTCAACCATATCAACAGTTTTCGGAACAAGCGATATTTTTTGGGACATTAGTCCCTCAGTAAACAATTTTTTCTGCAAAGAAAAATCATCCGTTATCGCAACGCACATCTGCACCGTCTCAAGCATTTTTTTCGGCACTTGAGTTAGGTCAATAGAACATATTTTCGATAATTCTTCAGATTTTTTTTCAGCATTTGCAATAGTTAAAATTTCTTCAACGAAGGATTTTATGTTTTTGTGATTTGTGATTTGCAACTCGGTGATGGCAGAGTTTCCAAAAAAATTATCCTCAACACTAACCGCTGACCGCTGATTGCTAATCACTGACAAAACAAACCTCGCCAGTTCTTGCTCCGAAACAATCAATTTTTCATCAAGATGAAACAAAATATCATATTCCGAAAAAATTCTCTTTATCCTGTCATGACTGTCAGCATTTGCCGCAACCGCCATATCCGAAAACTTCATTCCGCAAATTAGATTGTGACGAATCCTCGACGCTATACTTTTAATAAGGTCATGCTCGTCTGAAGATTTCATTAGAGTTAGGTGATTGGTGATTAGTGATTGGTGGTTGGAGGTTGATTCAAAATGAAAAACACCTTTTCCCCTCTTTTCAAGCATTTTAACTATTTCTCCCTCAACACCGGAAAACTCATCAATCCCAACAAAATAAAAGTGCATATTCTTTAAATCTAATTTTTCAGCAATTTCTTTAAGCAATTGCAACTGCCCGACTTTATCAACATATTTATGTTTTTGACATTCTGCAAAAAACAACTCACTAATCAACCAAATCTCCCAAAGTTTATAATCAGTTGAATTTTTTAACAAAACTTTATCATCAATTGTGTTTTGTTCATTGTGCATTGACAATTGCAAAATCGTGTCATACAAAACCTCAAAAAAACCCGAAAACTTAACACTCCTTGCAAAAACTTTTATTTTGTCAATGTTTTCAAAAACTACTTTTTTCAAAAGCATTATTGCTCCGCTTCTATTTAACGGAACTATGTCCAAAACGCTTCCCTCTTGAACTTCATAGCGTTCTTTCAATTTATAAAAAAGTCGGGGAAACGAAACAACCTCAATGTCAAATGCCCCTGTTAATTGGTGGTTGGTGGTTGGTGGTTGGTGGTTGTGCATTGAAAAAAGCAATCTCTCAACCGCACTTGTCACTCCTTCTTCTGTGACAACAAAGTGAGTCTCGTCAAGACTCACTTTTCTTTTTGAAAGAATATTTTTCACTTCCTCAAAACACTCTATGTAGTTTTTGAATATATTAGCCATAAAAGTTTTCAAGACCAATCAAATATCCTGCTGTTACTCCAAAAAAGTTGCAAAGTCTAATTATTCCGTCAATATTAGGCTCTCTGCGTCCCTGCTCCCAATTAGCATAAGTAGATTCCGAAACTTGCACTGCTTGGGCAATATCCAATTGTGTATAATTTTTTTCAATACGCAATTCTTTTATTCTATCTTTAAATGAATTCATAAAAAAATTATATCATAAACTAGTCAAAATGACTTGACACTAGTCAAAATGACTAGTATAATAAAAACATGGATAACTTAACAAATTTAACAGAAGACATTCAATTTCATAATTTGAAGATTCAAAATGTTTTTGAACTTCTTGACATTTTGATGTCATCTTTGGATGACGCAAGATGCGACAAAAACGCCGTTCAAAAAATCATAAGCCAAACAAAAATGCTTGTGTCTTTTGGCGAAATATTAGTTTCAAAAATTGACAAAGACATATCTGAACTCTTTAGAATTTCACTTAATAAAATGAGAAATACTTAAATAATCGTGATAAAAAAACTACAAAGATAACGACTTTTTTCGTCAATAGAGTTGATATGAAATTGAAATGAATATTAAGATACGCTACTATACCACAAAACATAAGGCAAATAAATTTTACTATCAAAATTGTTCAGGCGGCAGATTGCCGCCCTCTTTTGTGTCAAGAAGTACACCTAAATTATCTGCTTTCTGCTAACTTCATTTTAGGTGTGCCTTATGAACAATACGCCCCCTACAGTTAATTTTTCATCCGATTATCAACAACAAAATCGTAGAGGCGGTCACTGACCTCATTAGAATCAATAATGCTTCTTTGTTAAAAAGAACTCGTCAAAATGACTGTAGGGGCGGCAATCTGCCGCCCGCACAATGAAAAACGATAATCACGAGCCACTCCATCAAATAACGAACCAACAAAACTAGTATACATTGTTCAAACTGTGTGTCAGTTGCAAATCGTGGTTCTTATCATTCACTCTTGCTGAACAATGCCCACTATGTAGGGATGAGCAACGCGAACCCGAATAATGGACAACATAATAACGATAATTTAATCGGGCTCGCGTTGCTCGCCCCTACAATTTATTCCCATTCCAGAATATCACACTACAAAAAAAAACTGTAGGGGACGCCGCCCTCGGCGTCCCGCACAATGTGAAGCGACAGCCCGCACCTTAAACTTAAAATCAACTAGTCCCAATAAGTAATTTCAATCATCAAAATTAAGCGCCTCTAAAAATAAAACAAGGGAATGTTTTTGTTCCCTTGTTTTGAAAAATTATTCTATACTATTCTGTTTCCGCAAAAATCGCAGAAATTGTTTTGCCCTGCCGGTGAGCCGCATCCTTGGCAGTTTGCCGGTCTTGGCGGCGGCTGTTGTTGGGGTTGTTGCTGCCATTGACCTTGAGGTTGACCGCCCCATTGGTTATTTTGTTGTCCTTGCTGACCCCATTGATTATTCGGCGGCATTCCTTGCATGTTTTGGTTTGTCATGTCTTGCGCTATTGTTCTTGCCATTCTTGCCCTAAAGACAGATGACAAAATACTTCCCAATATAGTCAAAAATATTCCAACCCCCAAAACAATAAAACCGATTGTTAAAAGTAGAGTTCTCACATCAGGAATAACAAATCCGACAATAGTCGCTGCAATCCCAATGAATATCATCAAACTTCCGAACGCAACAGCAAGTGAACCTCCGACACTGCTTCTGCGATGTCTTCTTCCTCTTCTTCCCATTGCAACACCAACACCTACTCCCACTCCGACAGCGGCAGCAGTGCCAATCACACGCCTCCTTCTTCTGCTCGCAGCACTCCTTGGCACCTTCGGCGGTCTCGGCGCTCTTGGTGCCGGCGCCCTTGGCGCTCTCGGAGCGCTTGGACGAAACCCGCCCCCGGGTCTTCTTCCTCTCATAAAATCTTCCTCCTGTTTTTTGACTTAATAGTCAGTCATTTAAAATAGAAAATAAATTTCTTGGAACGATTGATAATTTTTTGATTTCTGGTTTGAAAATGCGATTATTTTTCTCTGACTATTTTCAAAAACTGTTCAAAATCTTTAGATGCGTAAACTTTGTTGAAATTATAAGTTGAGACATCCTCATTGTCTTCATAATCAATCTCTTCATCATCTGTAAGAATAACTTGTGGCTCTCCATTAATTCCACACTGAGAGTAATCTAATGAATAGACTTCATGCCCACTCTCTCCACTACCAAAAGGAATGCAAAGTGGCGGAAGACTAAAAATATCACTGCCCATTATAAGATTATAGGCAACATCTAAAATTTCTTCGTAGGGTATTGTTTCAAACTCAGGAACCTCATCTAAGGGGAAGCCATATCTTTTTTTAGTTGCTATAAATTCACGAAATCCTTTTGGCAAAACAAACTTTTCAATCTTAAAATCTTTATTAAATATGCTTATTGTTTCCTCTATGGGTTCATTGCCATACGGATATTTATCTAAAAAAACATTGCCAACATATGTTTTTTTCTGAATAATCTCTATATTTACTTGCTCTTGCTTTTTCTTTTTGAAAATATCAAATATTCCCATTCTTTTCTCCATTTTAACTAAGAATTTAGTTCGGACGATTTTGGTCGAGTTGGCGGGATTTGCTCCGCAGGCATTTGCCTGCTTTCACGCCAACTCGGGAAACAGTGCATTGAGCACTGTTTCTTTTTCCTCGCGTTCAAATCCCTTAAAATATATCTTCCTCTTTCCATTGGTCGAGTTGGCGGGATTTGAACCCACGGCCCCTACTTCCCTAAAGTAGTGCGCTACCAAGCTGCGCTACAACTCGCTGTATCATGCAGTTTGTCGATGTCTATGTTAACTGTCTTTATCCTTCATTTTTATCTATCACCATATCAAATTATGCATTTAACATTTTTTATATTAAACTATTTTTAAAAACAAGTCAAACACTTTATATAAGAAAAATAAATTTGACATACAGATAAATATTCAGGGTGCTAAACATTCTTTAATATATTTTCGATTAAAATACATCAAAAAACTGCTGTTTTAGGCTATTTGTGAACAAAATATTAACAAAATTTTGTATTGTGTGTAAAAATACTGATTTTTATGCGATTTTTTTAATAAAAATGAAGGAATTATGTAATAAGTATTGACATTTTGTGTGCTTATATCATATAATTATTATAGTGCTTGAAGGTAATGTTTGTTGCGAAAAACAAACTTTCACAAAAAAACATTTGCCGCATAGCATGACTAACAAAAACAGTCTTATTTTTTAAGAGGCATCTTAGAAATACTTAAAAAGACAAAGGGCATGCGTGCCCAAAGGAGAAAAAATGCAAAGACAAAAATCAAAGAAAAGAATCAAAACAATCATCGTCATAGCACTGGTTTTACTAATGCTTTCAACGGTCGGCATCACCTTCGCTTTTTGGAGCGCAGGCGTTAGCGGAGCGGAGGCAGACAACAATCTCACCGTCAACATCGGCACCGGTCAAACGGTTTCAACTCAATTGAGATTTTCTGACTCGACAACTCCTGACCTTGCTCTTGTCCCTTTTGACATCACTGCTCGTTCTAATGAGACAAACGAAATCCGATTTGATATTGATGTTTTCTGGGAAGGAACAGGCGAAACCGGAGACGACCTTAACGGAGTTAACGGAGTGTTGAACATTGAATTGAACACAATAATGATAGGCTCTACTAACTTTGCAGGAGTTGCAGGAAGAAACGGTCAACCATTATTCAGAGTTCAATTTGAAGATGAACAAGCAATTGTCGGCAATGATGCTCAAGCACTTGTTGTGACAATCATCATCACGATGGACCAAACTTCAGGTCCTGCCCAATACGCTCAAATCGCAGGACAAGAAGCAGTATTCGGATTCAGATTCTGGGTAGACTAATCCTCAAATCAACGCACAATGCACAACGCACAATAGATGTTAGAATTTATTCAACTTCACTATGCGTTGTGCTTTTGTGTATTATGCAATAGCAACAAAAAGAGAGAAAGAACAATGGTAGCGGCAGCAACACAAAAAGCGAATACTTTTAGACTAATCAGGGCGATTATTGGATGGATTCTTTTCATTCCAATCGTCCTCTTTGTTGTTTTCTTCATCATTTCTCATCTTTTTTTCCCCTCTTTTGCTTTTGGTTTTTTCGGTTTCAGAACAATGCTTATTTCCAACACAGGCAGTATGGAACCTAATTTTCGATATAATGATATGGTTGTTGTTCGTAATATCCCTGTGAGTGAATTGGAGGTCGGTGATATTATTTCATTCTATCAGTCCTTCAACTCAAACAATCAAATCGTCCGCTTACCTGTCACCCATCAAATCATCGGAATTGAACATGGTCCAAACGGTGAAAGAGCGTTCAGAACAAGCGGAACAGCGGAGGGGATAGCCCCTGACAGAATTTTGGTGACAGAGGACGGACTTCGAGGCTCAAATGTTTATATCGGACGGATTGATTTTCAAAGCCGCTTCTTAGGAAACATCATAGCCTATCTCACCAGCACCTCGGGCATACTGTCAATAATTATTAATCTTACTTGCCTTCTTATCATTTTTTATATCTTCAGAAAAAATCCTGAAAAAGAAAAAATGGAAGAAAGAAAAATGTGTGCTATTGAAAATTTAAGAGATAGACTTGACACAGAATTTAATTCAATCTTGTGGGAAAACCACAACTTCTAACTGTCTTTGGCAGATTTAAAAAAATGGAACAAACAACAACTAATAACTCAATAAAAACGAATAGAATTCGAAAAAGAGTTTTAATAGCAATCCTTAGCGTGCTGCTCGCCGGTGTGATTGCTTTTTTGCCGTTTATTCCAAGAACTATTGCCTTTTGGGGCAGTGAAATTCAATCTGAACCCTCTCTTTTTTCAACAATTGTCCGCATAGGTTCATGGGACACAAGAGAAGGTGTTATCGTTAATTTTGACGATGCAGTTGCCGTCCTTACCGAACAAGACCCATTAATTCAAAACGGCACTCGCAGAATTCACATTTTAGGCGATGCTGACACACAAGCATTACCAAACCGCCCTGTTTCGGTCAATCAATATGACATATTCATGTTCAAAACTGATGGCGTGATTATTGCAGTGACGGCGACAGGAAGCGTGTCTTTGAGTATTTTTGACTCATGGCAAGCATTCGATCAAGCCATTTCATTGAGCAGCATTCCGTTTTCTAATCAAGCGACTGTATTCAATCCGCTTTCAACCTACACTCGCTCACACGCTCCCATTCTTCACAACGGAAGAAGATACCTTGCTCGTCACGACTCCGTCACAAGCACTCCGAGCATTGGAAATGATTGGTTCAGAGTTACACCTTTTTGGGTCAATCAATCCTACCCTATTGGCTCACTAGTCACCCATATGGGAGCGCACTTTAGGAAAATTTCAACTCTTGATGCCGAGCCGGGAACTAATTCTGCTATTTGGCAAGAAATTCCTTTCGTTGACCGTTCAATTTTTGATACTCCAATTTGGTATCAAAGAGCATGGAATCTTCACTCGGTTGTTCTTCATCACGGTGTTTTCCATGTCTCACTGATTCAAAACAACACTGCTTCTCCTGCAAACCCTCTTTATTGGCAGGAAATTATTCCGCATGACCCTGCGGCAACTGTTCCGAATTGGACTTTTGGAACTTCTTATCAAGTCGGCGACTTTGTTAAAAGCATAGTTGGAAGCGAAGAAAGATTTTTTACTCTTGTCCATGCTTGGGGGGCAACATTCAATCCGGTTACTAATCCGGCCGCTTGGACTGAAGTTTTCAATTTTGACGGATTAACCACTGTTCAGCCTTGGTCACCGACAACAACTTACGATGGAGAGTGGGCAGGCAGACTTGTTGAATATCAAGGTTTTATTTTCCAAGTCACAGGTCACTCAGGCATCGGCATCACCCCTCTTCAAGCCCCTGATCACTTTAGAAGAATTTTGACATGGGAAGAAACTCAAAGACCTATTCCTCTTTCCGGACCTTTATCGGGCGTTCACACCGCAACAAGACTTTTTGAAGTTCTTCACAGACCAAACCCAGGATATTTTGCTCTCGTTATCAACGCATGGGCAGGGTATAATCCAACAAACTTTGACACAAGTCCAAGATTCAGAAGAGTTGAAAGATTTGACCCAAATCAAACTTATCATCAAGTCGGACACAATACTTGGAACACAGCGCTAAGATACCATGCCTACACAATAGATGAAGAGACCAATGAAAAGATTTTCTGGGAAGCATTTAATGCTCCGTCTTCAGGCATAACAGGTTATGCACCAAGTGATGAGAGTCCTCACTGGAGAAGATTTGTTTTTGACGC
Source organism: Bacillota bacterium (assembly GCA_009779975.1). GTDB lineage: Bacteria > Bacillota > Clostridia > Christensenellales > Pumilibacteraceae > WRAY01. Next base: position 19,329 of record WRAY01000022.1, on the reverse strand, counting down.
CTCCGGTGAAGAACTTATTATCACAACAGTCAACAACCGTCCTGTTGTTTGGGAAAGAAATTTTGCACCGGGAGTTATTCCAAGTCAGCCTTCAATCTTAAACCCCGAATGGACAAGACGAATTTTCCCCGTTGACAACGATTATGTCTACACTATCTATAACGGAGCAAGAACACTTTGGAGAAGAAACGGAACAGGCTCAACAAATGAAATTCCCGGAGCAGGCTCTGATTGGACTCATATTCCTTTCAGAACAGGCATTCCTTTTGTCTACACAGTAAACTCTGTCGGAATTCATATGTTTTGGCACTCGCCCTCTCAATCAAACACACACCCTGCTCTCGGAAATCTTTATTGGAATCTTTTGGGAGAAGCATTGCATACCAGCGTTCCGGACTTTTTCTATATGATAAGTGACGGCGAAGTTTTCTATTTTGAGCAATCCGCTTATGGTCCATGGATGCGGCACAGAAACGCTTGGCATGGAAAAGTCGGAACTCAAATGGTTAACTACTGGTATCGTCACAACTTCTATAACTCCGGCGATATTGTTGTCTATGGAACAACTCTTCACAACCTCAACCGCTTTTTCAGAATGAGAGAAGGTGTCAACGCAAGACTGGCAGTCGGCATCTCCCCCATGTCAAACGCCGGAATGGCATTCTGGGAAGCAATTTAGAGCAACTCAAATAATTGCACAATACACATCGCATAATTTGCGAGCGTTCAATAAACGCCCCTACGAGATTATTATTAGTGATGTGTGATTGAATAATTGTAAGGGCGGTCAATGACCGCCCGCACATTACACAAAAAACCTGCGTCAAATTCAAAAAAATTGACGCTGTTTTTTTATTTCATCTCTTTCTTAATTTTATGTAATAGCAGACAATATATTAAGTCCCTCCAAGTAATCAAATGCATAATGCCATACATATTCGTGTCTTGTTGTTTTGTTCTTGTTTATATAAAATATTATACAAAAAAAATTTTATATTTGACTTGACATATAGAGAAATTTTATATATAATATTACATATAAAAATATAGTAGTGTTAAATATTGATGATAAGTATGCTTTTCTTTTTTTTCTTTGTCTAGAAAATTTGCAAATGTGTCTTCGACACTTTTATGGAAATGAATATTAAAACTATGCTATGCTAGATTTGTTTCTTTTGTCATTCTGAGCGAAGCGAAGAATCTAGCGTAGCGTCAATTTATTTCTTTTGTCATTATTATTTATCATTATCAAAAAAAGGAGTTTAAAAACTAATCATGAATAATGCATTTGAACTTTCACATATTTTATTTTTAGTAGTTGCCCTCTCACTTTCGATAGCATCTCTTATTGTTATCAAATTATTTTGCAAATCACAAAATAGCAAAAACATTGTTATTAATGTCGTTGCGGTAACTTTATTTGCAACTCTTATTTGGAACAGATTAAGCGTTGCCATTCTTAACGAGAATATGCATCAATTAATCCCCGACTCGTTTTGCACCATCTCAGCACTACTTTTATCAACCTTGACATTAATACTTTTCAAAAACAGAAACCACAAAATTTTTCATTGCGTTGTCTATATTGCCTTCATAGGAGGACTGGTCACAATAATCTATCCGGTTCCGGCATTTGCAAATACCGGGACAATATTTGAACAAAGAACCTTTTCAATGCTGGTTTTTCACACTCTAATGAGTTTTTTGGCAGTTCTATTAATAGTAACCGGCGAATTTAAACCCAATTTTAGAAACTGGTGGTGCATGCTCCTTGGAATGTGTGCTTATTTAACATTCGGTCACTTTCTCGCCCATGCATTTAATGTCGATATTCAAATGGAAATCTATCGTCCATTCGTCCCAAACACCATCTTAGAATGGTATGTTGTCGGTCCTCTGTCTTTAGTCATCATGCTCATCATCTCCATATCTTGTGAATACCTCCCGAAACTAAGAAAAAACAGCGACGAAATCCCCGAAACAGAAAGCCGATGGATGTAGTTAAGAATAATTAAAAAATAAAAAAGCCTCCTTTGGCTTATCCCTCGCTTGAGGTTCAACTATTAACTTCATGGCGATCGTCTCGGCTAGTAGTCAAGGATGTTTAAAAGTGCTTGCAGTCGTTTTTTCCTAGGACATAAAAAGAACGGCTGCCTTGATTTTGAAATGCATCCCAAAAGTTGGACACTTTAGAAATAAAGTTATAAAGTTAAATCGGCTTTTTGTTTTCGGGTCGGCTCTATTTTCGTTTGCTCCGCCTAAAGTCGTAGAGACTGGCTATTATCGCCTTAGACTGTGGAATACGAGGGGTGTTTTGAGATTGAGATGTTTTCGGGTTTTGCCTCTTATTTGAGTGTCATATCAGTTTGAATACTCGCCTACATCTTGCACACCCTGCCGACACGGCATTGTTCAGCAAGAGTGGAGGTAAGAAGCAGGAAAAATATTGATTCTCACTGGATTGCAACTGACACACAGTTTGAACAATATATGCCGACACTGGGGGAAAGCATATTCCATTGACAATTGTTACTTTTCATAGTAAACCAAATCCACACCGTCTTTGATTTTCTTTTCAATGTCCTATTGCCTTTATCATATAATATCCATAAAAAAAACAGCCATGATTTGACTGTCTTCTAAGCGTTAATATTAAATTATTTAGTTTCTAGAACATCAATACAACATCCATTTCTACTTCGGCAGAAACAGATGTATTGCCACTCTGTATCGGTGTTTCGCTATCTGCGGAAAGAGCCAGCACATCGCCACTACGAGATATAAAGGAGTCTTGGTTTGTGGTTAATTCCTTTACTTTTGTAATAATCAATTTACTATCCCTAAGTCCAAAAATAACAGTTGCTTTTTGTTTTGCTGCTTCTATCGCTTTTACAAGTGCTTCGTTATAAGCCTCTACTGTGTTGCTAGCGGCAAAATGCAACCCATGCATATTGTTTATCCCACAAGAGGAAACCGCATCAATGATTTGCCCTACTTTATCAATGTCTCGCACCTTGATAGCAATGGAATTACTAACCCTATGGCCTATAAACTTTGGCTTACCACCACTATAATCCTGCTCCGGAAAAAATGAAAAAGAGTTTGTGTTATAATCATCCTTTGAAATCCCATGCTTTTCTAAAACTGCAAAAAGTTTGTCAATAATTTTTGTATTATCTGTTTGTGCAGTCGAAAGACTAGCATGAATCGTCTCCACACCAACATTAAAAGTTGCGTGGTCTGGCTTTGTGACAACTCTTGCACTACCTTTTACCGTAATCATTGCTTCTTTACTAAATTTGTTTTCATCCATGCTTTTCATTTTGTTTATCCTTATATTTTTTGCTAATTTGAATTTAAATCGGAAGTGGCTAAAAATCCTATATTTTTTTCTATCAAGCGAGCATAATTTTTACTTACTTGAATTTTAGTATAACATTTTTTATCAAGTTATGTAAACAAATACATACCTCTATTATATTTTATGCGGTGCAACATTTCCACGAAAACGCAGACGCTGATGCAACATTATTAAGAAAACGAGCATCACTTTATTACAAAAACGGTCGTCACATTATTTCAGAATCGCAAGTATTTTAAATACTTTTGCCTGAGATTATAATACATGGAATTATCACAACAAAGAGGTCGAAGACCCGTCAACTGTAATTTGTAATTTATTACTTTAGTTTATAACCCTCACCGGCAAAACCAAAAACAACGCATCAACTTTTCCGCCGATTGGTTCTAAGACTGCCGGCATAGTATTTGAAGAGCATTTGAATGCAAAACTGTCTGACTCGATTTTTGAGAGTGAATCAAGAAGATATTTAACATTAAATGCGGTTTTAACATCGCTTCCGTTATTTTTGACAAAGACATTCTCGTCCAAATTTCCTTCAGTTCCGTTTGCGGTGAGATTGATTGAATTTCTGCCTATGTCAAATTTGACCAAACTTGTGTCTTTTAGTGAAAGAAGCCTTGCTCGTTCAAGCGCCGCTTTGAATGCGTCACGAGGAACAATAAGTGTTGTTTCAAATTCTTTTGGAATTATTTGATTATAGTCAAGATAATCACCTTCTAAAAGTCTTACCATAATGCGAGTATATTCAATTTCAACAAGAAGATAGTTCTTTTCAAAGTTCAAAACCATCATCTCATCGCTCGCCTCAACCAATCCTTCAACAATTTTAAGGGCAGTTGCAGGAACGATTCTCGACATATCTTCAATGCCTTTTCCGATTTTTTTCGTCACTTTCGCCATGCGATAGCCATCGAGAGCAACAAAATCAAGTTTTTCACCATAGGATTTAAGCAAAATTCCTTTTAGTAGTGGTCTTGCTTCATCAGTTGCAGCACAAAACGCAACTTTTGACACAGCATCTTTAAACTCCTCTTTTGCAATAGTTATACTTTTTTCTTTTTCAACCGCCGGTGTTTTCGGAAACTCTGTCAAGTCAAAACAATTCATGACCGCAACGCTTTTTCCATAGTTAATCGTCAATCTCAAGTTTTCGCTTTTTATCTCAACAGTATCATCGGATAAACTTTTGACAAAGTCTTTTAATGTTGCTCCGGGTGCTATAACTTCACCTTCTTCAGTAACGGACGCCACAATCGTCTTTTCAATTGCAATCTCTAAGTCTGTCGCATAAAGCGTCAAACTCTTCCCTTGAGCCTTAAATTTTATTCCGGTCAAAGCAGGGCGCAAAACATTAGCACTCCTTATAGCCTTCGACACCTTCTCAACCGCTCTCGCCAGTTCAATACTGTTACATGTTAATTCCATATTTTTAATTTACCTTCCTTAGTTTTTATGTGAATGTGAGTTATATAATTCCAAAGCCCGCCAAAAGAATAATTGTTACCACAAAAGCAGTGAACAAAAAACAAATAATAGCCAAAATCATATGTTTAATCTATTCCGCAGACAATTTTGCCAAATATTTTTCAACTGTCATTGGATTTTTTCGACCTGCTCTTGAATTTTTAAATTTCGAATATAATGAGTGAACCCATGCTTGTTGCGACTCCGACAAAGCATTAAAATTTTTGCCTCTCACAGAAAGTCTCTTTCCCATCATGACCAAATTTATAATTAGTAGTATTTCAATCATTAATAAAATTCTCCCAAATATAATCCAGTATATCAATCTTCCTCAGACTTGTCAAGCGCTAAAACAGTAAAATAATTTGAAAAATTTTTCAGTTATCCCCACAGATTTTTAACAATTGCCTGTTTTAATTCATCAATCCCCTCGCCTTTTTTTGCTGAAATAAAAACTTTTTCAAAGCGTTTAATTTCTTCTATTCCGCTTGTTTTTTCATTCAATTTTTCTTCCATTAAATCATTATCTTTAATTTCAAATATCTTACGCAATGCATCAATCTTATTAAAAACAACTATTGTTGTCTTGTTTGAAACATTCAACTCTTCCAAAACATTCATAACAACTTGGACATCTTTCTCTATTTGTTCACTTGAAATATCAACAACAAGCAAAAGCAGGTCAGCATATTTCGCCTCTTCCAGTGTTGACTTGAATGCTTTTATGAATTCATGCGGCAAATCGCTGATAAAACCGACTGTATCGGTGAGGGTGTATTCCTTTCCAATCTCGTGAAAAACTTTTCGGGTTGTTGTGTCTAGTGTTGCAAACAACTTGTCCTCAACTTCAACTCCCGCTTTTGTAAAAGAGTTCATGAGCGTTGATTTTCCGGCATTTGTGTAGCCGACAATTGCAACATTTTTTTCACTTTCCATGCGTTTTTTTCTTCGGCCTTCTCTTTGCTTTGTTAGTTTGTCAATCTCTCTTTTCTTCTCAGTAATTTTACGCCTTATGACACGCCTGTCTAATTCAAGTTTGGTCTCGCCCGGTCCCCTCGTCCCAATTGCCCCTTCTTGCCTATCCATCAGCACCCCCTGCCCGATAAGCCTTGGCAAACTGTAATTTAATTGTGCCAATTCAACTTGCAACTTCCCCTCTTGATTTTGCGCACGCATTGCAAAAATATCAAGTATCAACATATTCCTGTCAATAACAGAAATATTAATTTCATCAACCAAATTTTTAATCTGCCGCCCGCTTAATTGATTGTTAAAAACAATTAATTCCGCCTCATTACTTTCCGCAAACTCTCTGATTTCACGAACCTTTCCGCTCCCGACAAAAAACTCAGCATCAACTTTGACACGATTCTGCTCGACCATCCCAACGACAAAACCACCCGCAGTCCAAACCAAACTAGCAAGTTCATCCATACTATTATTCTTGTCCTCATTGCCAAAGGTAACCCCAACAATCAAAACCTTCATCTGCTCTTCCTCATTTTTTTCAAAATTTTCTAATTTATTAATCCTTTATATTTAATCAGTTCTAAAAAAGATAATTATTTCAATTATCTTTGGGATAAAATAAGATTCAAAAACATTCTTTTTTATGACTGATTAACCTATTATCACAATTAAATTTAACCCTATTTCCTATCTCATTTAATTTATCCATTGCCATTACTTCCCCAATCCCACAAATTTCCAAATTCATCTATTGCAAAACTATGTTGATCGCCTGCTAGCACCTCAACAAAATGATGTTCCCGAATCCAATTCGCAAACAAAACCAAATCCGTCGTTATCGGAGCATCAAAATTTGCAGGAATTGTTAATTCCGTATTTGTGAACCACCCTTCAAAAGTATGACGATAGAATATTGGTGTTTGGATACCCATCTCATATAAAGTAGTATTTGATGCAACAAACCTAGTTATCACATCACCATAGTTACTTGGGTCAATTGTTATTTGGAATATCGTTGGATTAAAATCCTCCGACCAAACGGAATAGACAGCATTATTTGCTTCCGCTCTTATTGAAATTCTAAAATTTTTCGAATCAAGTTCTGACAAAATAAAACTACGATCAGTAACTGTTCTGACTATTTCCTCTGCTTCGTTGATAATGAGCCTGTATCGAATAGCCCCAGCAATTGCACCCCATGTCACTACATTTCCATCTGCCCTCAAAACAGGAGTCCCCAGTTCTCTTACTTGCCTTTCTTCACTCCAATCAGAATCGATGATGTGTTCAGTATTACTTAATGCTCTTATTGTCACAGCATGCCAAAAAGCAGAGCCTGTGAGTTGTAGTTGATAGTAAGTTAATGTTGTTTTTTATTATCTCTCCATTGATGTCAAGTTCAAATCCATCAGCATAAGACACATTTTCCCATGTTATTAGTCCTGTGCCAGAAATAGAAGTTATTATTGGAATATCCAACAAAATTGCTGTTGGAATATCTATTTCCTCATTATTTTCACATGCAACAAAAACACCAACCGTTAATATCACTAACAATGTTAAAGCTAATAGAATTAATATTTTTTTTCATTTTGATGATATTTGCACTCCTTTATATAATAATTTATATATCATTAAGTTGCCACTATCCTTTTTAAAACTACTAAAACATCAGCAACAAATTATGCAAGATATATTGCATATATGTTTACATTATTATGTCGCATTTAACTTTTAAGAATTTGAACTGGCTCAAGTTTATTCACTCTCGTTCCATCCCCTAATTGACCATGATTGTTCAATCCCCAAGCCCATATATTACCATGCTCATCTATCGCCAAACTATGTCCAACACCTGCTGATATGCTTACTACTTTCACATTTTCTCCACTGACCTCTATACTAATTTGAACTGGTGCTAGCCTGTTGGTTGTTGTTCCCTCTCCCAACTGACCATAATTGTTCAAACCCCAAGCCCACAAATTACCAAACTCATCTATCGCCAAACTATGTTCATTACCTGCTGATATGCTTACTACTTTCACATTTTCCCCTCTGACCTCTATACTAATTTGAACTGGGCTATTTCTACTTGTTGTTGTCCCATCACCCAATTGACCATAACTGTTTAAACCCCATGCCCATAAATTACCAAACTCGTCTATCGCCAAACTATGTCCATTACCTGCCGATATACTCACTATTCTAGCATTATTAATTCTGCCTGCTGTGTTAATTCTCACTGGACTTGTTCTGCCCATTGCTGTTCCGTCACCTAGTCTTCCATTAGCATTACTTCCCCATGCCCATAGATTTCCAAATTCGTCTATTGCTAAACTGTGATTTGTTCCCGTTGATACACTCACTACTCTAGCATTATTAATTCTGCCTGCTGTGTTTACTATTGTCGGGAACAAACTACTCTCTGTCGTCCCATTACCTAATTGTCCAAAATTATTCAATCCCCATGCCCATAGATTACCTTGTGCGTCTAATGCAAAACTATTACCGTCACCCGCCAATACATTTGTAAATCTCATCCCTGCACTAATTTGCAATGGAATAGGACTTCTCATCGTTGTTCCATTACCTAATTGTCCCCAATTGTTGTTTCCCCATGCCCATATATTACCAAACTCGTCTATCGCTAAACTATGGCTAGCACTTGATGATATGCTTATTACTTTCGCATTACCCAGTCTTCCCGAATTGATTTGAATCGGACTAGATCTACCTACTATTGTTCCATCTTGTAATTGTCCAAAATATCCATCTCCTAACTGCCCAAAATAATTATTTCCCCATGCCCATAGATTTCCTTGCTCATCTATTGAAAAACTGTGATTGCCACCTGTCGATACTATTCTCTCTTGCTCCCATCTTGCAAACACGACAGTGGTTGAAGTAATCGCTTGTTCAAAATCAAATCGTTGCGTCATGTCAACATCACTATACCAACCCATAAAAATCCAATTATCTCTTGTTGGATTTTCTGGTTCGGTTGCAGTTTGTCCACTGATAATTGTTTGAGTTGAAATTCCCCTATCTCCACTTCTTGTATCAAAAATTAAAGCAACACTATGGTCACTAAAATATCCCCAAACAACTTCATGCCCATCATAATCCCATTCGATATTCCAACCAATAGGACGAGTTTCGGCGCGAACATACACTTTAATTTCTTGTATATCGCTGAAAATATTTGAACCCATTTGGCTGACATTAAACGGAATAATTATGCTTTCCAAACTAACAGCAAAACGGAAAGCCTGACAACCTATTTTCAAAACTGAGTTTGGAATCGTGATGTTTCGCAAGTTTGTTGTTCCATAAAACGCAAGTTCTCCAATCTCTGTGATCGATTCCGGAATAACCACAGTTTGAAGTCTATCCGCATATCTAAACAATTCTTTGCCGATACGAGTAATACCCTCAGGCAATACTATATGCTCAATGGACCTGGCTCTTACAAAAGCATGGTCTCCTATATGATTTACCGATGCTGGAATAATAAAACCTTCACTTCTGCCCATAAGTGGATTTTCCCTGAAAGCATGATCTCCAATGTGCCTAAGACCATTTCCAAGACGAACAACATCAAGTCTTAATAAATTTCTAAAAGCATGATCTCCAATATAAGTGAGACTGTCAGGTAAAATTAATGTAGTTAAAGATCTGTTATGATAAAAAGCATAACTATTTATTATCTCTACACTATTACCAAAAGTAATTGAACTTAATGCAACATTTTCATAAAAGGCTAATTCTCCAATATAAGTTACACTATTGGGTATCGTAATATTTCGCAACTCAAAATTTCGAAAGAAAGTATATCTCTCTATTCGTGTAATCCTATTGCTAAGTGTTACACTGTGCATAGCGTCATTTGAAAAAAATGCCCCTAGACCGAGTGTCAAAACAGTATTTGGAAGATGAATTTCCTCAAGAGATTCATTTCTTGCAAATGCAAATTCACCGATATGAAGCAACCCTTCAGGCAAACTAATGCTTTCAAGATAACTAAACCCATTAAAAGCAAAATCAGCAATTCCATGAGTTCCACTTGCTACTTCAATGTGTTCCACTTCCGGATCGATATGCCCTAATGTCCATCCACCAACATATACAACTCCGTCATGATAACTATAGGTATTTGTTAAATCACAAAAAGAACCTTCTATTCGGGTGCCGTAATTTGCTATCGCAGCGTTCCAAATACCACCGTTCCTAAAGGCACCAGACCCTATGCGTCGCACGCTAGAAGGTAAAGAAATGCTGTTCAAATTATTAGTTCCGAAGAATGACTGTATACCAATTGTTTCCAGTTCTGACCCATAAATAGTAACAGTACTTAAACTACGATTAAAGGCAAATGCCAACATTCCTATATGACGCACAGTTGAGGCAAGACTTAATGACAATAAATTGACATTATTATGAAAAGCCCTATCCGCAACTCCAACAATGCCGTAAGGCAAATTTAAATGCCTTATAGGTTGAGGGTATAAATAATTAGGAAGCGGATACTCTCGCTCTCGCTCAACTCTTCTCTCCCCTACTACCCAGCCATCAACTACTATAAGTCCATAATTGTTAAGCCAAGGACTAGTATTGTAAAATGCCCTAAGACCTATACTTTGAACCGTTTCTCGAAGTGTAATGTCATATAAATTTACGCTGCCAAAAAAAGCATACTCCCCTACACGAGCAACTGATAAATCAATGGAAGTAAGCATTAAATTTTCAGCAAAAGCAGATGTGCCAATTTCAAGGCTTGGGACATGTAGTGTTAGATTTTCTAAACGAGTAAATCTAAAAGAGTCTTCTCCAATATAGCGTAATCCGCTTCCAAAAGTGATATTAGACAGTGGTCCACGTGCTTCCGGCATACCAGCAAAGGCTGCAACTCCAATATAACGCAAACTATCTGGAAAATTTACATATGTCAGTCCAGATTGATGAAAAGCAAACTCTTCAATATTTTCAACTCCCATTCCAAAATCAATCTCTGTCATCAAACGCGTCTGGAAAAAAGCATGTCTGCCAATATTTCGCAAACTATCAGGTAAAGATATATTAGTCAATCTATGGTTAAAAGCAAAAGCATTATCACCTATTGAAACTACCGAATTACCAATTGTTACACTTGTTAAATTAATAGCACTTCTAAATGCATCTTCAGCAATTTCTGTCACATTATCACCAATAATTACGCTAGTAATAGTGGTAGCATCTCGAAAAGCCCTCTCTGCAATGCGAGTAATGGGCACACCATTATGAGTATTCCTAATTACTATATCGCCACTTGCACTACCGCGACTAACAACTTCATAAGACATACCAGAATCTGTGCGTTCAAAAATCATCCCAAAATTATCGTCTCGAATAAAAGTGAGAGGTTCAGACCACTCTGAATTTACAAAGAAATTTTCATCAGTAGTCAGTGCTTGCACTCTTATGATATAAGTGCCAGGCGGTAACACACTAAGATCATATTCATTATCCTCCCATTCAATGAAATCGTCATTGATATCTATAAGATATCCGCCTGTTGACCATGGCACAATATCCCAAACGAGCGTTTGAGTCAATTGGTCAATGCGAACATTAGGAGTTTCTAAGGTTACCCTTCTATTACAGCCTGAGATTATCGCCACACTAAAAATCAGCAACAACATTAATAATAATAATCCAATTTTTTTCTTTTTCATAATTTTTGTTTCTCCTATTGCTTAAAGTAAAGTTATGATATAAAATCCAAATTGTACCTCCTCGGTATACACATTTAGAAGCCGTTGACCTTCAATTTACAAAGGAATATGAAAGTTTCGAAGACCTGCGATCCACTGCTAAAAAACAACTATACATCTATTAACACGCTTTATCACATTTTAATAATTCTAACCCTACCAATCTCTTTAAGCAAGTTGTTGCTCGAGTTCTCTTTTCTTACGACGATCATTTGCAACTTCCCAAGGCCATTTCCATTTGAATTTGCGGGCTGCAATATCTATTAAGAACAATATAATTGCAGCAAGTATGAGCCAAGGTCCTGGGTCTATCTCTACATTATCAGGAACTATTGCTCCTGCAAAAATCGGTGAAATATCAACATATCCATCTTCATCTTCTTCAATAAAATTACCCCGTCCTGCCTCAGCCAAAAGACCCAGTAAAGCAATACCGTTTTCTAGCGGGACAAAAGCATCAAATTCTTTTGAATAAGAAAAAGCCGTAAATCCTTCCGTATATCCCCTAAGCACTCCATCACTGCTTCGTTGCTCCAACCGAATATGATAAATTCCCTCTCCCCAAATTTGAAAATCCAGCCTCCTAATACCTATATCAAAAGAATTGGTATAACTATTATCATAGTCAAAGAGACGATTTACAGTTAAATATAATCTATCGCCGTCGCCCTCTCCTATGTGTGAGAATACATTAACTCTGCGAGTAAAATTATCATAACCAATTTGCATCTCCAACTCCGTTACACGAATATTACGAGTAGGTGCTACTGCTCTTAAAGCATTATATAAAAATTGAGTAGATATTTCGCATTCCCAAAAATCCAAATTTTCTGTCAAAATATTTGTTGATAATGCCGCAACTCTCCCTCTTTGTGCCCCCCTGTGAGTATATCTCCATCTGGCATGCAATGCTACTCCGTGAGGCCCCATTAAAATCCTTGTTGCACCGGCACGCAATCTAGTTCCGTAAAAACCTTCCAAATAAAGAGGGAGACTTTGATTTGGAGCCAATCCCCACAAATAGTCAGGGTTAATGCCACGAAATTCCACAGAGCCCAAACTATCAATTAATGGGTCAAAAACATCATCGCCCTCAACAATAGGCGGGCTAGCCAAGTCATCTAACAAAAACTCAGGTAGATGGTGCGTTTGAGTAAAAGGTGGCATACCAAACGGCAAAAACCTCCCCCTGCCATATCTTGTTATTCTGAAAACCGTATCAAAAGAGCCCATAATTCCAACACCTGATGTAGTAATGCGTGCATATCTAAACAAATCTAAAACAATTCTCTCATGAACAAATCGCGGCTGGTAATCCGGATGGTAATAGGGAAGGTGTTCAGTAAATAAAGCATTTCCTCCAGCACACATAGCAGCACCGCATTCACAAGGAACTCCGCCCCTGCAAACATTTCCATTCATAGTTGGCTGACCATCTGATAGAAACATGATATGACGCCTGTCTACTCCACGATGTGCTTGCAAAAGCATACCTGCCATTCGCAATGCGTCTTCATACTCTGTTCCTCCGGCATATTGTAATCCATTAATACGAGACTCAATAAAATCAATATATCTCATAGAAGTTAGGTTTAAAATCAAAGTTGCTTCATGGTCAAAAGCAATAATACCAAAATAATCACGATTTTGATTCAATGCCCCTAAAGCATAAACTGCCGCTTGTTGTGCCAACTGCAACCTATTCACTCCCGGCAAAGGAACATCCTCTTGTGACATAGAACCTGATACATCAATAACCAACATTACAGCAAGCGGAGGTGTCCATGATATGGTGTCAACAGGCATAATACGGTTTAAAGAAGGTGTGTTTTGCATATCAAGACGGTTAAAAACATTAGGAATTGTGTGTCCGCCCTCAATCTCTCTGTCTCCGCCCATAACGAAAACACCGCCTTCATGATCACGCACATAAATATACAACAAATCGCTAAATCCAGCAGGCATATCATAGCCACCCACATTTGCTAAAATTACTTTATCAAACTCTCGCAATGCTCTGATAGTGGTTGGTGCTTCATCAACATGCAAAGCAGTCAAATTTGCTGGTGCATCCTCTGTTCCGAATCTCTCCTCAATAAAATTCATTAAATGTAAAATCTCTTCAGCATCTCTATCTCTATACAACACTAACATATTATCATGGTTATCTAGAATGAAAAACCTGTAGAAAATGTTATTTTGAGACATCGTATCACGCTCTCCCCCTTCCACATTTCTTAATGTTCTCACACAGTCAATAGTAGCACGCAACACCTGTAAACCACCTGTCTCAAAACTATAGTTATTAAAGGTGAATACGCGTCTTCCAGGCGTAACCATAATCTCCATCCTTATTCCATCACTCCATTCCTGTTGATTGTGACTTAATAAAGTCAAATATGCAGGACCAGAAAAATCACTCTCCACTACTACGCCAACATTAACAAGGTCTCCCATCTCTATCGTCACATCCGGCAAAACAATATCCACAATTTGAAATTCATCTGTTGCTTGAGTTCCAAAAAACTTTGTGTCAACTCTTATGTGTTGTCTAACAAGACTACCGATTACACCCATAGCCGAGCCGTCAGTTTCTAATCCATTACTAATTAGTAAAATTCGACCCCCCAAAGAATTGCCATGTGAGTCTTGAGCAAACTGATTGCGAGCATAAAGCAACGCCGCTGCAATATCAGTTGCGTTATAGTCAGGCAATGGTGCATTAGTATAACGACTCCAAACATAACTATGATTGCGCGACAAAGGTGCAGCCAAAACTTGGTCTCTGCCAAATGTGACAATGCCTATTGCAAAATATGACTCAGCACTATTAATAACATTATATATAAATGCATCTATATCTGACATAGACCCATCTATCCCTTCTTCTCTGTCATGCCTTGTCGAATAAGACTTATCTACAAGTATAATAAGTTCATTTGATTCGTCCTCCTCAGCATAAGTAAAGCCCACTCCTGCCAACACTCCGACACTAAGCAGCATTACTAAACTTAGCAACACCAAAGATACTATGCGATTTCGAGTATAGCGATATCTTTTTGTAACCCTAAAAAATGTAATAATCAAAAGCACCGCTGCCGGAATAAGCAACAAGAGTAACCATGGATTTGAAAATCCCATTTCAAAATTTCCCATTTTTTGTAATCTCCTTTTTATTTTTTGTTTAATGTATATTTTTTTATACAAATATTATTATATTACTTGAAAAACTATAACTCAAATTTACAAAACAGCATTCTACTCAATGTTCTATTGCATTTTTTTAAATATCCTAAATTCTTGGCGACAAATGAAGTAATCTTTCAATAAATAATAAGGCAACAAAGGCAGCAGCAATGAAAATTAGCAAATGCCAATCTCCCAAATCATCTATTGGCGGAGGAAAAAGCGGATTGGGCAACGAATCTCCCACTCTTACAAAATCACTTTGGTCTCTTGCAATGCGAATAAATAAACTTTCTTCTACCCTATTAATACGCCCCAAAACACTTTGTGATATGGTGTGCACACCATGCACTGACATACTTATTCCCTGCGGAAATTGTTGCAGAAAGCCATCAGGCGACACGGTAAGTCCAGGTCCTACTATCCCAACTTCTCCACCTCTTGGATTTATCTCAAAGGTTTGATTAACATCAAATACATGTTGCGGCAGCGTAACCGGCAAAAAATATTCAAACAAATTCAATAACATACTAGGCCATTCAGCCAGTCTAAAATTAGCATAATGAAGATTTATCGGCATAATTACTACTTTAGCATCCAGAGTGTTTTGCACTAGCAAAATGGGGTTGTCTTCAACAAACATAATAGGCGCAAACATCGGTGCGTGCCTAATTTCTGTAATATAATGAAAACGAATATTATTAACATTCATTCCTGCAATCATCGGATGTGGATTAGAATTAGTTACATAACCGCCATCTATCCTACTTCCAAGTTCCATATCCACATTGCTTGGCATACGCCTTGTCACAACACCCTCAATTCCCCCACCGAATCCACCAGGGTTCAAAAGAATAACTATCCCTCCTTGTGGAAGAACCGCAGGCATTTCATGCTCAAAAATATAAACATCTGTGTATCCTTCCTCAAAATTGACACCATATGTCGATGTAGTGATCACCACATCCCATTGATTAGCAATAACTGTTCTTAATGCTATTAGTGCAGCATTCATCATTAAGTGATGTCTTCCTTCGGGTGCAACATATTGCACATGAATTACCTCTCGTCGTCCGCCAAAAATAACAAATTGATTATCATATTGGAATGAATCGTTGACATCAACAGAAACTGTAGCACTTCCGAAAGAGTAGACTGTTTCTTGCCCGGCAGGACCAAAATTTCTAATAACAGCCATATAAATTTCATCGGCATTTAAAGTTGCAGTATAAGTTTCAACTTCCCAATATCCTGCTCTTAACCTTTGAGTATTGACATCGTCAAGTTGCAATGATATCGGCACCATTACTCCTCCTCTGCCAAAACTAGCAATCTCTATATGAAACTCATATAAGCCATCCACACGAATTGCCTCTACTCCCAATATTGCTACATTCCACTCCGCATTAGAAACGTTTCTAACCTCCACATTTCCTGGAATTTCATAGTCAATTGAAGTAAAATATATAATGTCTGACAAGGGAGCAGTAGTTAAGATATCTTCAATCATCCTCATCGCACGTTCAATATTAGGCTCACCAAATTCTAAAAAAGGACTGATAATTTCATTATTTGGGTGCAATGAGTTTAGTGCCGTTTCTAGTTGAGATGTCGCTATGGCTGATGTCACCAACGAAAAGGGAGTATGACCTGCTATAATAACACTAACAGCAGCCCCATCATTAATGGCATTTATACCTTCTTCTCTTGCTCCCACTATATCATCAAATCCTTCAACAGCACGCCAAAATCTTGTTGAACCGCTTGGAAGAGCATTTGAACCATCCCCTTCCATATTTCTTGTTCGCATACTCACCCCTGCATCAATAACAATTATTAAGTGGGGCTGCTCAGGTGACTGCGCATCAGCAATAAACGGTTGTGCTATGGCGAATGCGAAAGTGGTTAGGATTAGAAATTGGCAGAGGAATATCAAAATGTTCCGCAGCCTACTGATTGGGATGCGTTTTTTCTTTCTTTTTAAGGCTTGTTTCCAAATGAAAGTGGACGAGACAAACCTTTTTTGATACGCTGGTTTTATTATGTAAATCAAGATAAGTACAGCCAGCGATGCTAGGGCTATTAGCCCCAAAGGAAGTAACAAACTCATGACATCACACCTACCTTTAATAATTGTTTAAAGAGTACTTGCTCTAGCGGTTGGTCACAACTAACCGTGATAAAACTAACGCCTCTTTTATTACAAAATTCTTTGATTTCTTGATTATATTCTTCAAGCGCCTCTTCGTATGCGTTCAACAGACCCCTTGTTATATTAATTTTAAGATTTTTCAAGTCTTCCATACCACCGGCTTCACTATCCAACAAAGTTGTTCTTCCTGAATAACTTGGATCTAATTCTTCAGGAGTTACTACTTGCACAAGCATAACTTGACGCTTTTTATATAATAGATAGTCGACCGCTTTTTTCCAATCATTTTCGCTAAAAAAGTCAGATATTATAACACTCAACCCATCACTACCCCCAACATTTGGATTTCCGGCAATGGCTTCTGAAATGTTCACTTCTGATTTATATTCAATTTTTTCTAATGCTTTAATTGCTCTAAAAAAATTATTTTTACCGACTATTATGCCGCCGGTATCTTCAACTTTTGATTTTTTCAACAACTTAAAAGACACTTTATCCATGTTGTGAACAGACAAAAATCCCAAAGCAGCTCCAACAGCCAAAGCATATGCTGCCTTTTTAGATTCTATTTGACCCATCGACGCCGAGCAATCCAAAAACACTTGCAAATGCATTTGTCTTTCATCAGTGAATAATTTAATAAAATATTTTTCAAATCTTGAGTATAAATTCCAATCAATCCTGCGAATGTCGTCTCCGAGCATATATTCACGATAATCGGAAAATTCCACCGTCTGCCCATAAGTTTTCACACGATGTTTTCCCCCAAAAAAGCCGCGAAGGTCAGCGCTAAGGTTGATAGCTAATGTTTCTAATCTTGCGAAAAATTCGTTGTTAAGTAATGATTTCATATTTTTTGAGTTTACCTTGAAGTTAATTTGATTTAAGATTGCCCAATGACACACAATTTAATGTGTTATACAAGAAACAAATATAATTGCTTGCAAGAGCATTAGTCTTCGATGACTTCGTGTGCGATGATAACAAAAGTTTAAGCCTCTCGCTCTCATACGGAATGACTCGCTGAAGACAAGTCCAACGCAAGCCCATCGAGTGTGAAAAAGCAATTTTTGCACCCTTTAACACCACCTGCCTACCTTAATATCTCTTTGCAGCACTTTAAAAAGTATTAGCGAATTTTCAACTTTCTTGCTACTTCATCTGCTATTTGCTTAATAATTGTATCAGGGGACACGCCCTCCGCAATTGCTTCAAAATTAAGTTTTATACGATGTCTAAACACAGAGCATGCCAACTCATCAATATCGCTATATGCAACATTAAAGCGACCTTTTAAGAGTGCTTTTACTTTTGCTGCTGAAATAAGCGCTTGTCCTGCTCTCGGGCTTGCTCCATATCGAATGAATCTTTTCGATGCTTCTGCAGCCACCTCAACATCAGGATGTGTCGCTTGAGTCAACATCATTGCATAATCCATTACCGGCTCTGCCACAGGAATTGAATTTGCGATTTTTCTCATCTCAAGAAGTTCTTTGCCGTCACAAGCCGCATCAGCAACCTCTGCCATTGTTTTTTGTGTCATGTTAACGATTTCTTTCAACTCGCTTAAAGTTGGCATATTAACAATAAGCTTGAACATAAAACGATCCATTTGTGCTTCCGGCAATGGATATGTTCCGTCTTGTTCTATCGGATTTTGAGTCGCTAAAACAAAGAACGGCTCGTCCAATTTACGAGTAACCCCCATGACTGTGACGGCATGTTCTTGCATCGCCTCAAGCAGAGCACTTTGAGTTTTCGGCGTCGCACGATTAATCTCATCCGCCAAAATTATATTACTAAAAATAGGTCCTTTATTAAAAACAAACTTAGAATTGCCTTTTTCGTCCTTTTCAATAATGTTAGTTCCCGTGACATCGGCAGGCATCAAGTCAGGAGTAAACTGAATCCTAGAAAAAGGAAGTGAGAAAACTCGCCCTAAACTACGAACTAAACGAGTTTTACCAACCCCGGGAACACCCTCTAGCAAAACATTGCCGCCACTAATCATGGCAATAATAGTTCCCTCGACAACCTCTTTTTGTCCAATGAGGTCTCGCTTGACTTGAGTAAAAATATCTCTGCACTTTTCACTGAACTTAACTATACTTTGTGCAGTCTGTTTGTCAACTTGCTCAGTGTCCGCTGCAGCGTTCTCAGCATTCGCCACAACCTGCTCAACTTGCAGTGCATTCTCCTCGGTTTCAATCACGATCTCTTCAACCGTTGCCACAACCTCTTCAGTCTCCGCCATTTTTTTCTTGTTTTTCATTTTATTTTAAAAAATCTCCTTCGCGGCAATACCGCTGTTATGTGATATTATACTTTTGACATTAATTTAGAGTATTTGGAGCACTAACAAGCAAGCCTGTTAGTGCTCTCAATTGCTACTCCCGTATTCATGGCTTGATTTCATTTGAAACTATATAGAATTTTGTTTAAGT
>WRAY01000021.1 GCA_009779975.1 Bacillota bacterium | reverse complement strand
TCAAATTCAGTTGACAACCCAGTTAATTTATCATATAATGGACACACCATTGAGACTAACGGGGAGTTGGCATGGGAGCCTCATGTGCTAAGAGGTTGGAGTTGGTTCGTTTGGCGAGCAGGGCGATGGTTCGGCGGACTATTTGATTCATCAGCAGGACAAGCGATAGCAGTTGTTTTGTTCGTTGCAGCCGTAGCCGTGACCATTTGGAAAGGAGGCTGGGGAGCAGGATTACTATTAGTTGCAATGACAGGTGTTGCTCTTGGAGTCGGCGGCATAATAGCAGGGGCAAGAGCAAGGGATAGTGGCGATGATTTTTGGGATAGTTTTGTCGGGCATATTCAAGACAACTGGGCAGTTTCTATGGCAATAGTTGGGGTGATGGTGGTTGCAACAAAAGGCATTCCTCTTGCTGTTGGTGGTGTGAAATGGGCGGCTAAAGCAACTAAAAAAGCAATAGTTAATGCTAGACTTGCGAAAGTTCAAAAATGGCTTGATGCGAATGTGCTACAACAATTTCATGAAAGAATTTGGAAGGCATTTGGTTCTGATATTCGTGTTGCTAAAGTTAAAAGAGGAACCTCAGTAAATAGATATTGGGATAATGGTGGAGCAGAAATAAGTTATTGGGTAACACCTCATAAATATTCAAATCCAGTTAGTAGTTTGGCATTACCACCAGGAAGTTCTGCTTCAAATATGAGCGTTTTAACTTTTCAAAAAAGCACAACTGTTTTAAAAGGAACTGTGGCACCTAATTTTGGACATTCTGGCGGGGGCTTTCAAATTTATGTTGCTGATTTGACAATAATAAAACCATTATAAGGAGATTTTATATGTATACAAAAAAACAATTTAAGTGTGATTTGGAAAAACTCATTTCTATTTGTGAAAAAGAACTTAAGAATCGTAAATATGGTATTAATGGTGATGGTACCATTCAACAAATTGAAAATGTAATTTTGCCTGAATTGTACGATTGGATAAAAAAAGTTGAAACAAACAATATGCCGCCTAAAAATGAAAGGTGGTTTGCGTGTGCTGCACATGTATTGCAGTGGGGATTAGACTGGAATATGAAAAATCCTTCTGAAATGATGTTGATGATAGGAGAAGTAGATACAAAGTTTTGTAATTTAGAACCATAGCAAAAGGAGAAAGTATATGTAGTTATAAATAATAGTTGCAGTAAAATTTATGGTTCATGCTTAAAAAATAGGACAATTTTTGTGTTACACGAACAATAATCTTGATTCAATAATATGTTACAAGCAAAAAAAATAATATCCTGTTATATTATACAGGGTATTATTTTTGTATTTGTTATGTTCAATCAATCAAACAATTCTTTGATCAGATTATAAAAATTTGCAAAAAATTATTGACAAAAATGACCGCTTATGATACAATAGAATAATTAACTTGATGCGAAGAAGTAAGGAAATAATTATGAAAAAAAATTCTAAAAGATATAAATTGGCGAAAAAATATGCCAAAATTACAAAGTAAGGTACTGTGCTTGAATTACACAATGTCGTCTTATCTTAACTTATTGTGCTGATGATTGTAATAAAAAGATTTATCATAATTTTTTATACCCTCTTGCTTGAAATAGTCGAGCAAGAGGGCTTTTTTATGTCATAAGGAAAAGTGCCTATAAGAACAGATATTGATGAAATGCAAAGAATCCGAACCCTAAGCTAGGGACCGCCAAAGGCGGCTTTTTTAATGTTTTCTAAAAAATACAAAGGAGAAAAATTAATGGACAAAATCACAACAAGGCGATTCTTGAGTCAAACGAAAAAATTTGATATCCAACTTGATAGAATCATGATGCGTCGAGATTACTATCAAAAACAAATGGTCTAGTGGTCTAGGGGACGGTGGTCTAGTGGTCTAGGTGGTCTAGGGGACGGTGCTGTCGACAGCAACAATAAAGTCAACAAAAATTAATAAAAAATAAGCAAGAGAAGATGTTGACTTGTTGACATCTCTTTCTTTTATTATATTCTAACATAATAAAATTATATTGTCGCAATCACCGTCCCCTAGACCCCTTAGACCCTTTTTTATATTATTTTAAAAACTCTTCAAGATGGTAGTGCTCTTTGCTTTCTTTTGATTTTTCTAGGGTATTTTCAATCATTCTAATTGTCTTTTTCGCAGTCTCTTTTATATCTTCATCAAATTTTACAATCACATATGTAGATCTTTTTTTTGCCAAAATCCTGTCAATATCTTGACCGGACAAAAATAATGCCTCAATCAAGCATGAGTTGTTGTGCAGTTCATAAAAAATATAATATGGGTATTCAACACAATATTTTTGTGTTGGAAATTTCTTGCTGACCTTTGAAAGGTCTAGTTGCATTTGAAAATGAGCAGTTTGAGCAATTTCAACAAACGACTTTTTTAATTTTTCAATAAGTTTCAAAAATATATCTTGAGAGTTGCGGCTTGCAAAAAATTGCCGCAAAGACAAAAGGGGCTCTGCAACACATTTCTTTATTAAAACCTGAACATCTCTTTTGACAAGATTCATCAAAACAACAATAATATATCTACCAAAAAAAGTCAAGCAAAAAGATGTAAATATATTTGAGATGTCTACACAAAAATATCATGAAAAACTATTTGACTTGTTCGTTTGTTTGTGGTATGATGTTGTGGTATGAAATTAGATATAAAAAAATTAAAAACATCAATTGAAAAGAACCTGACGGAGTTTGTTGGGATTAATACTTTGACAAATTCGCCTCATGAGTGTAATTCTGTTGCTTTTTTTGACAAATGGTTCAAAAGCGTTCCTTATTTTCAAAAAAATAAGGACAATTTTGGATTTGACAAAATTGAAAACGATGTTCATGGACGGCAAGTTCCTTGGTGTTTGCTTAGAGGAAAGGGCAGCAAAACTGTTGTTTTGATTCACCACAGCGACACCGTTAATACTCAAGACTACCTAAAATATCAAATACCCGAAGATTTGGCATTAAAGCCAAATAAACTCATGGATTTTTTGAATGCCAACCAAAACAATGTTTTGGATAATGCAACCGAAAGGGTCAAAGAGGATGTGAAAAGCGGAAAGTGGCTTTTTGGGCGAGGTGTTGCCGACATGAAAGGGGGAGCCGCTGTGCATATGGCGCTCATTGAGCAATATGCCGAGGACAAGAATTTTGAAGGAAATATCATTTTTCTGTCTTTGCCGGATGAAGAAAATCTCTCAAAAGGAATGCTGCAAGCAGTCAAAACTCTTAAAAGGTTGAAGGATTTGCACAACCTAGATTTTGTTTTGACAATTGATGTCGAGTCTCATGAAAGAGAGTCGGATAACAAAACTATTTATTATGACGGCAGCATCGGCAAAATGATGCCGCTTGTCTATGCCCAAGGAAAGGCAACGCATGTCGGCATGATTTATGGAGGACTTAATCCTGTTGCACTGACAAGCGAAATTATTCGTCGAACTGAAACATCAAAGGATTGGATTTTCACAACTAAAAAATCAGTTTCGCCTCCGCCGACATGGCTCTATTCAAGAGACACAAAAACAGAATACGAAGTCACAATCCCGAACGCATCATGGGCTGCAATGAACCTTTTGACGCTTCTAGAGTCTCCGCAAGTCCTTATGGAAAAGTTGAAAACAACCGCAGAATATGCATTTGGAAGTGTTTTGCGTGATCTGGAAGACAGTTATGACACATTCTATGCTCTTAATGTTGAACGAGGAAACACTGTTACCGACACAAGACCTTCATATAAAGTTAATGTCAAGCACTACAATGAAATCTATGACGAGGCAGTGAGAGTGTCGGGTGATGCATTTAAAAGAGAACATAAAAAAGTAGTTGATAGTTTAAAAACCAGTTCAAAAAATTCAATTGAAAACGCAGTTGCAATCATCGAAGTAACCATGAAACACACCGGTGATGCGTCTCCTGTTATAGTTTTGGCACTCGTTCCGCCGCTATATCCATGCACAGGCAACAAAAGTGCTGACCTTGGAGAGAGAGGAAATGCTGTGACAAAAGTCTTAGATGATGCTGTTGATTTCACAAAAAAAGAACTAAAAGAAGATTGCAGAATAAAAGAATACTACAACGGCATATCAGACCTTAGTTACTCAATGTTTCCGTTTGAAAAAGAGGTTGCTGACTATATTGACAAAAACATGCTTCGAAACAAAGAACTCTATAACCTTCCGTTAGACATCATAAAAGCAGTCTCAATGCCTGTTTTGAACATAGGTCCATGGGGAAGAGATATTCACAAATATACTGAAAGAGTTTTTATTTCAGATTTATACGAAAAAACTCCGTTGGTTACCGACTTCATTATCAAGAAAATTTTGTTATAATATAAAATGTTTATCCTAATTGAGACATCAAAAAAATAAGACAATGCCATTCTCATTCTGAACCTATTTAGGCTCGCCAACCGCCCGAAATTATTCAATAAAGGACTTTTCGGGCGATCGAGGACGCCCGCCCCTACAAAAACTACCATCTTTATAATAGAAGCAAACCAACTTGCTTGCAAGGGTTGGTTTGCGACAACCTCAAAAGGTATTAAACCCCGACGCTTGCGTCGGAAGGAAACGCCGAAGGCGTTTCGGGTGCAGGGCTCGCCCTGCGGTTTATTACCTTTTATTTTTTAGATAATCATGAAAATATAGCACCCCTAAAAATAGTTTATAAAAAAGGCAATGGTATTGTTGCTCTTGGAGGAAAATATGAAAAAGAAACTTTTGACGCTATTTATCCTAATAGCAGTGTCACTCACAGCGGTGCTTGTTTTGAGTGCTTGTGAGAGAGAAACGGAAACATCAGGTTACGATTACACAGTTCCAACAGGATTAACTGCAACATTTGGTCAAACTTTGGCGGATGTCACTTTGCCCCAAGGTTGGGCATTTGAAGCGGCACTAACAACACCTGTCGGGAATGCTGGAGAAAGACCTCATAATGTTGTGTTTACTCCGACAAATCCAAACTACGAAGTTATAAGAAGAAGCGTGAGAATAAATGTTTCCCAAGCAACGCCGTCTTACACACTTCCTCAAAACTTAACGGCAACTGTCGGTCAAACTTTGGCGAATGTTTCTCTTCCTGCTGGTTGGACATTTGAACAAGCGCTAACAACACTTGTCGGGAATCACGGCGAGAGAAATTTCAACACTGTTTTCACTCCTGTCGGAGGCAATCATTATTCCATTGTGAGAAGCGTGACGATAATGGTTTCTCAAGCAACACCGTCTTACACGCTTCCTCAAAATTTAACGGCAACTGTCGGTCAAACTCTGGCGGATGTTGATTTGCCGCCAAGATGGGCGTTTGAAAAAGAACTAACAACGCCTGTCGGAGATGTGGGGAGTCGTGAATTCTACATAATCTATACTCCCGAAGATTTAGTTAATTTCGTCACAGTCCGCAGGCAAATATCAATAGAGGTTGCCAAAGTAACTCCTCCTTACACACTTCCTCAAAATTTAATAGCAACATTTGGTCAAACTTTAGCAGATGTTGATTTGCCTCAAGGATGGATCTTTGAAAAGGAACTAACAACACCTGTCGGAAATGTTGGAAGAAGAGAGTTTTATGCGACATATACTTCAGAATATTTAATTAATTTTACAAGCGTGACAAGAAAAGTAACAATACTTGTTTTTTCTGCTCAAACAAAAATATCGGCAGGGGGTGCTCATAGTTTGAAGATAGATGAGAAAGGTAATTTGTGGGCATGGGGTTGGAACGAAAATGGACTATTGGGTGATGGAACAACAATAAATAGAATTAGTCCAGTGCAAATAAACATAGATGGTAGAATGAATAATGCTAGGATTGAATATATCTCATCAGGTTTTACGCATAGTTTAGCGATAGACGAATTTGGGAATTTGTGGGCATGGGGTTGGAACGAGGACGGACAGTTGGGTGACGGAACAATAATTGATAGATTAACTCCTGTGCAAATTAATATACATGATGCAAGAATAGTAAGTGTATCGGCAGGAACAAGTCATAGTTTAGCGATAGACGAGTTTGGAGATTTATGGGCGTGGGGAGATAATTGGATGGGAGAATTAGGCGATGGAACAACAATCAGCAGAAATAGTCCGGTGCAAATAAACACAGAAGGAAGAATGAATAATGCTAGAATAGTCAACATATCAGCAGGATTGCATCATAGTTTAGCGATAGACGAGTTTGGCAATTTGTGGGCATGGGGAGATGGTCATGAAGGGCAACTAGGTGATGGAGCAATAGGAGTGATGAGAACAAGTCCTGTGCGAATTAACACGGCAGGCAGAATAAATAACAATAGTGTAACTAGTATATCGGCAGGATGGAAGCATAGTTTAGCGATAGACGAGTTTGGAAATTTATGGGCATGGGGAGGTCGTGGATTAGTGGGCGATGGAACATTTATTAACAGACCTAATCCAATACAAATAAACACATCAGGAAGAATTAATAACGCTAGTGTATTAATCATATCGGCAGGTTTTGAGTATAGTTTAGCGATAGATGAATTCGGTAATCTATGGGCATGGGGGAGTAATCGAGGTCAATTTGGTGATGGAACAACAACAAGCAGAGATAGTCCTGTGCAAATTAACACGGCAGGCAGGATAAATAGCAATAGTGTAACTAGTATATCTGCAGGTGGTGAGCATAGTCTAGCAATAGACGAGTTTGGTAATTTGTGGGCGTGGGGAAATCTTTTGGGCGTTGGAACAACAGTGGAGCGAAGACTAAGTCCTGTGCAAATAAACCCAACTAACGATAATATGGCAAAAATATCGGCAGGATGGCATCATAGTTTAGCGATAGACGAGTTTGGTAATTTGTGGGCATGGGGACGGAACGAAAATGGACAATTAGGTGATGGAACGACAGTGGAAAGACATAGTCCGTTGCAGATAAACACAGCAGGCAGAATGAATAATGCTAGAGTTATAAGTATATCGGCAGGTGGGGCTCATAGTTTAGCAATAGACGAACTTGGTAATTTGTGGGCATGGGGAGGCAATTGGAATGGACAATTAGGTGACGGAACAACAATTGACAAATATAGTCAAGTGCAGGTAAACACAGCAGGCAGAATGAATAATGCTAGAGTTATAAGCATATTGGCAGGCGGGGCTCGTAATTTAGCAATAGATGAATTTGGCAATTTGTGGGAATGGGGAGGTTGGCCTGGTGGAAATATTCCGACACAAGTAAACATAGATGATAAAATGAATAACGCTAGAGTAGTAAGTATATCGGTAGGAGCGGGACATAGTTTAGCAATAGATGAACTTGGTAATTTGTGGGCATGGGGATGGAATGTTGACGGACAATTGGGTGATGGAACAACCATAGATAGAATTAGTCCAGTGCAAATAAACATAGATGGCAGAATGAATAATGCTAGAATAGTTAGTGTATCGGCAGGAGATAGTCATAGTTTAGCAATAGATGAATACGGGAATTTGTGGGCATGGGGGTCTGGACGATTGGGTGATGGAACAATATCAAGCAGAAGAAATATTCCGGTGCGAATAAATATATTAGGCAGAAAAGTTTCAAGCATATCATCGTCAGGCAGAGGACATAGTTTAGCGATAGATGAGTATGGAAATTTGTGGGCATGGGGATGGAACGAAAATGGACAATTGGGTGATGGAACAACAACAAGCGGAAATATTCCGGTGCAAATAAACCTAGCAATAACTAACGATAATATGACAAAAACTATCGGCAGGATGCATTCCAAAAATAACAACTTCTTTCATCTCTAAAAAATACTGATTGTCATTAATATTTTCATATAAAAAAATAAAAAAGGAAAACAAAATGAAATTAAACAAAAACTTTGAATTAATAAAAGATAATTATCTTTTTCACACGATAGCACTCAAAACTGAAGCGTTCAAAAAAGAAAATCCGACTGCTGACATCATTCGTCTTGGCATTGGTGATGTTGTTTTGCCGCTCACTCCTCATATTGTTGATGCGGCAAAAAAGGCGGCAGACGAAATGGCTAGCATTGAAACATTCAAAGGCTATGGTCCATATCGCGGTTATGATTTTTTGTTAAACGCTATTGTCCAATACTATCAGGATAATTTTAAAGTAGACATTGAACCTGACGAGGTTTTCACTTCATGCGGTGCTAAAAATGATATAGCAGCGATTTTAGAGTTGTTTGATGTGTCCAACACTGTTTTAATCCCAGACCCGGTGTATCCTGCTTATGTTGGAGCAAATATAATGGACGGACGAAAAATTATCTATATGAACGGCACAAAAGAGAACAATTTCTTGCCGTTGCCGTCTGATAAAACAAAAGGGGACATCATTTATCTTTGCTCGCCGAACAATCCGACCGGAGCAGTCTACACAAGAGAGCAATTAAAACAATGGGTCGATTTTGCTATCAAAAATGACTCAGTCATTCTTTTTGATTCAGCATATGAATACTTCATCACTGAAGATTTGCCTCGCTCAATCTATGAGATTGAGGGTGCAAAAAAATGTGCAATCGAAGTTTGTTCACTCTCAAAAACAGCAGGCTTTACCGGCGTTAGATTTGGGCACACTATCGTTCCGAAAGAACTAAAAGACCTAAATAACAGATGGTTCATCAGACAATCATCAAAACACAACGGAGTATCTATCATCGTCCAAAGAATGGCGGAGGCTGTTTTTTCCAAACAAGGACAAAAAGAAGCAAAACAAAATGTTGCAATATATCAAGAAAACGCAAACCTGATGAAAAAAACCCTAAAAGATTTGGGCATCTATTCAACAGGCGGAACAAACTGTCCTTTTGTTTGGTTTGAATGCGGAAAGGATTCATGGAAATTCTTTGACAACCTCTTAAACAATGCCCACATAATAGGAACACCCGGAGCAGGCTTTGGTCAAAACGGCGAAGGCTTTTTCCGCTTCTCGTCTTTCAACACCCCCGAAAACACTCAAAAAGCAATGGATAGATTTAAGAAATTTCTAAAACGCTAATCATACTTTATCACTTCACAAATATTTTACAAAATTCTTTTAACCAAAAATGTTGACTAATTAATGTTTATTGGTTTGATATATTATTTTGACAAAGGAGATTATAAAAAATGAAACTTATTTATAAGGGAAAATCTAAAGATGTGTTTGATATTGGGGATGGTAATTATCTTTTTCAATTCAAAGATGATGTTACAGGTACTGACGGTATTATTGACCCCGGTGCTAATGAGGTCATAGGACAAGTTGACGGCTTAGGTAGAGAAAATTTGAGGTTGACAGAGTATTTTTATAGACTTCTCAACTCAAAAGGAATACCGACTCATTTTGTTTCAGCAGACATAAACAAAAAGCAAATGGTTGTTCGCCCAGCAACTCTTTTTGGAAAAGGCGTTGAGGTTATTGTTCGTCTTCGTGCAACCGGCAGTTTTATACGCAGATTCGGAGACTACATAAAAGACGGTGACAATCTTGATTATTTTGTTGAAACGACTTTAAAAGATGACAGGCGAGGAGACCCGTTTATCACAAAAGAAATTCACGAAGTTTTGGGCATTTTGAAAAGTGAAGAATACGAAACCTTAGTATCTTTAGCAAAACAAATCACCAAAATTGTTTCCGTTGAACTTGCAAAAAAAAGACTGGAATTATGGGACATCAAATACGAATTTGCAAGAGTCGACGGTAAAATCATGTTAGTAGACGAAATTTCAGGCGGCTGCATGAGAGCGTTTAAAGATGGAAAGCCAGTTCCGGCACTAGATATTGCGGATATTTTATTAAGAAAATAATGAGGGTATGGGTAATAAAAAAACATTAAACATTTTTGGAAAAGTGTCATTTATTATGGGACTATTATCCGTGATTTATCTTGCGGTGGTTGGTATTGCAGTGATAATACTTTTTGCTAATCCCAGTTGGCTTCGACCTGCTAATGCACATTGCTGTGAAATGACTCCTATTGGAAATTTTATTATTGTATTTTTATGGATATCAGCAATCATCAGTTTTATTCCTTTTTTAATGTCTGTAACAGGGATAGTGCTTGGTTCACTACAAGTAAAGAGATTAAAAACAAAGTTAGGGGTCAGTGGGCTGATTTTGTCTTGTATGATTCCGCTTGCTGGAATATTAGCTATAATCGGATTTGTTTTAATCTCATATTTTATTTGGCTGGCAGTGAGATAAAAATAATTTTAAATCAGTATTGCAAAACAATATTGAAAGGAAAATAAAAAATGTCGAAAATGTTTAAAGTTCCTATACCGATTAATGAGACGGCTTTAAGTTATGCTCCTAACTCGCCTGAGAAAGTTGCTTTGAAGGCTGAGATTTTGAGGCAGTCAAACCTTGTTGTTGATATTCCGCTCATCATTGGAGGGGAAGAGATTTTCACTGAGAAAAAAGGCAAGGTGAGAATGCCGCATAAACATAAACATGACCTTGCTAATTTTTCATATGCTGGTGGAGCGGAATTGAAAATGGCGGTTGAGGCTGCGAAAAGTGCGAAAGAAGCATGGTCTCAGATGGCATTTGAACATAGGGCGGCAATATTTTTGAAAGCAGCCGAACTTATTGCAACGAAATATCGCTCTCTCCTAAATGCTGCAACCATGCTAGGGCAAAGTAAAACTGCTCATCAAGCGGAGATTGATAGTGCTTGTAAGTTGGCAGATTCTTTGCGTTTTAATGTCAAATTTGCCGAAGATATTTACAAAAATCAACCTCTTAATTCAAAAGGTGTTTGGAATCGTGTTGAATATCGTCCGCTCGATGGATTTGTTGCGGCAATTTCGCCGTTTAATTTTACTTCAATCGGCGGTAATTTGTGTTCAGTTCCTGCTATTATGGGCAACACTGTTGTTTGGAAGCCTTCTTCAACATCGCTTTTGTCAAACTACTATATCATGAAAATTTTTATGGAAGCAGGACTTTCTGAAGGTGTTATCAATTTTGTTCCGTCACAAGGCAGTTTGTTCAGTGAGGTTGTTGTTTCTGACCCTGACATGAGCGGAGTTCATTTTACCGGTTCAACAAAAACATTTAATACTATTTGGAAGTTTGTTGCGTCTAATCTTGACAATTACAAAAGTTATCCGAGACTAGTGGGAGAAACGGGCGGAAAAGACTTTATTTTCGTTCATAATTCTTATAAGGATGTTGGCAGGATAGTGACTGCAATTATTAGAAGTGCGTTTGAATATCAAGGTCAAAAATGCACTGCTTGCTCAAGAGTATATATTCCAAAAAGCCGATTTACTGAAATAAAGAAAAAACTTCTTGAAGAAGTTGCAAAAATAAAAGTCGGAGATGTTGCGGATTTTCGTAATTTTATGGGTGCGGTTATTGACGAGAAATCGTTTGACAACATAACAAACTATATTGAAAGAGCGAAAAAATCAAAAGTCGCCGAGGTTCTGACTTGCGGTTATGATAAAAGCGTCGGCTGGTTTATTATGCCAACAATTATTTTGACAAAAGACCCTCACTATGAAACAATGAAAGACGAGTTGTTTGGACCTGTTTTAACTATCTACGTTTATGATGACAAAGACTTTGAGGAAACACTTGAACTTTGTGACAAAACTTCTGCTTATGCTTTGACTGGTGCGATTTTTGCAAAGGACAGAGAAACTATTGAAAGAATGGAAAAGGCACTGACATATTCAGCAGGAAATTTCTACATAAACGACGGTTGCACAGGAACACTGACAGGTCATCAGCCATTTGGCGGCTCTCGAATGTCAGGAACAAACGACAAAGCAGGAAGCGTCCTAAACCTCTGTCGCTGGATAAGTCCAAGAACAATAAAAGAAACATTTGTTTCTGATAATAAATTTGAATATCAGTTTATGGAAGAAGAATAGTTTAGTGAACTGGAATATCGTGGGAAAGTGTTCAATGAAAAAACTTCGAAATGAATTAAAAAACACAAAATGTCATTGGCATAATTTTAAGTTTAATATTCTTAATTTGTGGTAATTATTTCTATATGGCAACAAAAATTGTTGACAAGTCTTTTTATATTATATATAATTAGAAGAGTTATGTCCAAAAGATATAGATTTTTGCGGTTTGTGTCATCACACTTTGGACAAAATGGAGGAATTAAAAATGGCAGTACCTAAGCATAAGGCTTCAAAAATGCAGACTAATTCAAGATTTGCAAACTTTAAAGTAAAAAAGCCAACAATCAACGAATGTTCTCAATGTCATGAGTTCGTTCAAAGTCACCGCATTTGCAAACATTGCGGATATTATGACGGTGTTCAAAAAATCTCTGTAGAAAAAGAAAAAGTTGAATAACAGTTAAGAAAACAAAAATAACAAATGCTGTTGAGGGACGACATTTGTCGTTTCAAAAATTTTAGATATTACTTTTTCGTATGCATATGGTAATTTTGACGAGCAGATTTTTAAGACAAAATTGACAAAAGGTTTTTTTCGTATTTCAAAGAAAAATGTTTTTTGGTGGTTTTGATAAATTTAAAGATGCAGACACAAATTTTCATATTTAATCTGAAAAGTAATCTTAGATACTCGTTATTGAGTGTTACGGAGGACATATGCCTAAAGTCGTAGTTGATATTTTTGGCGCTGACAACTCACCGCATGAGATAGTTGCGGGAGCGGTTTTGGCGTTGGAAAAGAATAAAGAAGTTAAATTAATACTCACCGGTTCAAAGCCTATTATTGAAGCAGAACTAAATAAACACAGCGGAGCAGATTTGTCCCGCATTGAAATAGTTCATGCAAGTGAAATCATCACTAATCACGATGCACCAACAAATGCAATCAAACAAAAACTTGATTCATCGCTCGTTAAGGCTCTTGAGAGAACAAAAGAAGATGATGAGGTTGTTGGAATGGTTTCAGCAGGAAGCACCGGAGCGGTTTTGGTTGGCGGTATTTTTAAGGTGGGGAGAATACGAGGTGTTTCTCGTCCTGCACTTTGTCCTCTCTTGCCAACTTCAACAGGAGATTATGTTTGCTTAATTGATTGTGGGGCAAATGTTGATTCAAAACCTGAGTTTTTGGCTCAATTTGCTCTTATGGGTTCAATTTTTATGCAAAGCGTCAGAGGAATTGAAAATCCAAGAGTTGCTCTTGTCAATATCGGAGTTGAAGACAAAAAAGGAAATGACTTAACTCATGCAACTTTTGACCTTTTGAAAGAAATGGACATTAATTTTGTCGGAAACATGGAGGCAAGAGATGCGGTCAGCGGAAACTATGATGTTTTGGTTGCAGACGGTTTTGTTGGAAATGTTCTTTTGAAAAGTGTTGAAGGGACGGCTCTTATGATAATGAAAAGACTAAAAGACGCTATCATGGAATCAACAAGCGCAAAAATCGGCGCATTATTTATGAAAGGTGCATTTAAAAAATTGAAAAAATCTATGGACTATTCACAACTTGGCGGAGCGCCGTTTTTGGGAATTGAAAAAATACTCATCAAATCACATGGCTCATCAAAAGCGGCAAGTATTGCTGTTTCAATACAACAAGTTGTTGATATGGACAAAGCAAACATAATTGAGAAAATAAGAGAAGGCGTTCAAGGCGAAAATAAAATAGAGGCTGCACCACAAGACTAAAAAATGACACTAAGCGAAAAACAAATACAACAAATCGAGATGAGGATAGGATATCAATTCACTAATAAGAACACTTTAGTGGAGGCACTAACCCACACCTCATATACACACGAAAATCCGCATTTGGAATGTAATGAAAGATTAGAGTTTTTGGGGGACAGGGTCTTGAATTTGTTGGCATCCGAAGAAGCATATTCACTAGGGCTTGAAAAAGATGACATTGTCGGTATTGTTCGGACAAAAAAATGTGATGTCGGAGAGTTGAAAGAGTTTGTTGAAGGAATGGCATCATCTCAGCCGCTTGCAAGAGCGGTTGAAAAATTGAAACTTGAAAAATATTACCTTTGTGCAAAAGGCACGGTTTTGGAAGAGAAAAAGAAGTCGGATATATTTGAAGCGGTTCTTGGGGCAATTTATCATGACTCAAGAGACCTTGACAAATGTCGTCCGCTCTTAAAATCAATTGAGCCGCTTATTACGCGCAATGCCATCTCTATGCTAAAAGAATGGTCAGAGAGTGAAAACGGAAAGAAATTTGAAAAAGTGGTTTCCCAAAAACGAGACAAAAGAGGACTGTTTAGTTGTCTTATCATTATCGGAGACGACAAATTCAGGGGGTTGGCAAAAAAGAAAAAAGATGCCGAAAGGAAGGCATCAGAAAAAGTTGTCAAAGCCTACAACATAGGATAACTGAAAACACATAATATCATGCAAGAACATACTTCACTAAAATTAATGAATTTAAATTAACAATTATTCTGCATTATGAATTATGCATTATGAGTTAGTAGAAGAGAGAGAAATGAAATTTAAAAAATTGGAAGTTGCAGGGTTTAAGTCCTTTGCGGATAAATTGCAAATAAAATTTGAAAAAGGCGTGACAGCAATTGTCGGGCCTAATGGGTGCGGAAAAAGTAATGTCGCTGATAGTATTCGTTGGGTTTTGGGTGAGCAAAGTGCAAAATCATTGAGAGGTTCTTCCATGCAAGACCTCATTTTTAACGGCACTCAAAACAGAAAATCGCTTTCATTTTGTGAAGTAAACTTGTTTTTTGACAATACTGAGAAGATTTTTCCGTCTCTTGACTACAAAGAAGTAGTCCTGACAAGAAGGCTGTATCGTTCGGGCGAGAGTGAATACCTTTTGAACAAAGTAAATTGCAGACTAAAAGACCTCGTTGATCTGCTTCGTGATGCCGGAATGTCAAGGGAAGGTTATTCAATAATCGGACAAGGAAGAATTGACGAAATTCTCTCGTCAAAACCGGAGGAGAGAAGAGAAATTTTTGAAGAAGCAGCAGGAATTTTAAAATTTAAGGCACGCAAAAAAGAGGCGGAAAGAAAACTAATCAGAACTGAGGACAACCTTTTGAGATTGTCTGATATTTTAGAAGAAAAAAGAAAACAACTTGACCCATTGACAAAACAATCTGAAAACGCAAGAAAGTGGTTAGAGTTTCGTGACAGACTAAAACATGTTGAGATTAATACATATATCTATCAATACGACACGGCAAGCGAAGCAAAACAAATAATCAGTGAGAGACTTGACGGAGTCAAAGAAAGTCTTGAATTAAGAATAAAAGAAAGCGAAGAGACGAGCGAAAAATATAACGAATCGTTCGCCAAAATTGCAAATTCAGACAAGCAAATTGAGACATTAAGGGAGGAATTAATGTCGCTGACTGTCGGTCTTGAAAAGCAAGCGGGGGAAGCAAGGCTTTTAAATGAAAGGCTGCAAAACTTAAAGATCGGCATTGAAAAAATTGATGCTGAAAATAATGCGCTTGAATATACCAACAAAAATGCTATTGAAAAAGTGTCTCATCACAGCGTTGAAAAAACAAAATGCACCGCAGAACTTGAAAAATTAAAAATTGAAGTTGAGGAAAAAACAACTGATTATGTGACGATTGCAAGAGAAATAACAGCAAAAGAACTTGATGAAAATCTAAGACATTCGGCACTGATTAGTGCGTTAGAGAGAGCAGGCGACATTAAAAGCAACATGTCAAGACTTCTTGCCGAGTCTGAAAATTTGGACAAGTCCATAGAAGAGTTGTCATCAAGGCTAAAATTTTTGACTGATAAAATGTCTGTTGAGAAAAAAGAGTTGCTATCTTTAGAAAAAGAATGCAATTCATTCAAAGATGATATTGAGAAGATAACGCATGAAATGGATGCTAAGGCTGAAATTAGGCAGAAGTTATATGACGAAACGGAAGAAACAGAGAAAAGACTAAATGTCTTGAATGAACAATACTACACTAACACAACAAGACTAGGCATCCTAAAACAAATGCAAGATGATTTAGAGGGTTTTACTCAATCTGTCAAAAAGTTGTTAAAAGATGCATCTGAGAAAAAAGAATTGTCTAAAAGATTGCATGGTGTTGTTGCTCACTTGGTGAAAGTCAACAAAGAACACGAGGTTGCAATTGAGGTTGCGCTCGGCGGGGCAGTTCAAAATATTGTGACGACAGACGAAGAAGATGCGAAGTTTTTAATTGAGTATCTAAAAAGACAAAAATATGGCAGAGTGACATTTTTGCCACTGTCTTCAGCAAAACCTCGTTCGCTTGATGATAGAAGTATTTTGAAACTCTCCGGAGTTATCGGAACTGCTTATGATGTTATAAAGTGCGAAGAAAAATTTAGTCCGATATTTAAAGCACTTTTGGGTTCAACTTTGTTGGTTGATAACATCGACACAGCAATTGCCATTTCAAAACAATCGGGCTATGCTCATCGAATTGTAACACTAGAAGGCGACATTATTCAGCCGTCCGGTGCAATCACCGGCGGCTCAAAAAAATCAGAAGTCACAAATATCTTTGGCTATGAAAGAGAGATTGCGGAGTTGGAATTTAATCTTAAAGAAATCTATAGCGAAGTCGAAAAATTAAACAAACAAAAACAAGAAAAAATCGACAAATCAACACAACTAACACAAGATTTACGCAGTATGCGTGACATACTTCATGAAAAAGAAATACAACTAGCAACAAAAACAGAGGCTTTTTCAAAACTTCACTCATCACTGGATGATGAAACAGTGCTTAGCGGAAACCTTGAGTTTGACCTAAACGAACAAAAAGAAAGGTTTGCTGTCATCAAAAAAGACATCGAAACAGTAACAGAGTTAGAAAAAATGTCGAAAGAATCTCAACAAGAAGCACTTGAAGACAGTGAGAGAAAGAAATCTGAATTTGATGCATTGAGAAAGAAACGAGACGAATTAAGTGAGGCAATGACTAATGCAAAACTATCTTTCTCAAGCGTTCAGCATGAACAACAAACTTATGAACAAAACATTGCCCATTTGCAAGAAGAAATTTTGAGAGGAAGTGAAAAAATCGAAGAGAATTTGGTTCAAAAAGAAGAGAGTTACAAAGCAATTGACAAAATAAATATCCAACTCAACAGTTTGACAAACCTATCCAACCCGGAAGACAGTCAAAAAGCAAATGCAATAAGAGGAAAACTTGCCAACCTTGACGAGTTCAAAACAAAAAATCAAGAAGCGCTGCAAAGCCTTGAGGCAGGAAGAGTGCAGTTAATGCAAGAAATTCAAAGACTGCATGAAGCAAAATCCCATGAAGAAATTCTTCTTGTCAAAGTTGACACCGACATTGAAATGATGAAAGAAAGGGTTGCTGAAGAGTATAATTTGACCTATGAAGAATGTATTCCTTTCAAAGAAGAAGACTATAATCTAAATGAAGGCTTAGCCGCCGCTGCAAAACTTAAGCGGCAAATGCAAAACCTAGGAAATGTTAACCTAAACGCTATTGAAGACAGCAAAGTTTTATTTGAGTCCTACAATGAATTAAACACTCAGCGAGAAGACCTCGAAAAAGCAAAACTGGATTTAAACAAAATCATTAAAGAGTTATCCAACGAAATGCTAACAAGATTTAATGATAAATTTGAACAAATTCGGGTAAACTTTAGAAAAACATTCCACGAATTATTCGAGGGCGGAACTGCGGATTTAGTTTTGCAAGATGCCGAAAATCCGTTAGAAGCAGGCGTTGAAATAGTCGCCCAACCTCCTCAAAAGAAACTTCAAACAATTTCACTACTCTCAGGCGGAGAAAGGGCATTAACTGCTATTGCAATCCTCTTTGCAATTTTGAAACTTCGTCCAATGCCGTTTGTAGTCCTTGATGAGATTGAAGCAGCGCTTGATGAAACTAACGCAGCAAGGTTTGCAAAATATCTCCACAACTTTGCAAAAAACACTCAATTTATAGTCATCACCCACAGAAAGCCGACAATGGAACTGGCCGACACCCTCTACGGCGTAACAATGGAAGAAAAGGGCGTTAGCAAAATCGTCTCAGTAAAACTAGAAGACGCCAGCAAAATGAGCGAAAGTGCTTAATAACGCTCATATAAAAAAAAGTATGTTGGACTCGCTAGGGATGAACATTGACCGCCCATACTAGTCACAAACCAATCAACGGGCGATAGGTTGTCGCCTCTATAACGACAAAATGTAGGGGTGAGCAACGCGAACCCGAATAATTTAACAATAAAAAAACAATGAACCAAGCACAACTAAAATTTCATGCCTTTGCTGAAATCAGTGAAATTCCTGACGAAAAACTAACTCATGCCGCTGTCGTTTCTCGCTTCAAAGGCAAATGGATTTTTGTCAGACATAAAGAACGAAGCACATGGGAAATTCCAGGCGGAAGACGAAACGAAGGCGAAAACATTATTGACACAGCAAAAAGAGAACTATTCGAAGAAACAGGAGCAACTGACTTTGAAATAAGAACCGTTTGTGTTTATATTGTTATGAGAGAAAAACCTAGTTATGGACTACTTGCATTTGCAGAAATTAAAAAAATGGGAGAATTGCCAATAAGTGAAATTGAAAAAATAGGTTTATTTGACGAAATTCCGGATGAACAAACATATCCAAACATTCACCCAAAACTTATTGAAAAATTTATTAAAAGCATATAATTTAACAAACTATGCCACGCATAGTATATAATTCTTCATTTCAAAAATTATGTTTATCGACAAAGTAAAAATTTTTATTAAAGCAGGCGATGGCGGTAATGGCTATGTCTCGTTCTATACTGAAAAATTTATCTCCAACGGCGGACCCGACGGAGGTGATGGCGGTAAGGGCGGAGATGTCATCTTCAAAGCAGATGAGAACAAAAACACTCTCGTCGATTTTGCATATTCAAAAAGGTTCAAGGCTGAAAACGGCATGAGAGGTGAGAGGCGAAATTGCCATGGAAGAATGGGCGAAAATCTTGTTCTAAAAGTGCCGAGAGGAACGATAATTCGTGATGCTGAAACTAACAGCATCATAGCCGACATGTTTGAAGATAATTCGGAAGTAGTCGTTTTGAAAGGCGGTTCAGGCGGAAAAGGAAACGCACGATTTAAAACCTCTCGCCGTCAAGCACCGCACTTTGCCCAAATGGGACAAAAAAGCGAAGAAAAGGCAGTTATTTTGGAACTAAAATCAATTGCTGATGTTGGGCTCATTGGTTTTCCAAATGTCGGAAAATCAACGCTGCTCTCTGTGATTTCTCAAGCCCGCCCAAAGATTGGCAACTATCATTTTACAACAATTAGCCCGAATTTAGGTGTTGTCAAGCACTATGACAACGCATTTACTGTTGCCGATATTCCTGGCATTATTGAAGGTGCAAGCGAAGGAGCAGGCTTAGGGCATGAATTTCTGCGCCATATAGAGCGAACGAGATTGTTGGTTCATATCGTTGATATATCGGAAAGCGAAGGAAGAGAATCTGTAACAGATTTTAAAACCATTAATAGTGAGTTAAAAAACTACTCGCCAAAACTGGCAAAACTTGAACAAATCGTTGCACTTAACAAGTCAGATGTTTTAGGCGATAATGACAAAAAAATACAAGATTTCAAAAAGAAAACAAAAAAACAAATTATCAAAATCAGCGCTGCAACAGGTGAGGGAATAAAAGATTTAATCAGCACTATTTGGGAAAAGTTAAAAGACATTCCGGCTGTTGCACCGCTAGAGTTTGAGCCGTTTGAATACAAACGAGTTGACACAACAACCTTTGAAATTGAGCAATTTGATGACGGTTCATTTGGAGTGAGCGGCGGACTGATTGACGAACTTGCTCGAAATGTGACGCTTGATAATTATGACAGTTTTCTTTATTTTCAAAAGAAAATCAAAGACACAGGCATTTTGAAAGCCTTGAAAAAAGCAGGAGCAAAAGACGGCGACACCGTCAGAATAAAAGATGTCGAGTTTGATTTTGTTGAGTAATCTTACTTTGAAGCCTTATTATTGACACATATAAAATTTAAAAAATTATCTACTCATATTAGTTTCAAAATAATCCGTTAATCTATGAAAATAATCATATCAACAAAAGAACATGTTCCTCTCATCATGAAACTAATTGATAATGCGAGAGTTGTGATGAAAGAGATGGGAATTGACCAGTGGCAAAATGCTCCCGACGGCTCAAATGCTGTTTTGAATGAGAGTATTATTTTAGATGACATTAAGAACGGCAACTCTTATTTAGTTGTTGATGGTGACAAAATTTTAGGACACGGCACTTTGGTTTTTGGAGATGATTCAACCTATGAAATAATCACAAACGGTTCTTGGCAAAGCAATGAGCCGTATGGAACAATCCACAGAGTAGCAACCGAGAAAAACACAAAACAAAAGGGCATAGCCTCACATCTATTGTCAGTTTTTGAAGAAATAGCCGTTTTAAAAAAAGTCAACTATCTACGCATTGACACCCACAAAGACAACACTCCGATGTTGAATCTCGTGTCAAA
The DNA here is from genome assembly GCA_009779975.1 of Bacillota bacterium. Lineage (GTDB taxonomy): Bacteria > Bacillota > Clostridia > Christensenellales > Pumilibacteraceae > WRAY01. The sequence goes on along the minus strand of WRAY01000021.1, from coordinate 16,891 downwards.
AAACTAAACTATAAAAAATCAGGAATAATCTTCGTTGCAGACGGAACAGAGCGAGAAGCGTTTGAAAAGAAGTTGAATTAATATAAATGAGTATCTTATTGAATCCAGCGCAGCATAACTTAGTTTAATAAAAATTACACGCAACATTTACCTTCTTACTGAATATAGATTACAGTTAGGAGGTATTTTTTAATTGTCAAGAAATAATCGTCATCATAATCAAGAACAAAATCATATTCGTGCAGGGCGGATTGAGGGAGACCCTACTTGCGGGCTTTGTTACAGGGCGTGTATTGAGGTTAATCAGGTGTTTGATGCGTGCGTTACTAAAATTGCAGGGCAGAATTTTCAGTTATTGCTAAATGATTTTTCACGAGAAGACCTTGTTTTTCCTTATGCTTTTATTGGAGCAAGAAATTTTGGCGAAGCACTAATTACAAATCAAGTAGTGACACAAAGAGATGGAAGAGGCGGCAGAGATGGACAAAGGTTGTGTTTTGCCTATGATTTAATAGTCCCGATGGTTGTCGAATTCACTGATGCAAGGGGTGTTCATGCAACCGCAAAATCGGAATTAGTTTTGCACAAAGATGTTGAACTAAGAGTTCCAAGGCAAACTATAACACCATATCGTCTCACTTCGCCGGTCAGCGTGGTTTGTTCAAGCGGAGTTTTTATCAATCCGACAATCATTTCAGTTTCAACTTGCAGTGTTGTCATCAGTAAAATAATCACCACAACAGATATAGTCGTGCCGTCATATGGTCATGCTGTGTTTCCGTCATGCCGAAATTGCCATGAGGGTGCTTGCGAGGATTTACTTAATTTACCGTTGTTTCCGGAGTTTTAAAGTTTTAAAAAAGAGGAGCATGATACTTTTGCCATGCCCCTTTAAAATACTCAAACAACACAGCATTTTCTTTTAATGAGTTGAGTGTGGTAAACGAATAACATTACACCTAAGGAAGTCAGCAGAAAGAAATAAAAATAGGTGTGCTGTTGAAACAATAAAGGGGGGCGGTCTTAGTGACCGCCCGAATGAATATATAAAATAAGCCTTTGGGAGAACTATGTTCGCTCGTAGAGTTTAAATTAGTTTCTCACCGCAATAAACTCAATTTCGACCAAGCCGCCAAGTGGTAATTGCTTGACTGCAAAGCATGATCTTGCAGGAGGTTCTGCGCCAAAATATTCGGCATAAACTTTATTAACTGTCGCAAAATCAGCCATGTCAGTCAAGAGAACAAGTGTTTTGACGACATTTTTTGCGGTTAAATTTTCGCTTTTAAGTAGAGCATCAATGTTTTTGATAACTTGTTTTGCCTCATTTTCAATTCCGCCATCGACCATTTTCATAGTCGACGGGTCAAGTCCAAGTTGACCTGAAAAGTAAATAACATTTTCAAGTGCGATGCCTTGTGAATAAGGACCGATTGCCGCCGGTGCTTCTTTGATACTTATTGTTCTTTTTGACATTTTTTCATTTTCTCCTTATAACAGAGTATTTCTGTTTATCTATTAAAACATTATAAATTTTTTTTGTCAAGTATTTTCAATACTCTTGTGAGAGATTGCTATTACATGAAATTCTCCATCAAAGCAATCAAGACTGTTGACAACAATCTTTGATTGCTTTGTCTGGTTTGCTTAAACTAGCACTCTCCGTCAAAAAGGTCGAAGACACTTTTGTCCGTGGTTACTAATAGATAAAACTACATCCAACAATCCTTTTGAAGGAGTGTCAAATATATTTGGTATTTTGTTTGACAAGAAATAATAAATATGTTAAAATAACTATATGAAATTTTTTAGAAGGATTTTTAAAAGACAAGGTCACAGCAACAAAAATGATATGTGCAAGAGCAATTTTGTCGGCACAGTAGGCGGTGATATTGCATCGTTTGTTTTTGCATGGAAAGATGTGTATAACGACAAGATTGTCTACACTATGACGGATGACAAAAAAAACATTTTCATTTGGGAAACTGATGAAACAATTGAAAATGTTGACGGGAAACATTATTTTCTTATTGAAGGAAAAATTAGTGAACACAAGGAAATCCAAGGACAAAAGCAAACAATTCTTTCTGAATGCAAGTTTGAACAAATTGGAAAATACTATAACATTAAAGGCGGGTTTTTTGGTGAAATAGGGGATAGGGTTGAATTAGGAAATGCTAAGGTATATTTTCGTAAACCTGAAAGCGATTTTAAGGTTACCGGTGAAATAATCAAAGATATGCCAAAACCTCAGCATCGAATAATTATTGAAAGAGGCGAGAACACATTCATTCTTCCTTTTCTTATAGCATCCGGCAATAGAAAAAAAATCACAAAAAACACAACAGGAAGATATAATATTTACGCAAGAGTTATCGGCTACACCATCGAAAACGGGCAAAGAGCAACCTATCTTTTTCCAATAAGAGTAGAATGCAAAAACGGTCCTGTCTACAACGGAGCAATCTATGAAAACTTCCGAGCAAGCGGGAGGTTTGGTGCAACATGGAAATAAAAGTAAAGATAAATAATGGAGTGTTTCAAAATTAAAACACTCCATTTATTTGTTATCTAATAAATCAACTTCTCATCAAAATATTTTTTTAATTCGTCCGATTTTAAAGTTATTTGTTTCATGGTATCCCTATCTCTTATTGTCACGATATCTTTTTCAAGGGTGTCAAAGTCTACAGTCACGCAATAGGGTGTTCCTATTTCATCTTGACGGCGATAACGTTTTCCGATCGAGCCTGTTAGGTCATAATCAACAGAGTAATATTTTCTCAATTCTTCATAGATTTTAGTTGCTTGCTCGCTCAAATTCTTTTGAAGGGGGAGAATAGCGATTTTGTAAGGTGCTAGCGCATGATGCAGTTTTAAGACTAGCCTTGTGTCGTTTTCCAGTTGCTCTTCAGCGTAGGCATCACACAAAAACATTAATAGCAATCTCTCAACACCGACTGACGGTTCAATACAGAATGGAACGAATTTCTCGTTGGTTTGCGGGTCAAGATATTCCATTGATTCTTTTGAGTGTGTTTGATGGGCTTTTAGGTCAAAGTCAGTCCTGTTTGCAATACCCCAAAATTCACTCATACCGAAAGGAAAATTATATTCAAGGTCAGTTGTTGCTTTTGAATAATGCGACAATTCGTCCTTGTCGTGTTCTCGTTTTGTCAAATTTTCCTTTTTAACACCCAGTCCTAAGACCCAGTCATAGCAAAACTGCTGCCAGTATTGAAACCATTCTTCGTCAGTTCCGTCTTTGCAGAAAAATTCCAATTCCATTTGTTCAAACTCACGAGTGCGGAAAATAAAGTTTTTTGGCGTTATTTCATTGCGGAATGATTTTCCGATTTGGGCTATGCCGAATGGAATTTTGGCTCTGGATGAACGGACAACATTTTTGAAGTTGACAAAAATACCTTGTGCTGTTTCGGGGCGCAAGTATGCAGGTGTTGATGTTTCATCAGTCACTCCCAAAAAAGTTTGCAGCATCAAATTGAACTTTTTAATTTTGGTAAAGTCACTGAGCCCACAATGAGGACAGGGAATTTTATTGTCCTCAATATATTTTTCTAATTCTTTGTCATTCATTGAAGTGACTGCAATTTTCTTCTTCTTGCGAGAAACATAATCCTCAACAATAGTGTCAGCCCTATGTCTTGTTTTGCATTTTTTGCAATCCATCAACGGGTCGGAAAAACCTGCAAGATGACCCGACGCTTCCCAAGTCAATGGGTTCATAATGATAGCACAATCCAGTCCCACGACATCATTTCGCTCAGTGACAAACTTTTTCCACCAAGCGTTTTTGATATTATTTTTGAGAAGAACACCTAAAGGACCATAGTCCCATGAGTTTGCTAACCCCCCATAAATCTCACTTCCGGGAAACACAAACCCTCTCATCTTAGAAAGAGAAACAATTTTATCCATTGTGACAGTCGTTTTCATAACTAAATTTTACTCCTTAAATTCGTGTTGGATTAGCGAAACATCCACCACATTTACCATATTTTAAAAATATTATACCCTTTTTCCAAAACTAATGCAAGCAAAAACAACTTGTTTTTATTTCATAACATTTTCAAAAATGTTTTCAATTTTGCTTTAAGCTGTTAACACAATCTCCGATAGTCTGGTAGATTTTGCTCATTCTATAAGAGTAGATGCGCTAGATGTTTTAAACACACATCATTATCCTCCATTTTTGATTGGATGTTAAAAACTTCTATGAACACTTTGCTAAGCACTTCATATCATGTTAGTAAGATATGGCCTATCTTTTTTACAAAAGTGAAGTCTCAAAAGACGGCGAGGAGTTTTTTAACGAAACGCTGACTCATGGGTGCGGAATGTGGAACATTATCTGCAGATATTTGTTTGCACATTCATCTTACATCTACTTAAATTACTGACCTTTAAATAAAATTATAAGGAGGATATCATAATGTTTTTTGGAAACGGATGTGGTGGTGGCTTCGGCGGCGACTGGCTTTGGATTTTGATACTGCTTTGCATGTGCGGTGGTAATGGGTTCGGATTTGGCGGCAGAGGCTGTCACGATAACAGAGGTGGAAATGACTGCTGTGAAATGATAATCATGCTAATGCTTCTTTCATGCATTTGCGGCGGCAACAACAACCATCACTGCAAATAATTAATCAATATTGTTAACTTTTAATGTGGCTGTTGTCACATTTCACAAAATCACAAAACACCCAAGACTGTTGTCAAGGGTGTTTTTTTAATGTTCTAAGAATAGGCATGAAAACATTTATTGATAATAAAAATTATTGCATGAAGCGATACTCTGTCGTCTGAACAGCAAAGATTAATATTGCTCGAACGGTCAATAGAGTTGATATGAAATTGAAATGATAAGATACGCTTTGCTAGATTCTTCACTTCGTTCAGAGCGACAGTTGTAAAACCCATTTCAGCCACTTTTGTCATTCTGAACGAAGTGAAGAATCTAGCAAAGCGTCTATTTCAAAACAAGCCTAGAATCGCTCTTACAATTTCAATTTTACCTTTTTATTGCTTGCATTTGCTGTTTAAATCCTATATACTATCCTCATGAAAAAATATTTTATTGCGACTTATGGCTGTCAAATGAATGTCCATGAGAGTGAAAAACTTGCGGGCATTTTGCGAAATGCCGATTATGCGGAATGCAATAATGAGAGCGATGCAGACATCATCGCAATCAACACTTGTTGCGTGAGAGAAAAGGCGGAGACGAAAGTTATTGGATATTTGGGACATTTAAAAGCATTAAAACAAGTGAAAAAAGATTTAATCATCGCAGTTTGCGGATGTATGACACAGCAAGAAGGAACAGCGGATAGTTTGAAGAAAAAGTTTCCGTTTATTGACATTCTTTTCGGAACTCACAACACTCATTTGTTTTCGGAATATTTAGATGAAAGGAATGAGGGAAAGGGAGTCATCGCAGTTCAAAAGGATGAGGGAGAAATTCACGAAGACACGCCGGTTCATAGGACTAGCGGATTAAACGCTTGGGTTAACATAATGTATGGTTGTGATAATTATTGTTCGTTTTGCATAGTGCCATATGTCAGAGGAAGAGAACGCAGCAGGGCAGTAAGAAATATTTTGAATGAAGTAAAAGGCTTAATTGAAGAAGGTTACAAAGAAATAACACTGCTCGGACAAAATGTTAATTCTTATAAATGTCCTGATACGCAAATTGACTTTGCAGACCTAATTGAAAAAATTGCCAAAATAGACGGAAAATTCAGGGTTCGCTTCACAACAAGTCATCCGAAAGATTTTTCCGAAAAAGTAGTTTTGACAATGAGGGACAATCCAAAAATAACAAAATACATCCACTTGCCGATTCAAGCAGGCTCGGACAAAATTTTAGAATTAATGAACAGGGGATACACTCAAAAAGATTATCTTAACAAAATTGACTTCATTAAAAAACATTTGCCCTCAGTCGGACTTTCAACCGACATAATGGTCGGATTTCCTCAAGAGACCGAAAAAGACTTTTTAGAAACTTTGAAAGTTGCAGAACAAGTTAAATTCAACAATGTCTTTTCTTTTATTTTCTCAATCCGCTCAGGAACAAAAGCCGCAACAATGGACGGACAAATTGAAAAAGAAACCAAAAAAGACAGAATAGCACGATTTAACAAACTTCAATTCGACATTGGAGTGAATTTGGCAAAAGAGTGCGTCGGACAAAAATTTGAGGTTTTAGCGGAAGAGTTTAAGCATTTTGAAGGAAAACCTTCCGTCATAAAATCAAGAACGGACTGCAACAAAATCGTCACATTCGAATGCGATAAAGATTTGACAGGACAATTTGCAAATGTTATAATCAAGAAAAACAAAAATTCTAATTTATTTGGGGAGGTTTTTAAAGAAGAATAATAATATGAGTAGAAAACGAATATATAGAGTAGAAAATATTTATTATATAAATACTAGGGGGTTTTCATTTTTTATAGAAAAACAATTTCAATTTTTAATGAATTTTGTTAATAAGAATTTTAGATTATTTAATAATGGAAAATACTTCGATGTTCAACTTAGAGGCATTGAAAGTCTTTCTGGTATGAAAGGACATTTTTATGCTTTTCTTTTGAATCCGTTAAATGGAAATAATAATGAATTGATGGAATTTTTGGGAATGAGCAACAAAAAGAATTCTCTAAATAATGTTGAAAATATTTACTTGGAAGTGGAATGTTTTGATGAGTTAGAAATTTAAAAAGTATGTAATATGGTAATTAATTTTTTTCATTAATTAATCAGATATCTATCCAAGCAGTAAAATTGACTAAAAACATAGCACTTTGTCAATAATTATTGACTATGGAGTTTGTTCATTTTATTGGAATGGGCGTTTTTGTTCTGCTCATTTTTGTATTTTTATATAAGGTTTTACTTCCTGTTAATATGCCCGACTTTCGGGAAACAGGGGCATTGTCACTTGATAAATTGAATACTGCTATTTATTCGCTTGCATTGAAATCAAAAAATATTACGCATCGCGGGAAAGGGTTGTCATTAAAGTTAATTCGGCGAACGATAAAAAAGGCTTTTAGAATAATAGCACAAAAAGTAGAAAATGATGAGGAAATTTTTGAGTTTGAAAAATGGCTATATGATAATTTCTACAAACTTGAAGAAAGATACTATTCATTAAAAAAAGAATTATTCAAATTTTATTTTTTGCCGCATTCAAATGATTTACCGAGAGTTTATGAGTTTGTGCAGTTGGTAGTAAAAGGCTGCGAAGGGGGAGTTTGTGACACACTAATCAAAAAATGTGTTGATGAATTTTGCAGTGAAACACCTCTAACTTTTGATGAAATATTAGCGATGAGAGCAAGTTTTGACTATGCTCTTTTGGAGTTTGTTTCTATTTTTGCCTCAAAAACAATAAAGATTAACTCACTTGTTCAAAAGGGAAAGATTGATGCAAAAAGAGGAAAGATTTATTTAAGCAATCTGTCCTATAACTCATATATCTATGGCTTGAAAAAATATGCAAGCGGAGAAGTCAGTGCGAATTTGACGACATTAAGTTTAGATAATGGCATGGCGCTTGACGAAAGGGTTGACAATTTCTATCGTTCGCTTGCTCACTATAACGGTCAAGTTCAAAATTCTATCACAACACTATTTGCACTTGATAGAATTTTTACTGAGAATTTTGTTTTGGAACTATCTCCGACTCACTTAATGTTAAAAAATGAGAGCGGAATTTTGTATGATGAAGTGACGACAAAAACTAAATTTAACTACCTTAAAGATATTGCTATTAAGTCCAAGAAGGAAAAAATTTCAGAATTGGGGCTTTCACGAAACATTATTGAAAAATCTAAAAAAGAAGAAACTGACATCTCTTTTCAAATATTGAGAGGACATCGCTCAAAAGGACTGTCAAGATTGTATTTATTTTTAACGCTTCTTTTAACAGCGGGATTGAGCGTTGTTTCAACAATATTTTTGGGAAACTATTTTTGGGTTTTAACGATCGTATCACTTCCGATTTCCTTTGTTATGTCACACATAGTATTGGCGTATTTTTTAAAGAACTTCTCTAAAAGCCGTTATTTGCCGTCTATCGACACAAAACATATTTCTTGCAATGAGAAAGCATTAATAACAACTTGCAGGCTAATCAGAAACGCTGACGAAATAAAAGAAAGTTTTAGCAATATTGAAACCCTATATTACTCAAATGGGAAGCAATTTTCATATTGCTTATTGCTTGATTTGCCATCACACAATAAAGATGAGTTAAGAGAAGAGGACACAAAATTGCTCTCGACTATTAAAAAAATATATGAAAAATTTTCTCACAAAGAGCAATTGCTCGTTGTTGTCCGAAAGCGAAGAAAAGTAAAAGACAGAGAACTTTTTCAAGGTTGGGAGAAAAAAAGAGGAGCGTTACTTGAATTAAATCGGTTAATTCTAAATGGAGATGAAGAGCCGTTTTTGTTGAAATTAGGAACTGTTCAACAGCAGATAAAGTTTGTCATCACACTAGATAGCGACACTTTCCTAAATTGTTCAAGCGAACTTATCGGCATACTTTCGCATCCATATTTAAAAGAAACAAATATTTTGAGTTTAAATATGGCAACAAAACTAACAAATGATGAGACATATTTTGCGAGATTTTTTTGCGGGGTTAAAGGACTATCTAATTATTCAAACTTTCATTCAAGCGTTGAAAACACGGTTTTTGGAGGAGGAAATTTCACAGGAAAAGGAATTTACCGTGTCAAGGAGTTTCAAGAAAAATTAGAACATGCTTTTTTGGATGAGCGAATTCTTTCTCATGACTACATTGAAGGAGCGATTGCAAATTGCTCTAATTGCTCGGAAACTGCATTAGATAGTTTTCCTAATAATTTTTCTTCATATCTCGCAAGACAGGTGCGATGGCTGAGAGGGGACTGGCAACTGTTGCCATTTTTGTTCAGGCGAACAAGAAACTCAAAAGGCGAAAAAACAAAAAATTCAATATCACCGCTCGCAAAGTGGCATATTTTCTCAAATATGTTCCGCTCCCTTGTTCCGATTTCGGCGATATCTCTGCTGTTAATGTCCTTCATATTTACAGAGCCATATTTCATATTTTTAATTGCGTTTTCAATCCCGCTTCTTCACATTTTTTTATCAATTCGTTCAAGTTTCAAAGAGAAAAAAAATGTTTTTTTTCATGAACTAATACGGCAATTTTTTCAAATTGCGTTTTTGCCGCTTGTCGCTGTCATGCATCTTGTTGCAATCGGGGTGACATTATATCGGCTTTTGATGAAGAAAAATCTTCTTGAGTGGACTGTTTTTGCTCACAGCAACGGACGGGTGAATGTTGGAGTGAGTCTTGTTGCCTCAATCGTTTTTATTGCAACGACCATCATATATAGTTTTCCGTTCTACTTCTACATTTTGGGTGGAATATTTCTTCTGTCAATTCCGTTAAAACTAATCTTGGAGCGAAACATCACCAAAAAATTATATCGCAACAAAAATTTTGACAACATTTTAAAAGATATTTTTCACGATACTTACCAATTTTTTGTTGATGAAAGACTAAATGAAAACCATCTAATTTGTGACAATATTCAAGAAGATAAAGTTGCAGCAAGAACCTCGCCGACAAACATTGCTTTTTCAATACTTGCTCACATTTGTGCTTTTGAAATGCAGTATTTAGAAAGCGCCGTTTTGAATGAAAAATGCAAAAAAATTATTGAAGCGGTTTTGAAACTGGATAAGTTTGAAGGGAATTTGTTTAATTGGTATGACACAAAAACTCTCTCGCCACTATATCCGCGATATGTTTCAAGTGTTGATATGGGCAACTTTTTGATGTCGCTTTTGACCCTTTTGCCTTATTGTGACGAAAAATTAAAACCCGTTGTTGAAAAATTACTGAGTGACGCAAAGATTGAAACACTATTCGATGACAATAGAGGACTTTTCAGAATAGGCTACAATGCAGACACTGCATTGTTTGACGAAAATCACTATGATTTAATCGGCTCAGAAAGTATGATAACATATCTTGTTTCGATAGCACTCGGAAAAATTGGACGACATCCATGGAATGAATTATCGAGAGTTAGTGTGAAATACAAAAACAGAAAAATGTTCTACTCATGGACTGGCGGAGCATTTGAATATTTGATGAGTTCACTGTTTTTTGATTTTGTTCAAGGAACGGCACTTGAAAAAACTGCTCAAGGCGTGATTTTTTCACACATTTCATATTCAATTCAAAACAAACTAAGAGTTTGGGGAATATCGGAAAGTCAACACACAGCACAAGATGAAAACAGCAACTATCAATACAAAGCACATGGTATTCCTGACATAGCATTAGCAAATGTTAGGAAAACCGGTATAATTTCACCATATGCAAGTTTGCTTGCATTATGTTTTCAGCCAAGAAAAGTTGAGAGAAATTTGCATTCGCTTGAACAACTTGGCATGGCGGGAGAGTATGGACTATATGAAGCAATTGATTTAGAAAAAAATATCATAATGAAAACTCAAATGGCTCATCATGCAGGAATGACACTGTTATCAATTTGCAACTATTTGACGGACAATGAAGTAAAACGAAAATTAAAAACTCTGGGGAATTATAGGGCAGTAGAATTACTGCTAACCGAGACGGAAATTCCTAATGCAAAAAAGAAAATAAAACCCTGTAAGACAATCAAAAAACACTCTCAGGAGAGTTTGACAGTGGACGGACGATATAAAATCCAATATTCAAATTTTCTCTCAAGCGGTAAATATTCAATAATTAATTATCAAAACGGCGGAGGCATTTCATATTATGGAGACATCGCATTAACAAGGGAAAAACGAAAAGAAAACGGAAGTATTTTTGCGGCTATTTCCGGAAAGAGATACTCTCTAAACAGCGGATTATTTCATATTAACCAAGACAGCACTTCCTATGAGGAAAAGAACGAAAAATTCTCAAGTTCAATAACAATTTTGCCGCTTCCAAACGGCAAAGGTGAAATTCAAAAAGTCAAATTTAGAAATATAACAAATGAAAACTTGAGCGTTAAATTTGAAACCTATATTGAACCGGTCTTAACTCAAAAACAACACGATATTGCCCATATGGCTTTTTCAAACTTGTTTGTTGAAGTTCATTATGATGACTTTTTAAATATTTTGTGGGCAAAACGAACCAATAACAATAGCGACTTGATGCTTGCTCATTTTGTTCAAACTGAAGAGAGACTGTCTTTTGTTACTAATCGCGGAGAATTCTATGGCAGAACAAAGTCAAAATCCTCAATCTATCCGCTCGACCCGGTGATGAGTGCAAGTTTTTCAGTTGAGTTAAAGCCGAGAGAGACAAAGGAATTTAATATAGTTAATACTGTCGGAATAAGGCTGGATGAGATAAAAAACACAATTCAGCAAATAAAAGTCGACGGATTTTTCGATAGAATCAAGGGCAATAATTATGCATTAGCAAAAGAGATGAGTTTGAAATTGTCTACAAAAAAAATCGCTTCAAAATTGATTTTTGGAGCCAATTCAAGTGTGAAAGAGGAACTAAATATTGATAGCATCAATCAAAATCGACCAATTGTCACCATTCAAATAAAAAATGAAAATGCAAGAACAAGACTATATAAAACATTAAAAGAGTTAAAAAAATTATATCGCTATAATATTGAGTTTAATCTTGCTTTGATTTATTCGGAAAAACACAATTACTATTTAACATTACAGAGTATGGTTAATTCAGTTTTAGACGAATTAAACTTCAAAAACTCAATGAATAATGCTTCAACCTTAACGCTTGTCAATGTGATGGCGGAGTCAAAAAAAGCAAGACAACTAATAGAAAATGCAGTTGATATTGAAGAGTTGAATTTTTCTCAAATCGCAAAAGAAGAGGAGATAACAGAAAAGGGAAATCCTCATAAAAATGCAGAGATGCATATGTATGAAATTATTGAGATGCATGGTATTGGCGGATTTATGGCGGATTCAAGTTATGCGATGAACTTATCCGACATTGACACGCCCGCTCCATGGATAAATGTTGTTTCAAATGAAAACTTCGGAACTGTCATAACAGAATGCGGAGGAGGATTTACCTATCACAAAAACTCCGCATTAAACAAACTAACCGCTCATTCAAATGATGCTGTTTTAGATAAACCGAGTGAATATATACTCATTTCTGAAAGGAGCAAAGAGGCAGTATGGAGCATAACAAAAAAACCAATTAAGCAAAATTCTGAATACTATGTCAGACATAATATTGGGTTCTCAGAGTTTAAAAACAATTTTAACGGTATTTTGGGGGTTCAAAAAGTCTTTATCAGTGAAAACACAAAGTTCTATGACATAACATTGACAAACAAAACAACCGTTAAACGAAACCTAAATATCTCTTTTTCATGCGCTCCTGTTCTGGGAGATTTTTCACAAAACACTCATCATGCATTAACGATTAAAAGATTAGGAGACAATCGACTGCTTGTGAAAAATTGTTTAACAGGCAAAAAGTTTTATCTTTCTTGTTCATGTGAAATGTTAAATTTTTCAAAAATCAAAGACGGCGAATTATTGGCAACTATAAGCACTGATGTTGAATTGAATAAAGAGGGAACTGCACGAATTATTTTTTCTTTATCTGCCGACGAGAGTGTTGACTTTTTAAAAATTGACGAAATATTTTCACGAACTCAAAAAACCTATTCAAGCATTTCGAAAATCGAATTAAAAACAAAATTGAATGGCTTTGAGCATCTTTCAAAATGGATACCATATCAAGTGCTTTGTTCAAGATTTTTTGCAAGAACAGGCTTTTATCAAGTGAGTGGAGCATATGGCTTTCGTGACCAATTGCAAGATTGTTTGTCGCTGTTATACTACAATCCAAAACTAGTCAAAAAACATATTTTAAGGTGTTGCTCAGTTCAATTTGAAAAAGGCGATGTTTTGCATTGGTGGCATGAACCAAAGGTGGGGGTAAGGACTCATTTTTCCGATGATAGATTGTTTTTGCCATTCGTTGTTGCCGAGTATATTTCTTTCACAAAGGACTATTCAATTTTGAGTGAGCGAGTGCCATTCCTAAAAGATGTCAAATTATTATCCCATGAAAAAGCGAGATATGAAAAGATGGAGGAGTGTGTTGTGTCAGGCATAGTATTAGATCATTGCCTAAAAGCAATATATGTCAGTTGTGATTTTGGAGATAATGGTCTTGTGAAAATGGGCGGAGGTGATTGGAATGATGCAATGGACGAGGTTGGAAAGGGTGGAGTTGGAACAAGCGTTTTTTCAAGTATGCTGCTCTATGATGTTATCGGAAAAATATTTCCGTTCGTCAAAGAAAAAAAGGATAGAGCGAAATTATTAACCACTCGACAGAAGTTGAAAAAAGCAATTGAAGGGGCGCATGACGGCGAGTGGTATCTAAGGGCGTTTACCGATGAAAAATTACCTCTTGGTTCTCCGAATTCACATGAGTGTAAAATTGACTTGCTCTCACAAAGTTGGGCGGTTTTATCAGGTGTCGGTGACACAAAAACAAATACAACCGCACTGCTCGCCGCAGAAAGACATCTTGTTGACAGAGAAAACAAAATGATAAAACTCTTAACTCCGCCGTTTAAAGATATGAAAAAAATCGGCTACATTTCAAAATATCCCAAAGGCGTTCGGGAAAACGGCGGACAATACACTCACGCTACAGTGTGGTATATCATGGCGTTAATTCGCACAGGATTTGTCGATAAAGCATGGGAATTATTCAGCATGATAAGCCCCTTAAACCACTCAAAAACATTAAAAGACTGTGAAATATACAAGCGAGAACCTTATGTTGTGGCGGCAGACATTTATTCAGGAGATCATGCAGGAGAGGGAGGCTGGAGTTACTACACAGGAGCCGTTTCATGGTTTTACAAATGCTTAATGGAAGAATTCATCGGAATTAACATTCAAGGCAACATCCTAAAAATTGAGCCAAACCTACCATCATCAATCAATCACCTTGAATTAACGCTCTACCACAACAACTCAAAAATCGACATTCAAATAAACAACTCAAATTCAAAAGGCACTTTTAAAATGTTCCTTGGCAAAATTGAAATTTCAAACAAAGAACTGGAAATTCCCGAATACAAACACTTAAGCATAAAAATCACAAAAGAATAGAAAAGTGATAAAAAAACATTGAAATTCATGAAGTATGTCAGAAATAGTCAACTATTTCAGTTGACTATTTTAGTTGATGATAATATAATTAGAAAAAGAAAGGTGATTTTTTTATGAAAAAAACAAACACAATGATGAGATGCTTATAATATTCCTTGAACTAATTCGAGTGGAAAAAATGCATGAATTGGTTTTGGTGTTGGTGGGTTGGTTAAGGTGAGCAACTATACAGGATTGTTTTGCAACAAAACAATGATGATTGGTATTCGATAGAAAATATTCGTCTTGTAAATAAAGAGAATTGGGTAGCAATAACAATTGAAGAATTTAATTTGATTCAGAACACTGTAAACTATGGTGGTTTTATGGGCAACACTTTAGATTCACATTTATCAGTTGTTAGAAATTTAAGAGGGGATGGAACATCAATTATAGGCGATGTTGATTATTTTGGAGTTAGAGGGATAATTTTCAATGAATTTGGTTTTGCGATTGATTTTAATTATTATCGTGTGCAGATTTATAATATTAAGCGTATTTATCAAAGAGTTGAAATATTAAATGAAAAAATTACTATTACCCTAACTGAAAGTAATTATCCTTTTAGACAGCAAATAATAACAAGTGAAAACTTAGGCGAAATAACAAGATTTTATGATGCAAATGGAATATTGCAGTCAATATCAACAAATTCAATGCAAATTTATCTTTTTGTTTGATGTTGACATAGGAGTGCGATGAAAATCTTAATTAAATAATAGTAGTTTAAATTTTAACTACTTTTAAATATCAATTAAATAAAAGGGAAAACAAAAGGAAACCAATAAAACGGTTTCCCTAGTTATCCTTTTGTAAAAATAAGAAAAAATAAAAAAAACAAGGAGAAAACAAAAATGTCAAGTATAAATAATCGTCAAACGGACGATGAAAAAATTAATAAAATCAATCAAGCGCAAAATGACGCAGGACAAGCATTGAGCAGAAAAAGATTCAAGAACTTTTTAATAACAAAGAAAAGTAGTTAATGTTAACAATTTTAGTCTTTGTGAATTTGCTGATGTGCTATAAATCGACAGAGTTTTGCATATACTGTTTTATAGATGACTAAAGAGCGAAAAAAGGGGCTGATTTTTAAGGCGGTCTTTGTTTTTATTGCGCTTGGCATGGTAGTTTTATCATGCATTTTTTTAATTGAAGCGCCAAGATTGGTGTTGTTGCTCGCAATAATTATTTTTTCGTCATGCGGAGTTTTGATAGCAAGTTCTGACGCAACCAAGAATGAGACGATTGTCAAATTTTTGAGTGTTCTTTTGTCGTTTGGGGCTATTGCTTTAATAACTTATATAATACTACTCTCAACAGGAGTTCTTGACAGAATTACTGATGCAGAGGCATTGACAGAATTAATCCGCTCAACAGGATATTGGGGAATGTTGGTGTTCTTTTTGATAGTGGTTTTGGAAGTAGTCATGCTCCCAATACCGTCCGCCGCAACAGCATTTGTCGGTGCAAAACTATTTTCACCGTTTCCGGCATTTTTGATAATGAGTGCCGGGACAATAGTCGGCAGCATAATAGCATTCTCACTAGGCAAAATTTTCGGTCAAAAACTAGTTGCATGGATGATTGGAAAAGAAAAAACCGAGAAATATTCAACACTGCTAAACGAAAAAGGTAAAGGAATTTTCGTTTTAATGATGCTGTTTCCATTCTTTCCTGATGACATTTTGTGTCTTGCGGCGGGCGTCACAAAAATGAGTTATAAATTTTTTATCTTAGTCGTTTCGCTGACAAGACCGGTTTTTATAGCCTTCATGACCTTCTTCGTTGGTGGCAATATAATCCCATTCCGTGGTTGGGGAATAGGCGTCTGGATAGGAATCTTCGCACTATCTCTCATTATGTTATTCATCATAACAAAGTTCAAAAACAAAATAATGAAAAACAAGCCCCAAAAAGAAAAGAAACAAAAGCCGACAAAAATCAAAGAGAAAACAACCTAGGAAATAAAAATAGTCACTTAGATGTGATATTACGACTTGCTATATAAGTTTTTTTTGAGGAGAAGAGAGACCCAATTAAACATTTAATAATAAATCGCATTTTTAGAAATCACGCTGTCTGCACAAAGCAAAGGATTTTTCAGAGTTTTCTGTGGGAGGCTATACAAATCAGCATTTATTGGCGAACAACCAAAAAACACCGCAAGAAAAATGTTTAATTTAAAAAAAGAACAAGAAGCACAAATACAATTTAAAGTAGGGAGTAAAAGAAAATCATATCAGAAAAAATAGACAACTATTCGCTAAATGCAGATTGTGCGAATGTGAAATGCTCCATGAGTGAATAGGGGAGTATCTATTGGATACACTGGGAATATATGGAAAATATGTTTTGAAAATGCACTTTCAAAAAAAACATGCTGAAAAATAATTTTAAAAATTTGTGATAAAACGCTT
This sequence comes from Bacillota bacterium, assembly GCA_009779975.1. Classification (GTDB taxonomy): domain Bacteria; phylum Bacillota; class Clostridia; order Christensenellales; family Pumilibacteraceae; genus WRAY01. Next base: position 224 of record WRAY01000021.1, on the reverse strand, counting down.
GACAAATGCGTATAATGCGTATATACTGTTAATGTGAAGTTTAGAGAACTTGAAAAGTTAATACTTGAAAATGGTTGGGTGCTGAAAGATATAAAAGGTTCACACTGCAACTATACTCACCCAACAAAAAGCGGAAAGGTCACTATTCCTAGACATGGCGGTGACATTGCGAAGGGAACATTACATTCAATTCTCAAACAAGCAGGAATAAAGTAAAAGGAGTT
>WRAY01000020.1 GCA_009779975.1 Bacillota bacterium | reverse complement strand
ATTACTTATTTCTCCTTAAAATGCACATCAAAAACTTGCATTAATTTTTTATTAATGCTATAATAATTCATTGTATGCTAAAATTACAATAAGCCCTTTTTGGTTATTGTGATTATAGTATATTACTTAATTTACTTAATGTCAACCATTATTACGCAATTTACTTAATATTTATATTTGTAATTTATGGAAATAATGTAGGGGCGGCACTCTGCCGCCCGCACATTATTCGGGATTCGGGCGGCAGAGTGCCGCCCCTACAGAAAAAAATGACAATATCAAAAAAAATATTTGAATTACTTCAAGAGAAAGGCATAACGCAATATAAATTTGCTAAAGACTTAGGGCTAACTCATGGCCAGGTTACCGATTGGAAAGTCGGCAGAAGCAATCCAACCGTTGAACGATTAATAAAAGTAGCCGACTACTTTGATGTATCTGTTGATTATCTTTTGGGACGAACCGAGAATCCTAAAATTAATTTGTGATGTAGGGGCGGCAACCTGCCGCCCGCACATTATTTTATTGATTTGTTATTTGATTGGGATTCGTGGCTGTCGTTTCACATTGTTCGGGCGGCAGATTGCCGCCCCTACAATTATGTTGTTATATTTTTAAAATTGTTTTTTTGGTTAATATGATAATTAACCGAGTTTTTTAAGGTGGTTTATTGTTCATTAACGATTTCTGTTAGAACTGCCACAAATTGTTTTGCTTCATCCAGTGTGTTAAATGCACCGATACTTACTCGGATGCTGCCTTCTATGCATTGTTTGCAGACGCCCATTGCTTCTAGGACACGATTATATTTTAACCTTGAGGCACAGGCTGAACCGGTGCCGATTAGTATCCCCTTTTCAAAAAGAAGCCGCTGAATGATTTCGGATTTTTTGCCGTGGAATGAAATTGACAAGATATCGCTGCCTTTTGGGGAGTTGATTTTGATTTCAGCAATATTTTGACAAAGAGTGTTTGAGATATATTGGGACATTTCGGCAATTTTTTTTCGGTTGTAGTGTTTTTGAAACGCAGCAACAGCATGAGAAAAAGCCAAAATACCTGTCACATTTTCAGTTCCGCTGCGGAGATTTTTTTCTTGTCCGCCGCCTAATATTAGAGGGCGAATATTTAGTTTTTCGTTTTTATATAATACTCCTGTCCCTTTCATTCCGCCAATTTTGTGAGCAGAGATTGAATAGAGGTCAATATCGGAAGAGTGCAAATTAGTGTCCAGTTTCAAAAAACCTTGAACTCCGTCGCTATGGAATACTAATTTCTGGTTTATTTGTTTTGCTTTTTTTGAAAGAGTCAAAATGTCGTTGATTGCTCCCGTTTCATTTGAGCGGTGGATTAGCGACACTAGTGAAGTGTTTTCATCAATTAAGGAAAGGAATTTTTCCTCATCGACCGTTCCGTCCTTTTTTAGAGGGCTGAAACGCACTTCAACGCCTTGATTTTTGAGAGACAGCAATGTTTCATGAACGCTCGGATGCTCTCCATAACTAGAAACAATGTTCCCTTTTTTTTGTTTCATTCCGCAAGTTATCGCCCAATTATTCGCCTCAGTTGCTCCTGATGTGAATATGATTTCATTGGGCTTTGCCATTAGTGCATAAGCAATATTTTCTCTTGCGTTATCCATTTTTCGCTGAACTTTAACAGCGGAAGAATATAAAGATGAGGGATTAAAATAGTCAAATTTCAGTGAAGCGGTCACCTCACTGATTACTTCGTCAAACACTTTTGTTGTCGCTGCGTTATCTAGGTATATCATCTTAATATAGTATGCCTATTTTTATAAAAATGAAACAAGGTTTTAAAACAATGAAAAAGTCATATTCAATTGGCAGATCTTACTCTTTTTCTTTCACTTGGTCAAAAAAACTTTTGTCGATGACAGACATTCTCGGGGCGGCTCTTTTTAGGGCGGTTCTGAAATGTTCGTCAGGACGAATGTGCAAAAGGACATGCCCTAGACTGTCGATGATATAGATATAGAAAATTTCGTCGTCATCTTCATATTGACAGACTGCGGCGACTTTTTTTATTTCTTTGTTTTGAGCATAGCGGTCATAGTTGTCGCTTGACATTCTGCCCATGTTTGCGATGTTTGAAAAATTTGCCTCAAACATTTTTTTGCGTTTTTTTCTGCCGATTACTTTCGTGATTAAAAGCGATGAGCCGTTAAGGTTGTAGTCATATTCGGTGGTTTTTCTTGCCATGTATTTTCCCAAAACAATAAAAATTCCGACAAAAGGAAGCGCTATTCCAAGATACAAAAGGAAGTTGAACAAAATAGATAAAAAACCCATAGTTTCAGGGTTAAAAACAGGCAAAACCCACATAGCAATAAATAGCAGCAGCCAAATTGCAATGCAAAATTTCCTCACAAGTTTAGCAGCCGAAATTCTGCCCTTGTGAGTTTCAATCTCTTCATTATTGATAAAACATTCTGCGTAAACTTCCATTTAATTTAAGTAAAGGGTGAAAGGTAAACAGTAAAAGATGCAGCAGAATTATTTAAAATTTTTAAATAATACTTTTCACCTTTCAATTTTAACTTTTCACTTATTCAGATTTTTTCCCGTGTTTATTAGGGTCGAACATCGGGAGAGTGAAGATAAAGGTTGTTCCAACTCCTCTTGTTGATTCCGCCCAAATTGTTTCGTTGTGGTCATCTATTATTTGCTTGACTATTGCAAGACCCAGTCCTGTTCCTTTTGCTTGGTTTGGAGTTCTTGCTTTGTCTGCCATATAAAACCTGTCCCAAATCGATTTTAAATCTTTTTTGGCAATGCCATAACCATTATCTTTGACAACAACACATAACTTGCTTGCATGAAAATGCGTTGAAACCAAAATACTTGAATTTACCGGCGAATACTTGATTGCGTTGTCAATAAGGTTTATGATAACTTGGATGATTTTGTCTTTGTCGGCATAAACATAAGTGTTTTCTCTAATTGGCTCAAACTTGCATTTTATTTGCTTTTTGAGAAGCGATGCCGAAAGGCGTTCAATTATTGTTGACATGACATCATTAATTTCAAAACGATTCGGAACAACCGGATTTTTACCGCTTTCAAGACGAGACAAATCAAGCATTGAATTGATAAGAGAACCTAGTCTTTTTGTTTCACGAAGGACAATTTGAATATATTTGTTTTTGTCAGCCTCATCAATTGTGCCGTCCAGTATTGCTTGCAAAAAACCTTGCATACTTGTCAGCGGTGAACGAAGTTCATGAGATGCGTTTGAGACGAATGTTTTTCTCATTTGCTCAACACTGTCAAACTCTGCCGCCGCTTTATTAAGATTTTTTGTCAGTTTTTCAACTTCTTCATCAACACCTTTAAATGAATGCTCAACATATCCGCCCTTGACTAGGTTTTTCAGGTCTTTGTTGATGCGTCTCATTGGTTTTATTATTGCCCTGAAATTAAGCCAAACAACAAAAAGTATTATGCCGACTTGAAAAACAAGCACAACAATAAGGACAACAACATGTGCCGAATTTATTGCAGGCAAAATAAAATACAACGGTAAAACTGCTGTGAGAGTAATCACCGCACAGCAGATAACAAGTCTATAGATAAAGTTAGAGAATATCTTCATTAGTGAAAAAGCATCTTATTTATAACATAAATGAAGAGTAAAGTCAAATTAATTTTGTCAATATATTAAAAATATATCTAAAAATTTTGAATTTGAAGAAGTCCCAAATTGTTTCGAAAGTGAATAGATTGGGTTTTGGCGAGTAGATTTTTGAGGATATTTTTGGCATATTGACGCAGTCAATACTAGTCGTATTGACAAGTCAATAGGACAAAAATATACCAAAAAGATACCGTCAAAATTTAATCTAGACGCTTGAGAAACAATTAGTTGATTATTTCAAACTTATAGCCGACACCCCAAACAGTGTCCAGTCTCCATTGAGGGTCAGTTCCCAGTTTTTCACGAATTCTCTTCACATGAACATCAACCGTTCTTGTGTCGCCTCGATATTCTGTTCCCCAAACTTGCATTAAGAGTTGCTCACGAGTGAAAACGCGCATAGGGTTTGTTCCCAAATAATAGATAAGTTCAATCTCTTTCGGAGGCATGTCAATTTTCCTGCCGTTCATTTTGACAACATAATTAGAGATTGACACCGCTAGTCCTCCGATATTGAGGTCTGCGTTTTGTCCTCCCACACCTTGGGCTCCGGCACGGCGAAGAAGTGCTTTTATTCTTGAGATTAATTCTTGCGCTTCAAACGGTTTTGTGACATAGTCATCCGCACCATGGTCAAGCCCTGAAATTTTGTCCATAGGCTCACCTTTTGCACTAATCATGATAACCGGTACATTTGAGATTTTGCGTATATGAGAAAGCGCCTCAAAACCGTCCATTTCAGGCATCATGATATCAAGAAGAATAATATCAAAATTTGTCTCGTTGACTTTTTTGATAGCCTCCTTTCCATTGTGACATATGCTCGTTGAAAAACCCTCTTTGACAAGATAAAGATTTAGCAGCATACAAATGTTAATGTCATCATCGACTATTAGAATTTTTGGCATAATAAATACTCCTTGAATTTTTTGAGTCAGAAACTCCCATGAAACTAAAAAATGCTTTCATTTTGCAATATTAGCCATGTTAAGTCCGCTATTCCCTAAGAGAATTACCTCATTTTATTCATTATTTGTATGTATTATACCACATAAAAAGACATAAAACAAGCGATTTTAACAGAAAATTCAAAGTTTTTTAAAATTTTTTCTGCTATTTATTCATTTATGAACAAGATTATTTTAAATAAAATGTGAAAGATAAGGGATAAAAAGTTTTGATGAGTTGTTTTTTTGAGAGAAAAACAAAAAGTGAGATCGAATTTTCTCTACCTCACTTCTTACATTTTACTTTTTCACTTTTCACTTCTTACATTATGTGTTGCTGTTGTTTTTTAATTTGTCTCTTTTTAATTTTAATTCCAATATAGGACAAAATTGTTCTCCAATGCTGAAGGAAGTGAACCACAATTAGTCCAAGTCCTATTCTTGCTGTTATTCCGTGAAATCTGCCGAATCCCGACATCCACAAAACTCCGCCCGAAAAATATCCGATAGATAAAAATCCGGTGATAAGCGAAAGCGACCAAACGATAATTAACAGCATGTTAACAACATATTGAAAAACAGCCTTCTTTTTTAGTTTTCGCCTGAAACATGCCTTTGTTGCTGCCTTTAGCCATTTGGAATGAATTATGACATGAAGAATAAAAAATACTGTGCATCCAATCCCGACAATATAGTGAAATGCAGGGTCTCCTTCCCATCTAATAAAAGAGAGAACTAAAAACACTGTCATAGCAACATCAACTATAATCTTCGACACTTTTTTTCTCAAAATTCGCATAGATATCTCCTTTTCTTGTTTTTTGAAATATTGTTAAAAAAATAATGATAGCGATACTTATAACACTCAATGAGAGTGCAATTCTTGCAAAGACTCTGTGAAAGCGAACATAGTTTGTAACAATTCCTTCGGCTGAATAGTTTGCCAGCACTAAGAAACTTGCAACAATAGAAATACCCCAAATTATCACTAAGATTATAGTGATAGAAAATTTCAAAACAAGCATTTTGTCAGCCTTTTTCCTGAGGCAGCATTGCATTGATTCTTTGAAGAAATTAAAGTGTAAAATTAGGTGAAGAAAAAAGAATACCACACACAACGATTTAATAACAAAATCAACATTCGGATTGCTCCATCTAAGAAGAGAGAGAAGTTTAAAAACAACCATGAAAAAATTAACAGAAAAATTAATTATTATTTTTGCATGATTTCTTTTTGAAATTGAATTCATCAAAGTTAACCCTCCTTTTTAGAATTTTGAAAATGGTTGCAAACAGTGCAAAATAAACCGTTGCTCTATGGATTAATCCAAAAACAGCCATCATCTCAATCATTCCGACAGTTCCAATAAGTGCAAAAACTCCGGTCAAAATAACAAGTGAATAGAAAGATACTAAATCAAAATTGTTTTTTACTATGTTTAATATTTTTTTCATAATGAAACTCCTTTTTTTAACTTTATGATAAACTAAGGACTTAATTGGTGTTTTCCGTATCAATCAAAGTGTCTAACATGCCGTTAAAAGAGAACAAAAACTCTTTGGAGAAGTTTCCAAACCATTTATCAGTGACTTCTAAAACTCTTTCATTTTTGTTTTCAACGAATTTTTTTCCTTTTTCAGTGAGAATAATTTTGTAGTTCCTGTCTTGATTGATTGATTTTTTGTCACGCATAACAAACCCTCTTTTCTCCAAATCAGCAACAGTTCTTGAAACAAGACTTTTCGCAATCCCCCCCTCATGTGACAATTCTTGAATCGAATATCCTTTTTCGTCTCGAAATATCGGAAAAATTATTCTCTCTTGAGCAAACGACATATCCTCACATTCTAAAATAGACTGAACCTTTTCAATCTTGTTCATTAATTTTTTCATTTTTATTGCAATCTCAAAAGCAATATATTGTGTTTTCATTTCTTTAATTCCTTTAAGTTATTTTTAGGTTCACTTGTTGACCTAATTTTATTATATTCTAAATTAAGTTCACTTGTCAACCAGTTTTAACTGTTTTTTCAAAAATTTTAAAAAAAATAATATTTGCAAATTGCAATCAAAAAGCGTGGTCAAAAAAATTTAGACCACGCTTTTTACTTTTATTCTTTCGTGACGGCGAAAGCGCCGTCCCCTATCGCATTAAAATTTATTAGAGCAAATTCTATTTTGCGTATTCAACACTTCTTAGTTCTCTAACTACGCTTACCTTTACTTGACCGGGATATTGCATGTCGCTCTCAATTTGCTTTGCAATGTCTTTTGCCAAAAGGATTGTTCTTTCATCGTCAACTTGTTCGGGTTTGACAATTATGCGAACTTCCCTTCCTGCTTGTATTGCATAGGATTTTTCAACGCCCTCAAATGAATTTGCAATGCTTTCCAGTTTTTCAAGTCGTTTGACATAATTTTCAAGAGATTCTCTTCTTGCTCCCGGTTTTGAGCCGCTTATTGAGTCGGCACACTGAACGAGTATTGCTTCAACTGTTGTTGCTTCAACATCGCCATGGTGGGCTTCAATACAGTGAAGAACATCTTTTGATTCATTGAATTTTTTTGCAATATCAACACCGATTGTGACATGAGTTCCTTCAACTTCATGACTGGCAGTTTTTCCGATATCATGAAGAAGTCCGCCTCGTTTTGCAATTGAGACATCCGCTCCTAACTCTGCTGCCATAAGACCGGCTAAATGTGCAACTTCAAGAGAGTGTCTTAGGACATTTTGACCATAACTTGTGCGATATTTCAAACGGCCTAAAATTTTGATAAGTTCAGGATTAAGCCCGAAAACACCTGCCTCAAACATTGCCGCCTCCCCTGCTTCTTTGACTTGGTGTTCAATTTCTCTTTTTGATTTTTCAACAACTTCTTCAATTCTTGCAGGATGAATTCTGCCGTCAGTGATTAGTTTTTCAAGTGACACTCTTGCTATTTCACGCCTGACCGGATCAAAACCTGAAAGGACAACCGTGTCTGGGGTATCGTCAATAATGAAGTCAACTCCTGTTGCGTTTTCAAGCGCTCTGACATTTCTTCCCTCTCTTCCAATGATGCGGCCTTTCATGTCTTCGTTTGGAATGACTACTGTTGAGACTGTTATTTCAGCAGTGTGGTCAACAGTGCATCTTTGAATAGCGGTTGAAATAATTTCTCTTGCCTTTTTCTCGCCGTCTTCTTTTGCGTTTGCTTCAATCTCACGAACTAATTTTGCCGCATCGATTTTGGCACTATCTACAATTTCTTTGATTAATTCTTTTCTCGCTTCTTCTTTAGTAAGTTTTGAAACTTTTTCCAACTCAGCGAGCATTTTTGCATGAGAGTGTCCAATTTGCTCTTTCATCACCTCAATCTCTTCTTGTTTTGTTTTGAGGTTTTCTTTTTTCTTGTCAATCTCTTCGTGCTTTTTGTCAAGGGCTTCTTCTTTTTGGACGAGTTTTTCTTCTCGCTGAGTAATGCGTTCCTCGACTTTTAACGCTTCACTTTTCTTTTCCTTGATGTCTTTTTCAACTTCTTCTTTTTGCCTCGAGAGGTCTTTCAACTGTTTGGCTACTTCTGCATTAGTTTCGCTGACTGCTTTTTTATGAAGACCTTTAGCGTCCTCAATTGCTTTTTGGATTATTTTGTTTGCATTGACATTTGCACTATTAAGTTTCTTTTTTGATAAGAAAAAATAGATAATAATACCAATCAAAGCCCCCAAAACGAGCGCTCCAAAAGATAATCCGATAGCAGTTCCAGCAGAAACAGAAGCCAAAACAGTAGGTAAAATGATACTGTTCATTTTGGTTTCTCCTGTTTTTATATTTTGTAAGAAAAGTAACTAAAGTCACTTTTTGATACTCACTCAATTAGTTTACCCCAATTAGAAAATTCTGTCAACTCAATTTAGGGATAAAAATAAATAATTTTCAACACATAACGCTCAACTATTTCATTGCCAAGCACACCCTTCAATGCACAATCACAATGAAGGATAAAATTTAATAAATAGTTTTAACGGTCAATTTGTGCGTTGTGTGTTGATTGTTGCGTTGTGCATTTTTATTATTCTTCAGCAGTGTCATCACCATCATCTTCGGCAATAAAATCTTCGTCACTTTCTTTGACGGCAATTTTAATTTTTTCTTCGATTTCTTTTCGTAAGACTTCGTTTTCAACGAGTAGTTTGCGGACTGACTCTTTTCCTTGCCCTAGGCGTTCTTCTTTGTAGGAATACCATGAACCGCTTTTATTGATGATTTTAAATTTATCGGCAAGATCAATCAGCGACGACTCGTTTGAAATACCTTTGCCGAATATTATGTCAAACTCAGCAGTCCTGAATGGCGGAGCAAGTTTGTTTTTGATAATTTTGACTCTTGTTTTGTTTCCGACAATTGCTGCTCCATCTTTATTTTGTTCAATTTTTCTGACCTCCATTCTTAATGAAGCATAAAATTTTAGTGCTTTTCCGCCGGTTGTTGTTTCACTAGGGCCATATGTGTTTCCAATCATTGCACGAAGTTGGTTGATGAAAATGATGCAGGTTTTTGTTTTTGCGGCAGCACCCGTCAGTTTTCTGAGTGCCTGTGACATGAGGCGTGCGTGAAGCCCCATTTTGCTCTCGCCCATTTCTCCCTCAATCTCTGCCCTTGGAGTAAGTGCTGCAACAGAGTCAACAACGATTAGGTCAACTGCTCCGCTGTTAACGAGGTCTTCAGTTATGTCCAAAGCCTGCTCTCCGCTATCCGGCTGAGAGATATATAGTTTTGAGAGGTCAACTCCGAGTTTAGAAGCATACAATGGATCTAGTGCATGCTCAGCATCAATGAAGGCAACTTTGCCGTTCATTTTTTGGGCTTCAGCAATAATGTGTAGAGTTAGGGTTGTTTTTCCGCTCGACTCAGGACCATAGACTTCAACAATTCTGCCTTTAGGGACACCGCCGACACCGATAGCAAGGTCAATTGCGAGGCACCCGGTTGAAATTACTTCAACCGCATTTGCTAAGCCGTCGCTGGTCATTTTCATGATTGCGCCTTTGCCGTATTGTTTTTCAATTTTGGCAATCGCCTCTTCAAACGCTTTATCTTTTTCCTCTTGCGATAATCCGGCAAAATTGGTAGAACTAGATTTTTTCTTCTTTTCCATTTTCTTTTATTTCCTTTTGTTTTATTTTTTTATATAATGTGCGAGCAGTCACTGACCACTCACAGTTATTTTTTCGAGTTTTTATTTTTTTGTTTTCGGTTAGATTTTCTTTAGTAGTTTGTAGAGATGAAACAGGGCGGCCAGTTTGCCTTGTTCTATTATTTCTTTTCTTGTGCCTTGGAAATTATATTTGAAAATATGTATGCCTTCTTTTTCACCTGCTGCTATATAGCATAGCCCTGCGTTTTCGCCGCTCGCATAACCGGTTGTGGCAAGTGAGACATCGCATTCGGCAAGCGTTAAAATGTTTGCCGCCATTTCATAAACTGTTTCAATGCTGACTGCACCATACTGAGAGAGTATGCTTTCGCTGACATTAAGGCGGTTTATTTTTGCTTTTTCAGTGTAGGCAACGATGCCCTCAATAAGGTGTTTTGATATTCCTTCAATTTCTACTAGCGAGGCTGTGACTGCACCGCCGGTGAATGACTCGGCAACTGCCAAGGTCTTTTGCTGCTCTTTTAATAGTTGAGCAACCGCCTCGTTGAACTTGACGGAAAAGTTTGGGGGGATGTCGAATATTGTTTTCATGTGTTTGTTGTCTGTGATTAGTGGTTGGTGAAATTTGTGGGGCGGGCGTCTCGAACGCCCGAATGTAGGCTGCAAAATAACGAGCAATTTTTTATAAGGTGCGGGGGAATAGTTTCCATAAGGCACACCTGAAGTTAGCGGAAAGATTTAACAAAACGGGTGTGTTTGACGCAAAAGGTGCGGGCGATTAATAATCGCCCCTACAGTTAATTTTCCGAGTTCTTTTCTTCGCTGTTCGGACTGTCAACCTGCTTTGTTGGAACGATAAGGGCGTCTGCCACTATAGTTTTACTCTCGTTATTCGTGGAAAGAACTCCTTTGTTTTTGAGCATATAGGAAATTCCGCTGATGACGGTTAATAAGGTTGCAATGATAAGAGCCACAAAGCCGATAATGAAAAATATATCAAAAAGAAGAAAATCAAAAATAAAACCAACTCTCGGAAAGAATATTGGAGGAAGCACAGAGGGAATTAAAAGTCTTGCAATATCAACTAGTGGAATTAAAAAAATAAGAGCAACCATTTGAAAAATTGTTTTTATTTTTCCGAGTTTGTCTGCGGCAATTTTGATGTTTTTTGAAATTGCAACAAGCCTAAAACCACCAATAAACAACTCTCTTGCTAATATTAAGATTGCACAAACGACAATAACAGAAACAATTGCCAATTGAAGATATGTGCCAAAATCAAGACCAAATCCTGATACACTTGTTACAACAATCATAGTTAACGCCGCCATAACTAGAATTTTGTCGGCGATTGGATCGAGGAATTTTCCGAGATCTGTTATTTGGTTATATTTTCTTGCGACATAGCCATCCAGCATATCTGTTAAGCATGCTAATATAAACACTCCTAGAGCAGCAAAATGGAACCCGATTATAGGCACAAACATCGGCACCAGAAATAGTGCCACAAATATTGGAATCATTAGTATTCTTAGGAATGTTAGTTTTGTTGCAGTGTTCAATCTCTTCCTCTCTTTGCGTAAGTTTTAATTATTACTCTAAGATAGATTCTTCACTTCGTTCAGAATGACATAGTAGTTAGCAGCAACTTGTTATTCTGAACAAAGTGAAGAATCTAGCCAAAGGCGTAAACATAAATTGTAATTAATTTTGAATTTCTCCTACTAAGTCGTATTCGTCAACACCTGTTACTTTTACTTCATAGAAATGACCGACATCGACAAAGTCTGCTGAAAAACAAATGTTAGTGTCAATCTCGGGAGCGTTAAACTGAGTTCGTCCTGTGAATAGATTTCTTTCAAAATCAATGTCTTCATAGAGGACTTTTAATGTTTTTCCGATATATTTTTCGTTGTTTTTTAAAGTGTTGTTAAAGTGAAGTTCTCTTAAAGCATCTGCTCTTTCTTTTTTTACTTTCTCACTTAAATGCCCTTTCATGTTATAAGCAGGCGTTCCCTCTTCTTTGGAATATGCAAATATGCCGACATGCTCAAGTGAATGGATTTTGATAAAATTATATAGGTCTTCAAAATGTTTATTTGATTCTCCCGGAAAGCCTGTGATAAAGGTTGAACGGACTGCGATGTGATTTTTCGTGTTTTTTAAATCGCTTAGAAGGCTTTCTAAGGCAAACCTATTTGACCCTCGATTCATTTTTTTCAAAATGTCGTCATGGGAATGCTGCATCGGAATATCTATGTATTTTGCTATTTTTGGATTTTCGTCGATTGTTTTGATTAAGTCTTTAGTCACAAGTTCAGGATAACAATACATTAGTCTTATCCATGTCAAATCAAGTTTTGTCAGTTCATCAAGAAGTTTCAAAAGTTGATATGAGCCAAAATCTTTGCCGTAACTTGTGACATCTTGTCCGACTAGTATTAATTCTTTGACACCGTTGTCGATGAGTGATTTTGTTTCATCAATTAGGTTTGACAACGACTGCGATTTAAATGAGCCTTTTATTTGAGGTATGGTGCAAAACGAGCAATGATTGTCACAACCGTCACTGATCTTTAAGTGAGCATAATGAAGTGGTGTTGTTTGCACCCTTTTTGTCAATTGAACATTTTCATCTATCCTATTCTCAATAATTCTTTCGCCTTTCTCATAGAGGTCTTTAATGACTGAAACAATTTTAAAAAAACTATTTGTTCCGACAAATGCATCAACCTCGGGCAAATCATCGAAAACATCGTTTGCGTGTTTTGAGGAAAAACAACCTGTGACTATTAGTTTTTCACACTTCCCTGTTTTTTTGAATTCAGCTGTTTCGAGTATCGAATTGATTGCTTCTTCGCTTGCATCCTTGATAAATGCACATGTGTTCACTACAATAATTTGACTCTCTTTAAAATCATTAGTAAAAGAATGCCCTGCCTGTTTTATTAGGTAGAGCATTTTTTCCGCATCCACCCTGTTTTTATCACACCCAAGTGAAATTAGTGATACCTTTTTCATTTAAAAATTATTAAGTTAAAATATGAAAAGTTTTTTTCAAGTATGTTGTCTATTACTAATAATAAATACTCATCCTTACTTTTTACTTTTCATTTTTAACTTTTCACTTTAATATACCTAATCTTCTATTTCTCCAAACTCCTCACTAAACTGCTCCATTGTTATGCGGATTTCTCTTGGTTTTGAGCCTTCTAATGCACCAATGAAACCCAGTTGTTCCATTTCATCCATAATGCGTGCTGCACGCGAGTAGCCGATACCAAATCTTCTTTGCAAGAAACTTGTCGAGGCTTTTCCGCTTTCAATGACCATTTTAGTTGCTTTCAAAAGCAGCGGGTCTTGGTCATCTTCGCTTGGCGAGGAAATTTCCACTTCTTTTTCCGCTTCTTTGACTTTCAAAGCATCCTTGAAGTCTTCATCGAAATCACATTCGTTGTTTTCTTTGACAAAGTTTACTATTGTTGCGACATCGTCGATATAGGCGCCTTGAACTCGCTTAGGGTCATTTGAGCCTAACGGAGCAAACAGCATATCACCTCGTCCTAAGAGCGTTTCAGCACCGCCGTAATCAAGGATAATTCTTGAATCAAGATTACTTTTTACACTGAATGCAATTCTTGACGGAAGGTTTGTTCGGATCGTTCCTGTTATGACATCAACTGAGGGGCGCTGGGTTGCTAGTATCAAGTGAATTCCTGCCGCCCTTGCTTTTTGAGCGATTGAGACTATTTTGTCTTCAAGATCCTTTTTGAAACTTGACTGCATTAGGTCTGCCAACTCGTCAACAATAAGGACAATATACGGAACTTTCAATGCTCCGTCGGTTCGGGATACTTCTTTGTTATATTCCGCCAAGTTTCTGACGCCATTTTTTGAGAACAACAAATATCGTCTTTCCATTTCTTGTTTGAGCCAACTGAACGCATTCAAGACTTGTTTCGGGTCAGTGATTATGTCGCCGCACAATAGATGCGGCATATCACGATATGTTGTGAACTCAACTAATTTCGGGTCAACCAAAATCAGTCTGACATCGTCGGGCGTTGACTTATAGAGAATGCTGACAATGATTGAGTTCAGGCACGCACTTTTTCCTGAGCCGGTTGTTCCTGCAATCAGTAAGTGCGGCATTTTGTCGAGGGCGCAAAGTGCGTTTGTTCCGCCGATTTCAGCCCCTAGTGCAATTGTCAGCGGTGATGACGCTTTTTCAAACTCTTTGCTCTCAATTATGTTTCTCAGTCCGACAATATCAATATTGTCATTCGGCACTTCGACACCGACCGCCCTTTTTCCGGGGATTGGAGTCTCCATTCTGATTTTGCCGTTTGATGCAAGGTTATACTCAATATCCTTTATAAATTGAGCAACTCTTTTTACCGGAAATCCCGGAGAGATTTCCAACTCATAGCGAGTAACAGCCGGTCCTTTTGTTATGTTTTTGACAACAGCAGGAACTTTAAAGTCCTGAAGAGTGTCTTCAATGATTTGGGCTTTTCTTTGAATTTCCTCAGGACTAATCTCTTGTTGATGAGCGTGCTGATTGACCAAAAATTCAGTTAACGGCGGAATATATTTTGAAACTGTCTTTTTCCGCCTTACAAGTTCTTTCTCAGGCTGAAAAAGACTCACTTGGTCAGGAAGTTGTATTGTCGGAACAGTTTTGTTTCTTCTCTTTGAAAGACCTTTAAAAGGATTTTCTGTCTTTGCTTCAACATAGTGACCGGTGTGGTCTTCATAGGGATCGAATGAGGTTTCGGAAAAGTCCAAAACAAGATCTTCTTCTTCTTCGATTGTCTCAATGTCGAGTTTGTCATTGGTTATAAAATCAGTTTCTTCTTTCAAAACCTTTTTCAAAAACTCAGGTCTGAATTCAACTTCTTCTTCAATCGCAAATCCTGTTTTGTGACCGCTTGATGAAACATCAAAGTTTAATTTATCGAGAATGCTTCTCGGTTCTTCTTTTTCTTCTTGATGAGTAATAACCTGTCTTATTTCTTCCTCTTCGGCACTCGGGACAGTTTCAACTTTCGCTTCAAATTTCTCGTCTTCAAAATCATCAATCTTTGAAAATTTTTCTTCCGTCTCCTCACAAACTTCTTCAAGTTTTTCTTCTCTTATGACAGGTTTCGGCTGAGGGAATGTTTTCACTGATGGTTCACGAGCAACAACAGGCTCAGCCGGAATATGAGTCACAGGCTGAGAAGCGATTGTCGGCGGAATAATCGGTTGAGGAGCGGAAACAGACGGAGCAGCCTGAGAAGCGGAATGTGAGGTAATAGTTGACATATCATATGCTTTTGTTGTTTTTGCACTTGTGTTGTCATAGGTGTCTATTGGATAATCATTGAGCAAACTGTAAGGAACACTTTTTCCTAGGACACTAGTTGCTGCCGGACGATGAGAGAGCGGAACATTCTCAATTTCAACTCGCGGGGAATTCGCACTTTTTGTCACTTCACCTCTTACGGGAACGCTCACCGTTTTAACTTCGGGCTTTACTCCCAACTGCTCTTCAAGTTGTTTTGAAAATTCATATCCGTTGATAATGCCTTGTGATGAATTAACAGGCACAAGATTTTTTTCGGCAATGATAGGAATAGTTCTCAAGTTTTCAGTTTTTGCAGTTGCTTGCACTTGTTCTTCAACTTTTGGAATTAGTGAAACCTCGTCATAGACGATTTTTGGAGGTTTTGCAATTGAGGGAGACGCTAATACTTGCTGAGGGAGGATTGGTGCAAATGAGTTTTCATTGTTTGGCAAAAGTGCCCTGTCACCAAACAGTGTTTTCATCGCCTCTTCCCTTTTGTCAATCTCAATAGTTTGGGCACTGTTTTTGTAGGCTAAAAATTCCTCGTCTTTCAATAAAAACGAATGCTGTCTTTCAGTGTCTTTGATATTCGGTTTCATCTCACTAAAAGAATTTTCTTCCAGTGCTATGCTTGAGGCTGTCGGCAAAATATTGTCGACATAAAGTCTTGATGAAGGCTGAGAGTGAACTTTTGCGGTTTGAGTTGAAGTTTGTCCGGCACCAAAGTCATGAGGTTTTTTAACAACTCTTTGCTCACCTTTGACTTTTGATGAGATTTTTTTCGCTCCGCCTTTCGGGAAGTAGCGATTTTTCACCATAATAAGAACGATGAGCGCCATTCCAAGCGAGAGAACAACATAAGCAGCATACGGAGTTATTGCAGCACCTATTGCATATGCAAATATTCCAAAGAATGCTCCACCTGCTGTGTGATAGTTGTAGACTGATGTTAAATAATCACTAAAGCCATAGGCGGTAAATTGAGAATGAGAGGTCGCAAGCGTCAGCAAAAAAATACCAAGCAGCGTTATTCCCAAAACTTGAAGCGCAGTCTTTTTCTTCACTCCTAGCGTTCTGTCTTGAATTAAAATGACACCATAGACAGCAAGACATATGAACATAGGAAACGCCAAATAGCCAAAAGAGCCAATAGCAAAATTTCTCACTCCCCCTGAAACTGCACCAAGCACCACCGGGATGCTCATGCACAAAAGGAAAAAGACACTCATCACAATAAGCGCAAGTCCAATCACATCTTTTTCTCTCTGCCTTTTTGAATTTTCCTTCTTTATCGTTTTTTTAGACACGCAAAAACTCCTCTAGGGATTTCTCCCTATTAATCCTATTTTACCACACTGACAAAGTATACCACACTATTTCCATTCTATCAAGCATTTATGACCAATTTCTTAATCATTTATTCAAAATATTTTTCAGCACATTTAACAAGCATTTTTAACTAGGCAGTTTTTGTTGCTTAGTTTGTTGAAAATTCCCATAAATTACTAGTAAATTTTTTGAAAAATAGTCAGAAAAATAGTTGACAAGTTGTGAATAGTGTGTTAATATATATTTAACAATTGAATAAAATTGTTAACAAACATGTTTTTAGGATTGCCGTTGGGTTAGTTAAATATGGCAAAACAAACCCCTAGAAACATTAAAAAAGCCTCTTTCTCTATTCTCTTTCTCAAAAATTAGCCGAAGCATAAAACAGATGCCTCGGCTAATTTTTATTTTTTCTATGAATTTGAAACTGTCAATATTTTTTGTATTTTTGATATTCTCTCTTCAAATTGTTGCCGCTCTTCGTTTGCCAGTATTTCTTGCTCTAAGATATATTGCAATTCTTGCTCAAAATACTCTCTAGAATCATTAGTGCATTCTTCGTCAAATAATAATTCCTCAGAAAAGTCATAATAATTCAAAGCATATGGCAGTAGAGGAAAACTCGTCACACTTGTTCCGCCTGTGTTTCTGCCTGCCCAGCCCCAACCCCATCTAAAGAAATATGTTCTCTGTGCATTAGAAAAACGAGGATAATACCACCATCCGACATCATGCAAAGAAGCGCCCACACGATATACTGTCCCTCCTACCACTTCTCCGACGATTATTCCAACTCGTGGTCTAATGCTTGGTGTGAAGCCACCGCTTCTCATTTCAAAGAATGTATTAAAAACATTCACATGCCTTAGTGTTGAATGATATGAAGCCCCAACTATTCCGCCAGTTCTGCGATGAGCAGGCACATCTTGATTTAAATTAACAACATATTGTATTATATGCAGCCTTACAACATGAGAATACCGTATTATACCACCGTTAAGATTTGCTCCAGATATCCCACCAGTATCACCATTTCCAACTAATGTTGTGTTTTCTGTTACACTATTATCAATTACTCCGATATTAATTCCCGTTATTCCTCCAAGTGCTGAATTAATCCTGTGCATTTCAAGCCTACCTCTAACGGAAACACCTGTTATAACACCATAATTAATCGCTGATATTGCACCTGCATAAGACCATGTGCCGCTATGATCAGAGCCTAAAAAGATATTAACCCCTCTCATATGTAAATTTGAAATATGTCCGTTATTTCTTGCAAACAATCCAAATTCGCGATTGTATGGTGTCACCAGCCTATGAGTTATAGTCAAATTATAAATAGAAAAGTGATGTCCGTCAAGTCTTCCAAAAAATTGACGAATGGGCTGCCATTGAATGCCGCCAAGATTAATGCTGTTAACTAATCGAAAACTATCATGAGGCAAATACCGAATTGCTGACAATTGCTGAGCATTAGATATTGGGAGCGGTTGATGAGGATAAGCAATACTGTTTATGCCGTCCATATTTCCGCCTATTTGTTCCCATTGAATTTGAGCAAAATTGCTGCGTTGATGTGGTTGAAGATGACCATAATTGAGAGTGACATTGCTTGAGCCTGAACTTCTCAGCACTCCGTTACGCAAAAATCCAACCACTGCCCCCATTGCAGGGGCTTTGTCATGCCGTCCGCAAGTTCCGATGTTTGAAATAGTTGTGTTATAAACCCTGCTATTCAAAATATGCGAGCCATAATTAAAACCGACTGTTCCGCCGATTGAGCGGTCATTGTGGACATAGAAATGATGAATAGTTGAGTGATTGACCCTTGTTATGTTTATTGTTGCTCGCATGTTGACACCGGCAATTCCGCCTGTGTCGCCGTTTCCGCCCAAATGAGTGTGATAGACTGTTGCGTGTTCAATCAATCCATAATTTATTCCCGCAATTCCTCCGGTTGCCGTCCCTTGTCTGTGGACAACAATTCTTCCGCCTCTTGTTGCAACTCCGAATATTGTCCCCCTGTTTCTTCCGGCAAACACACCGACATTTGACCAACGATAGCCATGTTCAGGATTAAAATAAATGTCAGGGTTATACATCGCAATTCCTTGAATAGTTCCGTTGTTATTTGCAAACAATCCAAACGCTTGCTGATTATACTCAACTGTTCTCCCAACTATTCTCATGTTATGTATGTTTCGACCATTTCCATTTAATGTACCAAAGAAATTTGGAATAGGCTCCCACTGCATTCCGGAAAGGTTTATGTCGTTCCAAAGTTGAAAATGTGCATTTGGAAAAAATCGAATATTATTAAACTGTGTTGCATTCCAAATTGCAAACGGAGAATATGAGGCTCCGGTGCCTAATTCAAACGGTGATGTCTCAAAAGTAATCATTGCTCCCGCACTCCATCCATTTTCAAAACCGAACTGCGACCAACGATGCCGAACAAATATATGCTGTGACTGCGTCCAACCCAAAAATGCATCTCTTGAAATACTAGTGACACTTTGAGGAATAACAACGCTTGAAATCGTTGTTCCTCGAAATGCGTTTGCAGCAATAGCCGTTCCTCTCGTCAAAACAACAGAACGAAGCGAATGAGGAACAAGATGATTTTGAATGTAGTTATGAGCGCCGAAAATATATCCGATATGAGTGTGTTGTCCTGAATTTGGTCTTCCTCCTACATAAGGCATAGTGAGACTTTGAAGCGGAACTCCGACAAAAGCACCTCTGCCGATAAGATTGACTGAGTCTGGAATAGTGATGTGGGTCAATGGTGAATATCTAAACGCTTGATAGCCGATATGCCCTAGTCCGTTCGGCAAATCAATTTGAGTAATTCCGGTTCTCATAAACGCCCAATTTCCGATATAAGTCACAGTCTCCGGAATATTGACACTTATTAATCCTGTTTGATTTTCAAACGCCCTCTCCCCAATCCGTGTCACAGTCCTGTTTCCAATTTGAGACGGAATGTTCAAAATTCTATTTGGCGGAACTCTCCTCAAACCCGTTATCTCAATTTGATTTGTTCCGATTTCTCTTGTGTGAAAGGTTAAATTTCCAGGAAGAGTTTGAGAAGTTATTGGAGTGATATCTAAATTTCTCACTATATTTGAAACACGAGTTGAATGATTTTGCCTAACACTAGTCTGCATATGTCCAGACATTGCAATACCTATTAAATAATAATTATTGCCACTTCTATGAAAAATCGGACCTCCGCTATCACCGCCAACCTTATGATGTCCAGGTTGTGTTTGAAATTGAAATGTATTCGTCACTAGCACCCCCCTTCCAAAAGGAACAATAGTATCTGATGCTTCATGTGTAATTACTCCCACAGTACGATTAGTCATTCGTCCAATCCTTGTTATGGAATTATTAACTACTATATGACGGCACCCATATTCAAATCGAACAGTATTGATAATTCTCTCATTGTTGAGTAACCGATATCTTACATTAGGTGAAGGAGTCCAATTATGTTCAACAAAAGGAATAAAAACAGCATCCATATTTCCGCCAATCCACCCTCTTCCAGACTCTGATATTCCTAAAAATTGTCCTGCATGTTCATGCAGCTCACCAAGATATACACGAGTACCAACAGGGGCAACATGATAATTGGTGACAATCCCAAATTTTCCCGTGATATTACACATAGCATTAAATCCTATCGTTCCAATATCTCTCGTACCATCGCTAAGAGCATCCCCTGCATAAACAGTAGGCATATTCGCTTGATTTGTTGCATTAATGCTCTCATAACTGTGTGTATAACAACCAATGCGATGTTCTTCCGATAACATTTCAGTTGTTGAAAAATACACACTTTGGGTGTTGACTTCTCCAAAGCCTAGCATAGTTATGCTTGCTAAGATAATCATAACTAATATTAATAGCCTCTTTTTCATTTTTTTATATTTCTCCTTTGTTTTTTAATTTTTTTTGTTTTTTGTGCAGAACAACCCCTGCGATTAACATAGCAAGAAAGATATAGAAAATAATATTTAAGAATATTAGAAGATTTCCCACCCCCCAAGTCCCATCAGATAAATACCTGTATCGCCAAAAACCAGTGCCAATTAACTGACCAAAAACTTGGACTAACCCCATCAACGCATTTCTTGAAATTGATCTAGGCATTCCGCCATACCTTCCATAGGCTGTTATTAGTGAAACAGTGCCAATAACATTAAGAATTAAAATAGTCGTCCCAGATATAATGAGAAATTTTACAATAACATTAACATTCATTTTGTTTTTATTAAGCAACACCCATATTAGAAGTAGCGCTATCCCAACATAAAATAATAAATTAAAAACAATACTCATAGCATTTCTATTGAATGCCCAATAACTCCAAAAACCAATTGCAAAAAATTGTCCAAAAAATCTTCCAACTCCCATTCCTAAGTTTGCAATGCCACCAGATATCGGCATAAACAAAATAAGATAATTTCTTTGCACTACAAAAGCAACAACAATATTTCCAATAAAACTTGCCACTAACAAACCTAATCCAATAAAAAGAATTAAGTAAATATATATTTGTTTTTTATCTTTAATTTCAGTCATTTTCCTCCTTTTGCAGATGTGTTTTGAATATTTTCATTCCCAAAACCCATCATGACCATACTTGCAATAACAGCAAGCACTAATAGTAACATTTTCTTTTTCATTTTTTATTTTCTCCTTTGCGTAAGTTACGCTTTTGTTTTAAACTCTGTTGATTTGAACCGGCAAATTTCGACATATAGTCGTTCCATCTCCTAATTGCCCAGAAAAATTACCGCCCCATGAAAATAATCTTCCTTTATCACACATTGCAAGACTGTGATTACCTGCTGCAGAAACATTGACAAATTGTCCTTCTTTGATTTTTGTTGGAGCGTCTATAAAGTTTGTTATTGTTCCACTTCCAACTTGACCGACTACATTCATCCCCCACGCCCATATGTTTTTTTGCATGTCTATGGCCAAAACATGATTAGAATTAGAAATTTGTGAAAATTTTTGCTCATAAAAAATTCTCGTTGGCATAAAATTATTTGTCACCATTGGATTATCTTGATCTAATCTATTAAATGGCCACCATGCCCATAAATTACCGTTAATGTCTAATGCCCAATTATAACTATCCCCACCACTAATACTAACTAATTCTATATCATTTGTTATCTGCACAGGTTCTCTTGTGATGTGTTGCTCGCCCCAAAGTGTTGTTCTTTGCCACTGCCAAATATTTCCCCCATCATCAATCGCTAAATTAAAAAAACCTGCAACAATACTAACAAATCGCCTGTCATTCGTTACTTGCACAGGAATAAAATTCTTTACCCCTCCTGGAAAAGGAATTCCCCATGCCCAAATATTTCCATCACTATCAATAGCCAGACTGTAACTACTTCCCACATTGATGTAAATAAAGTTTATTTCTTGAGTTATCTGAGTTGGATTTTCCACTCGTTGAGTTGCTCCAGTCTCTAACAGCACATGAAATCCCCATGCCCAAATATTTCCACTCTCATCTAATGCCACACTATAACCTAATCCAGCACCAATTTGAACAAAATGAGTTCCATTAGTTACTTGAACTGGACTTAAACTATCAATTTTGCGTCCCCACGCCCAAACATTTCCATAGGCATCTAATGCCAAACTATGCCTATCTCCGGCACTAATCGCCACAACTTCGCCAAGTTGCCTTGAACGACACCCCATCATCGGCATTGTCGCAACAAACACCAAAATTGTAACCAACAACATTTTGAATAATTTTTTTTTCATAAATATATTTCTCCTTTTTTTCCAAGTTGTTCTTCTGAGCCAACTTTTAGCAATTTTTTTGATTTCTTGTATAATATAATACCCACTATTAACATAGCAAGAAAGATATAGATAAAAATTGATTTTATCATGATAAAAAACCTCCTGTTTTTAATACAATATATCATCATTTTCTAAATTTGTCAACAAAAATTTGAAAAAAAATCTTGTCTATTTTTTGTTCACAATTAGTTTCACTAATATAAGGAACGATTGTCGCAATCACCGTCCCCTAGACCCCCGTCCCCTAGACCCCATAGACCCCTGTTCCATATATTACCTTACTAACCGCTGTTCCTCAATGAATATAAGGATGAGGTGCGGTTAGGAAGGTGAATCTGAGGTCTATGTAGTCGGCGCAGGGGGAGATGAACATTCCGCCGGCGGAGTTGTTTACTGCCATACTGAGCCAGTTCCAGCCTAGGACGATGAGCGGGTTAATTATGTTGTCGAGAATGTAGTGGATGCTGCAAGTGCAGTGGCAATAATGGCAAGGATTGCAGCAGCAGGGCTGACAATAATAGCAATGCGGGGTGCAATCTGAAAGGAATGGTGTTAGGTAGTTTAGACCTGATATGAGATTAAAGTTGCCGAAAATTAAGTCTGAAACGAACATTAGGTCTTTGCAATGTCTTGTTCCTGTCACTACTTCAACTCTCAGTCCTATGTCCGAAAGATTTTGCATAACATGATGAAAAACAGTTTCAAATACCGGAAAATCCAGTTTGTTGTTCTCAACAAAAATTCTTAATATTAAATCGTTTCCATACCAATCTTGTCTGTTTCCGTCACTGCCTCTTGCAAATCCAATTAAGTCGAGGAGATGATTTGCATATTCCGGGTCAAATGTGTGGTTGTTGAATTGGCTGAACATATTCATAAAATTAACACCGACAAATGAATAAGGAAACGCATTGACAAACTCAACAATACCGTCAAATTCACGAGGAGTAAATTCAAATGAGAAAATTTGAGCAAGTTCTGAAACATTAATCGCATAGGAAATTGCCTGTCTGAATTCTTCAATGCGAACAGGGTTGTTGTTCTCCTCTCTTTCAGTGTTGTTAAAATTGAAGAGTAGTGCTAAAGGACTGTTTGACGGGGTTATTGCGAAAATACAGTTTGTCAGGTGGAGGTAATCCTGCGAGAGTGCATTTATTCCGACATGGAACATGCCTGCTTCCATAGCCATACCCATAAGGCTCCTTGGCATAATCTGCAAAACTATTCTTCCGACATACGGTCCTCTGAGCCAATAGTTAGGATTAGATTTTAGCGTAATGCTTTCTCCCGGAACAAGGCTTTCTTTCATAAACGCTCCCGACCCTATAATATTTTCTCTCATGTTCGGATGGTCTCTTAGTTCTTCTATCGGTATCCACTCCAAATGATGTCTCGGCATAATACTTGCTATCGGATGGGCTAATATAGGCAGCAGCGCTGCAATCCAGCATCGTTCGGGACAGGGTATATGCACTGTTTCAATATCCGCAATCATTGTTAGTGTTCGGTGGTCGTCCGATATTATCAAAGTCGATTTGTATTCAGCCTCACCTCTCAGAAACTGCTGACAAAAGAACGGACGCCATGCTTCAACAAACGGAAACCTTTTGTTTGGATAAATCTCACGCATATGCATATAGAATCTTGCGGCTAGTTCAATCGTGAAAACAACATCATAGTATTTTGCATCACAATTACATTACCATTATTAAATGTTCCATAGCATCTTTGAATAGTAACCCTTTGAATTGCTGTTTGAAAGTTTGGATGATTTTCATTAACAAATTTATCAACAAAAGATTGTCTTATTTTATTTCCTGTTTCTTCAGAAAACCTGTTGTTAAATGTCCAATTTTCGTGGATGCGATGAATATTACGAATATCTCTACGCCTTCTTAAAATACGCCTGTTATAAATATCACCAGCATCATAAAAAGAACCATTTCTCAAAACAAAAATCCCCCCAAAATCTGAATCAAAAGTTACGCCTGCAATCGTCACTGGACTAAGAACAGGAAAATTTGGATATCTGAAAAATACAGCATTACTACTATGAACACCATAAAATCTACTAAAAAAAGGTATTCTTCCACCATAACTTTCTTCAATTTGAATTCTCAACTCATCGCTAAATTCTAGGTCATATTGCCTAGAATTGCACCCCACCATCGGCAAAACCGAAACAAAGACCAAAATCGCTATTAATAACATTTTAAAAATTGATTTTTTCATAATAAATTTATCTCCATTTTTATTATATTATATCACCGTATTTTTGTTAGGCATCTAGATTATATCACAATAAATTGTCCCTGTCAATACTTTTCAAAAAAAATCTTGTCTATTTTTTGTTCACAATTAGTTCCACTAATCCAAGGAACGATTGTCGCAATCACCGTCCCCTAGAGTCCCATAGACCCCCTAGACCCCTAGACCACCGTCCCCTAGACCAGTCCCTAAACCACCTAGACCATTCTCTTTCTCAAAAATTAGCCGAAGCATAAACAGATGCCTCGGCTAATTTTTATTTTATGAGTTGGTAGGATGGATATTGTGAATTATTAATTACAGCAGTCGCTTGGGTCGAATTCGTAGTCGGCGACGGCTTTGATATAGATATTGAAAACGGTTTCAAGAAGGTTTTCGTCAAAGACAGGCTGGAAAATTTTTGCCTCATTTTCTTCGTCAAAAAAATATTCCATGATTGCTGCTTCGTCTTCACCGATACCTTCTTCTTTGATGACAGGCTGCAACAGCGCATAAAACTTTTCTTGGTATTCAACCGCTGCAATTTGCAAAAATTCAATTGGTTTGTTATTGTCGTCATAGAGGGTGATGACGGATTCTTCATCAAAAAGTTCGACCGCTCCGTCGAAGTTTTCGTTTGTCTTAGGTTGAGTGACCTTTTTTGTTTCTTTTTTTGGTGATTTGTTTGGCATTTTGGTTTGTTCTCCTTTTAGTTTGGTTTTATTTTATGGTGCAGGCGGTCAGTGACCGCTCTTATTGTTTGTTCGTTTTTGAGAATTGTCGAAGTTATATTCGTTTAACATTGTGCGGGCGGCAGGTTGCCGCCCCTACAGATTGTTTTGTCGTGCCATAATCGAGTAGAAATTTAGTAGAAATTTAACGGTGTTTTTGTCGCATGATTTTGAGGGAAAATATTTATTGTAAGGGCGATTTATTAATCGCCAGCACAATGTTGTTCAATTGTCACGCATATCTCATCAAAAGAAAATGAAGTTTTTGTTGGTTCGTTTTTTAGATGACTGCGTCGTGATTATCGTGTTCACATTGTGCGGGCGGCAGGTTGCCGCCCCTACCTTTTGTTTCAAAAACACCCGAACTCTAGTCTTCTTTATATTCAATTTAGATATGTCTTTCATCCAACAAGCCCCCCTACATTTTTTGCGTCCAACATATCCGATTTCAACATGCTTTTTGCTAACTTCATTAGGTGTGCCCTTCACGAATGTCTTCCCTACAGTATTTGTTTTGTCGATTTCAAAAATGTGATTTATTTCTTTATTTGTTCAGCGGTCAGTGACCGCCAAAACAGATTGCTGCTTTTAGTTATTAGGAATGCCTGTTGCTACACCTCATACAAATTATTCTCCGCTAATTCCTATTTCCCAGATATTCTTCTAAAATTAATTGGGCGCTTAGTATGTCTGTCAGGGTTTTGTCTTTTCTTTTGTTTTTTTTGAGGTTGATGTCATGGAGCTTTTCTTTTGCGGATATTGATGAGAGGCGTTCATCTTGATAATCTATTTCTTTTTGTGTCACCTTTTGCAAAACTGCTCCGAATGCTTTTGTTTTTTTTGCACGCTTTCCTTGTGTTCCATTCATATTCAAAGGCAGACCGATGACTACTTTTTCGATTTCATTATCGATTATTATCTTTGCAATGGTGTCGACATTTTCTTTCATCGTTTTTGATTGGATTGCTCTAAACGGCACAGCGATGTTTAACTCACCTATGCTAAGACCAATTCGCATATCACCATAATCAATTCCGAGAAGTTTCATTTGATGAAAATAGTTTAGAGGGTTTTTTCTGATTTGTCAACTATTTTCAATAGTTTTGTGAGAGATTGCTATTATATGAAATTCTCCATCAAAAGCATCTTCGATGCTTTTGATGGGTTCTGCTAAAACCGACAATCTCCGTCAAGAGTATCGAAGACATATTTGCAAATGACAAAAGGACTATTGTTTGATAGTCCTTTTGTTTGTTTTACTGTGATGAATTTGATTTTAAGACTAAACTTAGTCTAAACATGTTTTTCAAATTTCTGTGTCCAGCAAGTTTTCATCATCGATGAAGAGATCTTCTGTTGTTTCTGATTCTGATTCAGTCCAGCATCCTCCGCATCCGCATTTTGGCATCATGTCTTCGGCTGCTTCGGTTCTGAAGCGGAAGTTGTTTGCTTTTTCTCTTATTTTGCTGCTGAGAATGTCTTGAGTGTCACGGACAAATCTTCTTGCCATAAAGTTATTGTTAACAAGTAGTGCGCCTGCTATAAGCCCAAAAGTTGCTCCAACAAAAAATAGTCCTGTTTTCATATGTAGTTATTTTCCTCCTGAAAGCATGTTGTGCTTTCAAGTTTATTATGGGATAAGTATGCTTAATTTATACATTTTAGACATATAATACTAACATGAAAAAACGAATAATTTTATTGGGCGGCGGAACGGCAGGGCATGTTATGCCTAATATTGCGCTTTTGCCATATTTGAATGAATTTGAAATTCATTATGTTGGTGAGATGAATTCTGTTGAAGAGCGTATTGTTTCAACATATGAACATGTTTATTTTCATCAGTTGCAGAGTGTGAAATTTGACCGCTCTAATATTTTTAAGGCATTACTTATTCCTTTTCGTTTATCAAAGGCAAAGAAAAAAGCAAAAGAATTGCTTAAAAGCATTGACCCGTCACTTATTTTTTCAAAGGGCGGCTATGCTTCACTTCCAATCGCACTTGCTTCAAAATCCCAAAAAACAAAAAAAATACCGCTTATTGTTCATGAGAGTGACATGAGTTTAGGCTTAGCAAACAAGTTGTCCATTAAACATGCTGATTACCTGTTGTCTTCATTTCCTGACATTCACGAAAACGCAAAGCATGTCGGCTCGCCCTTAAGACAACAAATTTATGACGGGCAAAAAAGTGCTGCGGAGTTTGAAAGCGGATTAAAAGGGCGGAAAAATTTATTGGTGTTTGGCGGTTCATCGGGGGCGCTTGCGATTAACAAAGCAATATATGAAGCAGTTCCCTCACTAACAAAGTATTATGATATCGTCCATATTGCAGGAAAAAACTGCAAAACCGAGTTCAAGCATTCAAGATATTTCAGATTGACTTACACAGATAAAATTCAAGATTATTATGCATGGGCAGATTTAGTGGTGTCGAGAGGCGGAGCAAACGCTTTGTTTGAACTCATCTCACTCAAAAAACCAACGCTTGTTATTCCGCTTCCTAAAGGCGTTTCACGAGGCGATCAAGTTCAAAATGCAAATTTTTTCAAAAATAGGGATTGTGTCAGAGTGATTGAACAAGATAAAATGACCTCTGACACTTTACTTTGTGAAATTTTGGAATTGGATAAAAACAGAAATGAATTGATAAGCGGAATGAAAAATATTAATGGGATTGACGGAACAAAAGAAATTGCAAAGATAATTAAATCGTTGTAAAAAAGCCGCCTTTGGCGGTTCCTCGCTTGAGGTTCGGATTCTTTGGTCATTTCATCAATAGTTATTCTTATAGGTATTTTTCCTTATAAAAAAGCCCTCTTGCTCGACTATTTCAAGCAAGAGGGTAAAAAAATTATGATAAAACTTTTTGTTACAATCATCAGCACAATAAGCACAGATAAGATGTTTGGCAATTCAGGCTCAGTTCCTCACTTTGTAATTTTTGCATATTTTTTCTCCTATATATATCTTTTAAAAATTTTTCATAACTATTTCCTTACTTCTTCGTATCAAGTTTATTATTTTAATATATCATAAGCAGTCATTTTTGTCAATAATTTTTTGCAAATATTTTATAATCTTATCAAAGAATTGTTTGATTGATTGAACATAACAAACACAAAAACCACAACTTTTTGTTATTAGAATATCATAAAATAGAACGAGAGAGCACAAATATTTAAAGCAGAGATATTGAATGGGAATTCTCGTCAGACGATATGTTGCTGATTTGTAAAAAGTGTCAACCGAAGTTAACACTTTTGCATTAATGTTTTTATGTCTTAGTATCTGTTTTCACTGGCATATCATGATATTTTGAGTGTAATTGATTTGTTGAGTCTATTAAAATTCTTATATATGAATCAATCAAATCCTCAAAAAAATCAGATTGAAAAGCATAATGAGCATACATTATCTTTACTTCAGATTCAATTTCTATAATTTCAATATCAACATATCCCTCTGCATTAAAAATAATTCTACCAATACAGTTTTTAGTTTCGTGGTCAACATAAACATTATATTCATTACTGAAAATTTTTTCCGTTTTAATACCTTTACTTTCAAACAATTGCTTGTTATTATTAGCCCATTCTATTAATTTTTTTAACACTTTATCTCCTTATTTCCTACCAACTAAAGATATATTATATGCTCTCGGCATACCTGTTGGAGGTATTTGTCCTTTTTTTATCATAAATCTTGCATCAAATGAATTAGGTCCAATAATTTTTGCCCATCCAGCCTGAGTGTTTCTTAATGATGAAGTTACAACATCAAACTCAACATAAAAACTACCTGGCTTCGCTTGTTTTGCATATGCTGATATGTTTGCAGGTCTAGCAACAAATGTTACTCCACCAGCCCCCTCTTGCACAAAACCTGATGACTGCATATTATTAAACTCAGTTTCTGACATCCATCTACCTACTCTTTCGAGAGATTCTTTCGGCTGAACCGCCGCATTTTGCGTCTTTGATGTGCTTACAAATTTAATGCTTGGCGGGGTGTTTGCTGCATTTGCTGCGGCAACCTGTGCTTTTAGGACTTTGTAGCCGAAGATTCCGACAAAAATTATCGCCATTGCTCCGCCTGTCAACGCTCCATGAACTGCATCGTCCATCACTTCTCCGAAACTTTCCGCCCCACCAAGAACGCTCATCAACGCACTAAAAACAAACCCTGTTATCGCCCCTTTCATCGCAATCTTCATCATCGGGGCTATTAACTTCCCTCTGCTTGCAACCGCCGCAACAATAAACACCACTACCGCAACCGCTATTATCCCCACCCTTATCCATGGACTTGCTCTCCCCAACCACAACAAAAATCTTTGCCATCTTGTCAACTCTCGGTCATAATCTGTGTCCCATGATAACTCAACTGAGGTGAAAATAGTATAGAGGGCTGCCAATAGCACTACTGCATTCGTTGTCGAAATTCCATATCTATTCAATCCATGCACTTCACCTGCATTAGCAAGCAAATTCTCGGGGGCGTCTGCTGACACATATCCGCAGATTGCAGGGTCATAGTATCTTCCATCTATGTAATACCAGTTTGTTTCATTGTCAAAATAATGCGACTTCCAACGAAATGGGTTTTGTCTTGAGATGTGGCTTTCATTCATTTGAACGAGTGTTGCCTCACTCCCATCAGGATTACGAATAGTCGTTCTTCCAAATGCTGTGTAGAAATACCGACAAACTACTTCTTTGTCTACATTCACTATTCCTGTGATATTTCCAAGCACATCTTTTAAATAAGTAAAATTCTCCCAACCACTCTTTCCAACTCTTCGTCTTATTCCAACCAATCCAGTCGCATCATAGATATATCTAAATCGAAGTTCAGCACCTCTGTTCTCTCCAAGTATCTTCGAGCCATCAAGGAAATAGTCTGACGCAACTCCACCAATAACCTTCCTGAACCTTGCTCCTTGATAGTTGTAGGAATAGGTGTTATTCCCATGAGTTCTGAGCAAATTTCCTCGCTCCCATGTCAAGTTCGTTATGCCAATTCGTGTTGGGTTTCCGTAGTTGTCATATAACCTGCTGTCATTTGTCAATCTCCCTTGTGAATCATAAGCGAAATCCCATATTATACCATAATTTGAATTATCTCTTATCCTACGAACTCTATTACCCTCAATATACTCATATCTTTGATTAATGTCAAGCGTTCCGTTAGGGGTTTGCAAAGTTTCTGTTAAAACCCTGTCTTGAGAATCATAGGTAAAGTTTCGGGTGTGAGTAGTATTAAACGGATTTGGTCTAGGGGACGGTGGTCTAGGTGGTCTAGGTGGTCTAGGTGGTCTAGGGGACGGTGCTATCGACAACCTACTTTGCAATTCCATATTATCATTATACTTCATATTTATAACTCTGTCAATCAAAATACTCTATCTGAATATATCCAATCATCAAGTTGTCTCAAACACCGTCCCTTAGACCCCTTAGACCCCTAGACCACCGATACTGTCGCCGTGGAATCTTACCGAAGGAGTCATAGTCATATTCAGTGACCAATATTTCTTCAAGGTCGTTCGTGCCGGTCTGTCTTAGTCGATATATTTTGATGACATTTCCTTGAGCATCACGCAAATACTTGTAGTTAATACTATCTATAATGTGTTGCATGAATGTGAGTTGCTCTCCCCATAGTGTCCTTAGTTTTTGCTTGTAACATTTTGTCTTTCTTTGCGAATATATGATTTTTCACTATCTAATCATATATAATTTAATGGCTATGGAAAAGACAAAGAAAAGAATTCGATTTACTAAAGGGCAAATGAGGGCACTCATTGCTCTGCATTTGGTTGTTGCCGTTATGCTTGTTGGAATAATTTTGATTCCGGGAGTCACTGATACTCCAATAATCGGACCACCTCCTCCACCTCCTCACAATCGTTTCAGGGCGGCTAATACTCTCACTCTTAATGACCATATTTCATGGGAGATAAATTTAGGAGGCAGCGGAGAAGAGACCGTTCATTCTTTTTTTCAAACAGCGAATGGCGATTTGTTTGTTGTCGGAACAACAAATTCGACTGATTATGATTTTGAGGGAAATGAGTTTGTGTCCGCTGATTCTCCCGTTTCAACTTTTGTTGTTCGTTTGAGCAGAAACGGACAACCTTTAAATTATGCTTTTGTTGAGGGTGAAGTTGTTGAAACTCTTAAACCCGGCGACAACTCGTTGATGCTTTTTCAAAGACGGCATTTGAGCAATGAGACGCATATTCACACATTATCTCTAGTTAATCTTAGTGAAACCAGTGAAGCAAGAGTTTTAAATATTGCCCCTTTGACAAATGCTGCAATTATCAGAGTTGACTATATTGATGATACTCCGCCCGGAGTTCCTCATCAATTTAGATTATTTTTCAGAATACAAGACACTCTCGGAAGAGTTTCTTTTTCGGCAATTCACTTCAATAGTGACTTAACTCAGCGAATTGGAGGAATTGTTGAAATGCCCCATGCAATGAGCCAAACTATGGTTGACATAATGTGTTTTGGGCATTTTGGTTTTTTTGTTTTGACAAATGTTTCCGATGATATGAGAAGAAATGCTGTCGGGCATTTTTGGACGAATTTAGACGGAAGAGTCACAAGAAATCTTGAATTGGGCGGCGCTATTCAAAACAGGCGTTATCAAGCAAGAGGCATGACTATTTCACGACATAACAATCGTTTTGCTATCCTTGGAACGCTTGACACCGCTCCGTCTCAAACCCATATTTTTGAATTTAATTTTGATCTTGTTCACCAAGTGACACACGCTGAGAGTATGGCAGGGCTTGCAAATGCAGTGTTTCCAACTCACAATGGTTATGTTGTCACGACTGAGACTGCAACCTCTTTTTCAACTTACTTTTTGGACTATCGTTTTGGCGACAAGCGGGCGCTTGGGGTGCTTGACAGCGTTTCAAATATTTCTAATATAATGACGCTTAGGGGCGGAAATGATTTGTTAATTTCAGGAGAGCAAAACAACCGCCCCTCGCTCAGTATTGCAAGAGGCGGAAATTTCGGAAATTTTTCATCGATTTCAATTGGCTCATCAAGTGAGAGAATAGTTCATGTCAGAAGCGACGGACTAAATCAAAACTATATTTTTGTTGCGGCAACATCAAGAGGCGTAAGTCAAGATGTTGGTGCTAATTTTGGACTTAGTGATGTTTGGTTGGTGAGAGTAAGGGTTTAAATAAGTGAAAAGTAAAAGATGAAAAGTGAAAGGTGCTGTTAGAATTATTTGTTTATAGTTCTAGAAATATTTTGACCTTACTTTTCATCTTTCACTTTTTACTCTCTTACTTTATATTAAGGATATTTTTAAGTAGTTTTGAAGGGGGCATGCCCTCCGGCAATTGCAAAGGATAGCACCATGCGAATGGAACACATTCCATGGGGCAATTTTCATTTCGTTTTGAAAATCTTGAGAAAGAGTTGTTTCCGCTTTGAGTGCGTGAGCAAGGCTCGTTTTCTCTTTGTGAAGTTGCTGGATTATCGTTGTTCATTTTTAATAATTAATTGCAGAAAATTTGTTTTTGTTTTTTCCTAGGATATATTTTAATTTTGAAATGTCATCTTTTGAAACTTTTAAAGGGGTTGTCGTTCCGGCAATTGTTGAGAAAGTTTCTTTGTTTGATGTTAGAATGACTATTCCCTTTTCTTCATCAATGATATAGTCATGAACATGATACCATTCAAGATAGCCTGAAGAGGTGTAGATACCTTTGTCAACGACAGCGGATTTGTAATAGATGAGAACTACCAGCAAAAACGCAACCGAAAGGAGTGCAAAAATTAATGCACCTAGAGAAATATTAACAACAGTGCGTGATGCCGCAAAAATTCGTGTTAATATTGAAACTTCTGAGCCTGTCGCAAATAGCATTTGAATGAACACATATATTGTCATTCCTGCGATAACTCCGAGAAAAATAAAAAAATGCACTTTTCGATTCTTCAGTTTCACAAGTGTTATTGAGCGATTTAATTTGCGCTGCCTTTTAATCAATCGATAAGCAAACATAGAACAACTCATCATCACAATTGCACAAATCGGAATGATAATAAGCGGTAATAAAAAAGTAGGCATGATGGTCAGCACCATAATCTATATGTTTAGTATACACCTATATTAATAGTTTGTCAACAAATTTAACAAGAAAACTCGTCAAATACAAAACATTTAACGAGTTTTTTGAATTTTTTTACAGAAACAACACTCTGTCACTAAAAAACCTTTCATTAACAAAAAAATCACTTTTTATTTTGATATTACCATTTCCAGACTTCAAACACGATCTAAAAAAACCTCACCCCCGCCGCCCGCTGAGATGTGCCAAAACATTCATTCTGTCTAAATTTTTATTTGAGTTGGACTATATCTATTGCTAAACTGTGTCTGCGACCCAGAGGCAAACCTGATGGTGAAGCAACTAATACGCTAATAATTTTGTAATTATTCATCACCCCTAGAGCATTTATTTGCACAGGACTATCTCTGTCCGCTACTGTTCCATCGCCTAATTGTCCTCCAATGTTGTTTCCACACGCCCATAGATTGCCAAACTCATTATCGCAAGATTATGTTGATTACTTGTCGATACACTTTACTATTCTAGCATTATTCATCTTGCCTAATGTGTCACTTATCTTATTCAATATAATTTATTCTGGCATTTGAACCTGCTATCCAGTTTTCTCCCAGTCGGGCAGCGGCACTTAAAGTGCTATCTACACCATAGACATTTATTGTCTGAGATGATGTCCAACCACCAAAAGCCCAAGGGAAAATGCTTGTCACATTTCTCGGAATATTGATGCTCATTAATAGTCTAACGT
This sequence comes from Bacillota bacterium, assembly GCA_009779975.1. Taxonomy (GTDB): domain Bacteria; phylum Bacillota; class Clostridia; order Christensenellales; family Pumilibacteraceae; genus WRAY01. Next base: position 3,450 of record WRAY01000020.1, on the reverse strand, counting down.
TCCAAAAAGCAAAATTTCCAATTGAAACAAGTTCAAGAGCATTTTCTAGATTTATGCTTGTGAGATTGTGATTATTCGCAAACGCATTGTTTCCTATTGTTTGAAGAAGACTTCCATCTTCAATAAACACCATTGCAAGATTTACATTATCAGAAAAAGCGTTTAGATGAATATGAATAATACTACTTGGGATTATAATACTGACAAGTCCCATACCACTGAAAGCATTAGTTCCGATTATTTGAGCACATGATGGAATATTGCTTATTCTAGTTCCTGCAACAACCATATTGTCAAAATTCCTAATAAGAGTGTTTCCAATAGCACGATATGCCGTGTTTTCGCTAGATACTGTAATGTAGGCGAGGAATTGACTAAAAGAAAATGCTCCTTGATAAATACTTGTCACACTAGACGGAATATGAATAGTTGTTAAATTTTGCATAAAACTAAACGCATTCCGCCCAATAGAGTTTACACTATCTGGAATTATAATATTATTCAACCCACTACCATTGAATGCCCCATTGCCAATAGAAATAATATTTTTAGGAATTTCTATAGCCTCCAATGCTTCTGTAAAAGCAAAGGCCTCGTTTCCTATTGATGTGATATACTTTCCTCCTGCCTCAAAACTAACACCTGTTAAACGACGAGCACCGCGAAATAATGAATTTGGAATACTTCTTAATCCAATCGGAAATGCAACGCTTGTTATACCACTGTTTTCAAATGCAGAAGTTCCGATAGTAATCAAGCGACTTCCTCCTTCAAATCTAACACTGGTAAGGTTTGATGTTCCTGTAAAAGAACTACCCCTAAAAGCGTTTGCACCAATATGTTCTATGTTTCTGCCTATTGTTATATCTCTCACAGTTTGGTTATCAAAAAATACATCGTCTTCAATGTGAGTTATTGGCACTCCATTGTAATAAGCAGGTATATTGACCACTTGGCTGTTACCCATAAATGTTCTCACATGATATGAATTAGTTTCATTATCAAGTCTCAAAATCATTCCACTTATATTCACATGGTTAACTAGAGGACGACGCTCATAGTGCAAACATCCATTCCTTAAGCAAAATCTTGTTTCATAGCCTGAGAACGTTGTGCTTGGAGCAGTTGTTACTTGCCAACTGCCAAAAGAATGCCCTAAAGCATTTTGAACACGGTGCTCAACATAACTACAAGTTAAACAATGCCTATGTTGATACCCATCTAGTGTGCACGAAGATTCTCTTCTTGACCATGATGACCATCTATGTCCAAAATGACAAGAGTCAACCACTAGTCGTAATTGCTGAAGTTTTTGAAGAGTGCTAGCACAATAACTAGTTATAAATCTGTCTGATATTGTAAAAATTCTATTTCCTATTCTTGCTCCACGCCTTATAAATGAAAAATAATCATAGTTAAATTCATACCAGTTTTGATAGACATTATTATGCGAAATATTAGTAAGCACTCCTTTGAGCACAAGAACGCTGTTACCTGCTGAGTTTAAATCATATTCAAAAACTGCCAAACCCTGACTATACAATGACAGAGGATATCTATGATTTCCTTGCATTATAACAGGGAATGAAAACATATTTCTTTCAGTATCATTTAGAATTGTATGAGGATTTGTCAATGCCTCAGAAAAAACATTATATCTGCCAATTGATATTGAGCAAATGCCACTTAACACTCCACCAATATTTTCAAACAGCGCAACTTGCATTCCTTGAAACCCGATAGACCCATTTCCATTGATTGTGTTTCTTCTTAATCCCAAAGCAAGATTATCCGAAAGAAATTGCAAATGATAATTTGTTTCACAATCTAGCATTCCTTGAATTATTACTGGATTTGTTCTATTGGACAAATCAATTCTTAAACCGGTGACATAAGTTCTAATAACTCCCACATTACCTTTTAATTTTACTTCATGAATTCTTTGACCAAAAGCAATATTTGAAAGATGACCAATCATTCTAAGATTATTATCGAAAATAAAAATATTAGCACTCCATACTTTGTTCCCACTTGTGCTCATAAAAGATTGACTCACAACCCTAAGATCATTTCGATATTCACTTACCCAAAATCTATCAAGAACATGACCAGATATTGCTTGATATACTGAAAGTCTCAAAGAGTTCAGGTTGATTTGGATTATGTGAGTATATGCAATCCAGTTTCTAGGATCATTAGAATCTCTTTCATTTACTCCAACAAAGAAATGCACATTGTTGTATGAAAAATATTTAACTGAGTATTGAGCTCTTAAGCCCAAATGAGAAGCAATTGTTAAAGTTCGATTATTTAAACTGAGTGAAGCCAATATTAAGTGAGAAGAAAAATCTCCAGTTTCGTGCAAATGGATATATCTGGCATTAATTTCCTCACCGTTAACTTTTGGAAAAAGCGATTCTTCACATAAATGGTCAATCATATAATTTGTTGCAACAACTAAATTATTATCAATCAAGCGACTTGCAATGAAATTACCGGAGATTGAAAACTTTTCAAGCCTTTCCACATTTTCTCTGTCTATTATATTAAAAAGAATAATGTGTGTATATTTTCTAAAGCCATACCAAGGAATACGAGGCGAGCCAATTGCTGTATCGTGATAGACAAACTGTGAAAACTCTCCCCCAATAACAACTAATAAATCGCCAAGAATAAACATTTCATCTGGAAAAAAATTTTCAAACTCTTCTCTAAAACTAACTCTCATTTGACCTATAACACTCACAATAGTCAACCCACCACGAGACAAAGTAAAAATGTGGTTTTCGTCCACTTGAATAATGTCTCCTTCGGCGACGCCGTCTATTTGATTGTTTGTTTGAGTATAATCTTGTTCATTCTCGGGGTTTGGCGTTGGAGTGCTTGCATCGGATCTAATAAGTTGAATAAAATCATTTCGCGAAAGTAAGTGTGTGTTTTGAACTCCAAGGACAGTTCCTGGTCTAAAAAGAATACTGTCATTTCCATTAGTGCCTCCGATAAACCATCCTAATGAAAATCCAAGCGTTAAAACAACAGCCAGCACACATACAGTGGCAATAGTTGTAATTTTTTCCAATCTAAACCTAGACAGCCATTTTTTCGCTGTCTTATTTTTTTGCACCCGTTGAACAACTTGCACACAATTAATTAGATTCGCCTCAGCTTTGATTCGGTTTTTCAACTTATCATCTGCTTTGACTTTTTCAATTGTTTCTCTAAACTTGTTCATGATTATTTACTACTTGATTATACTTTACATAGGATAATAATATATTCTACAATTTTACTACCATAACTGCATATTTCACACTTTAAAAAATTTCAATACTTTTGACATTAATTTAGAGTATTTGGAGCACTAACAAGCAAGCCTGTTAGTGCTCTCAATTGCTACTCCCGTATTCATGGCTTGATTTCATTTGAAACTATATAGAATTTTGTTTAAGT
>WRAY01000019.1 GCA_009779975.1 Bacillota bacterium | reverse complement strand
CGTCTAACATCTAACATCTATCCTAATCTTTCAACGCTGCCTGTGCTGCGGCAAGTCTTGCTATCGGTACGCGGAATGGTGAACAGGAGACATAGTTTAAGCCGATTTTGTGGCAGAACTCTACAGATGACGGGTCGCCGCCATGTTCGCCGCATATGCCGAGTTTTATGTCGGGGCGGGCTTTTCTGCCGAGCTCAACAGTTATTTCCATAAGTTTGCCGCCACCGATCTGGCCGATGCGAGCAAACGGGTCGGATTCGAAAATCTTCTTCTGGTAGTACTCATCAAGGAATGTACCGGCATCGTCGCGGGAGAAACCGAATGTCATTTGAGTTAGGTCATTTGTTCCGAATGAGAAGAATTCTGCTTCTTTCGCAACTTCGTCAGCAGTGAGACATGCTCTTGGAATTTCAATCATTGTTCCGACCAGATATTTGATTTTAACATCTGATTTTGCAATAATTTCATCAGCAATTCTCACAACGATATCTTTGATATATTTGAATTCTTTCACTTCGCCGATTAGCGGTATCATAATTTCAGGGATAACATCAAAACCTTTAGATTTTTTCACTTCAATTGCAGCCTCTATGATTGCTCTTGTTTGAACTTCTGCAATTTCAGGATATGAAACAGCAAGACGGCAGCCGCGGTGTCCCATCATTGGATTGAATTCGTGAAGTCCTTCGATTGTTGTTTTTAATTCTTCATAGGAAATTCCCATGTCTTTTGCCAAAGATTTTACTCCGGCATCATCATGCGGAACGAATTCATGAAGCGGCGGATCAAGGAAACGAATTGTTGCAGGGCGGTGTTCAAGGGCTGTGAATATGCCGATGAAATCTTTCCTCTGCATTGGAAGAAGTTTTTCAAGCGCCGCTCTCCTTGCTTCTTCGGTTTTTGCAACAATCATCTGTCTCATTGGTCCGATTCTGTCAGATTCAAAGAACATGTGTTCTGTTCTTGTTAAGCCAATACCTTCAGCACCTAGTTCAACCGCTCTTTGAGTGTCTTTTGGGGTGTCAGCATTTGTTCTGACTTTCAACGCTCTGTATTTGTCTGCCCATGCCATAATAGTTCCAAAGTCGCCGGTTAATTGTGCCGCTTCAGTTTTTAGGCAACCGTCATAAATACAACCTGTTGAACCGTCAAGAGAGATACTGTCTTTTTCAGAATATTTTTTGCCGTTAATGATGCAAGTTTTTGCTTTTTCGTCAATGATTAATTGACCGCATCCCGCAACACAGCAACGCCCCATACCACGAGCAACAACCGCTGCGTGAGAAGTCATTCCTCCTCTTGCAGTCAAGATACCTTGAGCCGCAACCATTCCTTCAATGTCCTCAGGGGTTGTTTCAACTCTGACTAATATTACTTTTTCACCTTTTTTAGCCGCTTCATGAGCGCCTTCCGGAGTGAAACAAATTCTTCCGAATGCCGCACCCGGAGACGCCGCAAGTCCTTTTGAAACTTCTTTTGCTTCTTTTAACGCCTTTTTGTCGAATTGTGGGTGCAAGAGAGCGTCAAGTTGTTTTGGGTCAATCATGCAAACAGCTCGTTTTTCATCAATCAAACCTTCTTTCACCAATTCAACCGCAACTCTAAGCGCCGCAGTCGCAGTTCTTTTTCCGTTTCTGGTTTGAAGCATATAGAGTTTGCCTTCTTCAATGGTGAACTCCATATCTTGCATGTCTTTGTAGTGTTTTTCAAGTCTTTTAGCAATTGCCGCAAACTCGTCATAGATTTTTTTGTTTTCTTTTTCAAGTTCTGAAATATTGTGAGGAGTTCTGATACCTGCAACTACATCTTCGCCTTGTGAGTTCATGAGATACTCACCATAGAGTTTGTTTTCTCCGGTTGAAGGGTTTCTTGAAAACGCTACCCCTGTTCCGCTTGTCTCACCCTTGTTTCCAAAAACCATGCTTTGAACATTAACAGCCGTTCCCCAGTTATACGGAATATTATGCATAAAGCGATAAGTGTTCGCTCTTGGATTGTCCCATGAGCGGAAAACCGCCTCGATTGATTTAATCAACTGTTCTTTCGGGTCTTGAGGGAAACCTTCAGGGTGGTCTTTTTTGTAGTCCGCTTTGAATCTGTCAATGATTTCTTTCAAATCTTCAACAGTTAGTTCAGTGTCCTCTTTCACGCCTCTTTTTGCTTTCACTTCATCCAAAACTCTTTCGCATGCATGCTTGTCTTGATCCATTACAACAGACGAGAACATTTGAATAAATCTTCTATAGCAGTCATAAGCAAATCTTGGGTTGTTAGTCTTTTTTGCAAGTCCTTCAACTGTGATGTCATTTAGTCCTAAGTTTAAAATGGTATCCATCATTCCCGGCATTGAAGCCCTTGAACCAGAACGCACCGCAACCAATAATGGGTCAGCAGCATCGCCGAACTTTTTGCCCATTTTCTTTTCCAGTTTTGCAACACACTCAAACACTTCTTTTTCAATGCCGGCATCAAATTTTTTGCCCTCATCATAGTATTTCACGCACGCTGTTGTCGCAACAATGAATCCCGGAGGCACCGGCAAGCCCAGCGCTGTCATTCCTGCAAGGTTTGCACCTTTTCCGCCTAGAAGTTCCTTTTGCCCTTCTGTTCCTTCTTCAAACATGTAGACGAACTTTTGTTTACTCATTTTTTATATACTCCTTTTGTGTGAAGTTGAATGTCAACTTCAAAATTTAATTACTATTAAAGAAAGACAAGCGTAAACTTATCCTTATAAAAAATTATACCACAATTTCAAAACACATGCAAACAATTTGCAAGCATTTTTGAAATATGTTATACTGTGTCCATGGAATTGATAACTTTGAAAATTGGATATATGGACAATAACTGCTATGTGATGCATGGCGAAGGCTCAAGTGAGGCGATTATTATTGACCCGTCTGATGAGGGCGAGATGATTTTGAGTGAGTTAAAAAAACGAGGACTTACTCCCTCTTTCGTTTTGATTACTCATGCTCACTATGACCATATTGGGGCGACTGCGTTTTTGCAAAAAGCAGGGGCTAAAGTTTTTATGCATGTGGCGGATAGTCCTATTGTTCAGTGGAGCAACGAAATGAAAGGCACTCCGTTTTTTAAAGTTGATAAAAATTTGAATGACGGCGAAGTTTTGGACATTGCAAACTTGAAAACACAAGTCATTCACACACCCGGACACTCCCCCGGCGGAGTTTGCTTTTTGGTTGACGGCAGTTTGTTCACAGGCGACACACTTTTCAAAGAAAATGTCGGCAGAAGCGATTTGCCAATGGGGAATTTTGCTGAATTAAAAAAGAGTATTCAAGAAAAGTTGTTTACTCTTGATGATGAAACAAAGGTTTATCCGGGACATGGCGGTATGAGCAGCATTGGACATGAAAAGAAGTTTAATCCGTATGTGAAATTTAACGCATAATAACCAACGCATAATCTCTATACGGACAGAGTGCCACAAGAGGAGCAAAATGGAAAAAATAAAAGTCATAACTATTTGTGGAAGCATGCGGTTTCAAGATGAGCAAATGCGAGAAGCCATGCGTTTGGAACTTGAAGGAAATGCCGTAATTAGTTGTGTATACGGAATAAAAAAAGAACTATCAGAAAATGATATTGCGATGTTAGAGAAGATGCATAAGAAAAAAATAGATTTATGCGATGCAATATTCGTAGTGAATGTTGATGGTTATGTTGGCAATGCAACGAAAAATGAAATAGAATATGCTAAACAATTGGGTAAAGAAGTTATTTGGTTAGAAACACCAAAAGAATATAAGGAGTAATCAATTAAGATTACCTTATATCTCTTTAATTTGTAATTTAATATGGGTATCCTATTTAAGAGACCAAATGTATGGGCGGGCGTCCCCGACCGCCCGTTCATTGATATAAAACAGTCGTTCGGGCGGTGGGGGACGCCCGCCCCTACTAAAGTAAACCCATTATAATATAATTTTTTACCATAAATTGTTTTGATCCTGTAATTTAGATACCCATATAATTTAAAAAAGTGACATCAATCGATGTCACTTTTTTTAAACTAATTATCCTTCGTTATGCACTACTTGTTTAATAATAGACACCTTTCCATCTTTTTGTGTTGACCAAGACTTCCAGAGCGCGCATATAGGCTGCACTTCTTAGGTTGATTTTTTCGTGTGTTGAGAGTTTCCAGACTTCTGAGAACGCTTTACACATCATTCTGTCAAGTTTTTCATTGACTTCTTCTTCAGTCCAATAGAAGTTTTGCAGATTTTGCACCCACTCAAAATAGGACACTGTCACTCCGCCTGCGTTTGCCAAAATGTCAGGAACAACTATGATGCCTTTTTGATGAAGAACTTTGTCGGCATCCAGAGTTGTTGGTCCGTTTGCACCTTCGATGATGATTTTTGCTTTTATGTCGTTTGCGTTTTGTGCATTGATTTGATTGTCGAGTGCTGCCGGTATTAGGACATCACAAGCCATTGTTAACAGGTCTGCGTTTTTGATTGGTTTCACATTTTTTGCTTTGTAGTCTTTTAGTTGATTTTTTTGTCCGTGAACAAAATCAACAAGTTCAGGGATATTTAGTCCTGCATCACACTGCACTCCGCCGCTTGAATCGCTGACCGCAAGAATTTTCGCACCCATTTCATAAAGTAATTTTGCCGCAATATGTCCGACATTACCAAACCCTTGAACAACAACAGTTGTCCCCTCAACTTCTTTTTCGAGTTTTTTCAAGGTTTCTCTTGCCGCAATAACACAGCCTCTTCCGGTTGCTTCAACTCTTCCAAGTGAACCGCCTAGCGCAATTGGTTTTCCGGTGACAACTGCCGGACAATTATAGCCTTTTAGTGATGAATACTCATCAACAAACCAACCCATTATTTTTGCAGAAGTGTTGATGTCCGGTGCCGGAATATCGACATATTCTCCGATTGAGCGATAAATAGCACGAACGAAGCGACGAGTCAGCCTTTCAAGTTCACTCTCAGAAAGTTCTTTCGGGTCAACAGTGACTCCGCCTTTTCCGCCGCCATACGGCACGCCGATAAGGGCGCATTTGAATGTCATCCAAGCCGCAAGAGACTTAACTTCGTTGTCACGAACTTCAGGATGATACCTTATTCCACCTTTGTATGGACCTAAGGTGTTAGAGTGCTGAACTCTGTAGCCAGAAAAAACTTTGATGTCACCATTGTCCATTCTGACCGGAAAACTGACTTTCAATTCTCGTTTTGGGTGAGTGAAAATCAAGTAGTCGTTCTCACTGTAGCCTAAGCGTTCAGCCGCCGTCACAATAGTTTTGACAATGTCATCATAGGGGTTGTGTGGTTTATTGGGGGTGTTGCTCATTCATTTTCTCCTTTATTTTAAAATGCATTCTTTAAAGTGCATTATATATTGGTTATAATACTATATTTTTCTAGCACTGTCAAGTGTTTTCAACACTCTTGTGGGGGTTTACTAGCAGCAGCACTCTCTGTCAAGAGTGCCGAAGACACTTGTCAACTATTTTCAATAGTTTTGTCGGGCTTTGCTAATATTAGCAATCTTCCGTCAAGAGTATTAAATATACTTAATCAGGGCAATTTGCAGATTTACTTTATTTTCAACAAAAATTCATTAAAACAATCTAATCCGATTTTTATGTCTTCATATGATAGTGAATAACTGAAACGGATGAAGTTGCTTGCTCCAAAGGCTTCGCCCGGAACTGTTGCAATTTTGCAGTTGTCAAGCAAAATTTCGCTGATTTGATGGGCAGATTTTAACACAACTCCTTCAAATGACTTTCCGAATAGTTTGGAGATATCAACCATTACATAGAAAGCACTTGTTGGAGGAACAAAAGAAATGTGCGGCATTTTTTCAAATAATTTGACCATAAATTTTCTTCTTTCATCAAAAGTTTCTTTCATGTATTTTAAGAACTCTTTTCCTTTTTTGTTCGACAGCGCCTCAACTGATGCCCATTGAGCGATGGTGTTTGGATTTGAGGTGGTGTGGCTTTGCAAACTATCCATTGCATCTGCAATTACTTTGTTTGATGCGGTGTATCCAATTCTCCAGCCTGTCATTGCATAGGATTTACTAAAGCCGTTTACCAAAACAGTTTTTTCTTTTAGTTTATCAGAATATTGAGCGATTGAATAATGAGTGTTGCCGTCATAAAGCAATTCGTCATAGATTTCGTCGGATATAACAAATAAGTCATGTTTTTCAACAACTTTGGCAATATTTTTCAACTCATTTTCAGTGTATAAGGTTCCCATCGGATTTGACGGGCTGTTAAGAATGAGGACTTTTGATTTTTTTGTTATTGCTTTTTTTAGTTGCTCGGGAGTAATTTTGTAGTCATTTTCTTTACTCCCCATAACACACACCGCAACTCCCCCGCTGATTGTCGTAAGTTCTGGATAAGTCAGCCAATACGGCGCCGGGATTATGACTTCATCACCATCGTCAATAAGAACTTGAATAGCGTTGTGCAAACTCTGTTTTGCTCCGTTTGAGACTACTATTTGATTTGGCGCATAATCGAGGTTGTTGTCATCTTTTAGTTTTTGAGAGACCGCTTTTTTCAACTCGATTATACCGGACGCTGCGGTATATTTTGTTTTGCCCTCTTTCATAGCAATATTTGCCGCTTCAACTATAAAATCGGGCGTGTTAAAATCAGGCTCACCAACACTAAAGTTGATGACTTTTATTCCCTCAGATGCCAATTTTTTTGCCTTTGCAGCGATTGCAAGAGTGAGAGAGGGTGAGAGGCTTTTTGCTCTTTTTGAAAGGTAATTGTTCATTATTTTTTATCCCCTTTTAGTTTCGTTAGTTTATCTTTTAATTCTTTCGGCAGTTTGCCTTCGTCTATTTTGTCAAAGAATTCTTCTATGCCTTTGAATTCTTCACTCCATTCAGTGTCGTTAATTTCGAGAAGAGTTTTTATCTGACTGCTCGTTATGTCAATGCCGTTTATGTTGATGTCTTTATCAAACGGAATGAGTCCGATTTTTGTTTTGTTTGCTTGGACGCTGTCCTCGCATCTGTCGATTATCCAGTCCAAAACTCTTAAATTTTCGCCAAAACCAGGCCATATGAATTTGTCGTTTTCGTCTTTTCTGAACCAATTGACATTGAAGATTTTGGGGGGATTTTTTATCTTTTTGCCCACTTCTAACCAGTGTTTCAAATAGTCTCCAACATGATATCCGATAAATGGCAGCATTGCCATCGGGTCTCGTCTTGTCACTCCTTGAGCCCCTTGCTGAGCCGCTGTCGTTGTTGAACCCATTGATGCTCCCATGAACACGCCGTGTTCCCAGTCGAATGCCTCATAGACCAACGGAATAGTTTTTTGTCTTCTTCCTCCAAAAACAATTGCCGAAATAGGAACGCCTTCCGGATTTTCAAATTCTTCGCTGATTACATGACAATTTTTAGCAGGAACTGTGAATCTTGAATTTGCGTGAGCGCCATTTTCAGAAGAATTTGGGTCGAACTTTTCACCTTTCCAAGTTAGTCCGTTTGTTGGAGGAGGCGTTCCCATCCCTTCCCACCACACTGTGTTATTGTCGAGGTCTTGGACAACATTAGTAAAAATTGTGTCACTGGATATTGCCTTCATTGCGTTGGGGTTTGTTTTCATACTCGTTCCAACTGCAACACCAAAAAAGCCGTTCTCGGGATTGACTGCCCAAAGTCTGCCGTCTTTTCCGATTCTTAGCCATGCAATATCATCCCCGACACAAAAGACCTTATAACCCTTATCCAAATACTCTTTTGGCGGAACTAGCATCGCAAGATTTGTTTTTCCGCATTGTGAAGGGAATGCTGCCGCTATATATTTTGTTTCTCTTTTTCCGCCGCTGCCTGTCCTCTCAATTCCGACTATCAACATATGTTCAGCAAGCCAACCCTCTCTTTTCGCTTGAGTGGATGCAATTCTTAATGCGAAGCATTTTTTGCCAAGCAGTGCGTTTCCGCCATAGCCTGAATTAACTGACCAAATAGCGTTTTCGAGCGGAAAATGACAAATGTAGCGCTCCTCTTCTGTAAGCGTTGCAGTGCAGTGCAGTCCTTCGACAAAATCTGTGCTGTCCCCCAAAACATCAAGACATTCTTTCCCAACTCTCGTCATTATCGCCATGTTCAAAACGACATAGGCACTATCAGTTATTTCAATGCCTACTTTTGAAAACTTCGAACCAACAACACCCATTGAAAAAGGTATGACAAACATAGTTCGTCCTTTCATTGAATTTTTAAAAAGTGCCGACAACTTGTCCTTTGCCTCATTCGGTGCCATCCAATTGTTGGTTGGACCTGCGTCCTCTTTTTTCTCCGAGCAAATAAATGTTCGATTTTCAACTCGGGCAACATCATTGATTGCGCTTCGATGAAGATAGCAGTTTGGCAAAAGTTCTTGATTGAGTTCAATCAATTCTCCACTCTCAAGTGTTTTTGCCCGAATTTCATCAAGTTGAGATTTGCTCCCATCAATCCAGATAACATTGTCCGGACTGCAAAGATTTTTTGCAAACAGCACAAAATCTAACACCTTTTTATTTTTTGTCAGCGGCAAGTTGTTCATCATTTTTCCTTTAATTCTCCTTTGCGTCAACGACGCTTTTGTTGCAAATAATTTGCGAAAAAAATTTTATTTCGTATTTGTTGCAGTTCTTTATTTCAAGATTATAAATCCACCCTTGTGCCGCTTAGATTTAGAATTGAACCGCAAGCGGAGGTTGATATTCCTTGTATTGAATTGTTAGTTGCAGTGAAGCGAGATTGGTGGATTAGGCTGAGGGTTGGCAGATATTGTGATAGGATATATTGAATTTGAAATAGATATCCTTGCCTAGCCACAGGGTCAAATTCAGAAAATGCTTTTGCAAACAGATAATTTATCTCCTCAATATGAAATCCTCCATGGTTTAATGCTCTGTCTCCAACAAAAACATGATAAAGCAAAAATAGGTTATTAGAATGCATACTGTTCAGAAATATGTCAAATTCTCCGTTCTCCAAGTATTCATAAATCAGTGGCTGATGAACAAAATTTAGTTCAACTAACACCCCGACATCAGCCAGCATTTGATGAATAAACCACGCTTTAGTGACCAAAGAAGAATTTTCATAAGGCACTAGAAGGCTTAATGTTTCACCCATATATCCTGCATTAGACAAAAGCCCCATTGCAATGTCTCTATTAAACTCTCTTCTTGATATATTTTGATAACTCAAAAGACGCATCCCCCACAAGTTATCTTCCGATGACACTCCGTAAAACACGCTAGCCAATTCTTCCCTGTCTATTGCATGTGCTATTGCACTGCGAAAAAGAGGACAGTTTGTCACAGGGTTATTCATATTGAACTGCAAAAAACTTGTGTTGGAAGCATTCAGGCTGGAATTATTTAAAACATTGTCATCAAAATTGATTATGTTCAAGTGTTCCAAATTAATAATCCATTCAATGTCATTGGACAACAAATCCAGCGCAATGTCCACTTCCCACATCTCCAAGAGCGCGGCACGATGTCCATAATCAGGTATCGCGAGAAAATGAAAACTTTTGGTTGGAGGGGTTCCTCTGAAATGTTCATCAAAACGAGTTAAAATTAAATGGTTTTCGCTTGCTGCATCGTCAATAAAAAACGAACCGGTTCCTGAGAAGGTATTAACACCACAACACCAGCAACAGCAGCAATTATCAAAAAGTCCTTCAGCAATACCTGCAAACGGTGTTGCCAAAAGTTCCAGAAAATATGAATAATGCTCTTCCAGTGATAGTTTGACCAAATAAGTATCCAAAACAACAACTTCATTCACATGCCGCCACACCACATATGCCGGACTGTTTTGATGATAGTCTTGGACAAATCTAACTAGATTATATATGCTCCATGCATTGAAATAATTCCAATTATGAAAATACACTTCTTGCCTCAATTCAAACATCCAGCCAACACCGTCGTCACTCTCTTCTAACCACCATTCAACTGCCAAGTTAGGAACAACATGTCCCATGAAATGACAAATGTCCGCATCATCAAGGTCAACATCAGGATTAATGTCTACCAGCCTGTCAAACAACAATGCTGCTATCATCTTTGAATCATTTGTTTGTTCAATTGCAAAAAAATCAAAATTTGAAACATCCGTTGAAACTGCAACACGAATAGTTTCATCCGTCACAATTCCATACCATTCAGCAGGCGGTGAAACGCCTCCTCCTGTCACCATACGAAGGTGAGGAACAAGCGTCATAATATCCCAAAACTGCTCCCACTGCCATGCTTCCCTGAAATTTAAAAAACTGTTCCAACTGTGAAACATCACACTTTTTAAATTTGTTCCTTCAAAACTGTCCGCTTCTTTTTGGATTGAGTTTTGATTGCGATGACGAAGAACAACAGTTTCTAAATGAGAGTTTGCAAATGCTCTTTTTCCAATAAAAGCAACTGATGCAGGGATTGTGACACTTATCACTTTTGAGTTTTCAAAAGCCCCATAGTATATCTCGGTGATAAAATCAGGTATCAAAAAATACTCAACTTCTCCTGTGTTGTGAAAGTTCAAAAACATTCCGCAACTTGTTGCAGTGAACCAATCAAAAACAAGAATCACTCCCTCGCTTGCTCCAAGCCAATTCTCATGAAATAACGATGGTATGTCATTAAATCCCCACAGTTCGATTGTTCTCCCGCTCCATCCGCAAAATGCATTCACTTCAATATGCGGCTGAAAACGGATTATGACACGACCTAGTCCGGCATTTTGAAAAGCACCTTCACCGATAGTTGTCATCGCTCGTCCCGCAACCATACTCGGCACAACAAACGAAGTTTCCCCTCTTTCTAAATATCTCACAAATGTGTTCCCTTGAAACACAAAGTTATCCACCCACTCAACCGTCGTTTGCCATGGAAAAGCATCCCTTCCTATGTCTCTGTTAATGTCCAAAATACTAGTCGGAATAATTATATTCTCTATACTCGTCCCAAAAAACGCTTTCTCGCCGATTGTTTGCAACTCACTCTCCGGCATTATCACAACGACTGTCAAATTCCTTGCATTCTCAAATGCGCCGTCTTCAATAATCCTGACGCTCATCGGAATGGTGACTTCAGTTATATCAGTTCCTGCAAAAGCATTTTCCGAAATAGAATGGACTCTTTCGGGAATACGGATATTTCCGCTGATTCTTGCAGGAATATGGACAAATTGAGTTGCCGTTCCCAATCGATACAAAATACCGTCTTGAGAAAAATATCTCTCATTCCCGGCAGCAACTATTGACACTAAATACCGCATATTATCAAACGCATTGTTGTCAATGCTTTGAACACTGCTCGGAATAGTGATGCTCACAAAATCGTTTTGATGCTGAAACAATTCTCTTTGAACACTCTCTCTGCCCTCTTCCAAAACTATGTTCATTCCGAAAGGAAAAGCATTGCTGCCGATAGTTGAAACACGCCTTGGAATTGCAATACTAGTTATATTAGTTCCCTCAAAGGCGCCGCTTCCGATAGTTTGCAGCCTGCTGTCAGGAGCAAACGCAACAGATGTCAAATTTCTTGCATTTTGAAAAGCATTCTCTCCAATAAATCGAATATTGCGATGCATAGTAATACTTGTTAAATTAGTTCCCGCAAAAACACCGCTGTTTATTCCGACCACATTATATGCCGCTCTTCTTTCACCAAAAGCCAAAGAAACTGTTTCAGGCAGCGATTGCAACGAAGACTGCAATCCTCCCATTAGTTTCACCCCTTCGTCATATTTTTCAAACCACATGCCGTTCACCAATGCTTGTCCTGTGTCAGTGAAAACTATCGGCACTCCGTCGGGATTCCATTGAGAGAATGTGCCCCAGTTGTTTGTTTGCTGTTGTGAAGCAGCATGAATAGTCAAATTCGGTTTGTTTCGAAAGCCCCAATTGCCGATTTGAACAACTCCTTCATGAACCACAATCCTTTCAAGGTTCGGAATTCTGCTGTGAAAATTCGAAGAAGAAAACAAGTGATTTTGAATAGTCGTCATTCCTTTTGGAATTGTCACGCTCCTCAATCCGCCTTGCCCGACAAATATGTTATCCCCCAAATTTGTGACATATCTTCCGAAAAGTTTGTCAGGAATAACAAGATTTCCGGAAAGTTGACGGTTTAGTCCTGTTATCTCGATTGTGCCATCGCAAATGATGTTGGTGACAAATGGATTAACACTCTCTACTGCCCGATATGCGTTAAGGCTTCTTCCTATGTAATAAAGCGGGTCATTGTCGCCAGGACGCTGATTAAAAACAGTAAAATTGTCACTAGTTGCAATGAGTGCTTCTCTTAGTTGTTCTCCGCTTAAAGTTGAATTAACCGTCAGCATCAAAGCCGCAACACCCGAAACATGAGGAGCCGCCATTGATGTGCCTATCTTTTCATGATAACCGTTTGATATATGTCTCACTCCAATAGGGGTACGGGCATATTCAGAAATTGTTTGAGTTTCATAGTCCACAAAAGCAACATTCCATTCACAACTCCATCTTACTTCACCGTCACGCATAACTTGAAAAGCGTTTTCACACCTATGTTTAGGAACTGTGCTGATTATGTTTCTTCCCGGAGCAAATATCTGAACAGACTCTTCGCCATAGTTAGAATCATAACATACATGCCCCCATTCGTGATGTGTACTTATTCTTAGAGAACCAATCGATATAACATTTAACAAAGGTTCAAAATATGGAAAACTTTTGTTGGGTGAACTAAATGCCGCAGGAAAAGGTCTAGTAACCCCCCGTTCATTATCCGCATCTATATTGCGTCCGTAATTTCCAGCGGCTGCAACTATTATTCCGTCAAAATCTGCTATTGCAGCATAGTGCAAAGGATTGGGAGGAAGAATACGAAATGGCACTACAAAACCTATGCTTGCATTGATAATTCTTATTCCCATGTCTTCTGCTAATGCTAAACTTTGAACAAAATATTGCGGCCTTCCGTTTAAAGAAACTAAGGAAACTTGAGCAACACCGTCAATTCCCATGTTATTGTTTGCAATTGCTCCGATAATTCCCGCAACATGAGTTGCGTGTCTTTGGTCTAGATTGTCAACAAAAGGCTCAAAAGCACATATCACTCTTCCTTCTAAATCAGGATGACTTCCATCAATCGGCACCATCTCCATAACGCCAACTAGAACATCTTGGCTTCCTCTTGTTATGTTCCATGCACCTTCAACTCCAATTCCTGTTCTGTCTAACATCAACTGACCGCCAACATCACGCAAAATTGGCTCTCTCAATCCCCATTGTTCATGTGTGTCGTTTGATACTGAAAAACCAATAATGCCTTCAAGATCTATCGTTTGAGCAAGAAGAACCTTGTCCATTTGTTTAAGTTCAACTATTGCGTCAAGAACATTCTGTTTGCAAGGCTCTTTTAGTTGCAGTGACAGCAATTGGTGTCTTCTTGGACGAAGAGTTAATGCAGTGTTAGACCTAACAGCAACATTTCTCATGTCCATTATTGATTCAAATCTCTCGCCAACCGCTTGATTGAAAACATTCAAATTAATCTCTGTTATTTGGCTATACCTGTGTCTTAGGATTATTTCAACCCTGTCATCTTTGAAAATTTCAGTGATTGACGCAGTGCGAATAAATGGTAAAAGAGGAGTATCGTAATGCTCCCCTGCTAAATTTTCTGCTCTGGTCGAATTCATGCTAACAAGCAATGCAATGATGGATATGATTGTGAAAAAAATAGTGAAAGTGATTAAAGTAATTTTTCTTTTGCTTTTTGTTGTGTTCATAATGTATCTCCTTTTTTATGCTAATTGAACAGTAGTGATATTTTTAACATCATCTTGTCTAAATGTGTAGAGATGAAGTCGTGGCTTGTAAGTCCATATTGGTCCACCATAATAGTATTGATTACAATATAGAGTTAAAACTTCATCTTCAATTGTTGCATTAAATGCTTGGTAAAATAAGCCAATTGCTGTTGGAATATGATGCATATGAACCAAAAACATATACTCTGAAAAAAACTCATCATTAAAATTCTCACGAATCACTCTATAATATATTAAGTTGTAATGCAAACTCTTTTCATTAAAAACAGGACTTCCATCAAAAAATTGCTTCAATTCTTCCATTGACCTTATAAACACTGTTATAGATTTCGGATCTTGTGGATCAAATTGAGGCAAAATCCGCCGAAAAAATGAATCTGTTAAAATTTGACTTATTCGTGCCCTTTCACGCACCGTTTCAGGGGCAAACCCTCTAAGTCTACCAGCAAAATATTCTTCCCAAAAATACTCTTCCCACCCCGGAAAAAGAAACCAAAAAGGAATAACCCCCCACAACTCTCTTTTTAGTATTTCAATCTGTCGGTTTAATGAAGAAATTGTTCCCTTCAACTCCTCAATCGTTTCACCAAGCAACAAAACAATCTCCGCTTGCTCTCCCAAAAGACCAGCCAACTTGTTCAGTTGCCCTGTCAAAGCGTATAACTGCCCTGTCAAGTTTTCAACCTGTTTATTCAACACCTCAATTTCAGTCTCCAATCCGGAAACCCTTTCAGCCTCTCTCTCGGCTTCCTTTCTCAACTCTTCCATCTCTCGCTCCAACGCCTCAATCCGCCCGAGCAATTCATAATCAGTCCCGCCGTCACAGCCAACGAAACCCATCAAAGGAAACAACATAACAAATGCCAATCCCATTATCATCATTTTCTTTATTGTTTTCATAAGATTTTCACCTCTTAGATTTTTTCTATATATTAAATTATATGTTAACTATAAAAATAAGTCAACTAAAATCAGTTAACTATTTTATCACTTTTCCTCGTTAAAAGTCGGACGAAGAGTTAATACGCCGTTAGATATTTTGCGAACATTTCTTAAATCCGTTATTGACTCAAATCTTTCATTAGTTGCTTGGTTAAAAACATCTAAATCAATTTCTGTTATTTGACTGTATCTATGTCTTAGGATTATTTCAACTCTGTCATCTCTGACCCATTCATTGATTGATGCAGTGTGAATAAATGGCAACAATGGTGCGTCATATTCTTCTCCAACAGAGTTTTCTGCACTAGTTGAATTAAAAGTGATAAGTAGTGCAATGGTGGAGATAACCGAAAGGATAGTAATAAAAATAGATAAAGTATTTTTTCTTTTGCTTTTTGTGGTGTTCATGTTGTATCTCCTTTTTTATATTAAAATTCTAGGATTGCCAAATTGATCATAATCATTAAATTGAACAGAAGTGATATTAACAACATCTTCTTGTCTAAAAGTATAGAAATTCATTCGTAGAGCGTCACTTATTATATTAGGTGAATTAAAAAAGAATCTACAATGTAATATTATAACTTCGTCTTTTATAGTTGCATTAAATGCAATATAATTCCCTTGTCGACCCCTTTCACAATGCGATAAATGCCATAAAAACATATACTCTGAGAAAAATTCATCATTAAAAAATTCACGAATCAAACTAAAAGAAATATTGTTATAATGCGGACTATTCTCATCAAAAAGATAAATATTGCTCTCAGCAAATAATTGTATCAATTCATCCGTTGACCTTATAAGTACTGTCAAAGGTCTTTGTAGATACCATAAAAAGCCACTTATTATAGACAAACTATTATGATATTTTTCGTCACGCTCCCACCCCGGAAAAAATCGCCAAAAAGGAACAATCCCCCACAACTCTCTTTTTAATATTTCAATCTGTCGGTTTAATGAAGAAATTGTTCCCTCTAACTCCTCAATCGTTTCACCAAGCGACAAAACAATCTCCGCTTGCTCGCCCAAAAGACCAACCAACTTGTTTAGTTGCCCTGTCAGAGAGTATAACTGCCCTGTCAAGTTTTCAACCTGTTTATTCAATGTTTCAATTTCAGCCTCCAATCCGGAAACTCTTTCAGCCTCCCTCTCGGCTTCTTTTCTCAACTCTTCCGTCTCTCGCTCCAACGCCTCAATCCGTCCGAGCAATTCATAATCAGTCCCGCTGTCACAGCCAACGAACCCCATCAAAGGAAACAACATAACAAATGCCAATCCCATTATCATCATTTTCTTGAACATAAAATATCTCCTTCTTTTGTGATATTTTTATTTTAAATTATTTTTGAAATATGTTTTAAGTAGTCTTTTGTTTTGTCTTGAAGTTCGTTGTTTCTTAGTGCAAATTCAATATTTGCTTTTAGGAAGCCGAATTTGTCACCCAAATCATAGCGTTGTCCTGTGAATTCATAGGCATGCATTTTGCCTTCGTTTGCCAAGTGGTTTATGGCGTCGGTTAGTTGGTATTCGCCGTTTTTTGCAGGTTTCAGACGCTCTATTGCTTGATAGATGTCGGGGGTTAGTATGTAGCGGCCCAGTGCGGCAAAGCGTGACGGAAGGGATTCAAGCGGCGGTTTTTCGACAATCTCTTTGACTTTGTGTGTCCGCTTTGGCATATTTTCAGCATTTAAAACAGGGTTAATAACACCATACTTTGTTATGTCGCTGCCTAAAAATTCTTGCACTCCGAGGATGCTTGTTTGCAGTATATCATAAGTCTCAATCAGTTGTCTAGCGATTGGAGCATATGAAAAAATTAAATCATCGCCCCATGCCAAAACAAACGGCTCGTTTTGAGTAAATCTTTTTGCATGATAGACCGCATCGGCACTGCCATTCGGTCTTTCTTGAATAACAAACGAAATATTTGCATTCCTTGAAATGCCTTGAATCAAATTCAAGGCTTCCTTGTTTTTATTATCTAATAAAAATTTCTCTAAGTCAAGTCTTTTTGAGAAGTATTTTCTGATTGATTCTTTTCCGTTCCCTAAAATGATGAGAATGTCTTTTATTCCGCTGTCTATCATTTCGTCGACAATATAGGCAACTGTCGGCTTATCCACAATTGGCAGCATTTCTTTTGGAACTGCCTTTGTTATCGGCAAAAATCTTGTTCCGTAGCCACCGCACGCAACAACCGCTTTTGATATTTTTCTCATGCTCTATATATATGCATAAGGCATGTTTTTGTTAATTAATGTTTTTTCTATATTTTCAGCAAATCAACCAACTCTTCCAGTCCTTTTTTGCCAAAGATGACCTCTTCGTTATTCACTATCAATGCAGGGACAGACATTATGTTGTGTTTTTCACGAATGTCCGCAAAATGAGCAAGGTCCATCATACTTGCAGTCACATTTTCATTTAACAATGCAATCCTTACTGCCGATTGAACAGTTTCGGGACACAGAGTGCAGTTGAGAGAAATTCCAATTTTTAAGTCCAGTTTACCTTTAAAGTTTTTAATTCTGTCTTTTAAATCTTCGCTGATTTTTTGACCGGGTCCTGCTAAGTTGTAGAGTGCTAAAATGAAACTTTCCAACTCATGACCTATCGGCACTCCGCAAAAACTTACTCTTGAAAAATTTTCTTCGTTGTCAAAAAGAGCAATCGCAGGAATATTGACGCCATTTAGTTTCTTCTCAATTTCTTTGTCTTTTCCCTTTTGCAAAACTTTGATGTCAACTTTATTTTTTGCAATTTGAGCAAATTCATCAAGAAACTGTTTTATTTCTCTTGACAATTCACCATCATCCAAAACAGCGATAATTTTTATCTTCTTTTCAAGCAATCCGAAAACATATTCAATTTGCTCTGTTGTTCCCTCGTCAAATATTTTTTCATCTTTATTTTCTGTTGCAGCGGCGCCGGCACTCACTCTTACCGCATCTCTTTCCAGCGGCAAGTGAGGCAAAGTCTCTTCAATATATTTTTCCGCCGCTGTTGCCGCAATTGCACCGTCCGCTGTTGCCGTCACAAGTTGTCTTAGTCTTTTTGGGCGAATATCTCCTGCCGCATAAACCCCTTTAATATTCGTTTGCATTTCTTCGTCAGTCAAAATATATCCGTTGTTATCAGTTTCAACTTTTCCTTTTCCTGCTTCGTTTGTCGGTTCATAGCCAACAAAGATGAAAATTCCAAAAGTTTTGTCTTCATCACTTGCTTTATAGATAAATTCTTCTTTTGTTTTCCTTGAAACAAATTTCGCCTCTTTGAGAACTTTGTCTCCTTTTGCATAGACAATTTCAGTGTTGAATCTAACTTCAATTTTCGGATTTGCAAGGACTTTGTCGGCAATTGTTTTAGAGCAAGTAAACTTTGGCTCTCTTGCAATAATGGTCACTTTTTTCGCAAATCGTGTCAAATATATTGCTTCTTCCGCTGCCGCAAAGCCGGCGCCTATGACAAAAATATCTTTTCCTTTGAAAAAATGTCCGTCACAAGTTGCGCAATACGCTATTCCGCGCCCGGCAAACTCATCCTCACCCTCAAAACCAAGTTTTCTCGGTTTTGCACCGGTTGCGATTATGACAGCAACAGAATTGTATTTTTTTCCGCTCACACATATTAGTGTTTTGATGTCATCTTCAAGGTCAGCCTCTCTTATCTCGTCTGTTTTAAACTCAACCCCAAAATTGACTGCTTGCTTTTTCATTGTTTGAACAAGGTCATGTCCGCTTGTTGTTATTATTCCCGGGTAGTTAACAACTTCTTCAGTAATTTTTATTTGCCCGCCAATGTCACCTCTTTCAAGAACAAGCGTCCTTAAAGATGCTCTTCCGGCATATAGCGCCGCACTAAGTCCCGCAGGACCTGCACCGATTATTATCAAATCATATATATTATTTTGTTTCATATTTATCAATTACTCCTCTGCATCCATGACGCTTTGCAAATTGATTAGTTAACTAAATTAGCAAACGGATTGACAAAAACCCTTGTCCCTAACTCATTGTCTAAAGTCAAGAGCATACTTTTGTTGTCTCCTATTAGTTTAAGTTTGTCCAAGATATCCGATGCGGATGCCTCTTCTTCAACCTGTTCATTGACAAACCACATCAAAAATTGATAGCACGCATGATCATTTTCTTTCATTGCAACGGTTGCAATTTCGTTTATCATTTTTGTTACTTTTTGTTCATGCTCAAGCGTTTTGATAAATATGTCTTGAATGCTTAAAAATGATGTCATTGGTTTTTCAATAATTCCAAAAGTCGGAGATTCCCCTCTTTCTAAGACATATTGATAAATTCGTGTTCCATGCGCCATTTCTTCTTGCGCTTGAGCGAACAGCCATTTTGCCGTTCCCTTCAGCCCTTCTTTGTCAGCCCATGTTGACATTGAAAGATATAAATAAGCCGAATAATACTCAGCATTTATTTGGTCACTCAACACTTTAATAAGATTTTTACTTAACATTTTTTTCTCCTTTGCGTAGGTTACGCTTTTATCACAAGGTCTATTGAAAAAAACAATTCTTTCAAAAGTAACCATGTGTGTTTCAAAGTTGATTTTAGAGTCTTGGTTTAATAGCGGATTTTTTTGGGCATTTGAGCGGTTTTGACACAATCGCAGCAGCAACTACGACAAGAAAAATCAGCGAAAATGACGCAAAAATCCGCTATTAAAATCCATGCATACAGGCTCTTACTCTTGTGAGAAATGTTCTTTTCCCAGACCGCACAAGGGGCAAAGAAAATCATTTGGAACATTTTCCCATTTCGTTCCGGGTTCAATCCCATTGTCAGGGTCTCCTGCGGTTTCGTTGTAGACATAACCGCACGCATCACATATATAGTTCATATAAAACCTCCTTTTGTGACACAAGGTCACTTTTTGTAAAAATAATTTTTTTATTTTGACATAGTATTTTTAATAACTTCCGCCATTAAATCAATTTCTTTGAGTTGCTCTTCTTTTAAACTTGACTTAATACTAAGCGTCTCATTTAATATATTTATATTTTTGCATTTTGAAAAACTTTCACGCATTTTTGCACCGCTTGCACTAGCCCATGACCCATTATCTATCAATCCTATTGTGCGGTTTTGAATATTATGGGCAGCAAGATCAGAAATTAACGCCTCCATACTCACAAAAACCCCCATATTATATGTTGGACTTGCCAATACAAGATGACTCCATCTAAACGCCGCTGATATAATTTCCGATGCATCAGTGACCGACACATCAAACATTTGTGTTTTAATTCCATTGTCCCGAAGTTTCGATGCAAGTATCTCGGTTGCATTTTCAGTGCTTCCGTAGATAGAAGCATAAGCAAGCATCACGCCGCACTCTTCCGGCTCATAGGCACTCCAAAGTTTGTATTTTGATAATATCGCATCCAAATCTTTCCGCCACACAAACCCATGCAAAGGACATATCATTTTAATCGAATGTGCTGATAGTTTCTCTAAAAGATTTTTGACTTGCACTCCGTATTTTCCTACTATATTAGAATAATAGCGTCTCGCCTCGTCCATATAGTCTTTTAGAAAATCAACCTCATCAGCAAAAATCGCACCGTTTAACGCACCGAAACAACCGAAAGCATCTGCTGAAAAAAGCACTTTATCAATCGAATCATAAACAACCATAACTTCAGGCCAATGCACCATAGGCGCCATAAAAAAATGAAGTTTGTGCTTTCCTGTTGCTAAAGCATCATTTTCTTTGACAATATGGACCCTCTCATCCAAATGAAAATCAAAAAATTGTTTTATCATGCTTAGTGTTTTTTCATTGCACACAATCTTTACTTTTGGATAAATCCTCATGATTTCCATTATTGCCGAGGTATGGTCAGGCTCCATATGCTGAATAACAAAATAGTCCAAATTTCTGCTTCCAAGCACCGCTGCAACATTTTCAAGAAATCTATGCTGCACCGCTTTATCAACAGTATCAAACAACACTGTTTTTTCATCAAGCAAAAGATATGAGTTATATGAAACTCCCTTAGGCACGCTATAGACACCTTCAAACATCGCAAGCCGTCTGTCATTTGCTCCGACCCAAACTAAATCGTTTGTAATTTTTTTAATACAATACATATATTACTCCTATTTGAAAAATAACAACCTATCTTCTAAAGGCTTGAATTCTTTGTTTGAGTCAGGCTTTTCTCTCGGCGAACCGAACACAATTTGACCGACCATCTTCCAGTTTCGGTCTATGTTCAATTCTCTGTCAGTTTCAGTTTCTATCAATTCGGTATAGTGATGCAAACTCACACCATAGCCCTCTGAGGCGAGGGCAGTCCAAAGAACATATTCCAGCATACCGGTGGATTCATGCGCCCAAATCGGAAAATTGTCATGATACATGGGAAAGTTTTTTTGCAATCCTTTAACAACGGAAGTATCTTGATAAATTAAAATAGTGCCTTTTCCGCTTTTTAGTCCGTTTATTTTTGCTTCTGTCGGAGCAAACTTTTCTTTAGGCACAATCGCTCTGAGAGTATCAATTGCTAAATCCCAAAACCACTTATGCCTGCCCTCTAACAAAACAACTACTCTCTGTTCTTGAGCATTAAAAGCAGTCGGTGAATACTTTACTGCATGCTCTATGGTCTCTTTTAGTTTTTCTTCAGATAATATACTTTCATCACTTACTATGCGAATAGAACGCCTTTTTTCTATCGCACTATAAAAATCTTTCATTTTAGCCTCCTTTTCTATCTTATCCTTTTGCCATTTCTATGAACAATAAGTGAGACTTATCAACCGCTTCTATTATCAGATTTTCTTCAACTGCTTCAATTGCGTCCCGTTCTTTTGTCTGAATTCCGTTTATCTTAGAAGCACCTTCAATTTGAACGATATAGCATTGTCTGTTTTCAGATATAGGAAAATTTAGTTTTCTTCCCTTATCTAATTCGGTTGCATATAAATTGACATCTTGATTAAGTTTGACGGGTGCATCACCTTTTTTTGAAGATACCAAATGCAAAAGTTTGTTTTTTCTCTCATCCCACAAAAACTTATGCTCTCCATAGTCCGGCTCCAAATCTTCAGCATCAGGCAATATCCATATTTGCAGCAGCCTAAGAGTATCATCTCCATGATTTATTTCAGAATGCTGAATTCCGTGTCCGGCACTCATATACTGAACCTCGCCTCGTCTTATAACGCCTTCATTTCCTAAAGAATCTTTATGGGTAAGAGCACCTGATACCATATAAGACACTATTTCCATATCTTTATGCGGGTGGGTATTAAAGCCAAAGTGCCCGCTTATTAAATCATCGTTTAGCACACAAAGGTTTCCGAAACGAAGATTATTCGAGTTATAGTAATTTGCAAATGAAAAGTGATAAACTGTTTCTAACCACTTCATCGGCTTGGATTGGTGCAGCTCTTTTAAGGGTATGTGTCTTAACATTATAATCTCCTCTGGTGCTTAGTTAAATTTGATTGAGTTCGCTGCCAAAACAGGCAGCGAACTCAATCAAATTTATTTTTAAGCAATTTCTGTTTTCCAAAGTCCGTGCAAGTTGCAGTAAGCATAAACTGCTATCGGTTTATCTTCAAGAAATGAAAATTTGACAATAGGTTCGTCATTAACTTTCAAGCATTTGCGTTGTCCGCCTTTTTCTGTCGCCACATAGACAAATGGTATGTTGTGTTCTTCGGTCATTGGATGCAAAGTGCTGCCTACCTTAACTATCACACTATCACCTAAAACAGTGACATCCGGCAAATGTTTTTCATAACTTGCATCAACAGTATTCGGAACAAGATGTGTCATGTTTTTTCCGCAGCAAACTAAAGGCACACCTTTGTTTTCAATAAGACCAATTAAATTTCCGCACACATTGCATATAAAAAATTTTTGTTCTCCGCACATAATAATTCTCCCTTTAAAATTCCATACTCGCTGCATTCATTGCAGATGAACGGAAAGTAATTTTCTTTATTGGCATTTTGTCTTTTAAAAGTTCATAGAAAAGTTCGCAAAGATTTTCGCAAGTTGAAACTTTTTTGGTAACAACTACTCTATACTCCGGATATGACCAAGCAAGCGGATGATCTATTTTTTTTAGAGGAACGCAAAATTTAGGGTCGTTAATAATACCGTTCTTTTTGTATGTATCAATAACTGCCTCAAGCAGCGGGTCACCTTCTTGGAATAATGTTGCGTGGTGGAAGTTATCAAGTACTTCCGCCCATGCTATTTTTTGTGCTTCTTTACAAGGAAATGCAAAGCCTGTTTTCTCATCGACCGTGTTCTCCATCTCAACGGTCAAAAGACCGGAGTGTCCGTGAAGATGCTTTGCCTCCCTCTCCCAATTCATAAAGCGGTGTGCGTATTGAAAATCCACCGTCATTATTGAGCGTGCTGTGTTTTTTTTCATTTTTTAATCTCCTTTGCGTTAAGTTACGCTTTTGTCACAATCATTTCATTACATCATGCTCTTCACACGAAATCATTAATGATTTAATAGCGATTTTTTTCAAAATTGTTTTTAGTGCGAACACATTTTTCGCTGATGTTTCAAACAGGTTATATTTTTCCAATCAAGTCAAGTCCAGGTTTTAGTGTTTTTTCCCCCGGCTTCCAATTTGCCGGACAAACTTGGTCTCCGTTTTTTGCAACGAATTGAGCCGCTTGCACTTTTCTCAAAGTGTCAGATGCACTTCTTCCAATGCCAAGTTGATTTACTTCATAGGCAACAATTTCTGCATTTGGGTTGAGAATGAATGTTCCTCTGAGCGCCAATCCCGCATCTTCAATCAAAACCTCAAACAGGCGGCTGATTTTGTGGGTTGGGTCGCCAATGAGAGGATACTTGACTTTTTTGATAGTTTCTGAGACATCAGCCCATGCTTTATGGGTGAAATGAGTGTCAGTTGAAACTCCATAAATTTCTGCACCTGCTTTTTTGAAATCATTATGCAAATCTGCAAAGTCTCCTAATTCTGTCGGACAGACAAATGTGAAATCCGCCGGATAAAAAACAACAACACTCCATTTTCCGACAAAGTCTTTGTCTGTTACTTCCCTGAAGTTTCCGTTTTCATATGCTTGTGCTTTAATTCCTTCAATTTTTTTTCCTATTAATGACATAATTTTTTGTCTCCTTTTATGCTATTAATGAAACTTAGTTTCATTAATTATTTTTAGTATACACCAGTTTTTTTCACCTGTCAACTATTTTTACGCATTTTTTTCAAAAAAATTTTAGTTTTTTTACTAAAAAGAAATGCTGATTAATTCCAACAAATGAATTAATCAGCATTTTGTTCTTATTATTGTTTCTTTCAAAAAATCAAATTCTTTCAAAACTGTTTAAACTCTTGAGTGTCATTGGAATTATATTCCCCCATTTTTCTCTTACTCTTTTTTTGATGAGCAGATAAAGCAGGGAAATAAATTGGTTGTTTGTTATGAAACTTTCTTTATCAATAAAACTAAAACCGAATATTTCCTCAATCTTTTCAAGCCGTCCCATGCGAGAAATATGTTTAATAGCATGTCTTATTGATTTTTCAACTGCATTGTCGCTTGTTGCTTTTTGCTCGGCAACAATCCTATAGACATCTTTTATGTTCAGCCTATAGTCGCATTTCAGCATGACAAATGTTGCTTCTATGATTAGTTCAAAGCCTGCAAGATTTGGATACAAACCAAATTCAAGCATCACATTTTTCATTTCGCTTTCCACAAAATTCAAATGTTCATCATTAAAAGACATCTCGCAATTTTTGTGCTGCCTGTTCATGTTGTCCTCTTTCGTTTTTAAATTAATGTTCTGGCTAAACTATAATATACAAAATAACAAAAAAATGCAAGTAAAAATTCTGTTTGCATTATATTGTAAAATCGTTAGAAATCGTTACTTTTGCTTGCAAATTTTCAAATGGCACTCTATTCTAAAATTGCTTTTATTCTTCGGATTCCTGCTGATGAGGATTGTTCTTTTTGAATACGGAATGTTCCTAGTTCAGATGTGTTTTGAACATGAGGACCTCCGCAGAATTCTGTTGAGAAGCCGTCAATAAAATAGACTAGAACTTTTTCGTCGTATTTGAAAAGACCTACTGCACCTAGTTTCTTCGCCTCGTCAACTGTCATTTCTTTTTTTGTGACAGGGAGGCTTTTTTTAATTTGTTCGTTAACTAAATCTTCCGTTTTTCTAATCTCTTCTTCCGTCATCGGACGAGAAAAATTGAAGTCAAACCTTAATCTTTCACTTGTTATGTTTGAGCCTTTTTGAGAGACAGTGTCGTCATTGAGGACAACTTTCAGTGCTTTATGAAGAAGATGTGTTGCAGTGTGAAGTTTGATAACTGTTTCCCCATCATCCGCCAAACCGCCTTTAAATTTTTGTTCAGCACCCGCTTGGGAGAGTTTTTGATGTTCTCTAAACGCTGCATGAAATGCTTCTTCGTTGACTTTCAATCCTTTTTCATGTGCGAGTTCTTGTGTCATTTCAATCGGGAAACCATAAGTGTCATAGAGTTTGAACGCTGCTTTGCCGCTTATTGTTTCTCCTGCTAAATATGAGCATAATTTCTCAAACTCGCTTAATCCTTTAGTCAAAGTTTTTTCAAACTTTTGGACTTCCTTTTCAATTTCACTTATAATTAGCGTTTCATTTTTGAGTTCAGAGTAGTCATCATTGTAGACTTTCAAAACAACTTTTGCAATTTCTTTTATGTTAGAAAAATCAACACCCAATTGTTTTGCAAAACGAGAGGCACGACGGATAAGGCGGCGAAGAATATAACCTTGGTCAACATTTGACGGAATTACTCCGTCCCCTATCATAAAAACTGCTGTTCTGATATGGTCGGCAACAATACGCATAGAGCGGACAACTGACTTATCATCAAGAGTATGTCCTCCGGCAAAAGTGCTGACAGCATGCATAATGGGGACAAAAACATCCGTCTCATAGACGCTTTTTTTTCCTTGGATTATGCAAAGAGTTCGCTCTAAGCCCATTCCTGTGTCGACATTTTTTTGCGAAAGCGGCTCGAATTTACCCTCTGATGTTTTGTTATACTGCATGAAAACATCGTTCCATATTTCAAGAAAATGTCCGCAGTCACATGCCGGTGAGCATTCAGAAGAACATTTTTCGCCTCGGATAATGAACATTTCAGTGTCAGGTCCGCATGGACCTGTTAGACCCGGAGGTCCCCACCAGTTGTTCTTTTTTGGAAGATAGTAAATTTGTTTAAGGCTGATTCCGCATTCAAGCCAAATTTTTGCACTCTCTTCATCACGAGGCGCATCACTATCGCCTTCAAAAACCGAAATAGCCAATTGATTTTTATCAATTCCCAGATACTTTTTGCCGGTTAAAAATTCATAACTAAATTTTATAGCATCTTCTTTGAAATAATCCCCCAAACTCCATGAGCCGAGCATTTCAAAAAATGTGCAGTGACTATCATCTCCGACATCGTCAATGTCGCCGGTTCTCACGCACTTTTGAACATTTGCCAGCCTCTTTCCTCTCGGGTGCTTTTGTCCCATCAAATACGGAACAAGCGGATGCATCCCCGCAGTCGTAAACAATACTGTCGGGTCATTTTCCGGAATTAATGAAGCGCTTGATATTATTGCATGGTTTTTTGAGGAAAAAAATTCCCCCCAAAGTTTTCTTAGTTGTTTTGCTGTTAGATTGTTCATAGTATTTGAGTTAGAGGGACAAGAGATAAATTCCCATACCTGTTAATTTAGTAGGTTTTTAGAGTTTTATTCACTGCTGCCGCAAGTGAGGTGAATTTAAAATTTTCGGGAAGAAACGAGATAAGTTTTTCATTATTTGCGGTTAGTGTGTTTGAATGAGGTTGGTTTTTTATTGTTGCTTCAATTTCTATGCCTTCCTTTTTGAAGTAACTTTTGGCTTTTTTCAAAACTTCTGAATATGTCGAAACATAGTCCGGAGCAATATTGAAAAAGCCTTTTTCAGCATTATTTTTGATAAACTCTTCAATAATGCGGACAGCATCTTCAATATAAGTTAAAGAGACCTCTTTGTCATATTCAAGGAAAATTTTTCTTGATTTTTTTCCCTTTGAAAGCGCCTTTGACAACTCTCCCTCAACTCCCTGTCCAAAAAGCCCGAACACTCTTAAAACTGTTGTTATTTTGTCTTTTGAAGCAAGAACACTCAAAAGATACTTTTCCAACCCTCCTTCTTGAGTCGGCATCTGTTTTTTGAAATCATCATCAAATGCTTCAACAACATTTTTTGACAAATCAAAGTCCTCCGGATTAGTGACTAGAAGAATTTTTTTCACACCATTGATTATGCTTGAATATTGAACATTCCTAAAAAATTCAAGAGCGTTGTTCCCGAGAGCAAAAAATATGACTGTGTCAAATTTTTTCTCACGAAACAGTGTTTTGATTTTGTCAAAATCGTCCAGTTTTTTTTCGTCTTGGACTAATATATCATAGTTTTGCTTTAAGTGATTTTGGCACTCTTTCATTAGTGCTGACTTGCAGCCTGTTAGTAATATTTGCATGGTTTTTCTCCAAATTTATTTAGATGAAAAGTGAAAAGTATTGCTTAAGATTAATCTAAAATAACTTACCATACTTTTCAGATTTCATTTTTTTACATTTTAAAACTGTCTTTTAGTGCAACGACTCTGTTGAAACTCAAGTCTTTTTCTTTTTCGTCTCTCACAAAATATCCTTCTCTTAGGAATTGAAATGATTGTCCTTGCTTTGATTTTTCCAAATGTTTTTCAACTTTTGCATTAACAGTTACCAGTGAATTTTTGTTTAGGTTGTCGAGAAAATCTCCATCACTCTCCTCATTCAATAAGTAATCATAAAGTTTCACTTTTGCATTAATGGCTGTTTTTTGGTCAACCCAATGAATAACGCCTTTTGCTTTAACTCCGCTGGTGTCGTTTCCTGAGAGCGAGTCCGGAACAATTTCTGCAAACACTTTTTTAATTGAACCGTCTTCATTTTTTTCATGAGATATGTGTTTGATAATATAGGCACTTTTCAGACGGACAAAACCATCCGGAGTTAAACGGTTATAGTTTTTTGGAGGATCCAGCAAAAAGTCACTTTTATCAATAAAGATTTTTTTTGAGAAATTAATTTTTCTTGAGACTTCTTTTTCAATACTTAAAGTATCCGTCCCTACTGTTATGTTATAAGAAAAATCCAATAATCTTTTATGAGTATCGTCAAAGTTTGTTATTTCCAATTCAAGCGGATCTAAAACCACCATTGCCCGAGGTGCTGTTGCGTTTAACTCATTGCGAATGAAACTCTCCAGTTGTCTTGTGTCAACTTCGCTGTTTGCTTTTGCAACGCCGACACTCAGACAAAAATTACGAATAGATGACGAAGTGTAGCCTCTTCTGCGAAGTCCCGCAATCGTCGGCATTCTCGGGTCATCAAGTCCGTCCACCTTTTTTTCATCAACAAGAGTTTTAAAGTATCGCTTTGACATTATTGTTCGAGAGACATTAAGACGAGCAAATTCGTATTGGCGAGACCTAAAAGGCAATGAGGAATGAGGAATGTTATCTTTTTTGTTTTGACTTGCATTTTGAATTATATCAAAAACATTATCAAGTGTCCAATCATACAGCGGACGATGGTCTTCGAATTCCAGCGAGCAAATGCTATGAGTTATGCCTTCGATTGCATCTTGAATCGGATGGGCAAAATCATACATCGGATATATTTTCCATTTATATCCTTGTCTGAAATGGTGGGCGTCTTTGATGACACGATAAATAATCGGGTCACGCATGTTCATGTTTGGGCTGGACATATCTATTTTTGCCCTTAAAACAAAACTGTTTTTGCCGTTTTTCATGTCCTCAAACAAGCGAAGATTTTCATCTGCGCTCCTATTTCTAAAGGGGCTGTTTGTTCCTTTTTTTTCAAATGTCCCACGACTTCTTCTTATTTCATCAGGCATTAATTCACAAACAAAGGCAAGTCCTTTTTTGATAAGTGATATTGCACATTCATATTTAATGCCGAAATAGTCAGAAGCGTAGTTCACTTTTAATTCTTCTTTTTTTAAGTTTGTCAGCCACAAAACATCTTCAATAATGGCATTGACAAATTCAATGTCCTCTTTGAGCGGATTAGTGTCGTCAAAACGCAAAACAAACTCGCCGCCATATTTTTTGGCAAGTCCAAAATTAAGGTGTATGCTTTTTGCATGACCTATGTGCAAGTAGCCATTAGGTTCAGGCGGAAAACGAGTTTTAATCGTCTTTGCATGACCCGAACTTAAATCTTTTTCAATTATATCTTCTAGAAAATTACTCATGTTATAGTGGTAGGCAGTTAGTGGTTAGTGGTTGGTGTTGGCGGCTGCAAAATTAATTTGACCTTCACCAATCACCAAAAACCAATCACTAATCACTTAAAAAAGTCCTGTTATCACTCCATCGTTTATACTCATTTTTTCTGCGCTCGGCACTTTTGACAAGCCCGGCATCAACATTATGTCTCCTGCTATTGCAACAAGGAATTTTGAACCGTTTTTTAGGAGTATGTCTCTTATTGTTATTTTGAATCCTTTTGGCCGACCTAGAAGGTCTTTATTGTCGGAGAAAGAATATTGCGTTTTTGCAACACAAACAGGATATTGGTTTCCTTTTAATTTTTTGAGTGCCTCTTTCGCTTTGTCTTCAAAAATGACATCGTCAGCACCATAGATTTTTGCTGCTATTTTTTTGATTTTTTCTTCAGGACTGTCGGACAATTCATAGACAAATTCAAGTTTTTTACTATCGAGTTTTGCAACCTCTTTTGCCAAGTCTTTCACTCCTTCCCCGCCTTTTGCCCAACCTTCGGAGAGAATTGCTTTTGTTCCTAGTTTTTCACATTCATTTTTTATGAATGCTATTTCTTTGTCGGTGTCGCTGACAAACTTGTTAATTGCAACAACACAATCAAGTTTGAAAACGCCTTTGATGTTTTCAATGTGTCCTTTAAGATTAAGAAATCCGGCCTCTAACGCTGCCATGTTTTCATCACCTAGGTTCTCTTTCACTCCGCCGGCGGCTTTTAATGCCCTGATAGTTGCAACGATGACAACACCGCTGGGAACCAGTCCCATTTGACGAGATTTTATGTCGAGGAATTTTTCAGCCCCTAAATCCGCTCCAAAACCTGCTTCGGTCACAACGAAATCAGCATAGTGAGTTGCGGTTGCAGTTGCCATTATGCTGTTGCAGCCGTGTGCAATATTGGCAAAAGGTCCTGCGTGAACAAACGCAGGAGTTCCGATAAGTGTTTGAACGAGATTTGGCTTTATTGCATCCTTCAAAACTATTGCCATCGCCTCTTGGGCTTTTAGGTCTCTTGCATAGACTGCCTGTCCATCTTTATTTTCACCCACAATGATGTCGCCAAGTCTAGTTTTTAAATCTTTTTCGTCTTTTGCTAAACTCAAGATTGCCATGACTTCACATGCCGCAGTTATGTCAAAATTGTCATGCCGCTGATTATATCCAATGCCTACTTCAACATTTCTCAGCGCTCTTTCATTCATGTCAAGACATCTGCGATGAGTGACTTTGCTGATACTCAATGAATTGCCCCAATAGATATGGTTATCAATGAGTGCAGAAAGCAAATTGTTTGCGGTTGTTATTGCGTGAAGGTCTCCGGTGAAATGGAGATTAATATCGTCCATTGGCGCAATTTGAGAATAACCTCCTCCTGCCGCTCCGCCCTTTATTCCAAACACAGGCCCTAATGACGGCTCACGAAGCGCTAATGCTGTTTTATGTCCGAGCAGTGACAAACCGTCAGCCAAACCTACACTTACTGTCGTTTTGCCCTCTCCCGCACTTGTCGGATTGATTGCAGTCACCAAAATAACCTTTGCCTTTTTATTCAAAGGTTTTGGCTCAATTTTTGCAATGTGATGCCCGTATGGAATAATATCATTTATTCCGATTTTCTTTGCAACTGTTTCAATCAACTGCAACTTGACCGCTCTTGCGATTTCAATGTCTGTCATGATGTTTTCCTTTTTATTGTATATTATTTCGGGCTAGCAATGCTCACCCCTACAATTTTTTACTTCAAGCACCTCTTGGGTCGCTTATACAGTTTTATATCAAAACTAAATTAGTTTGAAAACGAATTTAGTCTATCCCCATCTCCTCCTCCTCTGTCGGATATTGAAGGATTAGTTGCTTTTTTAAATTGACAAGGACAACTATCGGAACGCCGATAATGAACACTGCTGCGATAGCCATTGAAATGACTGTTGCGTAAGTTCCGGCAAGAGCAGAAAGTGCCATTATCAAAAATGCTATGATTGCTCCGAAAAAGATGATGAGATTTTTGAGATTGAATATGACTCCTCTGATTGAATTAGTCCGCTCAACCGCTTCTGAAAACAACCTTTTAAAAACTGTCAAGCGGACTGAAGCGGAAAAGCCCAAAAGTGCTGCGGCAGGAATTAATGCTCCAAGACTTAGACTGTCTTCCAAAACAAAGAAACTCATGACTGCGATTATTATTGCTCCGACCGCTTCTGCCGCATATCCTGCAACAAAAAACTTCTTGAAATATGCCATGTAGAACGGACTAAGCAGAGCGTAACATAAAAGTGCCATGACTAGTAAAAACGAAAGTGTGACAAAAAATTCCAAAGCCTCCAAGTTCATAAACATGACATTAAGAACAAAAAGTGAACTTGCAACTGTTGTGAAAAAATATGCTAAATAAGTCTTGAAATTTAGTTTTTCTGAAAAAGATGAAAAGAAAGATTTGTAGACTGTTTTAATTGTATTTTTTGGCAAAATGTCTATACGAATAAAACGGGGTAAAAACTTTCTTGTTGAAAAATAGACTGAAAAACCTGCGATAAGCAGTGTGAGGGCAACAATGAAGCCAAGGTTTCTTGAGTATTCAAAGTCCATAATGAACATAGCAGTGAGTAGTGCAAAAGAGCCTAGAACTGCAAATCCGTTTCTGATGATGTTGTAGTGCCTTTCTGTTTTTCCGTCTTGTTTTATTAGCCGTGAAGTGATGGAAGATATATTTGAGAGGAATATCAAAAACGACAAAGTTGCAAAAAACAAACTCCCGAACAAAATAATAACTTTTGTTGCGGTGTGCCAATCAGGGCTAACAGCAAAAAACATTGCCGAGAATAGTGCCAGCGTCACCGTTGTTACTGCAAGCGGCAAATGGTAGCGTCCTGCAAAAATCATGTCGGAATTTGCTATCTTGTCATAGATGAAAGGCATGACAATAAGAGCAAGCGACACCGACGGCACAATAATAAAAATCATTATCCAAGGCTGAATTCCGATGTGTTGAACATAAGGAAAAAACAAAATAAGCAACGCACACGGAAAGACACTCGCCAAACTTCCGCCTGCCAAAAACACCCGATTAATGCGATTAAGTGACACTTCTTTCCTCACCACATAGTAGTATAATAGTTTTTTTAAATGGTGTCAACTGATTTTTAAGGGTTGTAAATTAGCAGTAATTTCATTTTACCATACAGGCGAAATTAAAATGTTGTGAAACCATTATCTGTAAGTATCGTGTGCTCCAATCCAAAACCCTAAACCTTTTCTTCCCATCGTTGAATTTGTCTCTATTAAAAATAATCATGATAATTTTTCTAACACAAAAAACCTGTTATCAAGAATGATAACAGGTTTTTATGGTTTTGTCATGTGATATTCAAAGGGAAAATTTAATTGTAGGGGCGGTCGCTGACTGCCCGCACATTATAATGCAAACAATGCTGCAAACCTAATTTTGCCATTACGACTATTTTACTATTTCCTAGAATTATTTTAGGTTTTCGGGATTTAGAGGGAATAATTCTTTTATGAGAAACCTTCCGTTGTCACGGATTAAAACATCGTCGAAATAGATTTGACCGCCGCCGAATTCAGGGGTTTGAATAAGGACTAAGTCCCAGTGAATTGCGGATTTGTTGCCATTACCTGCGTCTTCATAAGACGCTCCCGGAGTGAAGTGAAGTGAGCCTGTGATTTTTTCATCAAATAGAATGTCGCCGATTGGCTCGTTGATATAAGGGTTGACACCGATTGCAAACTCGCCTATATATTTTGCTCCTTCATCTGTGTCAAAAATTGATTTTAGTTGTTCAGGGTGAGAACCTGTAAACTCAACAATTTTGCCGTCTTTTATGACAAGACAAACATTTTCATGTTTTATTCCGTTGTGGATAGATGGACAGTTGTATTGAATGACACCATTAACGCTGTTTTTAACAGGAGCGGTGAACACTTCGCCGTCAGGAATGTTTCTTAGTCCTGAACATTTTTCAATGCCGACGCCTTTGATTGAGAATGTTATATCCGTTCCAGGCGAAACAATTCTTACTTTGTCGGTTTTTTTCATCAACCCAACCAGTCCGTCCATAGCCTTCGCCATTTTTTTGTAGTCCAGTCCGCAAACATTAAAGTAATAATCAGTGAATTTTTCTGTTGACATTGATGCCAATTGGCTCATACTCTCATTCGGATAACGAAGAACGACCCAACGAGTTTTATCAACACGCCAGCGTTGAATCGGATCAGTGATTTTCATTATTAGTTCTTTTTTCTCATTTGGCACATCACTCATTTCAAAACTGTTTTTTCCGCCTCGAATACCGATAAAACATTGAATGCCTTTTATTTTCTCCAACTCGTGTTTGACGATAAATTCGAGCCTTTCCGCACTTGTTTCCATTGCAAGTTGACGAGAAATTTTCGCATCAACTATTTCAACAAACGGGTGTCCGCCCGCTTTGTAGACTTCTTTTATGAGTTCAAGGACAAGCGGAGTTTCAGTTTCAGAGGCACTAATCATAACATTGTCACCTTTTTTTACTGCCACCGAGTAGTTGACCAGATTTTTAGCCAATTGTGTTAATCTTGGGTCTATCATTTTCTTTTCATCTCCTTATTTTAAGACTTATAGTCAGTCGATCTTGAAATAGAAATGCCTTAAGACATTTTGGCGAGAAAAAAACAAAACCAACCACTTTCATATTTCTAATATGAAAAAGACCGCTTTTGCTACTTTATCACTCAAAATCTAACTCAATTCATTTTCTATTGCAAAACTGATAACTATACCTAGCCTCAATCATTTAATTATTTTCAGTATAACAATTTTTTTTTATGTCGTCAACTTGTTGACACTCTTTTTTAAATGTTGTAGTATATATTATATATTCAATTTTTAAGGAGTTTTAAAATGAAAAAATTTAGTGTTGCTGTGGTTGGGGCTACCGGCATGGTTGGAAGAAAGATGCTTGACATTTTGCTTGAGAGGAAATTTCCTGTTGAGAGGATTATTCCCTTCGCTTCAAAAAAGAGTGCGGGAAACATGATACAATTTGGAGACAGGCAGTTTGAGGTTGTTGAACTTTCT
The DNA here is from genome assembly GCA_009779975.1 of Bacillota bacterium. Classification (GTDB taxonomy): domain Bacteria; phylum Bacillota; class Clostridia; order Christensenellales; family Pumilibacteraceae; genus WRAY01. Next base: position 9,789 of record WRAY01000019.1, on the reverse strand, counting down.
CTTGAAAACATCAAAAAGTTTAAATGCGCCTTTGCATTTTTTAGTGCCGGCGGAAGCATTTCAAAACAATTTGCTCCTGCTTTTGCGATGGAAGATGCTATTATTATTGACAATTCCAGTGCTTGGAGAATGGACACCAGTGTGCCGCTCGTTGTTCCTGAAGTTAATCCGCACGACCTCAAGTGGCACAAAAATTTGATTGCTAATCCAAATTGCTCGACAATTCAGTCAGTTGTTGCACTTGCTCCGCTGCATAGAAAATACAAAATCAAGAGAGTTGTTTATTCGACTTATCAAGCAGTCTCGGGTGCAGGAATTGCAGGGACAAATGACTTAGAAAGAGGAATGAGGGGCGAAGAGCCGTTGCTTTTTGCTCGTCCAATCCATGCCAATGTTATTCCTCAAATTGATGTGTTTTTAGAAACAGGATATACCAACGAAGAAGAAAAAATGATAAGGGAAACAAAGAAAATATTGGGCGATGAAAACATACAAGTTAGTGCGACAGCCGTCAGAGTCCCTGTTTTTAACGGTCACAGTGTTTCTGCAAATGTTGAGTTTGAAAAACCTATTTGCATAAAAGAAATTCGGAAAATTCTTGAAAATGCTGAAGGAGTAATGCTTTTTGACAATCCTGAAAAAAACCTCTACCCTACTCCCTTAGACGCCGATGGAAAGGATGATGTTTTTGTAGGGCGTGTTCGAACTGACGAAAGTCAAGATAACACAATTGATATGTTTATTGTCGCAGACAATATTCGCAAAGGAGCGGCGTTGAATGCTGTTCAAATAGCGGAGAAATTAATTTAATAACGCACAATGCTAAACGCATAATTACAAATTGAATGATAGAGTATAGTTAAATTAATTCTAACAATCATTATGTAATTATGCGTTTTAGAGCAATGCGTTGAGGAGAACATTATGTCTATATTCAAAGGTTCATGTCCGGCGATGATTACGCCGTTTGACGAAAAGGGTGTTGACTTTGTCGCACTAAAAAAAATTATTGAACACCTTGTGAAGGGTGGTTCAAGTGCTATTGTTGCTCTTGGGACAACCGGTGAGGCATCAACGCTGACTAGCGAAGAAAAGAAAGCAGTGGCAAAGTTTACTATTGAAACTGTGAACAAACGCATTCCCGTAATTATCGGGGCAGGTTCAAATAACACGACGGAAGTTTGCACTCTTTGCAAAACTTATGAAAAAATGGATGCGGACGGTTTAATGGTTGTCACTCCATACTACAACAAGGCAACACAAAACGGCATTGTTCAGTTTTTTGAGACTGTTGCAGCATCCACTGCCCTACCAATCGTTGCCTATAATGTTCCCGGTCGAACTGCCCTGAATATGACGGCAAAAACCGCCGAAAGAGTGTCGAAAATCAAAAATATTGTCGCACTCAAAGAAGCAAGCGGGAATATTGACCAAATTCTTGAAATCTGCAAAAACACCAAAAACAACTGGGATGTTTTGAGCGGCGATGATAATTTGACTCTCACCAAGATTTTACATGGCGCACAAGGTGTCATCAGCGTTATTGCGAATGTCGTCCCTGACAGAATGGCAAAATTATGTGAATCGGCACTTGCAGGAAAATATAACGAAGCCTTACAAGTTCACGAGGAATTATTTGATTTGACAAATTCAATGTTTTGCGAAACAAACCCAATCCCTGTTAAATACGCAATGAGTTTGCTGGGACTAGGAAATGACACCGTCAGAAGCCCACTGACACCGATTGAAAAATCAAACGGTGAATTAGTGAAGAATGAAATGAAGAAATTGAGGCTGATTTAAAAAATTATATATTACAGTAGACAAATTACATCTTTGATAATTATATTTGTCCTTATTTATAATTTGTAAAATGTAGTTTGTAATTTGAGAAAACTTATGAAAACAAAAATATTTTTATTTGGCATTAGCGGAAAAATGGGAAAGAGTGTTTTGGAGTGTTCTTTCTCTCATAAAAACTTAGAAGTTGTGGGCGGCTTTGACTTTGTTCAAAGTTTGACATTGCCCACTTTTTCGCATATCAAGAATGTCAACATCAATTTTGACGCCATTATTGACTTCTCACGCCCTGACACACTCGACAGCGTCATTGCACTCGCAGAAAAAACAATGAAGCCTGTGGTTATTGCAACCACAGGATTTTCTGATGAGCAAAAGAAAAAAATTGAAGTATTGTCGAAAAAAGTTCCGGTATTTCTCTCAAGCAACATGAGCGTTGGTGTTAATGTTTTGTTAAAGTTAGTTAGCGAAGCAAGCAAATATTTGTGCAGTATTTCCGATATTGAAATCATTGAAAAACACCATAACCAAAAAGTTGACGCACCAAGCGGCACTGCAAGAATGATACTCGACAGCATCGAGTCATCATGCTCTCCTCCGCCATGCTATGGAAGAGTTGGTCACGACGCCCTAAGGCAAGACAACGAAATAGGAGTTCACGCAATAAGAGGCGGCACAATCGTCGGCGAACATGCAGTGCTTTTCTGCATGAATGACGAAGTAGTTTCAATAAAACACGAAGCGCTGTCAAGAAAGATATTCGCAAATGGAGCATTGAAAGCAGCAGATTTTTTAACTGAAAAAAAGGCAGGATTATATAATATGAATGATTTAATTGAGGTAAAAAACAAACAATAATATGCCATCTTAGGTAAAATAATAATTAAAAAGTAAGGTCGGATTTATTTTAAAACTCGACCTTACTTTTTTTTATGTTTTTCATCTTTTGCTTTTTTAGAGGCAGCCTTTTAGTCTGTTTTGAATTTTAAGGATGCATTCATATCTATTTTGTGGATTTTTCTAAAGAGGAGAAGGAAGGCTAATCCTAATGCAGCGAATGATAATAGACCTGTTATTATCCAAACATACCAGTTTAAGTAGTCGATGTTACCAAAGCGAAGAAATTCAAACATGAAGTCCATGAACCAAAATCCTAGCGGAAGCCCTAAAGCAACACCAAAAATTGTTAAAATTAAAATTTCGCGAAAGACATAGCCGACGACTTCACCTTTTCGATAGCCTAAGACCATAAGCGTTGCAATCTCCCCTATTCTTTCTTCGATATTTATTAAAGTGATGTTGTAGAATACTAATGCTCCCAGCATCATAACGCTCGCTGCTAAAAATGCCGATATGGGACGAATAAAGTCCATCATTTCGGGGTTTGTTTGTTCAAGAACAAATGTCAAACTAATGCCCAAAAATACGAGGATTGTTGATATGACCATCGTTATGATACTCATAAAAAAACGAACTTTGTAGCGAAAAACATTTCTAAATGTTGAGCGATATTTTGTCCCTAGCGATTTCCAAAAGAAGGGGACATATTCCAGTATTGTCTTTTTTCCAACTTTCGGAGATTTTGGCCGAAGAAGGTCAGCAGGCTTGCGTCGAAGAGTTTCAAATGAAATGATGATGACAACAATTAATGCAAAAACTATGTTTATAATAGCAGCAGATATTCCAAAAATTGGAACAGGAGCAGAAGTTCCGGCAAAAGGAGCAAGTCCTCGAATACTAACAATTCTGTTAACATCTCTATCAAGTTGACTAGATATGGCCCTGAATAAAAGCGGATGAATCCCAAAATGTCCAACCATAATTCCAAGAGATGCTCCAAAAAAACTTGCAAAAAAAACAAAATATATATATTTTTTAGCAGTTTTGATCTTTGAAACGCCAAGTGAACGAAGTGTTCCAATATCTCTGCGCTCAACAGCAATAAGGCGGGTTATTGACATAAACACGACAAATAATGTCACGACAATAAACATTGCCGGAAAAATGAAACTTATTCTCTCAACACCATCAGCAAGGTCAGAAAAATTTCCAACCATTCCGTAAAACTGCGTCAGTTGCCTGTCCGGGCGATTATTTTCAAGAATTTCAATCGCACCTCTCATTCTTGGTGCAAGCGAGCCAATAGCGGTGACTATGGCAACCGTCAAAAAAACAAGCAAAAATATAACAACAAACCGCACTAAGTTGCTTTTAAAAAAGCGGATCATTAATTTATTTTGAGTGTTTTTCATAGATTTATATTAACAACAAGCGAAAGACTATAGTCATTTCAAATTAATTGTGATAATACTAAATTTTTTGTTGATAGAAATTATTTTCTGTTTTTTCGTCCTTAGAGAATTTGCGAATGTGTCTTCAAAACTTTTGCTATAAAAGTATATTTGCAGAATTTGCTCCATTTTCATCATTGCGGAATTTGCGGAGGTGTCTTCGACACTTTTATTGTAGAATAATATTTGCAAAGAGATTGCTCTTTTTTTTGTCACCTAGAGAATTTGCGGAAATATCAGTTATGAGAGGCTAGGATCATGACCGCAATTCGAAGCAATTCAGTTATAAGAGTCGAAAAAAAATCATTCTCCCCGCTGTATAAATTGGAATTACTTCGGTTTTGTGAAACAAATCCCCTATTTCTCTCATCTAACTGCTCCACAAATAATAAACTTGTTACTAAATTGAAATGAATAATACGCTGCGCTAGATTCTTCGCTATGCTCAGGACTGTATAGTAACGCCGTTTTTGTCATTCTGAGCATAGCGAAAAATCTAGCGCAGCGTCAATTTGTTTCTTTTATCATTATTATTTAGAACACCACTTTAATGTTAACTATACTTTTTATATTTCACCTTTCACTTAAACAATTTACCATTCAATCTCTTCAATAGGCTTTGGACTAGCATTTATTGTCACACTTTCAATCTTTCCGCATTTGACAACTATCACTTTGTCTGCCATGTCTTTTAGGGCGCTGTTGTGTGTGACAAGAATTATAGTTATGTTTCGTTCTTTGCAAATTGAATGAAGAAGTGCGAGTATTTTTTTTCCTGTTATGTAATCAAGTGCGCCTGTTGGTTCGTCGCATAATATTAGTTTTGAGTTTTTCGTAACACTTCTTGCTATTGATGTTCGTTGCTGCTCCCCTCCGCTCATTTGCGATGGAAAATGATGTCCCCTGTCCTCTAGGTTTACGCTTTTTAGAGCATCTTTTGCAGTTATTAATGAGCCCGGAGACAATTGAGAAGCAAGAGATATGTTTTCGAGTGCTGTCAAATTAGGCATTAAATTGTAAAATTGAAAGACGAAGCCAATGTCTGTCCGCCTGAATTCTGTCAACTGCTTGCTTGAGAATTTTGAAATGTTTTTTTCTCCAACAAAAATATCCCCGCTTGTTGGATTATCCATTCCGCCAAGAAGATTCAAAATCGTTGTTTTCCCAGCCCCGCTAGGTCCGACAATAACAACAAACTCCCCCTCCAAAATATCAAAACTCATCTCATCAACAGCATGAACGACATGATTTGAAAGATTAAATGTTTTTTTGACATTTTTAAATCTTATAAATGCCTCTTTTTGAGTTTCAACCATAAAACAAACATAACAAAAAAAATCACTTTTGTCAAGCGTTATAGCAATGAAATAAAATGTATTAAAACACAAAATAAATCCTACACCTGCCACCTTTGACGGCATCCGCACTAAAGTTCGAAGTTTTATACTTTTTGAGGTATCTCACACGAGCCGTCAAAACTAAATACCCTTGTTAAGTAGGTATTTTTGCTCCTATTATATAAATAACAAAGTTATTATTATAATATACTATAAAATACTCTGATTAAAAAATCAGGGCGATTATTTGGGGGACGAATATCAAACTGAATAGGGCTATGGGATAGGTTGCGGCGTAGGCATGACCGACATCTTCGGTTTTGGCGGTGTAGATCAATGCACCTAGGGCCGGCGTTGAGGTCATTCCGCCTGTGACTGAGCCCAAGTTGTTGAGAACATCAAGTTTGAATGCATATCTTCCGATCAGGAATGCAACAATCATTGGGGCAAGCGTTATTATGCCGCCATACAAAAACAGCAGCGGATAGTCTGCAACTACGGAAAGAAAATTTAATCCGCCTTCAAATCCGACTGTTGCCAAAAATATGATAAGACCTAATTCCCGAATAACGAATGAAGTTTTTTCCGGAACTTTGAGTGAAATACGACCAATTTTACCAAAGTGTCCAACGATAAGACCTGTTAAAAGAACTCCTCCAGTTGTGCCGAGTGCTATGACAGTTGCTCCCGCTTGAAATGATAGTGAGCCGAACAACATACCGACTATGATAACTGACGCAACGACAAAAAGTCCAAGTTTATCGATTGTGATTAGTTTCTTTTTTGGTATTGGCTCACTTAACATTTCCGAGTTGTCAATTGTTATGCTTTTTGAAGAATCTTGAGATTGCTCAAGTTGAGAAGTTTGTTCTTCTTTTTTGTCAACCGGTGAACTCGCTAATGAATCCGTTAATTTCTTCCTTTCAACATCCATGTTCTTTTTAAGTATTTTCGGAACAAGTTGAACGAAAAGAACGACGCCCAAAACCCCAAGCGGATATGCAACCCCGTTTGCGGTCGCAACTATTGCTTCATAATCCGAAAAAACATCTTGAGCGGCAGATAACCCCGGAGTTGTTGATAATGCCCCCATCAATAGTCCTGTTGCCATTGCAGGGCTCTTGATTGCATTTGATGCGATTAAAACGATTGCAATTACTGCAGCAACTGTTGTAGTTGCCAGTCCCATTGCAACATACGAACCGAATTTCTTTTTGAAATTTCTAAAAAATGTTGGTCCTGCAATAAGCCCGATTCCCCCGATAAACATAGCAAGACCAAAGGTTCTAAACACCCTCATCGGTGTTGCTTCGACTAATCCTGTTCTTTCATTCACAGTGACCCAAGATATAATATTGACTTCTCGATAATAAGGAGCAATGTCTGTCGCAACAGTGAAAACAATCCTATCATGAATTGCACCAAACAAAATTCCAAACGCAAGCGCTGAAACAAACACCCCTGCACTTCCCAACGCAACACCTTTTATGTTGATTTTGCCGATAAGATAGCCAATGAAAATAATGGCGAATACAATAAAGACCATTCCGAATCCAGTGGTGAGAAGCCGGAAAACAAATGTTTCTGCAAATGGTGAATTAAAAGATGCTGTTGAAATTAGTGACATGATTTTTTATTGTTTACAAAAAGCGACATTATGTCTCATGAAAGTTTTATATAGTAGAGTTTTCGGGCTCACATGCTTCATCCCTGCATGCTTTGCGTCAAGCACACCAATTTTGTTAATACTTTCTGCTAATTTTAGGTGTGCCCCTCAGATATTATGTCCCTAGATGGAATTAACTTGTAAAGGGGCAAGCAACGCAAACCCATACGAGTGTTTTTCAATAATGAAGATTTATCTTATTTTTACTTTGTCAAAGATATTTACTTTTTTGACTGCTTCAATAAGTGCTTCACCAATTAAGTCTGGGGTTTCGGCGACTATTACACCTGCTTCTTTTAGAACTCTTTTCTTGCCTTCGGCTGTTCCTTTTCCGCCCATAATAATTGCACCCGCATGCCCCATGCGTTTACCTTCCGGTGCGGTTGCTCCGCCGATAAAGCCGGCAACCGGTTTTGTCATTTTTGTTTTTATGTAGTCCGCTGCTTCCTCTTCGCCGCTGCCTCCGATTTCTCCAATCATGACAACCGCTAAAGTTTCGGGGTCTTTTTCAAATAATTTTAGAACTTCGACAAAACCCAAGCCCTTGATAGTGTCGCCGCCAATTCCTATTGCGGTTGATTGACCGATGCCGGCAAGAGTTAATTGATTGACCGCTTCATAGGTCAAAGTTCCGCTGCGAGACACAACTCCGACTTTGCCCTTCCTGTGGATAGAGGCAGGCATTATTCCAACCTTTGCTTCATCGGGTGAGATTAATCCGGGGCAATTAGGCCCGATTAACTTCGTTTTTTTGCCTTCTAAGAAAAGTTTCACTCTCATCATATCATGCACGGGTATGCCTTCGGTTATGCAAACGATAAGCGGAATACCTGCTTCAGCCGCTTCAATTATTGAATCAGCCGCAACTGAAGGAGGAACGAAAATGCATGAAACATTAGCCTTAGTTTTTTTGACAGCCTCAAGGACTGTGTCAAAAACCGGAACACCGTTTAAGACTGTCTGACCGCCTTTTCCGGGAGTAACACCGCCTACGACATTTGTTCCATAGTCAATCATTTGCCCAGCATGAAATTGCCCATGCGAGCCGGTGATACCTTGAATTAATACTTTACTTTTTTTGTTTATTAAGATACTCATAATATTTGGTTATTGGTGGTCGGTGATCAGTGATTTGTGGTTTTTCATGAACACCTTAGCAGGGGCAGCAACCTGCCGCCCGAACATTATTATATTTTACTGCAAGCGGTCATTGACCGCCCCTACGATTATTTACTCTTCTCGACAGCAATCTTCACCGCATCTGCTAATGAATCTGCTGAAATAATATCCAATCCTGAATTTGCAAGAAGTTCTCTTCCTTCTTTTGCTCTTGTTCCGTCAAGGCGAACGATTAGCGGAATAGACGGCTTAACTGCTTTTGCTGCGCCTATTATTCCTTCAGCGATGACATCGCATTTCATAATGCCTCCAAAAATGTTGACTAGGACGCTTTTTATGTTTCTGTCTGATAATAAAATTCTAAACGCTGAACTTACTTTTTCAACGCTTGCTGAGCCGCCAACATCCAGAAAATTTGCAGGAGAGCCGCCATATTCTTTGATGATATCCATTGTTGCCATAGCGAGACCCGCCCCATTTACCATGCAACCGATATTGCCGTCAAGTGCAACATAACTAAACCCCTTTTCCGCTGCATCAACTTCTTTTGGGTCTTCTTCCAAAATATCACGAAGAGCAAGTATTTCAGGGTGACGGAATAACGCATTTTCGTCAAAATTAATCTTTGCATCAACTGCAAGAAGAGTTTGTCCGGACGGGACACCAAGGGCGGCATCCCCTACAGTATTTACTAATGATAACGGATTAATCTCAACAAGAGAGCAATCTTTTTCTATAAAAAGACGATACATATTTTTGAGAATTGTTATAAAACTCTTGTGTAATGATGCATCAAGTTTCATTCTTTTTGCAACATCTTTTGCATGAAAATCTTTCAAACCAATAAGCGGTGAAATCATCTTTGTGATGATTGCGTCGGGATTAGTGACAGCGGTTTTTTCAATCTCAGTTCCGCCCTCACTTGATGCGACAATGAGAGGACATCCAAAAGTTCCGTCAAGAACAATCGAGACATAAAACTCTTTTTTAATGTCAGCCGCCTCACAGAGCAAAACCTTGTGGACAGTTTTTCCCTCCGCTCCGGTCTGATGAGTGATAAGATTCATACCAAGCATTTTTTGAGCCTTCTCGACCGCTTCATCCACAGATTTAGCAAGTTTTACTCCGCCGCCTTTGCCTCTGCCACCTGAATGAATTTGGGCTTTGACAACAATTTGCTCTGCGCCCTCATCATACAATTTTTGTGCAATCGACAAAAATTCCTGCTCATTTTCAACAAGATAACCCTTTTGAACGGGAATGCCAAACTCACTAAGCAATTCCTTTGCTTGATATTCATGTATTTTCATTTGAATTTTTTCTCCAAATTATATGGTTTGCCCTTTTTTAAAATTTTTTACCGTTCCCCAATGATTCACACAACTCTTAAAAAAGAGACAGAGTTGTTATCATCATTGGAGAGAGTTGATTTGTTGTGTTGCCATGCCCTAGTCGTCCATCAAAACCATTTCCCCATGTCCACACTCTGCCGTCTGCATCCAATGCCATGCTGTGTGAACTGCCTACTGAAATAGCAACTACATTCGAAAGAGTTGTTATCATCATTGGAGAGAGT
>WRAY01000018.1 GCA_009779975.1 Bacillota bacterium | reverse complement strand
ATTTTTCCCTATGAAAAGCGAATAGGGGATGAAGCGGAACTGGAAGAGGAAAGGCGGCTTATGTATGTTGCAATGACAAGAGCAAAAAAACATTTATATTTGACAAATTCTGAAAGCCGATTTTTATATGGCGGAAGAAAACTATCAAAACCGTCAAGATTTTTAAAAGAATTGGGCTTTGCAATGAGTTCAAAAATGTTCTATGAGCCATATCGAGTTGCTCAAAACACAATTCCAATAAGACAGCCTGAATACAAACCATTAGAAAAGAAGGATATAGATATATCAAAATTCAATGTTGGAACAAGAGTAAAGCACACAAAGTTTGGAGTTGGCACAATCCTTAGTCTTTCGGGAGCAGACTCAAACCCTTATGGCGAAATTGAATTTGATGACAATTCAATGAAACTAGTATTGTCATTAGCACATGCTCCTTTGGAAATAAATTAACGAACTATGTCAGACATAATTAAAGAAAAAATAACCGAATTAGTAGATTTGCTCAATAAATACGCCCATGCTTATTATGTTTTGGACGAGCCTTTAGTTGCAGACAAAGAGTATGATGAGTTGTATGATGAATTAGTTTCTTTAGAAAAAGAGCACAATTTTGTATTGCCGCATTCACCAACGCAAAGAGTTGGCGGAGAAATTTTGAAAGGATTTTCAACGCATAAGCATTTGCAAAGACTTTATTCACTTGACAAATGTAACAGTTTTGAAGAGTTAAAAGAATGGGCGGAAAAGATTCAAACAAAAATAGTAGGGGCGGTCAGTGACAGTTCGCACAATATTTTCTTCACTCTTGAACACAAGTTAGACGGAATTAATTTGTGCCTAACTTATAAAGACGGAAACCTTGTCTCTGCCGCTACCAGAGGCAACGGAGAAGTCGGCGAAAATGTCACCTCACAAATTAAGACAATTCCCTCAGTCCCCATTAAAATCCCGTTTAAAGGCACTCTGGAGGTTCAGGGTGAGGGTATAATGAGATATAGTGCGTTTGAAGATTATAATAAAACTGCAAAAGAACCTTTAAAAAACCCAAGAAACGGAGCGGCAGGAGCAATCAGAAACCTTGACCCAAGGGTCACAAAGTCAAGAAATTTAGATATTATTTTTTATAATATTAACTTTATTGAGGGCAAAGAAATCTCATCACATCAACAATCAATTCAATTTCTAAAAGACAATTTTTTCAAAACCTATTCACTCTTTCGCTCAAGCAATGTTGACGATATAATTGCCGAAATCGAAAAAGTAAAAAGAGACGAGTTAGATTTTGAAATTGACGGAATGGTCATTAAGGTTGATGATGCTGTAATTCGTGATGAACTGGGCTATACTGACAAATTCCCTCGTTGGGCAATTGCTTTTAAATTTGAGGCACAAGAAGCAACAAGCACCGTTCTATCAATTGAATGGAATGTCGGTCGGACAGGAAAACTAACGCCGCTTGCCCATATTGAGCCTGTTGAGTTGTCGGGAGCAACAGTCAAAAGGGCAACTCTCAATAACTATGATGACATCCAAAGAAAGAAAATCTGTTTAAACTCACGAGTATTCATAAGACGCTCAAACGATGTCATTCCTGAAATATTAGGGGTTGCAGGTGACAATGAAGAAGGCGAAATCATTGAAAAACCAATAGTATGTGTGGCATGTCAAGCAGAGTTAATGCAGAAAGGGGCTCATTTGTTTTGCTTGAATTCTGAAAATTGTCCGCCTCAAATCTATGGAAGACTCATTCATTTTGCTTCAAAAGAATGTATGGATATTGAAGGTATAAGCGAAAGAACAGTCATTCAACTCTATGAAAAACTGGGCATTAATTCTTTCGACAAACTCTACACTTTAACCGCAATGGATTTATCAGTTCTTGATGGCTTTAAAGACAAAAAAATAAACAATTTTTTAGATGCTATCGAAAAAAGTAAGTCTGTAACACTTTCCGGATATATCAACGCACTAGGTATTGACAATGTCGGAAAGAAAACCGCAAGAGACTTAAGCGAGTATTTTAGGGGAATTGATGCTCTTAGCAAAGCAACAACTGCTGAACTGCTCTCAATTGAAAACATAGGCGAAATTGTTGCAGAGTCAATAGTTGAATTTTTTGAAAAAAACACATTACTAATCGACAAACTAAAAAAACATGGCATTGACCCTAAAATGCAAGAAAGAAAAAAGGGGACGCCATTTAGCAATCTAAAAGTTGTTCTAACAGGTTCACTCTCAGTTTCACGAACAATCCTTGCAAAACAAATTGAAGAACTGGGCGGAATTATTCAATCAAGCGTGACAAAAGACACCGACTTAGTCATAGTTGGCGAAAACGCCGGTTCAAAACTCGACAAAGCAAAAAAACTAAACAAAAAAGTTATCAGCGAAATTGAGTTGAATGAAATGTTTTAAATATATGCGCTTGAAGTGCTTCGACACTTTTTTGATGGTTAGTGCTGCTATTAAGAGAACCCTTATCAATTATCTTCGATAGTTGATAAAGGTCTTTGGAGTAGATCCCTGGCAAGTATTATTCAATGGATTGATGGGTGCAGATGATGCAGATATGGCGATGGCTTCCCCATTAGGTTGGCTTGCTACAGGTGCTATTGTTGCAGGGATAGGATTTACTCAAAGTGTAGGTAATGATTTGTTTGCTAGTGGTGAAAATTGGAGTGAGGTTAATTGGGGTCGAGCAGCTGTCATTGGAGCAGTTAGTGGATTGATAGCAGGTGGTGGAAAGTTTGTTTCAACAAATGCACAATTCATTAAGGCACTAGCTAATAAATCACGCCCGGTTAAGAAAGCACTAGCTAATTATAAATCATTTACCAAAAAAAGCACCTTAGGAAAATCTGCAAAAAAAAACGCTTAGAAATGTTAGAAAAAATCAGATAGAATTGATTGCGAAAAACATAATTAGTTTTTCAAGTATCTTACATGCTGGAACAACATTTGGCATTAACAGGGCATGGCGGTAAGATTATATAGTATACTATAAAATTATAGGAGTATTTTATGAATAACAAAGCTCGTAAAGAAGAGGCTAAAAAAGAAGCAATTCTAGCAGAACGGCGTCGTAAGAAAAAAGTTTTATCTATTAGTCTTCCCATTATTATTGGTATGGTAATAGGTGGAATTCTAGCAATAATAGGATATGGATTACAGTCAACTACATTGTTGGTATTAGGTGGTATTCTTGCAGGGATTAGCTTAATTCCGGGTTTAGTTATTTTAATTATTCTATGGTTTAAGCATGGCACAGGCTTTTAATTATTCTAACAGTTAGCAAGTTGTTTATCTAAACAACAATATAATAAATATCAATTAAATAAAGGAAAACAAAAGGAAATTGCATTGCAGTTACCCAAGTTATCCTTTTACCAAAAAACAGAAAAAATAAGTTTCAGACTAAGACGAATTATATCAGTCTTCGATTGCTTTGTTAGAGTGATTCCGTGTAATGCCAATTTGCGACAGAAGGGTTGAAAATCCTTGACAATACTCGTTAAATATGCTATCTTAACACATCATGCTTTCATTGACAAAAGAAAAACAGCCCGATATTTTTAAAGTATCAAACTTTAAGTGTTGGAAAAAAGGAGTGCTGTCACAAGAAATTCACTGGGAATTTTCGTTTTTTGAAAAAACTGATGTGAAGGAATGTGGCCTATTACTCAGTTTTGCTGACGAATTTAATATTGAAATATCAATTATTAATTTTTTGGATACTTTGGGTTTTGATGCAAAAGATGACGGCTATACTTATTTTAGGTTTATTTTTTCAACTTATATCAAAGAAGAAAAAGTGCCTGCAATGCTAAAAGTTGCCTACCTTAGGTGCTCTGAAATATATGGTGCAACACTAAAAGCAATTGAACAAGCAATGATTACTGCAACTAAAAAAGCAATAAAAAAAGGCAAGTTTGCATTAATTAACACTATTTTCAACATGAGATTTTATTGCGACAAAAGACCAACAAATGCAGAATTTATTTTCTTTGTCATTGAACGCTTCCTAATCGCCAGAAAATACAATCACTCAATGCTCTTCAAATTCGAAAAAACGGCAGTTTAGAATTTTAAGCAAATTTTAATGAAAAACTTCTAAAAATTTGTTGACAAACTGTTGCCGGCATAGTATACTGAAAATGTTAAAAATAATAAAAGGAGGAAAAGAACTTATGTTATTTTGGAAAATCAAAAGACTTGTCGGCTTTGTAATGTTTATTGCTGCAATTGTTACATTGATTGTGTTTTTCATGAATCTTGGTAATGTCGCAGAGGCATTTAGATATGCGGAAGGCTTCGGCGGATACATGGACGCTCTGCATTTTGTAGTTCGACTTTTGTATATACCGCTTATCCTATTTGCTCTAGGTCTTATCTGTATGCTTCTTCCAAGACCAAGAAGAGACGACTAATCAACCCAAATAAAGAGATGCTAACATTTGTTAACATCTCTTTTTCTTTATTTAAATGCATTAGACGCTTTTATCTGTAATTTATATTATTAGTAAAGCGGACAAAATCATTGAAATTGCTTGACAAATTTTTTTTGATGGATTAAAATAGTGTTTATGAAAAGAATGAATGAAAAAATTGCTATATTTGGGGGAAGTTTTGACCCTGTGACGAAAGGACACGAAGAACTTGTCAAAAATTTGAGCGAAAAATTTGACAGGGTTATTGTTGTGCCGAGTAATATTTCGCCATTTAAAAAAGATACGAAAGCGGAAGATGCATTTCATAGGATTGAAATGTTAAAACTGGTTTTTGGCGATATTGAAAAAGTTGAAATAAGTGATTTTGAACTAAAACAAAAAGGGACAAGTTATTCCCATTTGACTGTTTCGCATTTCAAAAAGATTTATCCCGATGCTAATTTTTTTATTATTGTTGGCTCTGATATGGTTGTTGATTTAGACAAGTGGGAAAGATTTTCGGAGTTGTGCGGAATGGCTACATTTTTTATTCAAAAACGAGAAGGGTTTAAAATTGCTCTCAGCGACAAAAAGAAACTAAGAGAAATGGGTGCAAAATTAAAATATTCAAAAACAGCAATTCCTGATTACTCATCAACCCTTTCAAGAGTTGCTTTGGCGTTTTGCAATCAGTCAATTGTTTCCGAAAATGTCTATGATTACATCAAATCAAATAACTTATATACTGAATACAATGATTTTGTTGCATTTCTAAAGTCACACCAACTTGATGAAAAAAGACTTCATCACACATTCAATGCAACAAAACA
Source organism: Bacillota bacterium (assembly GCA_009779975.1). GTDB lineage: Bacteria > Bacillota > Clostridia > Christensenellales > Pumilibacteraceae > WRAY01. The sequence continues at coordinate 41,698 of WRAY01000018.1, read as the reverse complement.
AGGAATATACCTTGCAAAATTATATAAAGAAGATGTCAAAAATATTGTTTTGGCGCTCCTGTTGCATGACATTGCAAAAAATGCAAAATCAAACAAATATCAAGAGATTCCGCCTCAAGTTGTCCATGCTTTTATTGGGGCTGAAATTGCACAAATATTTCTAAAAGACAGGGGACTAAAAGATGAAAATATTGCTCAAATCACAAGTGCAATACAAAAGCATCTTGGCGACCCTGAAATGAACTTGTTCGAAAAAATAGTCTATCTCGCGGACAAAATGGACGAGGATAGAGATGGGATTGAATATGAAAGATTACGCAAAAAAGCACCTAAAAATCTTGATGAAGCAGTTGAAAAGGCATTGAGAATAATATTAAAAAAAGTTAAAAAAGAAAAAATGTTATTTTATCAGCCATCACTAGAGGCACTTGAACACTTCAAGACAATCAATGCTCAACGCCGCTTTGAGAAAAGGATTCAAAGAGAAAGAGAAAGGCAAGAAAAAGAAAGAGTGAAAAGGGCAGAGATTGAAAGAAAATTGCCGATTGACTGCAACCTTATTGAAAACAGCGAAACTCTTTCAAATCTCATATTTGATTTCCTTGATGAGAAAAAAGGACAAGATATATCTGTTATTGATGTTCGCAAAAAAACTATAATATGCGACTTCTTCATTATTTGCAGTGTTAATTCTTCAACAGCAGTTCGAGCGTTAACCGATTATGTAGACGAGAGATTATCAAGAGACTACTCCTTAGAGCCGCTTCGTCGTGACATAGACAAAAACTGGGCAGCAATAGACTATGGCTCGGTGATAATGCATATTCAAACAACCGAGAGTCGAGCGTTTTATGATATTGAAAGATTGTGGAGTTAAACAACAACCAACTGATATGAATAAAATCTTGAGGGGGAACTGGTTAAGAGGCTGAAAATGTTTTCGGCTTCTTTTTCTTTTTTGAGATAGTCAAAATGTTTTCGCTTCAACTTATCGTAGTCTTTTGTTGAGATAATGGTGTTCTTTTTTGGGAATATATTTAAATGCTTTTTAAAGTCACCTTTAACGCCTAAAACTCGCAAAGGAATGGGGGTGGGTTTTGATAGCATTTGAGGGGTGATATGAAAAAGAGACTGCAAGCAAAGTCTTTTAATTCTTGACATAGTATAGCGTTTTGATTTTGTTTCTTCGCAAATTTTTTCTAAGTTGCTATATTCCAATGCATTTTTTTTCAACTTTATTTCCAATCCTTCGCCTGCATCAACAAGTGATGATAAGTTATCGTTGTTTCTAATTGAGGTAATAACAAGTTTTTCGAACAGGGAATAGTCAACCGGATGTTTTGTTAATTGCCCAATAAGTTCATCTATGTTTGGGACATTACTTTTGAGAGTTGATAAATCTACTGTAGGGGCGGTCAATGACCGCCCGCAATTTGTTGTGATGCATTCGGTCTTACAGTTTGGTTTTATTATACGGTGCGGATGGCATCCTGCCTCCCCTGCAGTTATGTTTTTTATAGTTTCTCTAATTGCCGTTGCAGAAGAAAAGTTTTTAATCAGTTTTGCATCATTATAATCGCTTTTTTGCCTTTGAATTGCAATCGGTTCAATATTCGACCCAGTTTTTATTAACTGCTTGATGTATTCAATTCCTAAAATATCGTTTGATTTTAACTCAACTTCACTCAAAATTGACATAGCGTTTGAATAAGACATTCCGCTTTTTAATAAATTTCTCAACTTTTGATTAAATTCTTCGCTTAATTGCAAATTAGATATTTTCTTTAACTGCTCAATGTTTCCGCATTCACTTCCAAATGCAAGGTGAGTGACATTTTTCACTTGATTGATAATATTTATTGCTCCGTAACTAAATAATTCTCCGGTCATTGTCGCAAACATCACAGGCAGTTCAACAACAAAGACTGCCCCGTTTTCAAGGGCAGTCTTTGTCCTAAATGCTTTGCCGGCAATACTAGGCTCCGCTCGTTGAACAAAATTTCCGCTCATAACACACAAAACAGCATCACATTTTGAAACCTCTTTTGCTTGTTCCAAAACATATTTATGTCCATTATGAAAAGGATTAAATTCACATATCACAGCACATATTTTCATAATGACAGAATAACATAATCTAATATTTTAATCAAGCAAATGCAACGCATTACTTGCATTCTCAAAAAATGAAAGTGTCATCGCAAGGAGGGCGATGACACTTTCAATATAAAGGGGGAGAAAATGAAAAATGAACAAAATAATATTTGATTGGTGATAGATAAATTTTGATTATTTAATTAAATACTTTTTGTGTGTCACGGGTGAGTTGCCGCAATTAAATTTCCGGCAACCCAGACAAGGACACAAATATAAAAAGGAGAAAGAAAATGAACTAAGCAATTGGCGGCAATTTTACCGTCTGTGTTGTTTGGGTTTTTTTTGACCTTGAAGAGCGAAGGCTTTTTGCCTCTTCTTTTTTGATGCTCTTAGTGGATTTTTTTAATATGTAATTAACTTGTTTTAGTGTCGTGTCGACTTCTTTTAACATGATTATTGACTTCCTGTTCATTATTTATTAATAATATATTAACATATTATTTTGAGTTTGTCAACAGTTTTTATAAAATATTTTAATATTTTTCAATATAAATTAACAAATTAGACATATTTTGACCTATTTATACCAATAAATGTAAAATAAAAAAGTTATTTAGATTAAATTATATAAATATGTATATATTCTTCTAAACAGCACATTATATTACTACAAGACACGATTAAGCGTGTGACAGATGCGGCCTTTGCCGCAAAACAAAAAAGCAATGTTCCTCTTTTAGCAGTCTCTCATAAAAGAAAACAAGGCTTGTCAAAAAAATATGCAAAAAATCAAGTCTTGTTTGAAAGAAAGTGTGTAGGCCTACGCTTACACACTTTCTGTTTTTTTCAAGTTATGTTATTCTGAGCGAAGCGAAGAATCTAGGGTATGCGTTAAAAATATTATTTTACGGCATTTTGTGCTTAGATTCTTCGCTATGCTCAGAATGAAATAGTAAAACTAAATGTTCGCGAAATTGTAGGGTGGGTATAATGTCCAAGAGATACACTGAATTATGAGTAGAAAAGAAGGAAAGAAATTAGGTGTGCTTGAAGCAAAATGTAGGAGTGGGCATCCTAGATTGCCCTAAATTAGTAAATAATAGTTTTCGGGCGGTCGAGGACGCCCGCCCCTACAGCTTTTCTCTTGTCACAAATCACGAACATTTAGCACCCTCAAAATTTTATGTCTTTATTGTTGGAGAAAATTCTTGACATTCTTCTATTGCTTTATTAGAGTGATTCCATGAAATAGCAACCTACGACAGAAGGGTTGAAAACCCTTGAGAAGGGTCTTCAACCCTCTTAACGGAAACTGCTACTATATGATATTCTCCGACAAAGGCATCGAAGATGCTTGACAAAACTCTTTTTATCTGTGATAATATTTGCATATGCAAAGAAAATTGATGATTATATTTATTATAATTTTAATTGCAATGACTGCACTTGCTATTTATTCACTCTATCTTGCTTTTGAGATGTTTTCTGGGTCATTAAATTCATTAAGAGAAATGGACGGTATTATCACTATCCCCGGACTTGAAAGTGAATTGCGACAAAATGTCACAAACAGCGCAATAATAGCATTTTCTTTACTTGGGACAGTTTTAGGAACAGGATATTTTTTGACGAAAAAAGTCATAACAATTGCAACAAGTAAAGAATATAAAAACGAAAAAAAATCTCGGAATACTAAAAAAGCGAAAATAGGTGGCGAGATAGGAGAAGATGGAAATGAATAAAAAATATGATGTTTTTCTTTTTGATTTGGACGGCACTTTGTTTGATACTCAGTTGTCGACAGTTGTTTCACTGAAAGAGATGGCCAAGCGCTATGGCTTTGTCTATGACGAGAGCGTTTGGCAAAGGTATATGGAAATAAATATAGAGGCATGGAAAAGTTATGAAAAAGGTGAAATGTCAGTAGATGAGTTGTTTTCAAAAAGAATTTCCAGACTTTTAGATAGTTTTAACATTCAAAATTGTGAAAATGGTTTTAATGCTAAAGATGTTGTTGAGTTTATTGACTATACGCATTTAATCAATGGGGCAGAGAAGATGTGCAAAAAAATAACTTCAAAAGGAAAGTTGATTTATATTGTGACGAACGGCATTCAAGAAATTCAAGTATCACGCATAAACAATTCAACAATCAAAAACTACATAACAGATATGTATGCAACTGATCGTGTCGGATTTTCAAAGCCCAACGAAAAATTCTTTGATTATGTGCTTGAAAAGATTCCTCAAATTAACAAAGACAAAATTTTAATAATCGGAAACAGTCTAACTTCAGATATCCAAGGCGGAATAAATGCAGGCATAGACACTTGTTGGTTAAACTTATCAAATGAAAAAAACAAATCAGCAATTATTCCGACTTATGAAATTAATAAGTTGATAGATTTGGAAAGGTTTGTTTAAATAAAGGTTTGAGAGCAACCTTCTAAAAGTAACACTCTAATTTATTTGCTATTTTAAAAAGTTTTTGCTATAATTTAAGTATATGAAATTATTATATGTGTAGTATTACTAGTGTTTCCGATGTCAAATGTTATATAAGAAAATAATCAATTTTTGTTAATAAATAATAATCGGAGGTATAAGAAACAATGTTTTGTTCAAAGTGTGGCCATGATTTCTCAAAAGGCGATGTGAAATTTTGTTTAAAGTGCGGGGTTAGTGAATCTGGATTTGAGCCGAAATCTCTGCCGCCCGCTAATCATCAAGTGATGCAAAAGACTAATCCTACTGCAATGATTTTGGGTATAATTGCAACTATATTTTTGTTTTTTTCCATAGTTTTCTGTTGGATTCCATTTTATGGAATTGTTCTTAGTTTAATAGGATTGTTTTTTGCATCATTTGCCCGAACGATTGGGGCGAAAGGATTGAGAAAGAATGTCAGGCTATCAAAGGTAGGTGCAGTTTTAGGCACTGTCAGCATTATAGTAGGAATAATATTTCTTCTAATATCAGGATTTTTAACTGCACTAATATTAGCACTACTCGCTTGAGTTGCCAGTAGTTTGTGATTTTGAACATATGCTTCGCTGATTTGATACCATCAACAAATTTGCACCAATAGACGAAAATAAATCTCCGAGCATATTTAAAGTGTCGGCATCTTTTACTGAGTCCATAATTTGTTTTGTCACAAGAGTATTCAATGCCAACAAATCACATTCTGTTATATCACATAATTTTTTATTGAAACAATTTAACATAAGGACATTATATGTTAATATGCAAAGTTATGACAAATAAAAAGCAGTTAGTCTCTGTATAACTAACTGCTTTTTATTGTGATGTGTAATGGGCACTTTGTCGCATACACAATTTAAGTTTGTCAACACTTTTTACATTTCATTTATTCTAATACATTCCGCCCATTCCGCCGCCGGGAGGCATTGGGGCTTCTGGTTCTGGTTTGTCAACTACTACACTTTCGGTTGTGAGAAGGATTGATGCAACGCTTGCTGCGTTTTGAAGGGCAGAGCGACAGACTTTTGTCGGGTCGATAATGCCGCGGGAAACAAGGTCAGCATATTGGTCTTTTAGGGCGTCATAACCATAACCTGCTTTTTTGCTTGTTAGAATATTGTTAATAACAACTCCTCCGTCAACTCCTGCGTTTTCTGCAATTTGGCGAATTGGTGCTTCAAGCGATTTTAAAACGATTTCCGCTCCTGTTTTTTCATCGCTCGAGAGTAGTTCAATATGTTTTTTGAGAGAGGGAATAGCCGACAAAAGGGCAGTGCCGCCTCCGGGGACGATACCTTCTTCAACCGCTGCTTTTGTTGCGGCAAGAGCGTCTTCAATCCTCAACTTTTTCTCTTTCATCTCAACTTCTGTTGCGGCTCCGACATTGATGACGGCAACTCCGCCGGAGAGTTTTGCGAGGCGTTCTTGAAGTTTTTCTTTGTCGTATTCTGAAGTGGTGTTGTCAACTTGTGCTTTGATTGATTTGATGCGAGCCTTGATGTTTGCACTCTCACCCGCACCCTCAACAATGATAGTGTTATCTTTGTCAACTTTTACTTGTTTTGCACGACCTAGCATATTTAGTTTGACATCTTTGAACTCAACTCCGGTTTCTTCGGACACAACTTCACCGCCTGTTAATATGGCTATGTCTTTGAGTAACTCTTTTCTTCTGTCGCCGAAACCGGGGGCTTTGACTGCAACGCAGTTGAATGCGCCGCGCAACTTGTTGACAACAATAGTTGCAAGTGCTTCACTTTCAAAATCGTCCGCAATAATAAGTAGTTTTGCGCTGTTTGCAACAACCTGTTCCAAAATTGGAAGTATTTCTTGGATGTTGGTGATTTTTTTATCTGTTATCAAAATGACCGGATTTTCTAAAACCGCTTCCATTTTGTCTGGGTCGGTGACCATATAAGCCGATGCATAACCTCTGTCGAATTGCATACCTTCGACAATATTGAGATCGGTTTCCATTGTTTTCGACTCTTCAACAGTGATTATTCCGTCTTTTCCGACTTTATCCATTGCCTCACTGATTAGTTTGCCGACATTTTCATCGCCGGCAGAGTTTGAGGCAACTTGCCCGATGGCAACTTTGCCCTCAACAGGCTTTGAAATGCTTTTGAGATGTTCGACAACAACATCAGCGCTTGATGCAATGCCTTTTCTCAAAACCATTGGGTTTGCGCCGCTCGCAAGGTTTTTCAAACCTTCACGAACAATAGATTGTGCTAAAACTGCCGCAGTTGTTGTTCCGTCGCCTGCAACATCGTTAGTTTTTGTGCAGACTTCTTTTAAAATTTGTGCGCCTGTGTTTTCAAAAGCATCTTCTAATTCAATTTCTTTTGCGATAGTCACGCCGTCATTAGTGATAAGAGGGGAGCCGTATTTTTTTCCCAAAACAACATTGCGGCCTTTTGGCCCTAATGTGATTTTGACGGTATCAGCCATACGGTTAACGCCCGCTTCTAAGGCTTTTCTTGCCTCAATTCCTGTTAAAATTTGTTTAGCCATGATATATTTTATTTCTCCTTAAAATTTTAAAAATTTAATTGTAGGGGCGGCAATCTGCCGCCCGAACTTTAAAATATTGTGCGGGCGGCAGATTGCCGCCCCTACGATTTTATTTTTTTATTATTCAACGACTGCCAAAATGTCATTTTGTCTCAAAATTGTGACTTCATCGCCGTCGATTTTGAATTCCGAGCCGGCATATTTTGAATACAAAATTTTGTCATTCACTTTCACTTGCATCGTGACATCTTTGCCGTCAATGTTGCCGCCGGGTCCTACCGCGATAACTTTCGCCATTTGCGGTTTTTCTTGGTCTTTAGCGAGCAGCACAATTCCGCTTTTTGTTTTTTCTTCAGAGTCAATTGATTTCACAACAACTCTGTCAAACAAAGGTTTGATTTTCATTTTTTGTTTTGCCTCCTTTTTTTGTGTCTAGATAATTCTATCAAATATAAAAAGATAATGCAAGCATTTAAACGGGACATTTTTGTCGAAAACGAGACAGTTTTTCGACTTCGTTTTTGCTTGCAAAATTTAAAAAAAGGCAGTATAATAATACGCGGATGATGCAATTGCACTATAATGTTTTAATAATAGACGATGAAAAAGAGTTGGCAAATGCAACAAAGGAATACTTTGAGGCGTTTGGAATTTCTGCTATGTGCCTCTATTCGGCAGACGAGGCAGAAAACTGGCTGAATTCAAATAAGGCTGACATTATGCTTTTGGATGTTAATTTGGGTGATAAAAGCGGATTTGACCTTTGCCGAAACATTCGAAAAGCAAGTGATGTGCCTATTTTGTTTATTAGCGCACGCATTGCAACCGATGATATTTTGCTAGGGCTAAATATCGGCGGTGACGATTATATCACAAAGCCTTATGAATTAAGTGTTCTTTTGGCAAAAGTGAAAGCACGACTACTGCGGGAAGAAAAAGCAAAAAGCAACATTAATATAGGCAATCTTTCGTTTGATTTAGAAAAAAGAATAGTTTTCAAAAACGGTATTGACTTGGAGTTGAAAAACAAGGAATTTTTACTTTTGTCATATTTTGCACAAAACGCAAACCGAATTTTGACAAAGGATGAAATTTTTTCAGCAGTTTGGGGAGATGCATTTTTCTCTGATGGGACGCTAATGGTGCATGTTCGAAAATTACGAGAAAAAATCGAGAATGATCCTGAAAATCCCAAAATGCTCAAAACTGCACATCGTGCGGGATATATTTTCAATAGTGAGAAATAAACTTTTTATTTTGCTAATTATTTTGATATTGGGAGTATTCGGCGGAATAGTCGCTATTTTGGCAAGCACTGAATTAGCCCGAATTGATATGATTGCTCTCAATGAAATTCGCACTGAAGTGGAAAATAACACAGAAGATTTTTCACAAATAAACATAACAGAGTATGAAGTTATCGTGATTAATTTTGATGGAGTGGTGTTATATTCTAGCAATACGGCACAAAATAAAACCTATGAACATTGGATTAATTTTGCACTTCAAAACGATAAAATTATTTTAGAATTTACTGAAGGAAGAATTTTTGTGACAAGGCCTAATGAAAATGGAATGACAGTTGCAATTGTTTTGATATCTGTTCTTATTGCTATTATTGTTCTTTCTTTGATTTCCTATGGGCTGTATTTGCAAAAATCTATCCACAAACCTTTCAAAACTTTGAAGAAATTTGCAACTGAAATAGCAAAAGGCAATCTTGATAGTCCGCTGCTCATGGACAGAGAAAATGCATTCGGGGCATTTAGTGAGAGTTTTGATATTTTAAGGCTTGAATTAAAAACAGCAAAGGAAAAAGAAATAGAGTTAGAAAAAAGCAAAAAAGAATTAATTGCGCAACTAAGCCATGACATAAAAACGCCTATTGCAAGCATTAAGGCAGTCTCAGAACTTTTGCTCATTGAAAAACAAAGTGCAAAAACGACAGAAAAACTTGATATTATCACAAACAAAGCAAATGAAATTGACACTTTAATTACAAATATGTTTAGCATTTCATTAGATGATTTATCCCAGTTAAAGGTTAATCCTGTTGATGTGCCGAGCAGTCATATTGAAAATGCAATTGCACAAGCAGACTATTTGGGAAAAATAAAAAAAATAAAACTACCCGAATGTCTTGTGAAAACAGACCCGCTAAGACTTGATCAAATTATCGGCAATATTTTAAACAATTCCTACAAATACGCAAACACAGAAATTATTGTCAAAGGTGAAGTAGCGGAAAATGATTTCAGCATTGAATTTGCGGATTTTGGAAATGGTGTTGAAGAAAATGAATTGCCGTTAATTATGGGCAAATTTTTCAGGGGAAGCAATAATGCCGACAAGGAAGGGGCAGGCTTAGGGCTATATATTTGCAAATCACTTTTAGAAAAAATGAATGGGAAAATTGATTGCTACAACACTGAAAGCGGTTTTTCAGTCAAGATTTTTTTGCCATTGAGTTGAAAATTCTTAAATAAATTTAAGAATTAAATAAGATGTTCCTAAGGACTTATCATGTCAATATAATGTATAATATGGTTGTGTCATTGTGGCACAACCATATTTAACATGGGAGGTGGCAACAAATGCTACTAAAAACAAACAAACTTTGCAAAACATTTTCAAATGCAGGCATTCAGCAGCATGTCCTAAGAAATATTGACCTTGAAATTTATGAGGGCGATTTTACTGTCATCATGGGAGCGTCGGGCGGAGGAAAATCGACGCTGCTATATGCACTCTCAGGCATGGACACACCGACACTAGGCGATGTTTATTTTGTGTCCAAGGAAAAATCACCTTTAAAACAATCAACTTCAAATAAGCGTTCTGTCATTGACAAGTTTGTCGAAGACGGTTTTGGCGAAGAAAATATTGCGAAATATTCTCAAGACAAACTTGCAGTTTTTCGAAGAGAAAATTGCGGATTTGTTTTTCAACAAATTTATTTGGTTGAAAGTATGAGCGTTTTGGATAATGTTTTAATTGCAGGAATGCTGCTTAAAATTCAGAAAAAGGAATTGGCACAAAGAGCAAAAGAACTTCTAAATTCAATGGGAATAGATGAGTCTCTTTGGAAAAAGTTGCCCAATCAATTATCAGGCGGCGAGGCACAAAGGGTAGGGGTTGCGAGAGCATTAATAAACAACCCAAAAATATTATTTGCAGACGAGCCGACAGGAGCGTTAAATTCGGTTATGGCAGTTGCAGTTTTGGATAGTTTGAGCATGAGTAACAATAATGGTCAAAGTGTTGTAATGGTAACTCATGATATTAATTCAGCACTTAGAGGAAATCGAATTCTTTATTTAAAGGATGGAAAAATCGAAGGAGAGTTGAAGCTTGAAAAATTTAAGGGAGAATACTCTGACAGAAGAAAAAAAGTCAAGGAGTTTTTATCGGCGCAAGGCTGGTAGGAAATTATAAATTACAGTTTACAAATTACAAATTACAAATGTTGATAAAATAAATTTTACCTTATTTGTAATTTGTCCACTGTAATTTGTAGTTTGTTTTTATTATGAAATCATTACTAATAGCATGGTCAAATATAAAAAAGCGAAAGTCAAGTGCAGCAACACTTGTGATATTGTCATTGCTCGCCACTCTTATGCTTGTTATCAGTTTGTCGCTTTTAACGGGAGTCGGCGCTCTTTTTGACACTCGCGCAGAGGAACTAAATGCTCCTCATGTTGTGTTTTCAATAAATGCAAATGATTGGAATGACGGGATAGAAGATATTGTTTATGGCGCAGAAAATCTAAAACACCTTGAAGTGAACAGGATTATGCTCGGCGAGATAAGATATATCCTAAACAATAGGTCTGTCCGTCAACCCATGTCGTTTGCGGTAATGCCCGAAAATGCGGCACTAAATACAGTAACAGTCCTAAACAGATTATCAACAACACCGCAAAATCCAATTATATTACCGCTGATTTACCGCATTAACGGTTTTAGTTCGGGGGACATATTTTTGGTGAATAGTGCGGGTTCAGAATATAGTTTCACAATTTACGGATTTTTTGAGAATGTATTTTTTAACACAAACAACATGAGCAAAGCATTTGTTTGTGAGAATATGCTTGCAGTTTTAGAGCAAGATACATCTTTATTTCCTGCCTATATGGCGTCGATGTTATTTTATGACGATATAGCAGGGTATGATTTCTTCTTTGGTGAATTGCTTGCTGCGGACGAGGGGTCAATGCTGCATGGCTCAACCTTATCAAACATCAGATTGAATGCGACCTCATTCTCGGTAATTATGGCGGCGATTTTAAGTTTGGTTGCATTAATTATAGTTGTTGTGTCGTTAATTGTTGCAAGGTTTAACATAATAAATTCGCTTGATCAGGATATGAAAACTATCGGCGCTTTAAAAGGAATTGGCATGACCTCTCCGCAATTAATGAGGGCAACAATTTTGCAATATTTGTTAATAGTAGTTTTAGGAGTGCTAATCGGGCTTATAATTTCATTTCCGATGATTGGAATTGTCGGAAATTTGGTGTCAGCAACTTCGGGACTGTTGTGGAGCGGAATGTCAATGACGCTCCCAAGTATTATATCAGTGTTTAGTGTAGTGGGTGCTATGATGCTTGCGACATTTTTAGTGTCAAGGAGAACAAAAAAAATAACACCGATTAAAGCTCTTCGAAGCGGACTTGAAAATCATAGTTTCAAAAAAAGTGCGACAAAGTTAGAAACTTCAAAAATGCCCTTAAATATCAGTATGGCGCTAAAACAATTTAAGACAAACTTTAGGCGTAATATTGCTGCATTTATCACTCTTACTCTTTTTGGTTTTATGATAGTTTTAGGCTTTACGATGCATCACAATTTTGTCACAGATACCTCTGCGTATCTTGCGATGATAGGAGTGGAACCGGCGCATGTCAGGATAATGTCTTTTTCGGATGAATTTGTTCAAGATCATTTTGATAATATCGGGGAAAGAGAAAATGTCAGAGGGACATTAAGATTTGAATTTAACACTCTTCATATGCCCCAAGGACAACAATTAAGGTTCACAGTTTGGGAAGATATTGCAAGACGAGAAGTGAATCCGATAATCAGAGGCCGTCAGCCTGCTGCATCTAATGAGATTTCAATCACAGCACAAACGAGCAACTGGATAAACTTAGGGATTGGTGACACACTAACACTTATTCATCAAAATGGTGAAGCGGCAAGTTTTTTAATAGCCGGGATAATACAAGGCTGGGGAAGTCACGGCTTTATGACACAAGAAGGTTTTAACAGACTGGATGAAAATATAGTTCTTAGAAACATGTATATTTATTTACATGACAATTCCTATCAAGCGATAAGCGATTTTATGTCTCGTTTATCAATAGATTTCGGGCGTGAACTTGTGATGCTAAATCAAAGTGAATTAATGGATGAGTTTTTTGCGGCAATGGAGCAGCCAATCAACATAGCAATGCTTTTTATTATTTTTTTGACAATTTTGGTAGTTGTCTTAGTATTTTTTCTCATGGTCAACACAATTATTAACCGCAATAAAAAAGAGGCAGGCATATTAAAAGCAATGGGCTTCACATCAAAACAACTAATATTGCATAACCTATTTAGTTTCTTGCCTATAATACTAGGGGCGGTTGCGCTGGGGACGATATTGGGAGTGTTATTGACTAATCCTCTGTTAGGCATTATGTTCGGAGGAATGGGAATAGCGCAAGCAGCATTCACAATAGTGCCTTGGACAATTGCAGCAGGCGCTGTTTCACTAATGTTCACTTGCGTAATAACAATTTTGCTAGTCAGTCTAAAATACAAACACATTACTGCTCGCTCACTGATTATTGACGGTTAAATTATTATTTTTTATTTATCAAAACAGTTGACAAATTGAATGATATGATGTATACTTTTAAATCATATAAATGTCTTGGACATGAGGAGTTTAACAATCATGAAAACAACAACTGTGGATAAATCATCTAGTATTGACAGAAGTCAGTTCGTTGGAGCAGACCTTGCAGGTGCGGAACTTAGCGGAGTTACGCTTGAAGGCGCTAATTTGGAAGGTGCTGATTTGAGTTACGCAAATTTGAAAGGTGCTAATCTTAAAGATGCTAATTTGAAGTTTGCAAACCTTAAAGGCGCAAACCTAAAAAGCGCTATTTTAGAAGGCACTAATTTGGAAGGAGCAAACCTTAAAGGCGTCAATCTTGTTGGCGTTAACTTGAAAGGCGCAAATATTCGTTGCGTTAGTTTGAAAGTAAAAGCGGAAAAAGATGCTGAAATTGACAAAAACAGAGTTGTGAAAGTCGCAGTTCCTCAACAACCCAGCCAATCTCAACTGAATTCTGACGAATCTTTAGAAAATAACTTTGATTCAAATTTTGATTTAGGCGATGAAAATATCAGCAACCAAGAAGAGCAAGTCAAAATGCTTGAACTTGACTACATGGAATTGCGTGCATTAAAAATAGTTGTTGAACAAAAAACTGCATCTGCCTCAATGCTGCAAAAAAAATTAAAAATGGGTTTTCAGCCAGCCATGCTAATAATAGACAAATTTGAAGAACTAGGCTTTATAGGTTCGTCAAATTCAAACAAACAACACCCGGTCATTCTCTCAATGACTGACTATCAACAAAAATTTGAAAGATAGGTGGGGCTGTTTTTTAAAGTAAAAAATCCTAAAAAGTTTTTTGAAAGGGCGGAAATTTGTTGATTTTCGCCCATATTTGTGTTAAAATTGTGGTATTATGAAAATTGGAAATATTATTGTTGGGCAGTCGGGCGGACCTACTGCGGTTATTAACTCATCTTTAGCCGGCGTTTTTAAAACGGCAAAAGAACTTGGTGCAAAAAATGTCTATGGCATGATTCACGGCATTGAAGGCTTGCTGAAAGAGCGATATGTCAATATGAGCGAACATATCAAATGCGAATTGGACATTGAGCTTCTCAAAAGAACTCCTTCTGCATACTTAGGGTCATGCAGGTATTGTTTACCGTCAGTTGAAAAAGACGAGGCAGTTTACAAAAAACTATTTGAAATATTAAAAAACTTAGGTATTGAAATATTTCTTTATATCGGCGGAAACGATTCAATGGATTCAATCCACAAATTGTCAAACTATGCCGCAAAAATCGGATCAAAAATCCGTTTTATGGGCGTTCCGAAAACGATTGATAATGACCTAGCAGAAATTGACCACACACCCGGTTTTGGAAGTGCGGCAAAATATATCGGGACAACAATGAAAGAGATAATTTCCGATGCTCATGTAAACGGAAAAGAGTTTGTCACCATTGTTGAAATAATGGGAAGAAACACCGGATGGCTGACGGCTTCGAGCGCTATTGCAAGAATGGACGATGGGCGTGGTCCTGACCTTATCTATGTTCCTGAAATTGATTTTAGCGTTGAAGATTTCTTGAAAAAAGTTGGCGAACTGATTAAATTGAGAAAAACAGTTGTTATTGCTGTTTCTGAGGGGATTAAAACCAAAGAAGGCAAGTATGTTTGTGAACTGGGCGACACCGGTGTTGACTACAAAGACTCATTCGGTCACAAGCAACTAACAGGGACTGCAAGTTATCTGTCAGCACTGTGTGCCGGCAAATTTAAATGCAAAACAAGGGCGATTGAGTTTTCAACAATTCAAAGATGTGCGTCTCATATTTCGTCTGCAACCGATATTAATGAAGCGTTCCAAGCAGGCGGTTTCGGGGTGAGAATGGCAGCAGAGGGTAACACCGCTAAAATGGTAGTTCTTGATAGACTTTCAGACAATCCGTATTCAATCGGTTTTCGTGCGTGTGACATTGCAAAAATTGCAAACATTGAAAAAAAATTCCCGACAAATTGGCTTTCAAATGATGATAATCTTGTTACCAAAGAATTTCTAACTTATCTAAAACCACTTATTCAAGGCGAATTGGCTCCAATAATGGTTGACGGCTTGCCAAGACATTTGTTTTTAAACAGGGAAGCGGTTAAAGGGAAGTAATTTAGTAAGTGAAAAGTGAAGAATATAAAGATAAAAAGTATTGTTGAATCTTTTCAACAACACTTTTTACTTACTTTAATCTTAAGATTGTTTTGTTTGGTTTTCTAGTAATAAGCACTTTCGTCAAAGTATTAGAGATATTTGTCAAGAAAGCAGTGCTTAACTTTAAATAGGGTTATTACTTTTTCTTTTTTCCTTCTTTTTCTGCTTCTCTTTCTTTTGTTGCCAGTAATTCCTTTGTGACCGGGGTTAACTCCGGAATGAATTTTTCAAACAGGATATTGTCGCAAAAGGGAAGTGTTTCTTCCATTTGGAGGTTTGAGCGAATATTAAGAGCGAGTATTGGGAGACCAACTTTTTTGATATATTTATTAGGTAAGTCAAGCGCTTCATAGACGATAAATTCGGGCTTTGACAGCGGAATCATCTTCATTTTTGTCATATATTTCCGTGGGGCAAATGATGGCTCATTTTCTTTTGTGTATAGCCGTGACTTTTGACCTCTTGTTAAATGCGGAGCATGGATTTTGAAATATTCAAGAGTGTAGGGATTTGATGAAATTATTGCGACTTGTCCGTCGTATTTAGAGAGTAGTTCAATTACCTTTTTTTCTAATTCGCCGACATTTCCAAAACTTTTGACATCAAGCATTAGAGGAACACGACCGGCAACAAGTTTCAAAACTTCTTCAAAAGTCGGGATTCCATATTTAGTAGCATTCAACTTTAACTCTTTCAAATCGTCGTATTTCATCTTGCTAAGATAGCCGTCAGCACCGGACATTCTCGCAAGTTTTTCGTCGTGAAAAACGACGACAGTTCCATCGTCAAGCATTCTCAAATCCATCTCAATAGCATAACCATTATCGATTGCATTCTCAAACGCTGCAGAAGAATTTTCGGGAAACTCTTCGTTATAAAGTCCGCGATGGGCGATCATTGTTTTGATTATCCAAGTTTTTCTAATATTCATTATTTTTTTGAGTGTTTAGGTTCAAGCGTTTGAAAACAATCACTTTCTAAACAACTTCCTTTAATTAAATTCTATGCGGAATTATCCAAATTAAAAACCACACAAAGACATTATATCACAACTTTCAACAAAAACGCAAATGTTTTTAAGACATTTGCGAGAAATTTTGAATAAATGTGTAAGAAAAGATTGCAAAAAGAGAAAAAGCATGATATAATTAATAAAAAATTTACAAATTTAATTCATAAAAAAAACCTTGAAAAAGACATTGCTCCAAAGCAAGAGATAGTTTTTCAAGCAGAGCGTTGTGACAAAAGCGTCATTGACGCAAAGGAGACACAAAAAATATGAAAATTGAATTTTTATCAAAACACTATGTTCTCAAAGACTATATGAAAGATATGGTCGCAAAAAAAATTGAAAAACTAGACAAATTTTTTGAAGATGACACGACAATAAAAGTCTTGTTCAAACACGCTAATGATGTGTTTACGCTAGAGTTAACCATCATTGACGATGTTGTTATGCGAAGCGAAGTGTCAAGTGATGACATGGCAAGAAACATTGATCTAGCGCTTCCAAAACTTGAAAAACAAATAATAAAACATCGCAAAAAACTTCTCTCAAAATCTAAAAAAATGAGATTTAAAGATGAGAAAGCGTTTGAACCTTTTGTTCCAACGGATGAGAAAAAGTCAAAAGTTGTCCGCAAAAAGAACTACGAACTGGTTCCGATGACAGTCGAAGATGCAATTGAAGAACTGGAATTAGTCGGACACAGTTTTTATATGTTTTTCAACAAGTCAACCAGAAAAGTCAATGTTCTCTACACCAGAGTTGACGGCGATTATGGTCTGATTGTCGGAGAATATCCGCAATAAATTATATCAACTAAGTAATAAACAAGATGAAATTATCAAAAGGAAAAAAATAAATGTTAAAACTAGACTATAATTTTATGATGAAAGAGCATATTGGGGCTCATGGTTTCACTGTTGAAGAAATTCAAAAGGATTTGCCGAAAATTCAATCAGCACTTAGGACAGTTGTTGATAATTCGGGTAAAGGTTGGCAGGAGTGGACAGAGTTAGTTAACACTCCAAAAAAAGAATTGGACGAGTTAACTGCATTTGGAGCAGATATTCGCAAAAAATGCGAACATTTTGTGGTGTTTGGCATCGGCGGCTCAGGTTTAGGGCCTCTTGCTGTGGCATCGGCACTGTTGCATTTTCGCCACAACGAACTGCCAATAGAAAGAAGAAATGCTCCAAAGTATTATATTGAGGACAATATTGACCCAAACAGAATGCAAGGACTTTTGGATGTTATCGACTTAAAAAAAGCATATTTTAATGTCATAACAAAAAGCGGCGAAACATCGGAGACTCTTTCGCAGTTTTTCATTGTCTATGAACTTTTAAAAAAATCTCTTGGTGAAAAAGAGGCTCGGACAAGAATTATCGTAACAACGACAATTGGTAAGGGAACGCTCTATGAAATTGCTAAAAAAGAGGGCTTTAGAGTTTTTGATATCGGCAAAGGCGTCGGCGGAAGATTTTCGGTGTTTTCAAATGTCGGACTAGTGCCGTTTGCTGTTTTGGAAATTGATGTTTATTCGTTAATTGAAGGGGCAAAAGCATCAAGAGTTAACTCAGAACTTAGTGATATTCAAAAAAATATTGCCCTAATCACTGCTTATTTACAAGTCAAAAGCATGGCAAACGGCAAAAATATTTCTGTTTTAATGCCATATTCAGACCCATTGAAATTCATGGCGGATTTCTATGCACAATTGTGGGGCGAGAGTTTGGCAAAAGAGGTTGACAACGATGGTAAAAAAGTGAACTGCGGACAATCTCCGGTAAAGGCTCTTGGCACAACCGACCAACACAGTCAAGTGCAACTATTCATGGAAGGACCATTTGACAAAGTGACAACTTTCCTTGCTGTTAGCGATTATACTGCTAATGCTCCGATTAACGACATTTTGGGTGTTGAAAATTGCGATTTTCTCAAAGGCAGAAGTCTAAATGAATTAATCTCAGCCCAAATGAAAGCAACAATTTTTGCACTAAAAAAGCAAGGTCGACCAAGTTTTACTTTGACACTTGACCAAGTAAATGCTTTCGCTGTCGGCGAATTATTGCAATATTTTATGTATCAAACGGCTTTTGCAGGAGCGCTTTTAAACATCGACACCTACAATCAACCGGGAGTTGAAGAAGGTAAGAAAGCAACCTTTGCAATGATGAATCGCAAAGGCTATGAAGACAAACTAAAAGAAGTTGAAGCCGTAAAACTTAAATCAGACTATATGATTTAGAAAATTGAGGGCAAAAGTAAAAAGAATTAATCAAAAATTGTGCATTATTGCTTTGGTATTTTGCACTAAAAAAGAGGTGAAAATATGTATCTGGGAATTTCAACAGCATCGTTTTTTAATAGGGTGCCTAATGAGAATGCTTTTTCTACACTCGCTCAAATGGGAGTGCCTTTTGCTGAGGTGTTTTTGAACACTTTCTATGAATACGAAAGACCTTATATCGGACTTTTGACAACAAAAAAAGGACACATTAACATTCATTCAGTTCATGCGCTCGGAACTCAATTTGAGCCTGAACTTTTTAATGATAACTCACGAGTTCGCTTTGATGCTGAGCAAACTTTCAAAAAGGTTCTCTATGCTGCCTCAATTCTTGGAGCAAGATATTACACTTTTCACGGTCCGTTGAAATTAACAAAATACTCTGTTCTTGATGAGGAAAAGTTTTTTGCACGCCTCAATGAACTAAGCGATATTGCACTTTCAATGAATGTTAGATTAAGTTATGAAAATGTTTCCTATTCCCATGCAAATGAACCTGAATTTTTTGAAAAAATGCTAAAGGCATGTCCGGGAGTAACCGGCACACTTGATGTGAAGCATGCATTGCAAGCAGGAATTTCACCGAAAAGATTTCTTGATGCTATGGGAAAAAAAGTGTCGACTGTTCATTTGTGTGATTATGTTCATGGAAAAACTTATTTACCCAATAGAAAGTCAAGTTTCAATTTTGAAGAGTTTTTTAATGAGATTGAAGCAAGGCATCTAAATCCTGTCATGCTTTTGGAAGTATACCCAAAGGACTACAAAGATATAAACGAGTTAAAAGCATCTTATGATTACCTAAGAAGTCTGATGCTTGCTCCAAAGAAAGAGAATAAAGTAGTAAAATTCTTAACTCGTGATACTACAAAATATGAAAACGTTGACCTTTCTAAAGATAAAAATCACATAAAAGAACTAAAAGAGAGAGAAAAAGAAAAAGAAAGACTAGAGAAAGAGAAATCTTTGATAAAAATTCGTGAAGAGAAAGAAAGAATTGCAAAAGAAAGGGAAAGAGAAAAAGAGAGAGAAGATAAGGAAAGAGTGAAGTTGCTGAAAGAAAGAATGAGAGAAGAGAAAAAAGGTGAAAAAACTGCAAAAGAAGATATTAAATTCGCTGCAAATGAGGAAGAAAAAATTAAAGAGACTGCTATTATGATGACTGAAACTAATATTGAAACAGATGTGCTATTTGCTGAAACTGCAGCCAATACTATTAAAGAAAACACGAATGAATCTATTATAGACAATGAAACTTAAAATAATCAATAACAAAACACCTCATCACTTCACGATGAGGTGTTTTGCTTTATGCAGAGAGCAATCTATAAAATTCACACAAAACGGTATTTAAGCATAGACTGAAAAAGTGCAATCAGCGATATGAAACGAATGGTGAACTTATTTGCTGTTGATATAAGGAGATGATGGTTTATGTGTGGAATTATTGGCTACATAGGAAATGATAGTGCAACAGACATTGTTGTTGACGGATTAAAAAAGTTGGAATATAGAGGCTATGATAGTGCCGGAGTCGGGGTTATTGAAGATGGTAAACTGAGAGTTATCAAAAAGAAGGGGAGAGTTAAAAACACTGAAGAGGCAATTCCAAAAACTCTTAAAAGCACTATCGGAATTGGACACACGAGATGGGCAACGCATGGTGCGCCGTCCGACAAAAATTCACATCCACACATTAGTCAAAATATTGCAGTTGTTCATAACGGCATAATAGAAAATTACGCATGCCTAAAAAAAGAACTGGAAAGCGAGGGAGTAGTATTCACATCTGAAACCGACACAGAAGTTATTCCGCACCTAATAAACAAAATAATTTCAAATAGTATGTCTGACACAGATAACATAAAATGTGAAATTTTCTATTTTCATTCAATTTTAAAGGCAATAAGAAAACTTTCCGGCTCATATGCTCTTGCGATACTAAACACAGATTTTCCTGATTTAATTGTGTGTGTAAAAAGGGGAAGTCCTTTGGTTGTTTCAAAATCTAACACCGCATCTTTTATCGCGAGTGATGTCGGCGTTGCTTCAAAGCATGGAGGCGAGATTTTTATTTTGGATGACGATGAATTGGCGCTAATCAAAAAAGGAGAAGTAAATTTTTTTGATACGAGGGGAAGGGAAAAAAAGAAGAATAGTATTGTTTATGAAAAGGAGGAAAATAGCGATGAATTGGGAAATAACGCTCATCACATGCTAAAGGAAATAAAAGAAATTCCGTCAGCAATTCATGAAACTGTCATAGGAGTTAAAAAGTGTTTTTTTAATTTGGAAAAAAACAAACTCAAAAAAATCAAAAAAATAGTTTTGGTTGGTTGCGGGACGGCATATCACGCAGGACTCAGCGCAAAAACTGTTTTGGAAAAATTCACAAAAATCCCATCATATGTTGAGGTTGCAAGCGAGTTTAGATATTCAAATCCACTAATCGGAAAAGAAACATTAGTTGTATTGATAAGCCAAAGCGGAGAGACCGCTGACACACTGGCGGCATTGGAATTAGCGAAGAAAAAAAGAGCATTAACGCTTGCAGTGGTAAATAACACTACTTCTGCTATAGCCCTTGGCGCAGACAGCAGGATAATAACAAGAGCAAAAAAAGAAATAGCAGTTGCAAGCACAAAAGCCTATAACTCTCAACTCGTTGCCTTGTATTCTTTTGCATTATATTTAGCGGACATCAAACAAACAATGCCGCAAGACCAAATAAATGCACTAAAAGAGATGTTGTTGAATTTACCAAAAGCAGCAAGGGAAGTGATAGAATCCGGACTTGATAAAATCAATAGTGACATAATAAAAATCTTCAAAGATGAAAAGGCAATAATGTTTTTAGGGCGTGGAATTGACTATGCAACAGCATCGGAAGCAAGTTTGAAGTTGAAGGAAATAACCTATATTCATTGCAGTGCATATCCGGCAGGGGAATTGAAACACGGAACAATCGCTCTCATTGAAAACAACTATTTAGTTGTTGCATATTTGACTGATTCAACACTTAAAGACAAAACTCTAAACGCACTCTATGAAGTAAAAGCGAGAGGAGCAAAAGTCTTTGCAATAACCAATCAAGACTTACCTAAAGATGCGTATGATTACATCTACGAAGTTCCAAGGCTGGGTATTCTGTCGCCCATAGCAAGCATAATACCAATGCAAATCATCTCATATCTAACAGCAGTGGCAAAAGAAATAGACCCAGATAAACCAAGAAATCTGGCAAAATCAGTAACAGTTGAATAGTTTTTTGGTGTTATCTTAAAGTGTGTCACGCATAGTTAATGAAAATACACTTTTAACGAATTTTTATTCCCAGAGGGTAACACATTCTGTTGCCCTCTTTTTTTGCAAGAATTCATTTTAAATATTATATTTTAAATAATGGGACAAGCAAGTCATCATGGTCGACAATTGAGCATATAATGTTCTATGGATAAATATGACGGAATGAATAAGGTTGCTGTTGATGTTTCAAAAGCAGAATCCCGCTTGAAAAAGAAACGAGGAGGGTTTAGTGCTGGGAGCGGACTTTTCTACAAAACGCTTATTGGCGGAGTGCTTTTGGCACTTATTTTTTCATTGCAATTAATCCCTTTGAATTTTGCCTCTTCAACCAGAAATGCAATAAGAACCGCTATAACTTTTGACATGATGGGAAGCGATAGAGAAGTGCAAGGCGAAATTGCCTTTGTTGAGGGAATAAGAGAGTTAAGAAGTGGTGAGAGTGAGGAAAGTGATGAAGAATATAGCAATTCGTAGGGATGAGCGAGCAAGGGCGTTCGTTCCTGCTTGTTTATTGTAAGCGGATATAAAAAACAACTCAAATGAAATTTTCAATCTCGCCACTTTTTATTTTGATGATTGCAATGCTGATACTCTTTGGTTTTTGGATTGAGGCTGTCAGTTATTTTTTTGTTATTCTGCTTCATGAATTTGCGCATGCTTTTGTTGCAAAAAGGTTGGGGTATTCTCTAAACAAACTCAAACTTGCTCCATATGGGGCACAATTGACGGGAAATTTGGATGGAGTCAAGTGGCAGCACGATGTTTTGATTTCTATTGCAGGACCATTTGTCAATCTTATATTTGCTTTTTTATTCGTTGCACTCTGGTGGTTGGTTCCGGCAACCTATGCTTTTTCAAATGTATTTGTCATGGCGAGCGTGTTCACGGCAGTGTTCAATCTTATTCCGATTTATCCGCTTGACGGAGGAAGAGCGCTCTTAGCGTTAATTTCCTCAAAACATTCAAGAAAACAAGCATATCGCATTTTGAAAGTTTTTGGCATTATTTTTGCAGTGGTTTTGAATGTTGTGTCTGTCATAGTGTTGATTTTTGGACATTTAAACCCGTCTTTTATCGTTGTTTCACTATTTATTTTCACCTCAACAATAATTCCTGACAAAAATTCAAAATATGAAAGGTTATTTTCAATGACACACAGATTCTCAAGACTAAAAAAAGGATTGCAAGTAAAAGAAATCATGATTGACGATAGCATGACCATTCTTCAAATCATGCGCCTTCTTAATCCAAACTACTTTTCAAGATTTATAATAATAGACAACTCCTTCAAAAAAATAGGCGAAATCAACGAACTGGAACTAGAAACTCTCGCAACCAAATTCAACAAGCACACAAGTATGCAAAAATTACTTGATAGATAGAACTAATTTTTATACGAGGAGCATTTTTGCTTGTGCTTATAAAGACAAAAATGCTAAGATATTAAACTTGTCGTTGAAATTGCATGGTAACTTCAGGTAAAACTATTGAAAATAGTTGACACTTTTTTTAGTTTGTGATATTATTTTACTAGTGCCAATGATTGTTGAACTGTTTGAAAATTTGTTGACATTTGTTGTGCGTTAGAAAGGAGTTTTTAGATGGCAGGTCATTCTAAGTGGTCACAGATAAAGAGAGCAAAGGGAAAAACGGATGCGGCGAGGGCAAAGGTTTTCACTAAGATTGGGCGTGAGATTGCTGTTGCGGTAAAACTTGGCGGTATGGATTCTAATGCAAATTCGCGGCTTCGTGACGCTATTGCAAAAGCAAAATCTCAAAATATGCCGTCAGATAACATAACTCGTGCGATTAAGAAGGCGGGCGGAGAGTTGGGTTCAATAAACTATGAAAACACTGTCTATGAAGGTTATGGAGTGAATGGTGTTGCGGTCATCGTTGAATGTCTAACCGACAATAAAAATCGAACTGCTCAAGATGTTAGACTGTCATTTGACAAATTTGGCGGAAGTTTAGGAGTTTCCGGCTGTGTTTCATATCTATTTAAAAATTGCGGACTGATTGTAATTGAGAAAAAAGAAGGAATGAATGAGGACGATGTTTTAGCAACTGCACTTGATGCCGGGGCGGAAGATTTTTCTTCAAATGATGATGTTTTTGAAATAATAACAGATGTCAATAATTTTTATGAAGTTCTGAGTGAAATTGAAAAACATAACTTCACAATATTAGATGCTAGTTTAACAAAATTGCCAAGCAATTATATCACTGTCATTGACACAATAAAGTTTGAAAAAATGCTGGATATGCTAGAAGATAACGATGATGTCAAAGAAGTTTATCATAATGGGAATTATTGAATAATCATTGTATTTTGTCAGCGAGTATTTGGGCGATGTCATTAATAGATTGTAAAGATTGTTCTAGGGAATAGAGCAATCTTTCTTCTTTTGTTCTTTCTTTGCATTCATTGAACTGAAATTCTTTGCAAGTTTCGTGTTGAGTTTTTGGCGTTTTTTGTTTTGTGCAAAATCCATTATTTAGTTTCACATATCGATTAGATAGTTGCTTGTAATAAGCAATATAGTTTGCACAATTAATACATTTTTTTGATTTCATATTTTACCTCCGTAATTATATTGTATCGTCCAATATGGACGATGTCAGGCAAAATCGCCCACTTTGAACTATAATATTTTTATGGAATTTGCAAAAACATTAAAAGCATTAAGACTAGAGAGTCATTTGACACAAGTGCAATTGGCTGAAAAGTTGGGAGTAACTGATTCTGCGGTGCGGCATTGGGAAACTCAAGGAAGAGAGCCTGACTATAAAATGCTATGTCAAATAGCAAAAGTGTTAGATGTGACTGTTGGTTATTTGCTGGGTGTTGAAGACTAATCTCTAATATAAAAGGTCGGTTAGATAGTTCGATATAGTTTGCACAATTAATACATTTTTTTGATTTCATATTTTACTTCTATGACAATATTATAACCTGTTTTAGATTAAATATCAACAACCTGAAACAGGTTGTGGTATAATATTTTCATGAAAAATCGATTAAAAGAACTGAGAGAAGAGAAAGATTTTACTCAAACTGAACTTGCAAAACAGTTGAATATGACTCAAACCGGGTATTCAAAATATGAAACCGGCGAGAATGATATACCGACTAAAATACTGATTTCTCTTGCTAAGATTTATGATGTGACTGTTGGCTATTTGCTAGGTATTGAAGACTAAAATATGGAAAGGGAGGAAACTAAAGATGTCAAAAGATTTTTTGAATGATTTGCAAAAGGTAATATGTGATATTGACAAGCAAAAGGTTGATTTGAAAGAAGAGAAAAAGCCATCAACAAAGCAAACAGAAAAGTCAAAAGAAACACTTCTTGAAAAAACTATCAAAAATGAAAAAAAACACTATCATGAGGGAAGGCGTGAGAGGGTTCGTTTTTCAGTGGATTCTGACCCCGATTTTGAGAGTTTTTCTGAGCATGAAGTTTTGGAATATCTTTTGTTTCCGGTGATAAAACGAGTTGACACAAACGCTATTGCACATGATTTGATTAATCGCTTTGGAACTTTTTTCGGAGTTCTTAATGCCACAATTGAAGAACTAATTGAGATGCCGTATATAACTGATGAGGTAGCTCGCTATTTAAATTCAATAATTCCTGCTGCCAGAAAAGCGGAAATATCAAAATTGAAAAACAATGCATTTTTGGATTCGACTCTGCTTGCAGTTGATTATCTTCGCCCATTTTTCCGAAATAGAAACAATGAACGGCTAATTGTTTGCACTCTTGACACTAACGACAGGGTGCTTAGTGTTGACACTGTTTCGGAGGGCGATACTAACTACACAACGCTAGACATTAAAAAAATAGTTCAAACCGCATGCCGCCATGGTGCGGTAAAAGTAATCTTATCCCATAACCATCCGGCAGGAACTTTGCAGGCAAGCGAGGCAGATAAAAATGCAACCAACAGAATTGGGATTGCATTATCTGCTATAGGAATAATTCTTGTTGACCACATTATTTTCACAGCGACAAGTCATTATAGTTTTTTTGCCGAAGGATTGTTTGACAATATTTATGAATTAACGGACAAAACACTTGGAAGTCAAATGGCAAAAGAATTAAGACAAAGAAAGACGAGAACAAAAGAAGGAAAATATGTTCTTGAAAAGGGGAGCGATTTTATGGAATTGTTTGAGACTAATGAGATGAAATAGGATGAAAGATAATAAAAAAAGACTGTTTAACTTTTATGCGTTAGACAGTCTTGCTTTTGTTGATAAAAATTATTTTTTCGCTTTTTTAGTTGTTTTTGATTTTTCGTCCTTTAATTTGCTCAATTCTTTCAAAAATTCATCAGGTGAAAAGCCGGAAGGAATGCGTTTTTCGGATAAGTCATAATATGAAATTCGGATTCCCTCGCATGAAGCATGGCGTTTGAATTGGTTTTGGAAAAAGCGAGTGATGAATGTTTCAAGATATTCGAGTAACATTTCTCTCTTGATATCGGGAAATGCACGCTCTGCAAGATATACAACTTTGTCAACAGCAAAGCCTTTGATTATCAAGTTGTAGAGATAGAAATCATGAACTTCATAAGGTCCTAGAACTTTTTCAGTGTCTTGTCCTTCGATGAGTTCAGGCGATATTGGGGTGTCGAGGACATCGGCAATAATTCTTGCTGTGTCCTCATTTGGTGTGATAAGGCAATAATTTCTTAGCATAGCACGAATTAGCGTTTTTGTGAGACCACTGTTGATATTGTAGTGTGCTATTTGGTCGCCGCCATAAGTTGACCAACCGAGTGCTATTTCGGACAAAGCCCCAGTTCCAAGCATTAATGCGGTATATTTGTTTGCAAGGTTGAGAAGTATTTGAGTTCTCTCTCTTGCTTGCATGTTTTCATAGACTATGTCGGTTGTTGATGAATGGCTGATGTCTTTCATATGCTGAGCAATTGCTTCATGAATAGGGATTGTTATTCCGGTGACACCAAACGCTTTTATCAGTGCATCAGCGTTATCTCTTGTTCTTTTTGAGGATGGGGCAGAGGGTATTGAAACGCAAATAATATTCTTCTTGTCAAGTCCATATTTTTCAAACATTCTAACAACACTCACCAAAACATTCGTCGAATCAAGTCCGCCGCTAAGTCCTAAAATTAATTTATCAACTTTTACTTGCTTCATGCGAGTGTAGACACCTCTTCCTAATATCTCAAAAATTCTCTCAAACTCAGCATTATCAGGAACATAAGGCAAGTTATCAATAGGGCGAGTGATGTCAGCGTTGTGGTTTTTTGCGGGTATTTTTATATTCTGAAAATCATGATACGATATATTTGAAAGTGTTCTTGCTTTTCTAATATTATCAATATCAATTTCAGTATAATATAAATCAGTTTCATCACCCTCCTTTGCCAAAATTTCTTCTCCTAATTCATAAACAATTCTATCGCCACAATAAATATTGCAACTAACACTTTCACCAAAGCCAGCACAAACATAGGCATAAACAGTTTTTGTTTTTCGAGAGGTTACTTCAATTGCTTTTTTTCTTTCGCAATGACTATCAATCAAAGCAATTCCTTTTCCAATATTAACAATAAGTTCGACATCGCTATCCACTAAGTAGGAACTAGTGGGGAAATTCAAGTCCAAATCCTCACCCAAAACAATTCCAAACTTTAATTTTAAAGAAGAAGCATTAAAAACCAATTCTCCGTTTATAGGAAAAATTTCTCCAAAAAGGGTAATGTTTCTCTCATTAATTTTTTCATGTGTTTTATAATCTTTGCACACAATTCCATGCAATATTCCGCCCTCTATGACAACAGCACAAGAGGACATATTTCCTTCAACAACAATCGGCAACCCGCAAATTATAATAATAGGACAGGTTTTTGAAAACTCGACAAGTTCTTTTAGCCCATTCTCTGCGCTATCCAAAATCGTTGAATAGTTTTTCATGCCTTGCAAAGATGCCCCTGTGAGAGACAGTTCACCGAATGCAATAATTTCCGCCTTTTCCTTTGCCGCCTTTTGACAAAGTCTTTTAATCTCTTCGACATTGTGCGAAACCGCCCCAAGGCGTATGTCCGCTTTTGCTAATGCTAATTTTACAAATCCATGTTTCATAATAAATTAGTATAGACCATATAAAAAAACTTGTCAAGCATTTTCAATGCTCTTGTCGGGTTCTGCTAGTATCATCACTCTCCGTCAATAGTGTTTAAAACACTTGTCAAATGATTTAAAATGTGTTATAATAATATCATTATGAATCTAAAAATATTAAAAAGCGGAAGCGATATAAGGGGCGTTGCAACCGGGGGGTATGGAGAAGAAGTGCAGTTGACTGACGAGGTAGTCGAAAGGTTGGTCAATGCTTTTGTCGTGTTCGTAGACGATAAGGCGTTTATAAAAAAAGAAATGCCTAAGATTGCAATCGGACATGACTCTAGATTATCGAGTGAACACATCAAAGAAGTTGCGAAACAAACGCTGAAACATGCAGGTTGTGAAATTTATGATTGCTCTTTAATTTCAACGCCGGCAATGTCAAAAATGACAAAGTATCGTGACACAGATGTTGACGGTGCAATAATGATAACGGCATCTCATCACCCTGTCAATAAAAACGGATTTAAGTTTTTTACTAAAAGCGGCGGTTGCGAAAAAACGGATATTGATACTATTATTTCATATGCCGAAGAGAATAAAAAAAGGGAAGGAAGCAAAAACGCAGTCTACAAAAAAGATTTCTTAAAACTCTACAGCGATGAATTGGTTTTGTTTGTTAGGACATCACTTGGTGAAGAAGAGCCTCTAAAAGGTTTGAAAATAGTTGTTAATGCATCAAATGGTGCTGGCGGCTTCTATGTTAATAAAGTTTTAATGCCCCTTGGAGCAATCACAACAGGCTCAATTTTTCTGGAGCCTGACGGCAGATTTCCAAACCATGTGCCTAATCCTGAAAACAAGGATGCACTAGGATTTTTGACAAGAGCAGTAAAAGAGAGCAGTGCAGATTTAGGGATAATATTTGATACTGATGTCGACCGAGTTGCAATTGTTGACGGTGACGGAAATGAAATAAACCGCAACAAACTAATAGCACTAGTCAGTGCTATGCTCTTAAAACAAAATTCGAATGCAACAATAGTTACCGATAGTGTCACAAGTTCGGGACTTACAAAATTTATACGTGAACATGGCGGAGTTCATCACAGATTTAAAAGAGGCTACAAAAATGTTATCAACGAAGCAAAGAGTTTGATTTCAAAAGGTCAAAGGGCGGTTATAGCGATTGAAACAAGCGGTCACGCTGCTTTTTATGACAACGATTTTATTGATGACGGAGCGTATTTGGCAACAAGACTAATTATTGAAATGGTTCGTCTCAAAAGAGAGGATAAAAAGTTAGGTGATTTGATATCAACATTAGAAGTGCCTCAAGATGAAAAAGAAGTCCGCCTCAAAATATTGAGCGAGGATTTTGTTGCGATTGGCGAATATGTTTTGGGCAAATTAAAAGAATTTTCCGAAAGAATTTTTGCTTTGGAACCTCCAAACTATGAAGGTGTTAGAGCAAATGTCGACTATGCAAAGGGCTGGTTTTTAGCACGCCTTAGTGTCCATGACCCAATAATAGTCATCAACTTTGAGAGTCAGTTGCAAAACGGCACTAAACTAATGTCAAAAGTTTTAGACAGTTTCTTCTCAGGCTATCGCGATATAGACAGAACAGAGTTGACAGCAATTACGATTTAATATTAATGTTCAGGCGGTCAATGACCACCTCTGCAATTTTTCTGCAATTAAAACACACGACAAAAAACTTGTAGAGGTTAATTGTTTGAGGGCACACCTTAAGTATAAGCAGAAAGCGGACTAGAGATTAGGTGTGTTCGAATCAAAAATTGCAGATGCGATTATTAATCGCCCGCACCTTTTGCGTAAAACACACCCGTTTTGTTAAATCTTTCCGCTAACTTCAGGTGTGTCTTATGAAAACCATTCCCTCGCACAATGTTATTTGATTATCACGCATAATACATCAAAAGAAAGCATTGTTTTGTTAGTTCGTTTGATTGGAATTGGGTCGTGATTATCGTTTCACATTGTGCGGGCGGCAGAGTGCCGCCCCTACAATAAAAATTTGCATCGAAAAAACTCGTAAAAATAACTGTAGGGGCGAGTATTAATCGCCCGCACAATGTTTTTAGTCTGCCACCTCGAACATTTTTTTATTTCGCATTATTCTTGTAGTATTTTCCTCTTTTTTGAACATACTAAAGGCAAAGGAGGAAAAAACATGCAAGAAAGATTAAGAAGTTTTCGTATTGCTGCACTTGTTGTTGGTCTTTTTGGTGCAACACTCGCAACAATCGGAGGCGTAATTTATGGCGGAGCAATTCTTTGGGGCACCGGTGTAGTCAGCGGATTTCACTTAAGTTATGCTGCGTGGATGACACTTGGTGTTCTGAAATTGATTTCAGCGGCTTTTGCTGTTGTTGGAGCCATCTTAGCAGTTAGAGGCAGAATGGGTGCGCCATTTGCTTTGATGCTGTCTTTCATTTTGGTGCTAGTGACAACAATATTCATCAATATGGACATAGTTAGTTGGATTTCACTTCCATTCATCTTTGTCTCATTCGTCCTAAGTATTGCCGGAAGACAAAGACACATTCATGCAAGAGAACACGGCGGTTATCATCATCGTTAACAACATTTAATACAATGAGCATTTTTTCTTGCTTGCAAGTGAAAACATGCGACGAAGGCAAAAGGTTTAAACTCTGCCCCTTGGAGCGGAAACACTTAGCCTTTAGCGAGTCTCGGGTTCAGGGCTTTCCCCAGGGATAAAAACCTTTTATATCAAAAAACAAAAGAGATGTCAATTTTTCGTTGACATCTCTTTTTGAAGAAATGTTGAAAGTGGAGAAAACACTACATATAGGGTATCAAAGGTGTTAAAGGGGGCGATATATTGGGAAAACAGGAAAAAGTTCTTTGAGAGTTGACCTAAAATTGACCTAAATTATTTTGTGAAAAAAGAGCCTTAGTTTTAGGATATAAACGATTATTATGTTGGTAACAGTAAGAAATAGGGATAATTGTCAGTAAAAAAGGTTCATTCAAGCAATTTGAAAGAATCTTTTTAATATTATTATTCTACTAGTTTTTATGGGGTTGAAGGATGGACATAATTGTTTTTAGGAAATTTTCTTAAAATTAGATTGCTGTGTTTGTCAATGAAAGGTTGACACATTTATGATTATATAGTATAATTTATTTATAGATAAAGATGAGGTATCATAAATGGTAAATTTACTTATGATTGATTTTCAAAAAGCAATCGAAAAATCCGATGAGAGAGATGTTCAAAAAGTATTGAAGGAACATCCAGATATTTTGCGTAAGGCATTACATAAATATAATTCTTCATATGAAATTGTGAAGTCACAGTTTGCATTAGGTTCGAATTACAAAGCGGATTTTGTTATAGTTAAAATCGGGCATGAAAGTATGGAGAATATAATTGAAGTCTGCTTAATTGAAATTGAATCGCCTACTGCTAAAATTTTTAACAGAAATGGAACATTTTCTAAAAAATTAAATATTGCTATGAGACAAATTGATGACTGGATGGTGTGGATAAATTCTAATAGGGAAACTTTTTTAAATCTAGTTAATGATTTACTTATAAAAAGCGATGCATCAAATTTAAGTTCTATCCCTAGGAATCCTACATTATTAATTGAAAGAAAAATTATAATTGGGAGAAAATATATGCTTTTAGACGATAATAATGCTCGTCGAATGGCGATCTATGCTAATTCGCAAAAAAGCATCGAAATAATCACATATGATAGACTTCTAAAAATTGTGAAAAATTAATGAGGAGAATAATATGAGAAAATATAAACTAGGTGATAAGTTGCAATATATTACAATTGAAGAAGAGGTTGGTAGTGGAGCATTTGGAACTGTTTATAAAGGAAAGATGGATGATAGAACATTGGCTATAAAAGTTACTCAATCACATTATTTTGATTTGAGAGAAGAATGGGATAACTGGGTTGAGGTTTTATATAGACCATTTATTAAAGAAGAAGATAAAAGAGCGGCAAGTCTTTTATTTTTGTATGAACCCTATATAGTTTTAGCTGAGACTTGTTGGACAATTGGTGATGAAAATATTCTTACTATAGAGTGGGTAGAAGGTGGAAATTTAAGTGAATGGATAAATAGTGGCAAACTATATAATGGTAGTGATAAGGAAGTTTCAGAAAGAATCATCCGTTTTGCATCTAATGCAGCAAAGGGTTTAAAATATATTCATAGCAAGTTGATGATACATGGGGATATTAAACCTTCAAACATTATGATTGATACTTCTTATAAAGCGAAGAATACGATAATGGGAGATATCTTAGATGAATATCCCATTGCAAGAATTACGGATTTTGGATTGTCATCTATAAATTATCAAGAAAGAAACAATTTTTTTACAGCACCAGAACTTGTTAGCCAAAGTACGACAACAAATAAAGTGGATGTATATAGTTGGGCATTAACTGTTCTCTCCATGTATTTAGGTGAAACTCTAAGTCATAAGAAAATTGATACATTACTTTATTTGCACTCAAACAATAATGTCCTAATAGGTGAGGAGTTGCTTAATTATCATGGTAAAATAGTAATACCATGCAGAATAAAATTATTGCTTTCAAAGTGTCTTAGGAGTAATCCAAATGAGCGCCCGGATTTTGATTATATAATTGATGAACTAATTACTTATACTACAGAACAGCATGGGTTTATTCCTGTAAAATATGAAAAGAAAGATTATGGATTTGTAAAATTTTATGCAAAAACAGTTGAGCAAATTGCAAGTAATAATGTGAACTATACGGAGATATTAGGAAAGTTGGCAAGTGAATTGCTTGAACTTGCTTTGTTATTTATAAATAAAAAAGATTATGATAAAGCATTTTATTTGTTTGCAATTCTTGCTCAGCAAGGACTAATAAAGGCACAACTTTGCTTAGCATCTTGCTATTTAAATGCTATTGGAACTAATCAAGATTTTAGTCGGGCGTCTTTTTGGGCGCACGAATCTCTAGAAAAAGATTATGTAAATACTAAATTGTTAATCAAAGAAATAGGTGATGCTCTGCTAGATGTTAGTGAAAAAAATAGCAAAGAAAGAACAGAAGAAAACAAAATGAAGATGTTACATGATTTTTTCTTTAAAGAAAAAGGATTATTGCAGAATTGTATTGAAAAAGATGCAGATCTACTTTACCTATATGGTAGATATTTTATTGATGGAATTATTTTGACAAAGGATATATCAAAAGGAATAAATTTATTGACAAAATCAGCCATGTTTGGATATAAAAGTGCTCAATTCTCTCTGGGTTTGTATTATCTTGGTCAATATGCTAGCAGGAATAATATCGATTATTTTAGGGCGGTGCATTGGTTAACAAAATGTGCAGACCAAGGGGATATAGCGGCGATGTTGTATTTGGGTGATTGTTATTTAAAAGGGAATGGTGTAAATGCTTGTGTGAATACTGCGTTTTCATTGTGGAAAAAAGTTGCAAGAAATTCTAGCAGTGATAAAAATTCTAAATTAGTTGCAGATGCTGCAAAAGATTTGCTTACTAAAAACAGAGTATGTTGGGAGTAATTCGAATAAAATTAATTCATTTATGAAAAACATATGTAAAAGCAAGCGAATACTAGACCGCAGAACACATATAACCTTCATTATTTGTATCAACTTCATCTTTGGGAATTTCAGATTGGAGATCATCATCGTCAATGACAACCTCTATTTCTGCCTTATCCAAATCTAGTTTTGCTTCTATTTCCCCCAACTCGGCGGAGAGGTCGAGTATGCGTTGTTCGTGTTCAAATGGTTTGTCGAGTTCTGATATTGCTGATTTAAGTTCAGATTCTCGCTCGGATAGGTTATTTTTCATGTCATCCAAATTATCTTTCATGTTTTTGAAGAAGTTTTCAATGCGGGTGAGTGAGCCTATGGGACTTTCGGAAATGGCTATGCGGTAAGAGCCGTTGCCCTTAACCGATACGAACCTATCGACAAGACTATCGGCAAATTCGGGGACGATATCGAAACCATTGAATGTTGCTATTGTCCTTCCCACATTCACATTTGAGGCAAGTTTGTGATATAATTCCGCCGCCTCTTTTCTTTCGGTGAAAGTTTTGCCAATGATGTTCATTGAAAATTCAGCACTCATGTTCCTATCACGCAAAAGAATATCTTTCTCGTAATCTCCAACAACCTGCTTAATTTTCTCAATCGCTTTTGGCAGATAGTTTGTTATGTTATCCTGCAACGAATAACGGGATTGCCTATATTGTCCCTGCAACACTCTCAAACTGCTAAGTTCAATCTCAACCTCATTCTTGCGTTTAATTAATGGATTAGCAGAAGTTATCGCTTTGATTTCTGCATATGTAAAGGTTGTTTCATCAATGTCTTGTGCCTCTCGGACAGTGAATTCGCCTTTGTTAATTTGTGAAATAAATCGTTGTTTGTTTTCAAGAATTTGATAAGAATACGCATCAAATGTTCGCTCAGTGACATAGGTGCAGATTTCGATTTCATCATTCTCGTTGCCTTGACGAATGCCTCGTCCTTCGCGTTGTTCCATGTCAGACGGACGATAGGGAGTATCAAGATGATGAATGGCAACCAATTTATTTTGCACATTTGTTCCTGCTCCGCACTTTTCTGTGCTGCCTATTAAAATTCTTACTTTTCCGGAACGCACATTATCAAACAGAATTTGTTTTGCAGTATCAGTGTTAGCATCATGAATAAACGCAATTTCATTTTCTGGAACACCCATCTTAACAAGCACATATTTAAAGTGATTATAAACATCAAAATCCCTACGAGGGTCATAATCCTTAAATGCGCATTTCGGAGTAGAGAGGTCACAAAAGACTAGTTGCGTTCTTCTGGTATCAATAGTTTCATTCCAAATCATGAATACTTCTCTTGCACAAATATTTACTTTGTTTTCATTGTGGTCTAAAGCCGACGGGTCAAAGCACCTTGGATCTAATGCCAACTTCTTTCCGTCGCTTGTTATTTTAAGCATATTATCTTCTTCTGGACTAACAAGTTTTGCGTTAATCTTTTCAGCACGCTCTGTTATTACATCGTTCAATCTCAAAACCTCGTCAGTTGGCTTCACTGCAATGACGCGTCTAACTGCATGGGGAACAGGGAGATTAAGCATATCCGCTGTTTTAACATCGGCAAACTTGCGATACATTTTCAGCATTTCGGGTAAGTTCACAAATTTAGCAAATCTTGTTTTGGTTCGGTAGCCTTGACCGCTGGGGCTAAGTTCCAATGCTGTCACAGTGTCACCGAATACTGCCGCCCAATCGTCAAAAAACATTAGTCCTGCATCCCGTAAATCTTGTTTAGCCAAATAACTTTGCATTGTATACATCTCGACCATCGAATTACTAATAGGTGTTCCTGTTGCAAAAACGATACCTTTCTGCCCGTTATGAAGTTCCGTAATATAGTCAATTTTCATATCAAGGTCAGTTGCTCGCTTGCTCATCGCTATCGAAATCCCTGCAACATTGTTCATCTTGGTAAATATAAATTTATTCTTAAATTTGTGTGCTTCGTCAACAAATAGATAATCAACTCCAAGTTCCTCGAATTTGATGAGAGAGTCTTTTTTGCCGTTGGATAAAGCCTCCAACGCCGTCTTTTTGTTTTTCAACACTCTTTGAAGATTTTTGACAGTGATGCGTTTACTGTAGTCCTTTTTCATCTCCAAAAGTGCATCTTCAATGTTGTCAATTTCTTCTTGGATTTTACGCTCCTGTCGTTCTTGTGAAATAGGCAATCGCTCAAATGAAGACATAGCGATAACAACTGCATCCCAATCGCCTGTGGCAATACGGGAAACGAATTTAAGACGATTTTCTTTTTCAAAGTCTTTTTTCGTTGCAATCAATAAATTTGCATTTGGATATAAAAGTCTGAACTCGTGCGCCCATTGCAGCACCAAATGATTAGGAACAACTATCATAGGTTTTTGTGCTAATTTTAATTGCCTTAATTTCATCGCAGTTGCTGCAACCTCAAAGGTTTTGCCTGCACCAACTACATGGTGGAGTAGGGTATTGCCGGAGGTTATAATCCTCTCAACAGCATCTTTTTGATACGATTTCAACTCAATGTTCGGATTCATCTCCGGGAAGTCAAGATAACTGCCGTTATATTGCGGAAGCACTAGATTATTAAACTTTTCGTTATATATCGCAACTAACTCTGCCCGGCGATTAGGTTCATCAAAAATCCACTGTTTAAATTCCTCTTGCAATATGCGGAGTTTTTCTCTTGCCGCAATGGTTTCGGATTTATTAAGCACTCGTTTATCATTTCCGTTAGCGTCCTTAAAAGTGTCATAAACGGACGGTGTTTGAAGATTAAGGGCATATTCAAAAACACGATAGCCGTGAACTCGTTTTGTGCCGTAACTTTCTGTTGCTTGAAAGTTGCGAAACGAAGGACTTTTTACTTTCCATTCAGCTGTGAATTTATTGAACTCAACCGAAACATTGTCCTCATCATATTTTGCAACCTTGAATTTCTCCAAAATGAATAGACGATAGATTTCGGGGCGAATCCACGGCACTCCAACACGGACACATATTTCTGATGCAGTAAGGGGATTGGGCTGCACTTTTTTTAATGCCTCAACATTTCTTTGAAATTCAGGGTGGATTTCGGATATGCTCATCGCAAGTTTTAATTTTTGCACTACATTGCCCGACAAATATTCTGATGCAGTTTCCCAGCCGCTGTGACTGTCGGAGAAATCGCAACTAGCGGGGTTACGAAAGATTTGTCCGTCAAGTTCGGATATAATCGTGTCATAACTTTTGTCTGTTAGTTTCTCAATAATATCTAAATCCACTTTGCCTGTTTCGTTTTTGCTTATGTATAACGCTTCAAGTGCAGTGTCCGCTTTATCTGGTCGGGTGTATTTGCGAATAGTGCGTTTAGAGAAAATATCTGTTTTCTTAGCAGTGCCTGCAACTTCGTCATAAATTTCTAATGATAAAAGTAGGGTATAGTCTGCATCGCTTCGAAACAACCTTCGATTGCTTGTGTGGTTGATTGCACCATACAAACCTTTGAATCGGTCATATAAAATATTCAATTTTTGTTGAGCAGCCACGAGTATGTCATCCGAACAATTTTGAATTTGAATATCTAAAATATGTCTCACGGTTTCGCGCAACTCTATCATCGCCATCATCTTTTGCATGTTAGCAGGGGATAGACTTACTTGCAAAAGTAATTCGTCAGTTCGTTGATAGATTATGCCGTCAATTACTGCATGGCAGTAATTTTTAATATCATAATCGTCCGCAAGCAGTTTCGGTTCTTTTTGAGTGTTGTCAGCTGATTTCTCATAGATATTTTTTGGTAAATTTTCTATTGCATCTGAAAGGACAGTTGCTAAATCCCGTCCATCACTCTCACAAGTTGTTTCATCATCGCCGCCATACATGGATTTTCCCTTGACCATTTTGCCGAGTATCATTTCGGGGTGTCGGACAAAATATTTGTTTATAAGGATTCCGTCAGCGTTTGTGTCTACACTAATCCAATCAGTTTTTGACAAAGCCGTCGGCGTTAGTCGTGAAACAGACGGCTTCTGGAAGAATAGAATATCTGAAGTAACTTCTGTGTTAGCACAATCTTTAAACGCTGTGTTAGGAAGTCGGATTGCACCAATAAGTTTCGCTCGTTCAGCAAATAGGCTTCTTGCATAATTACTAGCCTTGTCCATCGTTCCTTTGCTGGTTATGATGGCGGCGATACCGCCGGCACGCAGTTTATCTAAACTTTTGAGTGTGAAGTAATCATGGATAAAAAGATTATATTTCTCATAATCCTTGTCATAAACTTTAAACGAACCGAAGGGAACATTGGCAACCACACAGTCGAAAAAGCCGTTAGGGAAGTTTGTGTTTTCAAAACCTGTTATTTTAATTTTTGATTGAGGATATAGGTATTTCGCAATTGTTCCTGTGATACGGTCAACCTCAACGCCATACATATTCACATTCCATTCTGACGGAAGTAAGCCAATGAAATTACCGATGCCCATCGCAGGTTCAAGTATTGTGCCGCCGTCAAAGCCTAATCTTTTTAAGCCTGCATAAATGCCGTCAATAATAGTAGGTGATGTGTAAAACGCACTTAGCACAGATTCATTTGCTGATTTATATTCTTCTTGAGAAAGTAGACTTTTAAGTTCGTTATGCTCATCGTGCCAATTTTCGTTTTGCTCATCAAACACTTGTGAAAGTCCGCCCCAGCCAGCATACTTTGCCAAAACATCCTGCTGCTCTTTTGTGGCAGTCGCTCCTGACGCCTCTAGTTCCAATATCGTTTTAATTGCGGTAATATTGTTACGAAATCTTGTTTTTGCACCTTCCTTGATTATTTGTCCGTTTAGACGATAGTTTTCAACTGGTGGGGGAATATCTCGATTTGCCAGCAGTTTAGCTTGCATAGCAAGGTCAAGAAAAACAAACATCAAGAATGGATTTTGTAGTTGACAATTTTGCATTGTTTTCTCCTTGTGGTAGACTTGCTCTGCGATTGTCTGTGGCACAATTAGCAAAATCTTTTTCGCCCAAAAACGCTCGCTTTTCTTGTCAATACTTCTAGTATTGACTGCGAAAATCGAACATTTTTGTTCTGAAAAATCTTCTTGCTATTTGACCACATCTAATCTTGAACAAGTCTTAATGAGAAAAGGACGAATTAATTTATCCGTCCTTTCATCGTTCATCGTATTTTTATAGTTTATGACCTTTTGTTTCGGTCGGGAATGTATATCTTATTTTCAACTTTAACGGCACGATAGTTAACACCGTTGTGTTCATGTGCAGT
Organism: Bacillota bacterium; assembly: GCA_009779975.1. Lineage (GTDB taxonomy): Bacteria > Bacillota > Clostridia > Christensenellales > Pumilibacteraceae > WRAY01. The sequence continues at coordinate 2,980 of WRAY01000018.1, read as the reverse complement.
GTAATCAGGCTTGCCGATTTGGCTTGCGTGCAAGATGAGTTTATCTGTAATTTTTTCGGTTTTTGTGATGTTGCCGTCAAGGAAAGCTGATTCTTTTGACACTTCCAAAATTTGAAAACCTTTGTTTAGTATGAATGAACTAAACTGCCAAAGCATGTCGAACATTCCATGACTGTCCATGATGACCGAGATATCCTCAGTAGGGTGATATGCCGTTACTCTAAAATATTGTGTGTTCATAATTTTTTTCTCCTTTGCGACCTATGCCGCAGGTATCACTGATACCATTTTTTTAATAGTTCTGTTTGCGTGGGAAAGCCAAGTTTTATTGATAAAATTAGCAACGGCTTCATCGGGTTTTGAATGGTTAGAGCCGTAACTTTGCAGTATTCTTTTTTGCTTGAGTGAGTATTCAACCGTCACAAACGGAACATCAAGTTCACTGTTGTTACGAACAAAGAAGATGAGAGTTTCCTCTCGCACCATCTTTTGGTCATAACCCATCTTGCCAACGCAATGAGATAACTCTTCGCCCTCACGCATTAATTCCGCCGGAGATGTCGCAATAACAACTGCATAGTTACCTTGAAGTTTTTGCAGTGCCATATATTTCTCGGCAACGACGGCGAATTGAGCATAAAACTCCGCTCGTTTTTCTTCGTCATCTTTTGCTTTTTTTGAGTGATATTCATCAATCCTAATATCGTGCCAATGCTTGAAATTATGCGGATAACGGTTTTTCGGCAGATTCATATCCAAACCGAGATGGTTACAAGCGTTAAGATAATCAAGATAACTTCGCATTCCAATGTTTTGCGCATCAACATATGAAAAGAACCGTTCAAGTTCTTTACCTTTGAACAGTTCTCTAATCGGCTTTAAGTTGCTATCTTGTGATAATCCTTTTTTACGCACATTTAATTTCTGCGTTTGTTCAAGTGATTTTCCGCTTTTATATGCCTCTAAAATTGTTGTCACATAATAATATTTGAAAGTGAATTCATTCCGATTTTTGACTAGCCACTGGCAAAACTTTTTGTCTTTTTCAATGCGTCTCAAAACCATAACACTATCGTGAAATTGATGCAAACCTAGTTTCATGAGATATTCAACTTGTGGAAAACGATTATACAGTTTTAAGTATTCAATGATACACTTCCCCCTAAAACGCTGATAAGCACTGTAACGGTATTCGGGAAATTTTGAGATAAACTCCCAATTCACTATCGTAGTCCACGGGTTGTAATATTTACTGTTAGCATTATGCCATCTGCCGTCCTCGAACCACTTGCTGTAATTTTGCAAGCCATCCGCATACCAACCGACGCGGAGACCCATGCTGCCCATATATCCATACTCCATATCCTTAACGCAGCACTTATCTGAACGGACACCATGAGCGGCAACCTGCTTGCAATACCATTTCTTTTTGTGGTTTTTAACGGCAACCGTTATTTTTACAAGTTCTTTCTTAATGGAAGTGAGGTAAGCGTAAAACCGCACCGGTCCTTTTTGCCAGGGGCATTCTTTTTTGTCTTGTGCCTGTATGCGGGTGATAATGTATTTAGGAATAGGTCGAATGTTTTTTGCGTTCATAATCACCTCGCAATGAGCATATCGCCGAATATGTTTTTCAGCACGCTCAAAATAGAACAGTCCTTAGTTGTCGGTGTTATTTTGTGAACAACGCCGTCTTCATCAACCATAATGTTTTCATCAAGCATCTTCGATGCTTTTGTCGGGTAGGTGGGGCAGTTTTGGCGATTGTTCTCAGTTTCAATAATTTCCGATTTCGATTCGTTCTTAGCTTTGTTACTTTCTTCTTCGTGTATCTCATCAAGAATTTCTGTAATTTCAGCGTCACTAAATGAATCAAAATCTTCTTCAACAGACTTCGTCGGTTCAACGCACTCAACCTGATTTGCCTGCGGCGGCTCGCCGCTATTAATTAAGTCGAACATTGATGGCTTTGAAATGGTCGGAGAGGTTACAGACGGTTTTGTCACTGGCTTGATTGTTGATATTTTTTGCGGTTTGTATTCTGTGCCGTCCTCGTTATATAGCGTGCCTTCAATGCTATCTTCTTCAAAGTAATGGATAGCCCAATTAAATACTGTTGTATGGTCAACGCACGCAAATCGTGCCCCTTGCTCGGCTTGTTTTTTCGCTTCTTCACAAGCATAGTTCATAAACGAAGAAAGGTCTTTTTTAGACAAAAGCGTTTTGCCGTCTTTTTCGATGCGGACGCCGTTATTGATTTTGTCAGCCAAAACCTCGCTTACATTGTTCTCTAGGTAATCTTTCAAGATTACAAATTCTGTTGTTGTTGCACTTAAATTTAATGCAGTCATTTTTAATATACCTCCAATTTTGTTTTTGTTATTTGTTTTTTTAGTAGTTTGATTTTAAATGAATTTTGTTTTTGATAAAAGAGTCAAAGACTCACAAAAGGGTCGAAGACCCTCTTAAAGTAGTTTTTATTTATAATTTTCTTGATATATTTTCTATTTTTGCCATCAGCATCTTCTGTGCCAAAAATATTATCCTCGCCCTGTTGTTTTATATAGTTAATAAACTCGTCCAACTTATATTCAACATTGCTGTCCAAGTATAATCCATTTCCATAAAGATACACCCTATACATAGTCATAATGAAATCGGCTTTTTCCTCTATAAAATGTTTATTGTCCATTCCATCTTTTCTAAGGCGTTCTTCTCTAACGAGTTTTGCAAGTTTGTAAAAATCGTCCGTCTTTGCAATTTGAGTTTCGTAAAATCTTGCCACAGCAATATTTTTTTTATTTTTGCACGCTGGATAACCCGAACAGCCCCAAAACTCTCCTCTGATTGAATTTCTTAAAATTAAATTTTCTCCGCATTGTTCGCAAATCATTGCTCAATCCTCCTAAAAATATCGTCAACGAAATATTGACATGTGAAAAAATTAAAAAGGGCATGACACCTCACGCCCTTGTAATCT
>WRAY01000017.1 GCA_009779975.1 Bacillota bacterium | reverse complement strand
TGTCCAGAAAGTTGTGTGCCAGATGAAAAGCCTGTCAGTTCTATGTAGTCATTCCCGATGTTGTCAAATTGTCCATAACGGAAAATGTGATAGTTGTCCAATGTGATTGGCGTGATGTTTAATTCGCTCATTACTAGAGAGATGCGGCTAGCAGTAGCATTATTACCACCACCCCAATTAATTCCTATAAGATAATAATATCCTTGCTCACCATGAAAACCATCACCAACAACAAAAACAGGTCCTCCACTATCTCCACCTTGTGAAGCATGGTTAAGTCTAAATTGATGATAAAGCCTAGTCCCCTCTTGTGACCAAGGTGTTCTATAATTGATTATTCTTCCGTTACGAACAACTCCCGAAGTTCGTCCAATCATCATTGTTTGTGTTGGAATTGAATCCCATTCTGGTTGGCGTATTTGTTCTTCTCTTCCTAACCTAACTGGAAAAGTTTGATTTCCATGCCTAGCATAGGGTGTTAGTCCCCATGTGCCGTTTCTTCTTGAAAATGGCACAAAAGAAGCATCAACATATGGACCTAATTGATCTATGGAATGCCTTCCTATGCTTAATCTTGGTGCTGGCGTGTGATACACAAGATGACCAAGTGCAACATGTTGATTAGTTATAATTCCAAAATCACCTGTTGCATTGCAAACGGCATTTATTGTCATCGTTCCAAGATTAAACGAAGTTGATATTAGATCTCCAGCATGGGCTAAACGATTCCCGAATACAAATTCTGTAGAACTGCTACTTGTCATTTCAAAATAATATTCTTCTTCCTCAAAAAAATCAACTAAGTAATATTCATTATCAAGAGATAAAGCATGTGCTTGCATCGATTGACTAACAATAATATAACTTAAAGCCAATAAAGTTGCGATGGCAAAAAATCCTGTAAAAATTAGCATTCTTTTTCTTTTTTTAATTGTTTTCATTATTATTTTATCCTCCTATGTTTATTCGTATTTCTTTCATTAAAATTGTTTCATTTCTTCGCCCGTAATTAAAAACAACCCTTGCTATTACAAGATAATCTTCTTGCTTAAATATTGCAAATTCTGTTTTTCGTTTTAAAAAAGCATCTCTTTGCAGTGTTCTTTGTGGTGTTCTTGTAGAAAGAGTAGCACTTCCTCTATACATTTCCCTATAAACAGTTTCCGGAAGAGCACCAAGTTGAAGAAAATTATTAACATTACCAAAATAATCTAAATTATGCAGTCTTGTTCTAGCACGAATATTCCTCCCACTCAAATTCTCAAAAGTTGCTGTTGCAACAATCGTGTCACCAACTCTTCCTTCGGTTTGACTGACCTCAAGAGTCAATCTAAAATCCTCTTCGCTAAGATTACCACAACCAACAAGTCCCCCTAGACCCATCAAAATTGCAATGACAAAAAGTCCTGCAAAAATCAATATTTCTTTTCTTTTTTTAATTGTCCTCATTTGTAAATTCTCCTTAAATTATATTTATTATAATTTTATTGCTTCTTATAGAAACAAGTTCATTGAACCCTCGTCCAATATAAAAGCCAATAATAGCCCAAGCCTCATAGTCTGCATGTGTCTCAACCACAAACTCTCTTGTTCGCTCAATAACATCACCTCTTCGCAAAGTTCTTCTTCTTGGAAACCTATATTCTACTAAACAGAAGCCAACTCGAATATTTCGATATTCAGGAAAAAACACAATAGTTATCTTTTCCTCAATAGTCCTAAAATCATTACATGTGAACTGTATGCGAATATTCTGTCCACTCAAATTCTTAAAAATAGCGGTGATTTCTATTGTGTCGCCAACTGAAGCAGTTGTTTGGCTTGCCGTGATTTCCAAAGAAAAATCTTCCTCTTGAAATTCATAGTCCCTTGAGCCACACCCCAACATTGGCATTATAAAAGCAAATGCCAAAATTCCTACTAAAATAAACCTAAAAATTTGCTTTTTCATGATAAAAAAACCTCCTACTTTTACCTACAATATATCATCATCCCCTAAATTTGTCAATAAAATATTAGAAAAAAATCTTGTTTATTTTTTGTTCACAATTAGTTCAGAGATAATTATCGCAAGCACCGTCCCTTTGACACCGTCCCTTTGACACTTTGACACTTTGACATATATATTTTCTCCTTTAATTAAATGACATTGATAGTCACACTTTCTGTAAAAATAATCGAATTTTCAAACGGACCAAAACCAAGACCATCCCGTCTAGGGTATCTTCTTCCAATATAAAACCAAACAGACACCATAATGTTTATAAAAGGCGGGTCTCCATATTGACACTCTGCTATACTACACTCATAATCACATATACATTTATCGGGAAAACACATTCCCCAATACTGACAACTTATGCATTCATACCTGCAACTATCAGAATGTTCCATCATGCATGGCCAATTTCTGACCATGTCATCTGCAACCATAACCCTCCACGATTGTGTGATTACTTCATCTTTGGTTAATCTATTGCAATTGAAATGGGGAGTCAATTCTAGTGCATTTCTTCCAAACACTACCACTACCGCTAACATCAAAAAAATTTTGACCTTGAAATGCTATTCTGAGATTTCTTCCGCTTAGGTTTTTGAATGTCGCTGTAAACTCAATTTCTTCACCTATTCTTATTTCACTTGCACTTGAAGCAAGAATGAACGAAAATGATTTTTCACTATGTTGATAATTTGTTTCATACTGACAACCCAACATCGGCATTGCAAAAACAAATGCCAAAATTCCTACTAAAATAAACCTAAAAATTTGCTTTTTCATAATAAAAAAACCTCCTATTTTTACCTACAATATATCATCATCCCCTAAATTTGTCAATAAAATATTAGAAAAAAATCTTGTTTATTTTTTATTCATAATTAATTCAGAAGATACCAACTCTTAGAAGATAAACTAAAAAACACCTTTGCTTTTTTCGCAAAGGTGTTTTTTAGTTCTTGTTATTCAGCGCTAAAAATTATTCAACTGCTGATTCAACGGGGGCGACTTCTACGGGGTAGATGTCTTTGTATTGTTTCATTCCTGTTCCAGCCGGAATTAGTTTTCCGATGATGACATTTTCTTTTAGCCCTAAGAGCGGGTCGATTTTGTTTTTGATTGCGGCTTCTGTCAAAACTCTTGCGGTTTCTTGGAATGATGATGCCGAGAGGAAACTGTCAGTTGCAAGGGCTGCTTTTGTTATACCGAGAAGGTTTGGTTTTGCCATTGAGGGGCGAGCATAGTTTTGCATTGCTTTTTTGTTTTCTTCATCAAATGTTCCAATGTCTATTAATTCACCCGGCATGAGAGATGTGTCTCCGCTGTCTTCAACTTTTACTTTTTTGAGCATTTGGCGGATGATTACTTCAATGTGCTTGTCGGCAATCGAAACACCTTGAGAGCGATAGACTGCTTGAACTTCCTTCAAGATATAGTTTTGAACTTCCAACTTTCCTTTGGTTCTGAGTAAGTCTTGAGGATTTATAGGTCCTTTTGTCAAGGCTTCGCCTGCTTGGACGATTGTTCCTTTTTTCGCCGCTTCTTGTATGCCTTTCATTATTGTTGCGGTGAACGGAATAACATAGTTTTCTTTCTTTTTGCTGCCTTCTTCTTCAATAACAACATAGCGGACGCCGCCTTTTTCTTCAATCTTGACTTTTCCGCTTCTTTCAACTATTGACGCCGCACCTTTTGGATTTCTTGCTTCAAACAAGTCTTCAACTCTCGGGAGACCTTGCGTGATGTCGTCTGCTGACGCAATACCGCCGGTGTGGAATGTTCTCATAGTCAACTGCGTTCCGGGCTCCCCGATACTTTGAGCGGCAATAATTCCTACTGCTTCACCGATTTTGACAAGGTTTGCACCTGCCATATCTTTTCCGTAACACATTGCACAAACACCGTGTTTTGATTTGCAAGTGAGAACGCTTCTTATGACAACTTCTTCAACTCCGCTGTCTGCTATTTTTTTAGCGGTGTCTTCGTCAATCATTTCGTTGACTTTCGCATAGATTTCTTTTGTTTTCGGGTCAACGATATTTTTGGTCGGAATTCTGCCGAGAAGTCTTTCTTCTAACGGCTCAATCACTTGTTCATCGTCTTTGATTGCAGAAACAGTTATGCCTTTGATGTCTGCTCCTTCCGGGAAACAATCATGTTCACGGACAATAATATCTTGGGCAACATCAACAAGACGGCGAGTCAGATACCCCGATTCCGCTGTTTTAAGAGCCGTATCGGCAAGACCTTTTCGTCCGCCATGCGAAGAGATGAAGTATTCAAGAACTGTCAGTCCTTCACGGAACGAAGAACGAACCGGAGTTTCAAGCATTTCACCTTGCGGGTTTGTCATGATACCCCTCATTCCTGACAACTGGGCAATCTGTTTCATTGAACCCCTTGCACCTGAAACCGCCATCATTTTGATAGGGTTAAAGTTATCAAGAGTTTGTTCAAGGGCTTGAGATACCGCTGCGTTTGCTTTGCCCCATTCTTGGATAACAAGTTTGTGTCTTTCTTTTCCTGTGATGTGGCCTTCTTTGTAGTTATATTCAATCCCGATAACTTTTTGTTCAGCATCGTTAATGATGCTTTTCTTTTGAGATGGGATTTTCATGTCGAATACGCTTGTTGTGACAGCGCCTAGTGTTGAATATTTGAAACCGAGTTGCTTGATTTGATCAAGAACTCCGACAGTTTCGGTTGCACCTTTTTGACGATAGACTGCATCAACTATTTTTTGGAGCATTCCGCGATTTACTGTTTGGTTAATCTCAAGGTCAAACAATTTGTCTTCGGTGTCTCTTTTGTTGATATTGATATCTTGAGGGATTGCTTCGTTGAAAAGAATTCTGCCGACAGTTGTCAAAACTCTTTTTGACTTCATTGTGCCGCCTGTTTCTTTTGTCACTCGGACATTGATGAGGGCTTGCAACTCAATTTCTTTGTTGACATAAGCCATTTTTGCCTCGTCCGCTGAAATGAAGTTTTTGCCCTCGCCTTTTGCTCCCATCTTGTCGATTGTCATGTAGTAACAGCCGATAACCATATCTTGTGTCGGTGAGCAAACAGGACGACCGTCTGAGAGTTTCAAAATATTATTTGAGGCCAGCATTAAAAATCTTGCTTCAACTTGAGCCTCAACTGATAGCGGAACATGGACAGCCATTTGGTCACCGTCGAAGTCTGCGTTAAATGCCGCGCACGATAGCGGGTGAAGTTTTATAGCACGCCCTTCAACGAGAACAGGCTCAAACGCTTGAATACCAAGTCTGTGAAGAGTTGGGGCACGGTTCAATAGAACCGGATGTTCTTTGATAACGCCCTCTAGAACTCCCCAAACATCTTTTCCGCTTCTTTCGACTATGCGTTTTGCGCTCTTGATATTGTGGGCTTTGCCTTGAGCGACTAACTCTTTCATCACGAATGGTTTGAACAGTTCAAGTGCCATTTCTTTTGGAAGTCCGCATTGATACATTTTTAATTCAGGTCCGACAACGATAACGCTTCGTCCTGAGTAGTCAACCCTTTTCCCGAGCAGGTTTTGCCTGAATCTTCCTTGCTTTCCTTTGAGTAGACCTGATAGTGATTTTAGTTCACGGTTTCCGGATCCTGAAACAGGCTTGCCGCGGCGACCATTGTCAATGAGAGCATCTACTGCTTCTTGAAGCATTCTCTTTTCATTTCTGATGATAATCTCCGGCGCTCCTAATTCCATCAATCTTTTTAGGCGATTGTTTCTGTTGATGACTCTTCTATACAAATCGTTAAGGTCACTAGTTGCAAATCGTCCGCCGTCCAGTTGAACCATTGGACGAAGTTCAGGAGGAAGAACAGGAAGAACATCCAAAACCATCCAAGTTGGGTCGTTACCGCTTTTTAGAAAACTGTCCAAAATATCAAGGCGTTTTATTGCTTTGACTTTTTTGAGTGAGGTTGAATTTTCAACCGCTTTTTTTGCTTTTTCGTGTTCTTCTTTGATGTTGATTTGAGACAGCAACTCTTTCAATGCTCCCGCACCCATACCGACTTTGAATGAGTCGCCATATAGTTCTCTTGCCTCGACATATTGAGCATCAGTTAGAATTTGCTTGTATTCCAAATTAGTATCGCCCGGGTCAAGAACGATATAAGAAACAAAATAGACAACATTATCAAGTGCCTTTGGAGGCATGTCAAGAATAAGACCAATTCTTGACGGAACGCCCCTAAAATACCAAATATGAGTAACGGGTGCGGCAAGTTCAATATGCCCCATTCTATCACGACGCACTTTGCTTCGTGTTACTTCAACACCGCATTTGTCACAGACAACGCCTTTGTAGCGAATTCGTTTGTATTTTCCGCAATGACATTCCCAGTCCTTGTTCGGTCCGAAAATTCTCTCGCAAAACAAACCCTCTCGTTCAGGCTTTTGAGTGCGATAGTTAATAGTTTCCGGTTTTGTTACCTCGCCATGCGACCACTCACGAATTTTGTTTGGTCCCGCTAAAGCGATTTGCATTGAATCGAAATTGTTTAGTTCAAACATAATTAAAAACTCCGTTTTTTAAGTTAAAAATGAAAGGTGAAAAGTGTGGTTAGGATTTTATGACGAGATTAATAATTAAGTTATCTCTATTTTTCATTTTTCACTTTTAACTTCTCACTTAAATTAATTTATTTCTTCTTCCCTTTTTTGGGAGATGGCTCTCCGTCCAGTTCTCCGAACAAATCATCGTCGTCCAGCATGAAGTCATCTTCTGACATTTGTCTGTCTGCGAATGGGTCCGGGACATCAAAGATGTTGTGATCGTCGATGAGCGAGAAGCCTTCTAAGGTTTCGTCGTCTTCTGAGACATCGTCACTGAACACGCTTCCGCTAAGGTCAATTTCATCATCTAGTTGCAATGAACCCATATCGAAGTGTTTATCACGGCGTTTTCCTTTTCCGCTGTAGTCAAATTCTTCATCAATTAGGTCTTTGATTTTAATCTCGCCTTTGTCTTCTGCGAGAACTTTGACATCAAGTGCTAGAGCTTGTAATTCTTTGATTAGGACTTTGAACGACTCGGGAACTCCCGGTTCACTTAGGTTCAATCCTTTTACTATGCTTTCATAGGTTTTGACACGCCCCACGACATCGTCGGATTTAACTGTCATTATTTCTTGAAGAATATTTGCCGCACCATAAGCATAGAGTGCCCAAACCTCCATCTCACCAAATCTTTGTCCGCCGAATTGTGCTTTTCCGCCGAGCGGCTGTTGAGTGACGAGCGAATATGGTCCTGTTGAACGAGCATGAATTTTGTCGTCTACTAAGTGGATAAGTTTTATCATATACATATATCCGACTGTCACTCTGTTTTCAAAAGGTTCGCCTGTTCGACCGTCAAACATTTGCACTTTTCCGTCAACTTTTCCGTCATGAGAAAATCCGTTTTCTGCAAGCAACTCTTGAATACCGCTCTCAACTGCTCCGTCAAAAACCGGAGTTGCAACTTGCCAGCCAAGAGCCTTTGCAACAAGCCCTAGGTGAACTTCCAAAACTTGCCCGATATTCATACGAGATGGAACACCAAGAGGATTTAGAACTATTTGAAGCGGAGTTCCGTCAGCCATGAACGGCATATCTTCTTCGGGCAATATGCGTGAAATAACGCCTTTGTTTCCGTGGCGGCCTGCCATCTTGTCACCGACTGAAATTTTTCTTTTTTGAGCAATATAGACACGGACTAATTTGTGAACGCCGGGAGACATTTCGTCTTTGTTTGCACGAGTGAAAGTTTTGACATCCACAACTATTCCGCCCTCACCATGAGGAACTCTCAAAGATGTGTCACGAACTTCACGAGACTTTTCGCCAAAGATTGCTCTTAGCAGTCTTTCTTCGGGAGTTAGTTCTGTTTCACCTTTCGGCGTTACTTTTCCGACAAGAATATCACCGCTTGTTACTTCCGCACCAATTCTTATGATGCCTTCGCTGTCGAGATTTTTCAAGGCGTCGTCACCGACATTCGGGATTTCTCTTGTTATTTCTTCTTCACCTAACTTCGTGTCTCTTGCTTCCAGTTCGTGTTCTTCAATATGGATTGAAGTGAAAACATCATCTTTTACAATCCTTTCGCTGATTAGGATAGCGTCTTCGTAGTTATAGCCTTCCCAAAGCATAAAGCCGATAAGAACATTTCGTCCAAGTGCTAATTCTGCGTTTTCAGTTGAGTGACCGTCTGCCAAAACTTGTCCTTTTTTGATTTTGTCGCCTTTGTTTATTAAAGGGCGCTGATTGATACAAGTTCCTTGGTTCGAACCGACGAATTTCTTCAAAGTGTAGGACATTAGTTTGCCTTTTGTTTCTCTGATTCTAATTTCGTCACTATCAACATATTCAACAACACCGTCTTCACGAGCAATTACCATTACACCTGAGTCATAGGCAATTTTATGCTCAACTCCGGTTGCAACAATCGGGGCTTCCGGTTTTAGCAGCGGAACCGCTTGTCTTTGCATGTTTGAGCCCATTAGTGCCCTGTTCGTATCGTCGTTTTCCAAAAACGGAATAAGAGCGGTTGCAACTGATACCATTTGACGAGGCGAAACATCCATATAGTCAACTTCTTCTCTGGTCACCGCCAAAATATTGTCATGCTGACGCATTAAAATCCTGTCATTTTTGAACCAGTTATTCTCGTCCAACTCTTCGGTTGCTTGGGCAACTTTATATCTGTCTTCTTCGTCTGCCGCCAAATAGTGAACTTCATCTGAAACTTTTTTGTTAACTTGGTCAACAACACGAAACGGGGCTTCAATGAAACCATATTCATTGATGCGGGCAAATGAAGACAATGATGATATCAAACCGATGTTTTGTCCCTCCGGAGTTTCAATCGGACACATTCTTGAATAATGAGTGTAGTGAACATCTCGAACTTCAAAGCCTGCTCTCTCTCTGTTCAATCCGCCTGGACCAAGTGCTGAGAGTTTTCTTTTATGGGTTAGTTCTGCTATAGGATTTGTCTCATCCATGAACTGAGACAATTGAGATGAGCCGAAAAATTCTTTAATTGAACTTGAAACAGGACGAATGTTGATGAGTGATGATGGGGTAACTTCCGCTTCATTTTGAATTTGCATTCTTTCTCTCACTACCCTCTCAAGTCTTGCAATACCGATTCTTAGTTGGTTTTGCAATAATTCTCCGACACTTCTGACACGACGATTTCCAAGGTGGTCAATATTGTCAGTTGTTCCGACTCCGAAACGAAGCCCGATGATGTAGTTAATGGAGGCGATTGCATCATCGACAAGAAGGTGTTTTGCACACAATTTGTCGGCATTCTCCATAAGAGCCTTTTTCAACTTTGATTTATCTTTTATGGTGTTATGAATTTGTTTTAAAACAGGGTAATAGATTAATTCGGTCAACCCCATATCTCTTGCTTCGCCTTCAATAACCGAAGAGAGAAATACATGGTTGTTTCCGATTACAAAATGTTCGGCATCTTTTCCGTTTTCGTCAGTAACACGAAGAGCAACTTCATTGATACCCGCATTTTGAATTTCTTTTGCTTTTTCAAGTGTGATGACATCACCTGCTTTAGCATGAAGAACTCCGTCCGCATCAATCACATCTCTTGACACAGTTTGATTTTCAATTCTTGCCCATAGGCAAAGTTTTTTGTTGTATTTATATCTTCCTACCCTCGAGAGGTCATATTTTCTTCTGTCAAAAAATAGATTTTCAATATAGTCAGCAATTTGTTTGACATTTGTTGCCTCTCCGGGTCTTATTCTTTTGTTGATTTCAATTATTGCTTCATCCGGAGTTTTAGCAGTATCTTTTTCTAAAGTTAGGGCAATAATAGCGTCATTGTGATAAATCGCTTTGATGTCCTCATCAGTTGCTAACGCTCTTGAACTTTTCAAATATACTCTTTCTTCAGCAGTTCTTCTCCGTCTTTTATCTTTTTCTTCGGTGAACTCAGAGGCATCACGAGGGAGAGCGGCAAAAATCCTAAGAAGTGAAGTTGCCGCAATTTTTCTTGTTTTGTCAATTTGAACCCACAAAATGCCTTTGTCGTCTTGAGAGAATTCAAGCCATGCTCCGCGAGACGGAATATTAGTTGCACGATGTCTTGTTTGACCAGTTTTGACATCTTGAAACGCTTCAAAATAAACACCGGGCGAGCGAACCAATTGAGAAACAACAACCCTTTCAGCACCGTTGATGATGAATGAACCGTTTGGAGTCATAAGCGGAAAATCGCCCATATAGACTTCTTGCTCTATTTGCTCGCCTGACTGTTTTTTGATTTGTCTGACATTAACCCTTAAGGGCACTGCATAGGTTGCATCCCTGTCTTTACACTCTTTTTCAGTGTATTTAGGTTTGTCGTCAAAACGATGAGAGAGGAAATGAAACTCAATTCTCTCGGAAAAATCCTCAATCGGAGAAAAGTCTTGCAAGACTTCAGCAATACCGGTTGAAAGAAATTCCTCATAGGAACGCTTTTGAACCTCAATAAGGTATGGAATGTCGATGACTTCTTCTACCTTGTGAAAACTTCTGCGAATGGTGTTTCCAAACTTGACTTTTTTGATGTTTGACATTTTTTGTTTTTCCTCTTTAAATGGAATATTTCATTTGTGATTAATGTTTAGTGATTAATGATTAATGAATGTCAAAAAAATATTTTAATCAATCACTAATTACCAATCATCAACCACTAATCACTAAAATTTTAATGCAAAAAACTCTTTTTTCACATCTGTGGTGAAAAAAGTTGACTTATCTTTTTATTTGATTTAGAATATATACGGTTGTGACATTTCTAATTAACTAAAAACTGGAAAATATTAATCGCATAAAATACGCATTATATCATAATATCATAATTTTTCAAGGGCGTCAAATGATTTTGTCCCCTTTTTTGAAAAATTTTTAAAAAAACAAATGACAAAAAAACAGAGTAATATTTTGAATATTATTTTAAAGTTGATTGCAGTTTTAATGTTTGCTGCGGCTTGTGTTTTATTTCCTGTTTCATTTTTGAATATAGAGGATTATTTAGCGTGGGCGCTTGTTCGAGTTGTTTTTTCGGGATTAGGGATTGTATTGTTGGTGGTTTTTGGGTTTTCGAGTTATTTGAAATTTAAAACTACTAATAAATATTGTGAAATTACAGGGGCGGTCAACAACCTCCTGCAAGTTGACACTGATAAAAGCAATTTGGATACTAAAAAAAAAGAGGGCGGCAAGTTGCCTCCGCTCCAAATTATTTTGGTTATTGTTGTTGTCATGCTTGTCAGCATTTTTAATTTTCCTTTTGCATCACTTATCACCGGACAAGCAGCATTATCTGCAACGGCGGGAGAAGTTTTTGTTTTTTTGTTTTTTAATAGTGCGGTTGCAGTTTTTGAGGAAGTATTTTTTCGCGGATTGGTGTTGTTATTGTTGTTTGAGTTGTTTCAAACAATTTTTTCAGCACACAATGCACAATGCATAACGCATAACGAAAGTAAGAGTATTTTGAAAAATAATTCCAATAGTCGCTATGCGTTATGCGTTATGCGTTATGCGTTGCCAATACTTATTTCTGCCGTTCTTTTCTCACTTTTTCACCTATTTAATCTTGACCTTATGCAACTTGGATATACTTTGCTTTTGGGGTTAATTTGGGGTTATTTGGTGTTTGTTACTAAAACTGTTTGGTGGGCAGTTATTGCTCACTTTGTATTTAATCTTGGCGGTAGTTTGATAACAATGTTAGGAAGCGGTATTTTTTTCACAAATACCCAAATAATTATCACCGCAATTATCGGTGTTTTTTGCGGCGTCGTTTTGATAGTGATAGAATCAAAACGCCTGAAAAAATTAAAACCGAAAAAGCAATAACACTGTAAGAAGCAACACTTAAACTTTTGCAGCCGCCGTTAATCGGCAAAGGCTCAATAACTGTTATTGTTATTGTGCTGGAAATTGTTGTGCCTTCAATTGTTGCTGTGATTTGAGCAGTGCCGACACCTATTACAGTGACCAACCCATTAAAAACTGTCAAAACCGTTGTGTCGCTTGATGTCCAAACAATTGTTTGTCCTGATGGGGTGACGGCTGCACCTAGTTGGAAAACATCAGAGCCCAGTTGAACTTGACTAACTCCGCCGGTTATTTGAATTGTTGGAGTTATTAAGGTTGTTTGTTCGGCAACTGTTATATAAATATGGTCTTGAGTTGCAAAATCTCCTTGAATCGAGGCAGTTATTCTTGCTGTTCCTGCTCCATGAACTGTGATAAGACCGCTACTATTCACTGTTGCAACATTTTCGTTGCTTGTTTGAAAAAGAATTGTTGAGTCATTTGGAGTCGGATAAGTTTCAACAATCAGTTGAATTGGGTCGCTTCCGACAAGCACTTCCCTGTTTCCGCCATAAATTGTGATACTTGCTGCAGGCACTGGGTCTCGGACTGTTATGTAGATATAGTGCAATATCGGCTCAAAAAAGATTACTGTTGAGACTGTTATTCTTGCTTCTCCCTCTTCTCTCGCTGTGACAACACCGTTTGCAGAAACGGCTGCAACTGCTGTGTTTGACGATGTCCATGAGACAACAGGGTTTTGGGCATCAATGGGAATTCTTTCAAATGTTAACGGAAGTGTTTCCCCTGTAATAAGATTTCTGTTTCCGCCTTGAATTTGAATTGCGGACACTACATTTTGAACGGTTATTGTGATGTGGTCTTGGATTGCAGGATTTCCTTGAATTGAGGCATTAATGATCGCCGTTCCGACTCCTTGAATTGTCACAACCCCGACTGATGAAACAGTTGCAGCACTTTCATTTGATGATGACCAAACAATTGTGTGAATGTCGGCATTAGCGGGCTGAACGGACACTGTCAATGGAATTGCGGCATGATTCGGTCGAACTAATAAATTTCTTTCACCTTGTATTGTTATGTCTGTCACGGGATTTGGTAATATTTCACCAAGTTGCCTTTCCGCTTTCTCCAGTGCCAGAAGAAGTCTTGGAGCGATTTCTCGCTGCAAAAATCTTGGAAGTTTGCTAAAATCATTTCTTATGCTCTGAACTTGAACTGTTTGCAGATTGCTAAAATCAAGCGCTAAAATATTTTCTTCGACATCCGTTAGGTCGTTTATATTCCACTCCTGAATATAGTTTGTAAGCCCTCCCCAATGAGCATGGGCAACAAACGCTGCTCTTGCCGCATACGGAACAAAAATTCTTGGATAAGGTCTGGCACTATTAAATACATTTGTCCCCATATTAAACGGAGTCATGCCAACAAAAACTAACTCTTCCAAAGGAGCAGTGTTAAAAGTGTTTGCTAAAAACCTGTTTGCGTTTGTGTAAACAGCAGAAGAAGGATGTGCTGCCATATGAATTGACGGCGAGGCAATAAACTCTCTCAAATTTGAATTAACTCTGTTCCAACCTGAAATAACAGGAACATCAGCATTTGACATATCAACAATTGAGGGGTTGATGTGATAGGCGACATTTGCTTGCGCACCTGTTCCCATCCAACTGTTAACTCCCGTGACACCGGTTGTGAAAAGTCTGACATTTTGTCCTCTCACTCCGAAGTTTACTCTCTGTTGACCGCTTCCGTGATACATTATTTGATGAGAGCCGAATTGGGCGATATTTGCAAACCTCTCAGGAGTTCTAATATCATGAGTGAGGTGATTAATAGTATATGATGCAAAACCTTGTGCCGCACTCAGTGCTGCGACATTTCTTGCAAGTATTGTGACATTTGACCCAAATGCATTTATCCCTGCTGTTATCGGCGCAGAAACTGTTGGTATTCTGCGGATAACAACATGTTCTAAAGATGAATTGTGAAACGCATTTGCACCAACTTCTCTTATTGTGTAGGGAAGTTTTACCCATCTTAGATTAGGGGTGTTTTCAAAAGATGACTCTCCGATACGAAACGGCAAATTATAAACTGCACGATAAGTTCCATAAGGGATTTGACGATAAGTAAAGTCTCTTTGCCTAAAATGCCAAGTGTAGAGATTGTCATTGACTATCGGATATGGAAAAACAATATCTTTGATAAATGTGTTTCTAAAAGCATTTTCTCCGACTTCAATAACATTTGAGGGCAAAAACACAGTTCTTAAATCAGAGTTTCCCATAAACGCATTATTAGGAACGGAAACATTAACTCTAACTCCGCCGTCGAACTGAGTGTCTCTTAGGTCAAGATAAGAAATATTTGAACTGTTGATAAAATCAATGTCCGCTTGATTTAAGCCGATTCCCCAATGTGAAGATATCTTTACTCTTGGGTTTGTTACTCCTTGCATTGCAGTTCGAAGTCCGCCGGTTTGCGTCAAAATAATATGTTCAATATTTGCTGCTTCTTCTGCTCTTACATCATGGTCAAGTTGAAATCCTAATTCCGCTGCTAAAAATTTTGGAATTCTGGTAAGGTCTATTGCCCTAGTGTCATCCACTGACCTTCTTCCGTCAACATAACCATAATTACGAATATCTCTGAAGAGCAGTTGCTGAATTTTTTCTGTCGGACCATAAGCAAAAATCGGGATATCCACATTAGTATGATTGTAGAAATTATAAAACGGATGACGATGTTGATGAGGATTTTGACCCTCGGGAGGCATTTGGTCTCTTCCAAACTCATTCAGTCTTAATTGGTCTCTGTTTGTCAATCTTTGGGCATTATTTGGAAATCTAAAGTCTCCGCACTCATGATCGGCAGTGACTATGACGATTGTATTGCCGCACTCTCTTGCAAAATTCATTGCCTCTTGAACTGCCCAATCAAAGCGGATTAGTTGATTTAATGCACCGTATAGGTAGTTGTCATGAGAAAAATTGTCTATGTAGTCATTTTCAACCATCAAAAAAAAGCCGTTGTTGTTGTCGGGATGATTGTCGAGCATATTGATTGCCGCTCTTGTTAACCTTGCTTGAGCGTGACCATGATGAGAAATATTATTCATATTTCTTCCGCCCATTCCTCTTATTGTTGCTAAAATCGAACTTCCCGGATTTGCCGCAATATAAGCATCTATTTCATTTAGGCGAGTGTCAACATCGTTAATTAAAGGACTGTCAAAAACAGTGTAGTTAAGATTTTCAGCATATGTCCTAATATTTGCATAAGTTACAGATCCCATATAGTTGTTTCCGCCGTCAACCCGACCACTGAATCTGACATCAAATCCGCCTGAAAGAATTTGGGAAAGATTAGAATAGCCGTTGCTTCGAGAAGCGTTATTAACTCCTGCAAATGCAGCGGTTGTCGCATCCCAACTTGTGCCGTCATTAATCAATCCTGTTCTCATCCCGGCGTCTCGTGCCAGTTCCATAATGCTTGCATAGAACGAGTTTTCGTTTTGACCGAGCCAGCCTCTGTTAACTTTGTTTCCGCTTGCAAGCGCCGTTCCGCTCGATGCACTATCAGGATATGCCCTGTCACCTCTCAAAGTATTAAGGTCTGCTGTCACGACACTTCCGTGAAATGGAAGCGTCTCCATATAGAGAAGTCCGGTGTCATAGGACAACATGGTTGTCGGCATTGCATATGTCCCGCCGTCAAAATTATCTCTTGTTGCTCTGAACCATCTTGCCGCCTCAATATGATTAAATCCCATGCCGTCTCCAATCATAAAGATAATATTTAGAGGCTCTGTGCGTGAGGTTAATCGAGCATGCTCTTGAGACCGAGCATATGAACTTCTTTGCAAAACAAAAGGAGAACTAGCACTATAAACAATAGTAGTTATTCTAAAATTTAAAATTGTGGTAAGAACTAAAACTGTCACCACCAAAAAACTAAGTAATATTCTTTTTGTTTTCTTGTTTACTCTCATCAACCTCTCTCCTCTTTAATTCCAATTTTGTCCGATTATTTTTTGAATATCTTGTTTTAGTTTTGGAAAGTCTATTATACCATAAAAAGCGTTTGCTGTCAATAGGTTTTTAAAATTAAGTAAAAATTAAAAAGTGAAAGATAAAAAGTATTGTCAGAATTAACTTGGAGACAACTTAACTTTACTTTTCACCTTTCACTTTTCACTTATTATTCATTCGCTTCACAGCAATTCTTATATTTCTTTGCGTTGCCGTCGGGATATTTTGCTCCGCATGGACAAGGGTCATTTCTCGATATGTTTTTCTTTGCGTTCACTACTGTTTTTTGAACTACTGTTTTTTCTTGTCCCGGCATTCCGCCACCCATTTTGGCACTCGTTTCGACCATTTGCTGTTCACGGCGAAGAGGTGCTTGTTCGACATTTACACGCATTAACATATTAACGGTTTTTTCTTTGATTCTCTCATTCATATCGTCAAACATTGCAAAGCCTTCTTGTTTGTAGGCAGTGATTGGATTTTGCTGACCATAGGCTTTAAGACCGACACCTCGACGCAAACTGTCCATAATGTCAATATGATCCATCCATTCGTTGTCAACAACTCTAAGAAGAATTACTCTTTCAATCTCTTCAAAGTCAACGCCCATTTTTTCCGCCTCGTCAACTTTTTCCACATAGGTTTTTTGCATTTCGTCATGGACATAGTCGATGATTTCTTCTTGGGCGTGTTTCGAAATATATTCTTTTGTTAAAAAGTCTTTTCTTCCGGCAAGAATTTTTTGTTCAATGTCTTTGTTGAGGTCTTCAATTTCCCACTCAGTCCAGTCAAGACGAGGGTCAACATGAGTTCCGACAACATTTTCAACTTGTTCACGCATCATGTGATTAACTTCTTTGTGAACGCTTTTTCCTTCCAAAACCTTGTTTCTATCGCCATAAATAGTTGTTCTCATTGTGTTCATGACATTGTCGTATTCAAGAACTTGACGACGGATTGAATAGTTTTTTCCCTCAATACTTCTTTGAGCGTTTTCAATGCCGCGAGTGAGCATTTTCAATGACAAGGCTTGGTCATCCTCTTCTCCTGTTATAAATCCGACCATTCTTTTCATTCTGTCAGATGCAAAAAGGCGAGCCAAATCATCTTCCATAGAAATATAGAAAACTGATGAACCGATATCACCCTGACGACCGGCACGACCTCTCAACTGATTGTCAATACGCCTTGACTCATGCCGTTCCGTTCCGATAATGCGAAGTCCGCCGACCTCTATTACTTGTTCTCTTTCCGGAGCAAGGTCTGTTTTGAATTCATCGTGATATTCTTTGAATTTTTTTCTTGCTTCTAAAATGCTCTCATCAGTTGTGTTGAAATATGATGTCGCATTATAAATTGCTTTTTCATCAAAGCCTTCGCTGCGCATCTTTTCAAGTGCCATAAACTCAGAGTTTCCGCCTAAGATGATGTCAGTTCCGCGGCCGGCCATGTTTGTTGAAATTGTCACAGCATTAAGTTTCCCTGCTTGGGCGACAATTTCCGCCTCTTTCTCATGGTTTTTTGCATTCAAAAGATTGTGTCTGATTTTTCTTTTGTGAAGAAGTTTTGACAACTCTTCCGATTTTTCAACATCTGTTGTTCCAACAAGAACAGGCTGTCCTCTTTCGGTGCATTCAATAATATCTTCCAGTATCGCTTTTATTTTTCCTTCGATTGTTGCATAGATTTGGTCATTTTCGTCAACTCTTTGACTGTCTTTGTTGGTTGGTATCGTCACAACATCCATGCTATAGATTTCTCTGAACTCGGTCTCCTCGGTTTTCGCCGTTCCTGTCATTCCGCTAAGTTTTGGATACAGTCTGAAATAGTTTTGGAAAGTTATTGTTGCAAGCGTTTTGTTTTCACTTTGCACTTTCACATTTTCTTTTGCTTCAATTGCTTGGTGAAGACCTTCACTGTATCTTCTTCCAATCATAAGACGGCCTGTGTTTTCGTCAACAATGATAATCTCGCCTTTGTCAACAACATAGTCTTTGTCTCGTTTCATGACGAAATTCGCTCTAATTGCGTTGTTGATATGGTGGTTTAACTCGGTATGTTCAGTTGAGGCTAATTCGTCAATATTAAAATAAGTTTCCGCTTTTGTTATACCCTCGTCTGTCAAATTGATTGCTTTTTTCTTTTCGTCATGGTCATAATCCGCTTTTGTCAGACTCTTTGCAAAGCGTTGAGCGGTGTGATACATTTCACTCGACTTATTCCCACGCCCTGAAATGATTAATGGAGTTCTCGCCTCGTCAATCAAAATACTGTCGACCTCGTCCACGATTGCATAGTTCAACTCTCTTTGGACACGATCTTCTTTGTAGATGACCATGTTATCACGAAGATAGTCAAAGCCTAACTCATTGTTTGTTGCATAAGTTATGTCGCAATTATATGCCTCTCTTTTTGATTTTGGTTCCATGCCTGAAATAGCAACGCCGACAGTCAGACCCAAAAAGCGGTGGATTTTTCCTATCCACTCAGCATCCCTTTTTGCAAGATAGTCATTGACTGTGACAATATGAACACCTTTTCCTTCGAGTGCGTTCAAATATGCCGGCAGAGTTGAAACAAGCGTTTTGCCCTCACCTGTTCTCATTTCAGAAATTCGTCCTTGGTGCAAGCAAATGCCTCCCATTAACTGCACATCAAAGTGACGCATTCCAAGAACACGAATTGATGCCTCTCTCACTGTTGCAAACGCCTCAGGCAAAATGTCTTCAAGACTTTCCAGTCCGCTTTTTAATCTTTTGCGAAACTTGTCGGTTTGAGACTTCAATTCCTCGTCCGACATGTCTTTGTATTTTTGTTCAATGGCAGTGATTTTGTTTGCCATTGCCGTCAACTTCTTTACTTGCCGACGATTGTCACTGCCCATTACAAATGAAATTAATCCCATTTTTTTAAGTCTCTCCTATACTTGAGGTAGTATAACATATTTTTTTTTCTTTTGCAACTGTTTTAAAAGTAAAAAGTAAAAGGTAAAAGGTGAAAAGTGTTGTCGAATTTTGAAACTTTCATGTCAAATATCTTCTATGTTTTTGACGGTGTGCGTTAATATTAGCAGAGGTCGGCAAAAGCATTTAAAATGCTTGACAAAAAATATACGATATGATATTATATAAATATAATGTTGTGCAGTTGGCACATAAATAAGGAGATAACCGAAAATGGAAGAAATAAAACTAGATGAAGTTGTTGATAATCTCGCCCAAGATTTAGGTCATATGAGTGAGGAACAACTTGAAGAATTTGAAAAAGCACAAACAAAAGCCATCAAAGCAAAAGCAGCGCTTGAAGCAGCCGAGGCTAAGTTAAAACTTTTGCAGGCAAAAGGTGCTGATGATGAAAAATTGAAAGAGGCTGCAATCAAGGCAACAAAAGCAAAAAAATCGTTTGAGACTGCTGAAGCAAAGTTGCAATTGATTAAACTCGGAGATGTGCCAAAAAAGAAAAAAGCGGCGGCACCGAAAAAGAAAAAAATAGACGAAGAAGAAGTCTATAAAATACTAGAAGAAAAATATGACACTATCGCCGAAAAGGATGCGGAAGTTGAAAGATTGAAAGAAGAGAAACGCTTAATTCTTGAAGGAACAGGACAAGCAGTTGACCAATTGAGAGAGGCAAAAGAAATTCTTCTCGCTCAAAAGGAAACGGAAAAAAACGAAGAAATCTCACGCCTTGAAAAAGAAAAAGAAGAAGAAATTCAAAAAATACTAGAGGACAAAGAACGCACTCAGGCAGATAAGGAAAAGGCTGTCGAGCAACTAAGAGCCGACAGAGATGCCGCTATTGCCGATATTAAAAGTGAAATGCTTTACTTAACTTTTGAAAAAGAAGAGTTAAAAGTTGAGAAAGAAGAATTAGAGGCTGAGAAAGCAAAACTAGAGAGCGAAAAAGCAAAAGTTCAACAAACCAAAGAATTGGCTATTGAGAAAATACGCCAAGACAGAGACGAAAAACTTGCAAAACTTGAGTTTGAAAAAGAAGCGGAAAAAGAGGCGGAATTAGCAAAAATAAAAGAAGAACAAGAGGAAGAGAAAGAAAGACTGGAATTGGAGCGCCGCCGCCTTCAATCGGCAAAAGACAAAGCAATTGACCAACTTAAGGCAGATAGAGACGAGCAACTCAAGAAATTAGAAGAAGAAAAAGAAGCGATGAGAGCGCAACTCTTGGCAGAAAAAGAAGCGATGATGGCTCAGTTACAAGAAGAAAAAGAAAGAGAAATTGCAAAAATCAAAGCGGATAAAGAAAAAGCAATCGCCGGATTAAAAGCGGCAAAAAGTGCAAAAGACCAGCAAATTGAGGCATTAAAAGCAGAGAATGAAGAAACGATGGAAGTAGTAGCTGAAGCAATGGCTGCAATGGAAAAAGTGGCAGAGGTTGCCGCAACCAAAGATGCGGAAAGAGAATGTGACGAGGATTACGAGGAAGAAGAATTAGAATGTGACGAAGATTGTGAAAACTGCGAGGAAGGTTGTGAAGATGACGAGTTTGAGTGCGAAGAAGATTGTGAAAATTGTGAAGAGAATTGCCAAGAAGAAATAGAGTGTGACGAGAATCGCTATGAAGAAAATGAATAATAAAAAAAGCCGCCTTTAGCGGTTCCCTCGCTTGAGGCTCGGCTTTTTTGGTCAAAAATGTTTTAAATTGTTTATAGTCGATTTTTCCTAAGGACATGAAAAAATCCTCAACTTTTTGTTGAGGATTTTTTGAATGTTTTAAGATGTTTGAGCGTTTGATTTTACCAGCCCCAATTCCATCTGGCATAAGATGTTATCCAAGGAATTGAATACATAATAAAAACAAAAATCAAACTGATTATTACTATGATTGAAGCAACCGCAAATCTTTTCAAAAATTTGCTGCTAGATTTTTTAACGAGCATCAAAATTGACGGCACAATAAAAGCAGAAAGGATTAGAAAAATAAGCAAGAACTCAATAACAAGCGCATGACCTCGGTCACTCAGCAAGAATATGGAACAAACCCAAAGTATTACAAAAATCGAAACAACACCAACGAACATCGTGATGAGAATTGCTCCTCTAGATTTTTCACTCAATCCCTTGTCGCCCGAACAATTCTTTTGTTGAGGCTCTAACATTTCTTTTGAGTTTTTCACCATGCATCCGCAACCGATACAGATGACTGCTTTTTCGTTGATTTCTTTTCCGCAACTGGAACAAAACATTTTTTTAATTCTCCTTTTTTGTGATTAACATCACTTTTATAATTTTAGTTTACGATAATCTTTCAAAAAAGTCAAGCGATTACAGCAAGATTATTTTGTTTAATTTTTAGAAATATTCTGTAAAATTAAATCAATTAGTTAATGTATCTGATTTTATTATGTTGTGCGGGCGGCAGATGCCCGCACCTGTGGTGTCTATCTGACATCCAAATACCCACTTCGTGTCACGGGGACAGGCACTCTGATTGAGGCAAGGGATTGCCTCAACCCCTTCGGGGCACTTCGTGTCAGTGAGCCAGTCCCCGTGACACTTCGTTTCGGTTGCCTCTTGGACATTGCTCCCATCTACGGTATTTTTATCGTGTAATATTAGAATGCGGGCGAACGATGCAGTGTTCTATTCCGCATGATGATTGCCACTACAGGAGTGATTGGTTTATTTCAAAAACAGTCATCGACTCCCGCATCATCCACTACTCTCTATTCCCTATTTCCTACAACCAGCATATAATATATCTATGGGAAAATATTTTGGAACAGATGGAATTCGGGGAGTTTTTGGAGAAAAGTTGACAAGTGAATTGTGTTATCGAATTGGATATGCTCTTTCGCAGTATTTTGGAAAGGGTGAAGTTTTTATCGGACGAGACACAAGAATAAGCGGCGAAGAGATTGAGTCGGCATTAATTAAAGGATTGTCTGACGGCGGAATGACAGCAAAATGCCTTGGTATTGTGCCGACACCTGCTGTTGCATATTTAACGAAGAAGAGTGAAGCAAAATGCGGAATTATGATAACAGCGTCTCACAATCCTCCCTCTCATAACGGCATAAAATTTTTTGATGAAAACGGAATGAAACTAAATGAAGAGCAAGAAGGCTCGATTGAGTATTATATTGATAATTCAAATTCAACGCATAACGAAAGTGAAAGTATTCTAAAAAATAGTTCTAACAATCATTATGCGTTGAAACAAGACTACATAGATTATGTTGTCAAAACTACGAGTGTTGATTTGAGTGGATATGAAATTTTCCTTGATTGCGGTTATGGTGCAACAGGAACGGTTGCCGGTGAAATTTTTGAACGCCTTGGAGCAAAAGTTAATATTGAAAATTACTCTTTAAGAGGTGAAAAGATAAACGCCGGATGCGGAGCATTATTTCCGGAATATGTTCAGCGAACAATGCATAACGCACAACGCATAACGCATAATGATTGTGTTAATAATTTGAATAATACTTCTGACCATAGTTGTGCGTTATGCGATATGCGTTATGCGTTGAAAAAAATCGGTTTCTCATTTGACGGAGACGGTGATCGATTAAGTGTTGTTTATGAGGGGAAAATTATTGATGGTGATAGTGTTTTGTATAATTTGTCGAGGGTGATTTCACTCAATGAAAATGTTGTTGCCGGAACTGTTCTCGCTAACCTTGCACTGGAAAAAAAACTCTTGAGCGAGGGCAAAAGACTAATAAGAACCCCCGTCGGCGACAAATATATTTGCGATTTATTATTCAAAAAAAACTACTCACTTGGCGGTGAGCAGTCAGGGCATTATATTATTCATCCTGAAATGTCAACAGGAGACGGGATATTTGCCGCTATCTTTTTCTTAAAAAGTGTTATTGAATACGGCGAAGTTGTTATTCTCGACCTTGTTCCACAAAAACAAATTAGTTTAAAAGCAGACAGGGGTATTATGTTTGAAAAGGATTTTATATTACTTATTAAGAAATGGGAAGAGAAATTAAAAGGAATAGGAAGACTAATTGTTCGCATGAGCGGAACTGAAGATAAAATTCGAGTGATGGTTGAATGTGAAAATGAAAAGATTGTCGAAGAAGCATTGGATGAATTTCGTGAGGCGATAATAAATAATGAATGTTGATAGTGTCAATCTTTTGATAGTAGAAATAACTTTTGTTTTTTCGTCACCTAGAGAATTTGTGATGATATTAGTTGTGATAGACGGGGATGTTACCGCAAAACCTCGCTATAAAGATATATCTCGTTTGTATTTGTCCTTTGTCATTTATCTCAAACTCACTAACTTGGCAACAATGATTGTTGAGTCGTCTCGGACACCTTTTTTAATTGATTCTGTTAAAGTTATCTCACCTATTGTTTTCGGATTTATGCTTTCAATATTGTTTAATAGGGCGGCAAGTGTGTCGCCTTGATATGCATCGGATATTCCGTCGGAAGTTAGAATGAGGGTGTCGCCGATATTTAACGGTATCTTTGTGACGATTGGCTCAAATTGAGGTGCGCCTAGCGGAAGCGAGTGTCCTGCTATTTTTTTTATGCCGTCTTTTGTTTTGATATAAGACGGCGGTGACGCCATTTTTATCATTTCAATTGACGCTTCTTTTAGGTCAATGAGGCAAATATCAAGACAGCATATCCCCTCTTCACTTGTCAAATTCAAAATCCTTGAAACACTTGAAAAAACTATATCATGAGAAAAACCCGCTTTATAGAAATTTTCAACTAAGTTTAAGACAACACTTGAAATTTCTTGGGCTTTTCTGCCGGACCCCATTCCGTCACAAAGAGCAATGAGCATTCGGGAGTTGTCCAGTTTTAGGAAAGAGTGGGTATCACCGTTGTGGTGCTTGGTGGTCTGACTGATATTCTTCTCTTTATCATTCCGTCCGCTGACCGCTGACTGCTGACCGCCAGCCATTTTCGGAATACTGAGCGCCGAAAATACAATATCAAACGGTGGAGCTTGTTTTAGAGTTACTGCACAAAAATGTGCTATTGTTGTGTCGGATATTTCATAGATTTTGTGAGGTTTTTTGAGAACACTTCCAACAGTTTTTTCAATACTTTTTCCGTTTAGGGTGCTTTGGCGAACAATAATAACAACAGCATCATTTGCAATAATAGCACAAGTGCAGTAAACTCCTTTGAAGTTTAATTCTTGTTTTAGTATTTTTTCCCGCTCGTTATCGAAAAATTGAGTTTTCAAACTCTCATGAGCAAGGTTTTTTAAAAGAGTATCAATGCCATAGAGTTGTTTTGAAATCAGGTTTCTTGCAAGGTCCGTTGCCTCTGATTTAAGTTTGTTCTCTCTTGATATTGTTGCAATTTCACGAGAAGCAGAGACAATTTTTGAAAGGTTTGAGCAATTGTCGATTATCGGACTTGCAAGATCTTTTATTTGAAGACCGTCTTTTTTGTGGGTATATTTGAGCATTCTGTCAAGTTCAGTGAAAAAATTTTTGTGAGATGAACATTTTTCAAAACCTTCACAATGAGCGCAGCACATGTTGACAAAGTTGATGTCTTTCATCTTTTCTTGCAAAGGCAAGGATTCGCTGTTTGTGATATTTGCAAGATGTGAAAAAATATTTGAGTAGTTCAAGATATTGAGAGCGGCGTCACTTCTGAATTTGTTTATTATGTGACGAGCGCCCTCTTTTTCATGGGACGAAAAGAAACTGTTTTTGATATTTTTGAGATGTTTTGAGGGGGCAATGATAAAAAGAAGTGCACCGATTGCTATGGCGATTGCCTGCATAGTGAATTGAGGAAGCGCGGTGTTGAAATAGAACAAAAACAAAATGCTTGCGATTGCAGAGGAGAGTGCTGAAAAGATTTTGTGATTTTTTAAAAATGCATTCGCCACGAATGCGGATAGAACAAGAACGCTGAGAGTCATTACTTCAAAGTGGATAAGACCTCGTCCTAAGCCGAGAGAAAATGCGACAATAAGTGACGGCGAGAGTCCCATGACAAAAGAAACGAAAAGAACGGCGGCAAATGAAAGAGTTAAATACAACGGAAAAGAAAAAACCTCAAGCCGGGCAACTCCCAGCCCAAAGACAATAAGCATTACACAAAGACAAATGAATTGTGTTTGCAAGAGTTTGAATTGCAGTTTTTCTTTTAGGATAATTGACGAGGCATGAAGAACACAAATGCAAAATAACAGAGAAGAAAGAAGTGAAATCGGAATTAAAAGCGGCGGAAGATTAAGATTGTCAAGAAGTCTGACTGCAATATATCCGCCTATTGCAAAGACTGAAAAAAGGCATTTAAGGACTAGGAGAATGTTTTTTTTGTCTTTTTCAGGAGCATCTTTTTTTTCAATTGTTTTGTTGATGTAGAAGTGAGTTATCATTAAAGTTGCCGCAAGAGCGCTCCCCAAAAACGCAAAGAGAGTTGGCGAGGCTAAGACTGTTGCCGCAATAAAAAGCGGAACTAAGATGAAGTATCGCTCTTTTAAGAGCATGAGAGCAACAAACGCTGCAACCGAAAATCCTCTGACTCCGAAAAATTCAGCAAAACTGCAAAATAACAAAAAAAGAAACATAGCAACAAATTTTGCCACATTCCTTATTATTGATGAGTTTTGTCCAAACGATAGAGCCCTGTCCATAGACTACTAGAGTAACATGCTAACAAAACATTTTTTTGGAAAAAACTATATTAATTTGTCTTTTTTTAACGCACAATAATTATATTTTTTATGGGTATTTTATTGACTCAATAGATAGAAATTGAATTGAATTTTTAGTCGATATAATGCGTGGGCGGTCATTGATCGCCCACGCATTATTTCATTGGTTCATTATTTGATGGTGGCTCGTGAACAACGAGTCACATTGTGCGGGCGATTGATAATCGCCCCTACAGTTGTTTTGACGAGTTCTTTTCAGCACAGAATATATTTATTGCAGGGACATGCATTTGTAAAAATTTTAATATATTGTAGGGGCGCAATCTGCCGCCAGAATTGTATTGACTAAGTAATGAATGTTTTTTTACAAAGTGCGGGCGGACGAGTGCGTTCGCTACTATAAATTATACTAATATTCTGTAACACTCAAAACTTGACTAATATAAGAAATAGACTTTCAGATAAAAAAGATACTCCTATAAATCAATCTTGACTAATGGCGAGCAGATTTTTAAAACCATATTATTTTCTTCTTATTTCAACGAGTTCCAATCTTCCGCTTTGAGTTTCGCGATAGAATTCCAAGCGGTCGCTATATTCATAGATTAATATGTCTTCATCTATTCTGGTTCTGAAAATCATCGCCTCTTCTGAATTGTCATTGCGAACAGATACTTCTCCGCTGCCATCTAGATGTTGAGGTTCATCGCTGCCCAAATATTTTCCGCTGCTGTAATTAGGGCGGTTTGACGAGCCTTCCAAGTTGTATTTTCTGTCAAGGTCACTATAGTCATCATCATAATTGTATCTTGCTCTTTCACGATATGTCGGAATATATTCAATGTCCTCTTCTCTTATGATTTTTGTTCTTTGTCTTTTTGCACTTCTTTCCATTTCTTCTATTTCGTCTTCATCTTCATCATTACTTGTTCTTTTCACTTCCCTTTTCTTTATTTTTGACCTTTCATTTTCACGGTCTTTTTTGTCTTTTTTATAGAACCTGACGCCCCAAGTTATGATAAATAATGCAATACTCCCTAAAAGCAAAATAAGCAGTATTGTGTCCCAAGCCTCATAAAGCGGACGCCACCAAATAAGCGAGGGAATAAGAAAAAGTATGGCAAAGATTGCAGACGCTGCAAGTCCTGTCTTTTGTAGAACAAGTGCAAGAAGTTCCAAAAACATCTTGAGTATTTTTCCGATGAGAGCGAGAATAAGCATTATTTAGTGATTAGTGATTAGTGGTTAGTGATTGGAAAGTAAAAAATTCTACCTTCACCAACCACTAATCACTTAATTATATTTGTTCCAACATACGGCACTAAAACTTTCGGCACAGTTATTGAGCCGTCTTCGTTTTGATAGTTTTCTATTATTGCCGCAAGACATCGCCCTACTGCTATGCCGCTTCCGTTGAGGGTATGAACAAAGGCGGATTTTCCTTCCTTTGTCTTATATTTAATGTTAATTCTTCTTGATTGAAAATCAGAAAAACATGAGCAAGAAGATATTTCAACATACCTTTCATATGACGGCATCCAAACTTCAATGTCATAGGTTTTGCATGAGGAAAAGCCCATATCGCCTGTGCAAAGTTGTGAAACCCGATACGGCAATTCAAGTAGTTTCAAAATGCGTTCAGCATCAGCAGTTAATTTTTCTAACTCTTCCATTGATTTTTCTGGTGCTGCAAATTTGACCAACTCCACTTTGTTGAACTGGTGAACTCTGATTAGTCCTCTTGTGTCACGACCTGCTGCCCCTGCTTCTGCCCTGAAACATGCGGTGTAGGCAGTGTAGTTAATCGGCAGTTTGTCTTCGGGAATAACTTCGTTTCGGAGTAAGTTCGTCACAGGAACTTCCGCCGTTGGCGCTAAAAAGTAATTAGTGTCTTTGACTGCGAATGCATCCTCTTCAAATTTCGGCAACTGCCCTGTCCCTGTCATGCTTTCACGATTGATTAAGAATGGAGGGAAAATTTCTTCATAACCATGCTTTAGATGAGTGTCAAGCATGAAGTTTATTAATGCTCTCTCTAGTGTTGCTCCCATTTTCCTTGTCACGACAAATCTTGAACCGGTGATTTTTGCGGCTCTTTCAATGTCCAAAATTCCAAGTTGTTCCCCAAGTTCCCAATGGGGCAAAGGAGTGAATTTGAATTTTGCCGGTTTTAAATGTTCCCTTTCAACCTTGTTATCCTCATCTGATTTTCCAATGACAACAGATGAATGAGGAATATTGGGAATGCCCAAAACAATGTCTTTTATGTCTTTTTCAACTTCGGACAGCCCGTCATCAAGAGTTTTAATGCGAACATTCACCTCTTGCATTTGAGCAATAATAGCGGACGCATCTTTCTTTTCTCTTTTCAACTTCGCAACCTCTTCAGAAACTGTGTTGCGTTTTGCCTTTAGTTGTTCAACTTCTTGCAAAATGTCTCGCCTCTTTTTGTCAAGAGAGACAATCTTGCCCAAAGGATACTCTCCCCCGCGAGTTGCAAGAGCATTTTGAACTTCTTTTAAATTATTAACAATATAACGAATATCTAACATAATCCTCATATTGTAAAATATTTTTCAAAACATGTCAAGGGTTTTCAACCCATTTGTCTGAGAATGCTATTACAGGCATCAACCCAACAGAAGTGTCAAGACTGCCGTCAAGCATTTTCAAATATCTTCAACACTATTGTCGAGCTTTGATGATACTAACACTTATCGTAAAAAGTATTGAAAATAGTTGTCGAATTATTTTCTACTTATTATAAATTGATAGTGCGAAAAATATACTGCTAACATTATGAAATAAAATTATAAAATTTATATATTAAAATTGATATAAAATACTTGCTTACAATTTTTTTTTGTGCTATACTCGTTTCATATGGCACCATTTTGGTATAAAATTCATATATTGAGGATATAATTATTGAGAGGAAAAATTACTTTACCATTGCAAATAATGAAGGAACTTGTGAAGAAAGTGGAAACATATGGGTTTAGAAAACCTCCTTATTATAAGAATGAACACTTCATAACAAGTACAGGCTTGACCCATGATGAAATTGCAAGGGGTGTGATTTTAAATCTAAAAGAAAGTGATTTTGTAAAAAAAGAACCAAATCACAAACAAGGAAATAATGAGGTATATATTTTTAAAACTATATTTGCTGGAGAGGAATTGTATGTAAAATTAGAAATAATGTATGATGACTTATTTTTATTAATATGGAGTATTCATAAGGAGGGTATGCACTAATGTCTATGAAAAATGAAAAAATAAATTACGAAAAAATATTAAAAAGACTTCAAACTGAAGAATTTGAGGCAAAATATTGGTGCAACACATCATGTGGAACTGTCACTGCTGATAAAACTCATTTAATGATTATTGATGAGGAAATTTCGATTAAAAGAGAAATGTTTAAGGTTCAAGGTGATGCAAGATTTTGTTCAAAATGCAACAATCGTATTAGTGATGTTGTTTTAGATGATAAAAGGTTAGTTAATTCTTATAATCAATATAGAACAAAAAACAAACTTTTATTGCCTGAAGAAATATTAAATATAAGAGAGAAATATGAATTGAGTGCAAAAAGTTTTGCTCAAATTTTAGGCTTTGGTGATAACACTATATATCGTTATGAAAAAGGTTGTTTGCAAGATAAAGTGCATGATGCTCTTTTAAAACAAATTAGCAAACCATATAATTTTTTATCGCATCTTAATGAAAGTAAAGTAAATATATCTGAAAAAACCGAAAAGAAATTAAGAAAAAAGATAGAGTTTTTGATGATAGAAGATTTAAAAAAGGCTGTAGAGGAATTAACGGAGTTAATGAAAAAGGAAGAAATTGTTACACAACAGGCAATAATTCCAAACTACAATAATATAAGCATGGAATATAACATAAGTCAGCCGTTCGGTTTGGCTGCCTAACGGAGAATAAAAATGTTAAAATTAAATTTAACAAAAATGTATTTTGAGAGTTATAATTTTAAAAGAGATAGCGAGCATGCAAAAGTTGGTGCATCTTTAAAAATAAAGAACGATATATCTCCAAAATTCAATAATGACAATCAAATCCAAGTAAAAATGACATTGGAAATTCAAGATGAGCCTAATACATTCTCATTAAATGTATCAATGGTTGGTGTTTTTGATATTGAATTTTCTGGAGCACTTAATGAGGATTTAAAGACAGCAATTCAAAATAATATTTTAACAATTATGTATCCTCATTTAAGAAGTCAAGTTTCACTACTTACAACTATGCCAGATTTTACTCCAATAATGTTGCCTTTGCTAAACTTAAATAATTCAGCAATGAGTGGCGAATTGAAATAAATCAAAGAAATTGATAATGAGACAGACTTTTGTCTGTCTCATTATCATAATCTCATGATCATTATTTATATTTGATTAGACGCTAAAAAGCAAACAAGCGTAACTTGGCAGCGGCCAATATTTTTTGGCAACGATTTGCTCTAATTCGTCGACAACTGCTCTTAAGTCATTCATGGCAGTGAAAACTTTGTCATGATAGAATTTGGCTTGGTTTTCGATTGAGCGGTCTTTTTTGGTGTCGGTGATTTGTTTTTCTAAAGATTGCAGTTTTTTCAGCATTTCGCCGGAGAGAGAGGAAATATTTTTCAAAAGATATTCTTCAAGGTCTGAATTGAAACCTTCAAGTTGTTTTTTCCTTGATAAGAGTTTTGCTATTTCTTTTTGATAGGTGATGACAGAGGGGATTATTTGACTGTTTGTTATGTCAACCATTGTCAACGCTTCAATGTGGAGCGTTTTAATATAACCTTCTGTTAGTATTTCAAAACGAGAGTGCAACTCATCACATGAGAATACTTGATGCTCAGTGAAGAGTTTTTCATTCTTTTCGGAAATAAGATGAGGGAGTGCTTCGTTTGTGCTTTTTAGGTTGAACAGTCCCCTTTTCTTTGCTTCAATTTCCCATTCTTTCGAATAGTTGTTTCCGCTGAATATTATTCTTTTGTGAAGAGAGTATTCTCTTTTGATTAACTCGCCGAGCGCATATTTGAAGTCTTTTGCTTTTTCCAACTCATTTGCAAACGCACGAAGTGATGAGGCAACGGCAGTGTTTAAAACAATGTTAGGACCTGCGATTGAAAAAGTTGAGCCGGGCATTCTGAACTCAAATTTGTTGCCTGTGAATGCAAAAGGTGAAGTTCTGTTTCTGTCGGTAGAGTCTGCAGCAAAACGAGGGAGTTGAGTGACGCCGATTTCGATTTTGTGTTCTTTTTTCAGATAGTCCTTGCCTTTCTCAATGGCTTCCATAATATCTGTCAACTCATCGCCCAAAAACATTGATATTATTGCTGGAGGTGCTTCATTTGCACCAAGTCTGTGGTCGTTTGACGCACTTGCAGCGGATACCCTCAAAAGGTCTTGATACTCATCAACCGCTTTAATGACGGCAACAAGGAACAAAAGGAATTGTGCGTTTTCATTCGGACAGTCTCCCGGCTCCAAAAGATTTCCGCCTTTGTTTGTTGAAAGTGCCCAGTTATTGTGTTTTCCAGAACCATTCACTCCTTGAAAAGGCTTTTCATGTAAAAGGCACATCAAATCATGTTTATCCGCAACATTTTTCAGCATTTCCATGACAAGTTGGTTGTGGTCGGTTGCTATGTTTGCGATGGTAAAAAGGGGGGCAAACTCGTATTGAGCAGGGGCTACTTCATTATGTTTTGTTTTTGCGTGAACACCGAGTTTCCACAACTCTTCGTCTAACTCACGCATAAATGCCATAATACGAGGTTTGATGTTTCCAAAATAATGATCGTCCAAATCCTGTCCTTTCGGCGGTCTTGCTCCAAAGAGCGTTCTTCCTGTTATCGTTAAATCAGGTCTTTTTTGAGCAAATTCTTTGTCTATCAAAAAGTATTCTTGTTCCGCACCGACAGTCGGAACAACTCTTTGAACATCGTCTTTTCCAAAAAGTTTAAGAATTCGTCGTGCCTCAATATCGAGAGTGTCCATTGAACGAAGCAACGGAGTTTTTTTGTCTAAAGCATGACCCGAGTATGCACAAAATGCAGTCGGAATACACAGCGTTCCGTCTTTGACAAAAGCATAAGAAGTAGTGTCCCAAATAGTATAGCCCCTTGCTTCAAAGGTGCAGCGAAGTCCGCCGGAAGGAAAACTTGACGCATCACTCTCACCTTTGACCAACTCTTTTCCGGAAAACTCCATAATAACTCTTCCGTCAGAACGACGAGAGATGAAACTGTCGTGCTTTTGAGCAGTGACACCAGTCATCGGCTGAAACCAATGCGAGTAGTGAGTTGCTCCAAGTGAGATTGCCCATTCCTTCATAGCGTTTGCAACAACGCCGGCAATTTCATAAGGCATTGCTTTACCCTTTTGCATAGTGTGCCGAAGGTTCATGTAAATGTCTTTTGGCAATCTCTCACGCATCACCTCATCAGTAAAAACATGTGAAGCAAAAATATCCGTGATTTTCTTGTGAGGCTCGGATTGATTTTGGGTCTGAATAGTTGACATATATGTTTGTCTCCTTTAGGAATTTTAATGCTTTAAAAAATATGGTTAGTGGTTTGTGATTGGTGATTAGTGAAGATAAAAATAATCACACAGTACTTAACTTGCTTTGAAGTTTTTTTATCAAAGAATTAAACATTTTTCCTATATTGGATATTAGTTCTAAAGATTCAATAATATCTTCTCTGCTAAAATATTCTATTTCAACACACAATAATAATTGTGTTTCCAGTTCACTACTTGACCCTTTTGCAATCGAAAGAAATTGAATAAACTCTTTTGTAGAATTTCTCGATTGCCCTTCCGCTATATTTGATGGAATAGAAACAACACTGCGTCTCATTTGGCTTACTATGCCATATATTTCTTCTTTAGGTAATTTTTTAGTAAGAGCATAAACTTTTTTCGCAAGTAACATCCCCATCTGCCAAATTTCTAAATCTTTATAATTTTTTATCATAAATTTCTCCCAATTGCATTTATTTTTATTAAATTTTTTAAAACAAAAAAATTTAACCTTCACCAATCACTAATCACAAACCACCAATCACTAATCACAAACCACCAATCACATAAAACTTATTTCAAACTCGCCTTTACAAACCCTAAAAACAGCGGGTGGGGTCTGTTGGGTCTACTTTTGAATTCAGGGTGAAATTGAACGGCGACGAAGAATTTTTTGTTGGGAATTTCTATTGCTTCAACCAATTCTCCGCTTGGAGATAAGCCCGATAGAATCATTCCTTTTTTTATGAGGGTTTCGCGATATTTGTTATTAACTTCAAGTCTGTGGCGGTGTCTCTCGCCTATGTCGGTTGAGTTGTAGAGAGAGTGCAAGAGTGTGTTTGGGGTGATTTTGCAACGATATTCCCCTAGTCTCATTGTTCCGCCTGTTGACATGAGACCGTCTTGACCATCCATTAGGTCGATGACTGAATGAGAAGTTTTTGCGAACTCTGCCGAATTTGCATCTTCAAGTCCGCAGACATTGCGTGCAAATTCAATGACCGCAACTTGCATTCCGAGACATATTCCAAGGTAGGGGATGTCTTTTTCACGAGCATATTTTGCCGCTATGATTTTACCTTCTACTCCCCTTTCGCCAAAGCCTCCGGGAACTAAAATTCCATTAACACCCTTTAATTGAGTTGCGACATTTTTCTCATTTAATCCTTCAGCACAAATCCATTTTATATCTATATGCGTTCCATGTTCAAACCCTGCGTGATTTAGACTTTCGACTATTGAAAGATATGCATCATGAAGTTTAACATATTTTCCAACGAGACCGATTGTTACTCTTTTTTTGCGAGCGGCTACTTTTTTGGTCATGTCTGTCCAAATTGAAAGGTCTGGAGATGTGTCGGACTTTATATTGAGCAGTTCGCAAACCGCTTTGTCAAAACCGCTCTCATGAAGCGCAAGCGGAACTTCATAGAGAGTTGATAAGGTCACATTTCCAATGACAAAATCAGGGCGGACATTACAAAACAGCGCTATTTTGTCCTTGTCTTTTTGCTCTAAGGGTTCGTCAGTTCGGGTTATGATAATATTCGGAGAAATTCCCATTCCCTGAAGTTGTTTGACACTGTGTTGAACAGGTTTTGTTTTGTGTTCCTCACTGGCTTTCAAATACGGAACAAGTGCTACATGAATAAACACGCAGTTTTCTTTTCCGACTTCGAGTGAGATTTGACGGATTGCTTCCAAAAACGGTTGACTTTCAATGTCACCGGTTGTTCCGCCGATTTCAACAAGCATAACATCCGCTCCGCTCTTTTTAGCGCCCGCATAGACAAAGTCTTTTATTTCATTAGTGACATGAGGAACAACTTGGACAGTTCCCCCTAAGTA
The DNA here is from genome assembly GCA_009779975.1 of Bacillota bacterium. GTDB lineage: Bacteria > Bacillota > Clostridia > Christensenellales > Pumilibacteraceae > WRAY01. The sequence goes on along the minus strand of WRAY01000017.1, from coordinate 15,604 downwards.
ACCGCCCTCTCTTTCACGAGAAAGAACATTCCAATAAACTCGTCCGCTTGTGAGCGAAGATAGGCGGGTCAAGTTTTCATCAATAAACCTTTCATAGTGCCCCAAATCAAGGTCTGTTTCCGCACCGTCATCAGTCACAAAAACCTCCCCATGCTCATAGGGATTCATAGTTCCGGGGTCCACATTCATATATGGGTCCAGTTTTTGAGCCGCAACTTTGACGCCCCGTTGTTTTAAAAGCCTTCCTAATGAGGCGGCAGTGATACCTTTTCCAAGTCCGCTGACAACACCTCCTGTCACAAACACAAATTTACACATGTTTTTTCTCTCTCCTTTTGCTTGTTCTTTTCTTTTTTCTGTCTTAAGTGAATATTGTGCGGGCGGTCAATGCCCGCCCCTACAATTATTATTTTGTCAACTCACTCAAATTCGAGGGAGTTTAAATTGCCCTCTTAATGATAAGTTGTGCGGGCGGCAGATTGCCGCCCCTACAGTTTTTTTTTCGATTTTAATAACAACTAATAACTTGTAGGGGCTATCACTGACCGTCCGCATATTTTTTATGATAGATTTTTATTCAAATTTGCTTAGTCTTGCATTTTCTATGTTGTCTCCGTTTTCTTCGTAGAATTTCTTTCTTAGTTCAATTTTTTCGTGATTGATTTTTACTTCTTTTCCAATAAAAACAAAAAACAAGCCAACACATATTAGCGGAACTCCCATCAAAACTCCTAGGATTATCCAACCGGTTGAACCATCGAGAGCAACCCCTAAGGCTATTCCAACTCCCAAAGCAACAAATAGAAATAGAAATCCAAATGCCCCTACTCCCACAGCACACTTGTGCATTTTTTCTTCTCTGATTGACAAGGGTCTGTCTATTTTAGTAAAGTATTCCGCCTTTTCTTTGAATTTGCTGTAGGTCTCGTCAATGATTTTTTTCTCGTCTTCTGTTGCAACCAAACGAGCCCGTTCAATACTTTCTTTATGGTTTGTGTCGTAGTAGTCGAGCCAGTTGTCAGTTTGAACTCTTGCAAGTCCAAGCCAACCCAGATAACTTTTTGGGTTTATTGTTGTTGCCTGCTTAAAAGCCTCTTCTGCTTTTTCCCACTCTCTTAATTTCAAGAAAGTGTCTCCGTCTTCGCAAAAATCTTCATAGGTCTTTGACCCGATACCAAACACATTTTTAGTAACATTTTTTGTGACATGAGTGTGGTGTTCATTAATAACCTTTTGCGTAACAAATGCTGTTCCGCAAAAATTGCATATTCCGGCATCCTTTTCATCATCAACTTCGATTGAAGCATTGCATGCAGTGCATTTTGCTGCGACATACATAATTTTTTCCTCCTTGACACAATAGTGTCGTTTTTGCTGTTATTGTGCGGGCGACTAATAATCGCCCCTACAATTATTATTTTGTCAACTCACTCAAATTCGAGGGAGTTTAAATTGCCCTCTTAATGGTAAGCTGTGCGGGCGGCAGATTGCCGCCCCTACAGTTTATTTTCTTGAACTTATCCCACCACAGAAATATTGTAGGGGCGGCAGATTGCCGCCCGCACCTTAATTATTTTTCTAATCCTCATATGGTGTTGATGCAAATCCCCTTTTTTGCAGTTTTCTTACTTTTTTGTCCAAATACCATTTTGAAATGCGATTGAATAATTTTGTTTTTCCGAATAATTTGACTATTGTTGGGCTGATTTTGTAATAAATTTTTGTGAAAAGCCTGCCTCTTTTTGTGTTCGACAATTTAAAATCACGATATCTTCTCAATGTCCAAACCTCAGGACAATCATATGAGCCATAAACACTCGTTGCAATATAACAACCCTTTGCACTTTCTGCTGCCGACCCATTTGGCTTCTTTTCAGGGAATCTTGACAAATCCGCCCTTAATTTTTCAATCGTTTCTGTCTTTTCTCTTTCCAGTTCGTCTTTGCCTGTTTCGCTAAATCTTATTGCGTTGTCCATATAGAGAGTGTAGTTTACAATAGCCCTATTTATTGAATGAAGAACCAATTCCTTTTGCTCAATTCCAAAGACAAGCCCTTTTGTGTAGAATCTTGCGAAAGACAGCCATTGTTCAGGCTCATGTCCGCCGACAAGTTCCGATTGACAATACAATTCAACAACAGCATTAAAGCCTTTGTCTGTTCCTATTACGACCGCTTTTGCTCCTTGAGCAAAATATGTTCTCTCCCAGTTTTGAGCAAGCGCCAATTTTGATTGCCATTCATGATTTTGAGTTTTCACAATTTGGACAACCTGTTGGGTTTGAGGGGCTTGTTGATTTTTTATGAGAGCAAAACCACAAAACTCACAAAAACTTTTTTGCGAATTTTCATTAATTTCAATAATCGCCCCACAACTAGGGCATTTGTTTGTTAGTTCGTTATTCATTTTGTTATCTCCTTGATGTTTGGTTTTTTAGTTAATGCATAATTGTTGTTGAAATCTTGTTTTGTCGAGGTGGTTGAACAAATAATACTGTGCGGGCGGTCGATGCCCGCCCCTACGGGATTTTGTCGATAATTTAAAAAATAACTTGTAGGGGCGGCAACCTGCCGCCCAAACTTTATTATGTTTATCAATTTCTTATTCCCACTCTATCGTTGAGGGGGGTTTACTGGAAATGTCATAGACTACTCTTGAAATTGCTTTGACTTCGCTTGTTATTCGGGATGATATTTTTTTGAGTAGTGAGTGTGAAAGTTCAGCGTATTCCGCTGTCATGAAATCGTCTGTTATTACTGCTCTTAGGGCTAATACAAAGTCGTAAGTTCTTGCATCTCCTTTCACTCCAACAGAAAGGGTTTGAGTGAGAACCGCAAAGTATTGAGATGGACGGTTTTTTAGAGATATGGCATCTAGTTCTTCTCTTAGTATTGCATCGGCATCACGAAGAGTGTCCAGTTTTTCTTTTGTTATTTCACCCATTACTCTCACCGCTAAGCCCGGCCCGGGGAAAGGTTGGCGGTCAACTAAATTTGATGGCAGTCCCAGTTTTTTGCCGACTTTTCTGACTTCGTCTTTGAATAGTCCGCTTAGAGGTTCGACTAAGCCGACAAATTTCATGTCGTCCGGAAGTCCGCCGACATTGTGATGACTTTTTATTGTTGCGCCGAATTGTCCGCCGCTTTCAACTATGTCGGGATAAATCGTGCCTTGACCTAAGAATTTGATGTCCTCTCCTTTTCCTAATTTTTCCGCTTCTTCTTCAAATACCCGAACAAATTCAACACCGATTATTTTGCGTTTTTTTTCGGGATCACTAACTCCTTCAACCGCTTTTAAAAATCTGTCCTGAGCATTAACTCGGATTAATTTGAGGTCAAAGTTTTTGAATGCTTCTTCAATTTCATCACCTTCATTTTTACGCATAAATCCATGGTCAACAAAAACACATGTCAGTTGACCGGGGATTGCTTTTGAAAGTAGTGCCGCACACACGCTGCTATCAACTCCTCCCGAAAGTCCGAGAAGAACTTTTTCATGTCCCACTTGTTTTCTAATGCTTTCAACTCGTTCGGTTATGTAGTTTTTTAACTTATACGACCCGGTTGCTCCGCAAATTGAAAGAAATTTTTTAATGATTTCCTTTCCATATTCAGTGTGACGAGTTTCGGGATGGAATTGAACGCCGTAGAGTTTTTTTGTCTCATTTTCAATAGCGGCTATAGCATTTGCACTCTTTGCCGTTATTTTAAAGTCGGGCGGCGGAATGCTAACAACATCACGATGTGACATTAATGCAAAAAAATCATCGGATATGCCTTTTAACAAAACACTGTCTGCTGCATTGCGAGACGCCATAACTCTTCCGTATTCACCAACTTCTCCGCTTGACACTTTTCCACCGAGTAAATGCGCCATAAGTTGCATACCATAGCAAATCCCAAGAACAGGGATTCCGAGCGAGAAAATCTCTTTATTACACGAAACAGCACCCTCACCATAAACACTGTTAGGACCGCCGGTGAGTATTATTCCAATCGGATTAATCTCCCGAATTTTTTCCAAACTAATAGCACCGCTTTCAATAACGGCATAAACATTTAAATTTCTAACTGCTCGGCAGATCAACTCTTTGTATTGTCCGCCGAAATCTAAAACAAGTATTGTTTCCATAAAAAATCTCCAAATCAAAACATAACGCATAACGAAGGATAGCGTGTTTAAAAATAATTCTAACAATCGTTGTGCGTTATGCGTTGTTATGCGTTGAAATTAAAATAATGAATTAATATCAATAAGTTCAATTGTCTCTTCGCTGTAGCCGCTCGCTATGCTGTAGATTAATGCTCTTGCTGTGTCTACGCTTGTGACATAGGAAATGCCGAGTTGAACTGCCCTTCTTCTCACTTTCACATCGTCTTTTGCGGGGTCTCTTCCCTTTTCGGAAGTTGAAACGACATAGGACACTTTTCCGCTCTCAAGCAATTTAATAGTATTGTTAGTTTTTGAGTCTTTTACTTTTTCGACAACTTGAACTCCGTCAATACCGCTTTGAGATAGGAATTTTGCAGTTCCTTTTGTTGAATAAAGTTCAAATCCTTCTTGCTTGAATTTTCTTGCAACGGCTATTATTGCATCTTTGTCGGAATCAGAAACAGTTATTAAAACGCCGCCTTTTTTCTTCATTTTGTAGCCTGCGCCTAAGAGTCCTTTGTATAGCGCTTCCTCTAAAGTTCTTCCCAGTCCCAAAACTTCGCCTGTTGATTTCATTTCGGGTCCCAAAAGTGTGTCTAATCCTGCTAGTTTTTCAAAACTGAAAACAGGGACTTTGACGGTCACAAAATCAGGAACAGGAGCAATACCTTTTAAAGGTGTCAAGTCTTTTAATTTTTCTCCCAAAGAACATCTTACTGCAAGTTCACACATATCAATGCCTGTTACTTTTGAAATATACGGAACTGTTCTTGAAGCCCTTGGGTTTACTTCGATGACATAAATTTCGCCCTCAAACAGAACATATTGAATGTTGACAAGTCCTCTGACATCAAGAGATTTTACTATTTTTTTAGTTAAGGCTAAAACCCTGTCTGCAAGAATTTTTCCGACATTGATTGTTGGATAGACTGCGATACTGTCTCCTGAATGAACACCTGTTGCCTCGATTTGCTCCATTATCCCCGGAATTAAAACTTCTTCTCCGTCACAAATTGCGTCAACTTCAATCTCTCTTCCTTTTAGATATTTATCAATCAAAACAGGACCGTTAAGTTCACGGCGAAGTATGATGTCCATGTATTCAATTATGTCATCATCATTGAAAGCGATAATCATGTTTTGACCGCCTAGAACATATGAGGGACGCATGAGGACTGGATAGCCGAGTTTTCTTGCTTCTTTTAGGGCATCATTTTTTGTGAACACTCCAACTCCGTCAGGACGACGAATGTTTAAACCTTCAAGGAGTTTGTCAAAGCGGTCTCTGTCTTCGCAAATGTCTATAGCATCTGCACTTGTGCCGAGTATTTTAACACCTCTGTCGGACAAATCTTTTGCAAGTTTTATTGCGGTTCCGCCGCCGAATGCGACAACAACTCCGATTGGCTTTTCAATATTGATAATATTCATGACATCATCAATACAAAGCGGCTCAAAATATAGCCTGTCCGCTGTGTCAAAATCAGTTGATAAGGTTTCGGGGTTGTTATTGATAACTATTGCGTCATAGCCGAGTTTTCTAAGCGTCCACACGCAATGAACCGAGGCATAGTCAAATTCAATTCCTTGTCCTATGCGAATAGGTCCTGATCCGAGAACGACAACTTTTTCTTTTTTGCTGTTTTGAATAAATGGCAGTGCTTCGTTTTCTTCGCCGTTTTCAAGTGAATAAAAATAGGCTGTTTTTGAGTCGAATTCGCCGGCACAAGTGTCGACCATTTTGTAAATGAGTGAATTGTGATTGGTGTTTGGTGATTGGTGATTGTTATTTTTAATTCTAATAAGAGCATACAAAAACCATCTGTCTATCTTCGTTATCTCATGCACTTCGTCGATGCTGACCCCTCTTTTTAAGGCCTCATAGACAACAAATAGTCTTTGGTCATTTTTTTCATGGAGCATCTTGCGAATTTCACTGTCTTTCTTTTCGAGAAGTCTTGGGGAGTCCAGTCCTTTTAGACCGAGTTCTGCTCCTCTGACTGCTTTGATGAGTGCGTTTTCGAAGTTGTCGGATATTGCCATTACTTCGCCTGTTGCTTTCATTTGAGTGCCTAGTTTGTTCTCGGCATAGACGAATTTATCAAATGGGAATTTCGGAAGTTTGACAACCACATAGTCAAGTGCCGGCTCAAAACATGCTTTTGTTGTTTTTGTGACCGGATTTTCAATTTCGTCCAAAGTGTAGCCGATTGCAATTTGTGTTGCAACTTTTGCAATAGGATAACCTGTTGCTTTTGAGGCAAGAGCAGACGAGCGGGAAACTCGGGGGTTAACTTCAATAACTGCGTATTCAAAACTATTTGGATTTAAGGCAAGTTGAACATTACAACCGCCCTCAACTCCAAGGGCTTCAACAATGTTGAGTGAGGCAGTTCTTAACATTTGCAACTCTTTATCGGCGAGTGTCAAGCATGGAGCAACAACAATACTATCGCCTGTGTGAATTCCGACAGGGTCAACATTCTCCATTGAACAGACAATTATTTTGTTGCCTAGTTTGTCGCGAATTACTTCAAACTCAATCTCTTTCCAACCCGCTATTGACATCTCAATCAGACACTGCCCGATAGGTGACATAGCAAGTCCGCCGGAGCAAATATTTCTTAACTCCTCGTCGCTGTGAGCAAAACCGCCGCCGGCTCCGCCCATGGTAAAAGCGGGACGGACAACAACCGGGTAGCCTCTTTCTTTTGCAAACTTCAAAGCGTCCTCAACAGTTGTGACTGTGACAGACGGAACACAAGGCTCTTTAATTCGTTCCATTGTGTCTTTAAAAATTTGCCTGTCCTCGGCCCTGTCGATTGTCTCGGGAAGTGAGCCAAGCAGGCGAATATTGTTTTCCTTGAGGAAACCGGATTTCGCCAGTTGCATCGACAAAGTCAAACCTGTTTGACCGCCTAAGCCGGAGAGTATTCCATCGGGTTTTTCTTTTTTTGCAATGCGTTTAACGACTTCCAAAGTTAACGGCTCAATATAAATTTTGTCCGCAATATTTTTGTCCGTCATGATGGTCGCAGGGTTTGAATTGATGAGAACTATTTCAATCCCATTTGCCTTCAAAACTCGGCAAGCCTGCGTTCCCGCATAGTCAAACTCAGCCGCCTGCCCGATAACAATCGGACCCGAGCCAATAACCATTACTTTTTTTATCTTTTTATCGTGTGGCATAATTTTTTCCTCAATGCATAATTAAAAATGCATAATTCATAATTATTGTTAGGGGGGTTTAACTTTGATAATACTCTTTCACTTCAAAATAATCTAATTCTTTAAAATCCATTTTTCCTGCTATTGTAGGTTTTACTTGTCTAACCTTGTTAATGTTAAAAATTTTATCTCCCACTTCTTTACAATCTTGCAAATATACAAAAAAAGATTCATTTATTTTGTGTCCTGATATTGCTCTATTTCCACCACGCTGTCTACGAAATAATAATTTAGATTTTTCGATTTGAACGATACCATTTTCTAAAATTCCACCTTTTTCTTCAATGACATTCTTTAATGCATTTGGTGTCCAAACTTCATAATGGTTTTTTCCAGTTGAGCGAATTTCTCCCATTAACAATGCCCATTGCGGTATTTGATTGCATGGCAACATAGTTAAAAGTCCTTTTTTGTCTTCAGTGCAACAAACATCTGCAAACATCTTTGAAGTATAATTTTTTGAAACAGCCGTTATCACACTATCGGGAGAAAACTTAGAAATGTTATGTCCTCTAATATCAAAAATGCTTGTTCCAATATGCTCCGAGAGCATATCCATTAAATATGGATGCTTATCTTCAAATTCTAAAGAACTTATTAACTTTCCTTCCTCACAATAATTTGGCAAGTCTGCCTCTGTTCCTTTTGACCAAGGTTCTTTGAATTCGATTTTATAGATGTTCAAATCAATTACAGTAATTAACGCACTATCCACACCACCTGGTCCACCCGCTTGAATAAGCATTCTTGAATTATCCTCATTTGAATAAACATATCTTGCGACCAATGAGTAAGACTTCAGTAAACTTAAAATAGGTTGGGGAAGAAAATTAGGATTCTCTTGAAATATTATACAATTGTTTAATAAGAACATATTTGCAAGCGTCTGGGCATAAACACACTCACTAAAAATTGCTGACTGAATGTTTCTTCCCGATGCTATACTTTTTTCTATTTCACAAAAAAGTGCAGGGCAAATTTCTTTCAAATCATATTCTTCTGGAATATCTTCTCTCTTTGTTGCAAATTTCCACAACTTCTCTCTAATGCGTTTTCTAAAAACAACCTTTGTCGGAGGCTTTTCATAAAACTCCGCCATTATTTCATTTTGTGTTTTTGATAGTGGTATTTTTTCTTTTTCCATTTTCCTTAGTTAAAAACTGCGTTACTATGAACCAGCTCTAAAAGAGTATGACTTTCTTTTATTTTTAAAATTTCAAAAAATCGTGTATTTAGTTTTTCTCTAAAATCAGGAGGGAATTTTATGTTTTCTTGATGAACTCCTGCATTTAGTTTTGTAACAATATATAGTTTTTCAAGTGCTGACATTTCTTTTCTCATTTCTCTAAAAAATTCTTTATCTTCATTCGTTAAAAGATTATCAAATATTGGAAGTTCTTCCAAAAGCCCTATTGGATAAGTTATTCCACCGTCATATAATCGCCAATGCCAATAAGCAAAACTTGAATTTATCATGCAATACAACAGATCATAACATTCTTCGTCTTTTGCATATAGAATTATTCCTCCAGCACGACTTAGTGGTGCTATCGCCGCAGTTGTAAAATACCTGCAAGTGTTTGGGACATATAATGGATAGTTGTTTGGTTTGTTACTTAATAAATCTTTAAGAGTTTTATTTGATTTTTCTTTCCATGCAATAAAAGCGTTTTCTAGTTCTTTGTGACATTTCACATAGGATTGGTTTTCTTCGGTTACTACTTGCTTTTTGCTACTAACAAAACACTCTAGAGTGCCATTTTTAAAAAGATTTTCTCGTTCTTCCGTTTTAAAACGAATAAGGTGACTTGTTCTGAAACCTTTCTCTCCAGTATTATCAATCACGGTTATCGCCGCCCGAACAGAGTTTGCAGTGTTAGAATTAAAAATACCATGCTTTCTGCCATTGAAGATATTTGCTGGAACATTATCAAATGAAACTACAAAACCGCTATAATCATTTAAAACTTCTCTGAGGTGATAAAATTTCTTTGCTCCTAAAAAACTATATGGCGAAATGATGACGGCTTTAGAATTACTCAATGCAATTTTTTCAATGATAGCGGAATAAAAATCTTTGCTTGAAAATAAATTTTTTGTTCTTTCCCAACTAGGCTTGAACTCCACTATTTTGGCATATGGAGGATTGGAAATGACTTTTGCATTTTGTGGGAGTGTTATGTCTCTATATAAAAAATCACCGCATATTATATTAACTTTTTCAGCCAAGTCTTTTCCATAAATCATTTCAATTGAACACTTTGCAATTTTTAGGGCAATATGGTCACAATCATATAAATAAATTTTTCCTTCATTAAGCAATTGCTTTGCCTCAACTTCACCAACTTCCTTCAAATATGCAAGTATTAGATTTCCCGTTCCACAGCAAACATCACAAACATTTTCGCCCTCTAAACCTACAAGCCAACGAGACATAAGATTGCTCACATCATCGGGAGTGAAGTATTGACCGCTCTCTTTCTTGTTCTCCTTATCCTGTTCAGCAAGTGCCTTTTCATATAGTTCTCCAAAATTAGAAAGATTTAAAAAAGCATCTTTTTTGTTTTCTGTTGAAAACTCAAGTATTTCATCCCATAAATTTTCAATTCCATATTTTCGCAAATCTTCAATATATTTGTTTTCATTATATCCTCTAAAATCCAATTTTGGAATACGGAATTTTATTATTTTTGATTCGCTCTCTTTTTTTATTTTTGTAACATTTGCAAAATCAAATAACAAACACTGCTCAACATATCCTTGTTGAACACTTTGTCCAGCGTATTTAATTGTTGCAACATTTTTCATATTTTTATTGTGCGAGCGAGAGATTCCCGCCCCTAAATTTATTTATTTTTTCATGCGTTCCACAAACTTGTCAAAGAGGAACATTGTGTCATGGGGACCGCTGTGGGCTTCGGGGTGGAATTGAACAGAGAAGGATTTGCCGTAGTCTATGCCTTCACATGAGTTGTCATTGACATTGACTAACCATGGATTTTTGCAAACTACTTCGTAGCCGTGGTTTTGGCTTGTTATATAGACTTTTCCATTGCTCAAATCTTTCACCGGTTGGTTTGAAGAGCGATGACCGAATTTTAGTTTTCTTGTTTTTAGTCCGTTTGCAGTGGCTAAAAGAAGATGTCCCATGCAAATCCCGAAAATCGGGACGCCTGATTTAGAGAGTTTTTCGACTGTTTTTATTATTATCTCGTTTGCTTTTTCACTCGGATCACCGGGTCCAGGGGAAAGCATTATTCCGTCAGGCTTGAATGCAAGAATTTCTTCGGCGGTTGCGTTGAACGGAAATTTTTTCACCTCACATCCCCTTTCTGTTAAAAGTCGCATTATTGCTCGTTTTGTTCCGGTGTCGAGGAGAGCGACTTTTAATTGGGGAGTTATAGGAGCGGCAACCTGCCGCCCATTGTTTGCCGCCCCTGCATTATTATTGTCGATTTTATTCGGGTTCGCATTGCTCACCCCTACATTTACACCCTCGTCCTGACAAGTCCCTTGATGAGTATCTTTCATCGAAACATTTGAGATGGCGTTCAAAATCTTGAATTTCTTTGCTTCTTCAATGTCTGCTTTTGTTGGCTCTCGAAAGAGAATTTTTCCGCCCATTGCACCCTCGTTTCTAAGTATTTTTGTTAATGCTCTTATGTCGAAGTTGCAAATTCCTGTAACTTTGTGTTTCTTCAAAAGGGTATCCAAATCACCTTGTGAGCGAAAATTTGACGGGTTTTTGCAAGGGTATTTCACAATAAAACCTCTCGGCCAAACTTGTCCGCTTTCAAAATCTTCTTGTATGACGCCATAGTTTCCAACCAGCGGAAAAGTCATCGTGACAATTTGCCCGAAATAACTAGGGTCAGTCAGTGTTTCCAAATAGCCGCTCATCGCAGTTGTGAAAACAACTTCACCGATAATTTCTTCATCATGCCCAAAAGATTGACCTTTGAACACTTTTCCGTTTGATAGAACCAAATATGCGTTTTTTTGATTTACTTCTTTCATAAGTTTATCCTCTTTTTAAACGCATAATGCATAACGCACAACGAAAGATAGAGATAATAAAATTAAATCTAACAATCGTTATGCGTTATGCGTTATGCGTTATATAAAAAAAGTGTCCACTAGACTGGGTATGTAGCGACTAAGTTCGCACTTACCAAGCATGGTGAACACTTTATTTTCATGATTTTTATTCTAACATACTATAAAAAATTTGTCAAGAGAATTTTTGAACTTTTCAAAAAAACTTAACTAGCAAATTTTAGGAATTTTATTATTATTGTGCGGGCGGTCAATGACAACCCTTACGAATTTTTATTGTTAATTTTTTGGAGGTTGCATTGTTCGTCCCTACATTGGTATGTCGTCGAAAAATTGACACTGCCATAATAAAATAAAATTACATCACGATTCGCATAGGTCGAAGAAGCCCCAGTCTTTCAAGCCCTAGTTGGTGGTTAGTGTTACTTCCCCATGCCCAAATATTATTTTCACCGCAAATTGCCAAACTGTAGAAATTTCCGCCTGATATCATTTGAAATCTCGGAGCACCGAATAACTCATAGCCCGACCCTAAAAAAACCAACCTTATTCTTCTGGGATAATATCTTCTGCCAAAACCTCCATGTCCCAACTCGCCATACCATCCGCTTCCCCATGTCCAAATATTATTTTCATTGCAAATTGCCATACTGTGGCTTATGTTAGCACTGATTGAAATGAAATATATGCCACTGTGTTGCAAACTTGATATTTCGTCATAGTAATTATAGAATTGTGTTATCCTTCTTGGTCTATGTGACGGTTGAATGTGACTGCCGTGTCCGATTTGTTCGTTAGAATGATTAAAATACCACCAGCCGCCCCACATCCATATGTTTCCTTCATCGCAAATTGCCATGCTGAAATCATTTCCTGCACTAACTTGTGTGAACTTAGGAGCGATTGTTGTTTCATATCCGCTTTCATTTAAAAAAACAAGTGTAATCTTTTTGGGGATATTTTTGCTTAATTCATCTCCATGCCCTAATGCCCCGCTAACTCCGCTCCCCCATGTCCAAATGTTTCCGTCGCTGTCTAGCGCCATGTTGTGCCAATCTCTTATGCTTAACTCGGTGAATGTTGGCAAGTTGTTTTCATGGTTATAAAATTGTGTTATCTTTCGTGGTCTATAGTTACCCTGTCCCCATGCCCAAATATTTCCTTCACCGCAAATTGCCATGCTGAAACCATTTCCTGCATTTATCCCGATGAACCTAGGAACTATCGTTATTTCATTTTCGCTTTCGTCCAAATAGACAAAGGATATCATTTGAGGAAGATTTTGATCTAAGGCATTGCCGTGTCCTAACGCTCCGCCACCACCTTGTCCCCATGTCCAAATGTTTCCTTCCCTGTCTAATGCCATACTATGCCTAGTGCCTGCACTTATTTGTGTGAATATCGGCGGATTAAAAATTTCTTCGTAGCTTGAAAAAAATTGTGTTATCATCAAAGGTCGCTTTTGTCTCACATTATATCCATGTCCAAGTCGGTAGGCTGATTCTTCTCCGCCCCATGTCCAAATGTTGCCTTGTTTATCGAGTGCCATGCTGTGACCGAATGCACCGCTGACATATTGAAAACGGGTTATTTCACTAGGAGGAGGAGGCTCTGGTTCTTCACACGCAGAAAATGCAAACACTGCAAACAGCATTGCCAAGAGAATTAATATTAAATTTTTTAGTTTTAGTTTCATTTTTTTAATGAGATAAAAATATTGCAGGGAAATTGCCGATTAAAGCATGAATATCAAAAAAGCCTGTGCATCATTGCGAGGTTTTATGGGAGAACATCTAATCCTTTCTTCTCGAAGCATCAATTGCTTTTAACCTTGATATTCGATAAAAGGAAATTAAAAATGCTATGGCAACTGTGGCGATTGTTGTCAATATGCCGAGAAGAAATGATATAAAATTATAGGAGATGATGTTTAATCTCATTGTAAATGAAGATGAAAGTGCAAGGTTTAATATCGGCACGCCGACTAAAGATAAAATAATTGCCAAAATTATTGATGCTAACAAAACTATTGTGCCGTCAAAAATAAGTATTTTTGCCGTGTCTTTATTTTTTGCACCCATCGCACGAAGTATTCCGATGTCGCTTTTTTTCGATGAGACTGAAGATGATATGAAATTAAAAACTAAAAGCATGGCAAGCAAGAATAATAACAGCGATGTTCCCGTTAAAATGGATCCCAAAAGAGAAAATGTTTCTTCAACTTCTATTAACTCATCGCTCATAAATGTTCTGGCAAGCACTTGACCTTCATTGATATTTTCTAATAATATCGTATCTTGTCTTCTGTCCCCGCTTAAAGAAATAAAAGTGGTTAAGACAGGAATGCTTCTTATCATGGCAAATACCGGAAGATGAGAAAATGCAGGGGCAATCATGGTGTTATAAATATACATTCTGTTGAATGCTAGAGACGCATAATTCCTGTGCCCTCTTGCATCTGCCCTTGCTCTGCACGAAGTGGCAAAAATTCCAGAGATATAGAAAAAAATATCTCGCACCAAAAAATTCGCTCCGAGCAAGTTCTCAAACCCGTCAACCAAAGGATAGTGAACATCAACAAATCCGTTGTGAAAATTTGCTCCTCTACGCATAAAATTTTCCGCCAAATATTCGGATATTAAGACTTCCACCCTGTCACCATCCCGTATTTGAGGCAATTCCCCTACTATAAGCGTAGCATTATAAAAGTCACTTAAATTATCATGAGTTATTTCTTCATGCATCTCAACAAGTCTTCTTATTCTGTTGATGGTCAATCCTCTATAGGAATGTATACTGACATTTGTTATTCTTGACTGAAAAACTGGAACATCCAGTGTTTCCAAAAATTCTCTGTTTCTCCAGTTAAGGTCAGCAGGGCTTCTAACTACTGCCCCCGTGTCTGAAATATTCGTGCTTGATCCTCTTATCATAACAGTATTGATTTCATGCCTTGCCATGCTTTGAAGCGTTGCCGTGTGGTAGTCATAGCGGTTCATAAAATCTGAAATAATAAAAACTGTAAGAGCAATAGTTGTTAGCATTATTGTGAAAATAAATCTTGTCTTTTTTGCTTTTATTGATTTTAGACACAATCTTAATGCCGTTTTCAGTGACATTTTGCTGTTTGTTTTGATGAATTTTTTGGGGTTATATTCATTCTCTTTTGAGTTCTCGAAGTGTTCGTCTATCTTTTTTTGATATTCTCTTTTTAATTCTTTTAAGTCAATTTCTTTTGTTTTTTCCTTATCTGAAAAAACCTTCCCACCACTTAATGTTATTATCCTGTCACCATAGTTAATGGCACTCTCCGTTTCGTGAGTGACGATAACGATTAGCATTGTTTTTGATAACTCTTTCAAAAGAGAAAAAATTTGTCTTGAAGTTTCACTGTCAAGATTGCCTGTCGGCTCGTCCGCAAATAGAATTCTCGGATTTTTGATTAATGCTCTTGCTATTGATACTCTTTGTTTTTGCCCGCCCGAAAGTTCATAGACTTTTCTTTTTTCGTGATTTTCGAGTCCCACCATTTCCAAAACTTCACTAACTGTTCTAAAAGATGATTTATCGTTTTGAAGGGCTATTGCAAGCGCTATATTTTCTTCAACATCCAACTCGTTTATTAGTCCGAATTCTTGAAAGACATAGCCGACATACGAATTACGATAAGCGTCCATATCACTCTCTTGCATTGAGTAATAATCTCTGTCCAAAATTTTAAATTCGCTGTTTTTTTCATTATACCTATTCGGCTCATCCAATCCGCTCAAAATATTAATTAGCGTTGTTTTTCCGCTTCCGCTTTTTCCACATATAAAAACTAATCCCGACTCATTAAAAGAGAGAGAAATTTTTTCAAGTGCCTTGACTTTTACTCCACTTTGAGTTGAATAAGTTTTAGATATGTTTTTTATTTTTAACATAGTTATTTAAGCAAAAAATGAAAGATAAAATGTGAAAAATAAAACCAACAATTTTCTCAATCATCAGCCTTCTGTTTTTATCTCTTTTGCTCCTTGATGATGGCAAAACCACAAACTAATTATAACATGAAAACACCCTATTTGTCAATGCTTTTGACAAAACAAATGTTTGTGAATTTTTCATGAACTTTTTCTAAACAAATCTTAGAAATTCCTAGTCCTGTTTTTGACAGTTTGAACAC